>JAFWDI010000007.1 GCA_017513125.1 Lachnospiraceae bacterium | reverse complement strand
CCGCCGTCAACACCCTGCTGTACGGAGAAAGCTATCCCACGGTGATCCGCGGTCTGTGCGACCTCGACAGCGCCCTGGTGGATGCCATGGCGGAAAAATGGTTTCAGGAGTTCCCGGAAGAAGAACGTCTGAAACTGATCAAACGCATGCGTCATGCAGCCAGTGAAAATGAACGGTGCAAACAGGCGGTCAGAGCGCTGCGCGAGGGAAATCTCACGGTTTTCGGCATCCTGATGAACGCGTCGCATATTTCGCTGCGCGACGACTATGAGGTCACCGGCCCCGAGCTCGACGCGCTCGCGGAGGCGGCCTGGGAGGTCGACGGATGCCTGGGATCGCGCATGACCGGCGGCGGCTTCGGCGGCTGCACGGTTTCGATCGTACGGAACGATGCGCTGGAACGCTTTAAAGAACATGTGGCACGCGAATACCGCGATAAGACCGGGCTGGAAGCCGATTTCTACATTGCCGGGATCGGCTCCGGACCGAGAAAGCTTTAAAGGATAAAGAATATGAACGACAGAACGGAACACGCTCTGCGGGATCTGACAGCGTACGCGCTGCATACGCAGCTGATCACGGGATACGACATCGTCTGGGCACTGAACACACTTCTGGGCATTCTGCGCCTGGACGGCATGGAAGTGACCGCTCAGGACGTCATTGACCGCGAGAAGACCATCCCGAACGAACAGATCGAAGACGGGAGTTTCCTCGAACAGACGCTCACTGCGCTGGACGACTATGCCGCGGAGAACGGGCTTTTGGAGCGCGACAGCGTCGTCTGCCGCGATCTGTTCGACACGAAGCTTATGGGCGCTCTGACGCCTCGTCCGAACGAGACGAGCGATCGGTTTATGCGGAAGTTCTTTATAGACGGCCCCGATCATGCAACCGACTGGTTTTACCGCTTTTCGCAGGACAATGACTACATCCGGCGCTACCGCATCAAAAAAGATCTGCGATGGAAGGCGTCCACGGAATACGGGGATCTGGACATCACGATCAATCTTTCGAAGCCGGAAAAAGACCCGGCGGATATAGCGGCGGCGGCGAAGGCCGCGCAGACCGGCTATCCGAAATGCCTGCTGTGCCTGGAAAATGAGGGATACGCGGGCCGCATAGATCATCCCGCCCGGCAGAACCACCGCGTGATCACTCTGGACCTGGCGGGAGAGGAGTGGGGCTTCCAGTATTCGCCTTACGTGTATTACAACGAACACTGCATCGTTTTCGCGAAGGAACACCGGCCGATGAAGATCAGCCGCGGGACGTTTGACCGACTGACCGCGTTTCTGGATCAGTTTCCGCATTATTTTATCGGGTCGAACGCGGATCTGCCGATCGTGGGAGGGTCGATCCTTTCTCATGACCATTTTCAGGGCGGAAATTATATGTTTCCCATGGCAAAAGCGCCGGTGGAGCGCGAATTTGCCTCGGAAGAGTACCCGGAGGTGTCCGTAGGCATCGTAAAATGGCCGATGTCGGTCATCCGGCTGCGTTCAGCGGATAAGGAGAAGCTCATCGCGTTTGCTGATAAGATCCTGAATACCTGGAGAGATTATGATGATGCAGACTCGTTAATATTTTCACACACTGAAGGCGCGGCACATAACACGATCACACCGATCGCCAGGATGCGGTCGAACGATCTATACGAGATCGATCTGGTACTGCGGAATAACCGTGCCACGGAAGAACACCCCATGGGGCTTTTTCATCCGCATGAAGAACTGCATCATATCAAGAAAGAAAACATCGGCCTGATCGAAGTCATGGGACTGGCGGTGCTTCCGGCCAGGCTGAAGGGCGAGCTTGAGTCGATGAAACCGTTTCTGTGCGCACGGGAATACGACGGGCTTCCCGAAAGCCTCGCAAAACACGACGCATGGCTGCGCGAACTGCGCGCGTCGTACGGTGCGGCTGAAGGCAGTATTGACGATGCACATGCGGAAACCATTTTGCGTGACGAGGTCGGCAAAGTATTTGCACAAGTGCTCGAGGACGCCGGCGTATTTAAACGCACGCCCGACGGACAGGCCGCATTTGACAGATTTGTGCGGAGCGTTTTATAGTGATGCGTGAGCGCCGCGCATGTTGTGAGAGGACATGAAATATAAGGCGGTATGGCGTGTCGTCCTTTGAGACCGGTTTAGAACTATTCGCAAAACTCATGTTTAACGAATAGATATATGCGAAAAGAGCGGTCCGGCACGTATCCCGGTCCGCTCGTACCGTTTCAAGCATTTACAGGTATTTCCCATGAAACTTCAGCGTTTACTCTGTCTGACGCGCAAAGCCGTCGACGAATATCATCTGATCGAGGGCGGCGACCGCATCGCCGTCGGTATCAGCGGCGGAAAAGACAGCCTGACTCTTTTATATGCGCTTCACGGACTGAAGAGATTTTATCCTAAGAAGTTCGAGATCATTGCCGTCACGATCGACCTCGGTTTCGAAGGAGTGGATTTCTCGCCGGTACAGAAGCTCTGCAGCGAACTGGGCGTCGAATACCATGTCCTGCCCTCTCACATTGCCGAGATCATCTTCGATATCCGGAAAGAGTCCAATCCATGCTCGCTTTGCGCGAAGCTGCGGCGCGGCCAGCTTTACGACACGGTCAGACAGTTCGGCTGCAATAAAGTGGCTTACGGCCATCATATGGACGATTTCGTCGAGACCATGCTGCTGTCGCTGACCTATGAGGCGCGTTTCTTTACGTTTTCGCCGATGTCCTATATGGACCGCACCGGCATCACGGTCATCCGGCCAATGATGTTCGTGCCCGAGGAAGACATTAAGGGCTTCGTAAAGCTTTATAACGTGCCTGTCGTGCATAATCCCTGCCCGGCGGACGGCTACACGAGGCGCCAGTATATGAAGGATCTGCTCGCGGATCTGAACCGCGACGCGCCCGGGGTCAAGGAACGCATGTTCCATGCGGTCTGTGAAGGCAATATTGCAGGATGGCCCGAACATTTTCCAGATCCGCGGAAAGGCACGAAAGGCAGGAAAGCCGCCGATCCCGATGCCGCCTGCGAACCGTAAATGTCACAAAAGCCTTAATATATAAGGCTTTTTTTAATGTCCGGAGCCCGGTGATGCTATGATAAAGTCATGGAACGTCCTTACCATGAACAGGTCGATATTCGAAACACGAAGAAGCTTCGGGAGCTCTGCCGGAGGCTTCCTTCGTTTGCGTCCGAGTTTTTCCGCGGGATCGAACAGGTAACGAGTTCCCGCACGCGGATCGCCTATGCGTACGACCTGAAGGTCTTCTTCGATTATCTGCTGAACGAGGTTCCGGATTTTGCCGGAAAGACCATGGCGGATATCCGTGTGACCGACCTGGACCTGGTCACTACCACGGACCTCGAGGAATTCATGGAATACATGAAATATTATGTGCCCGGTGAAGGCGCTTCGGAGGAAGTTGTCATCGACCGCACGAACAAGGAGCTCGGGATCAAGCGGAAAATGGCCGGCCTGCGCTCTTTCTATAACTATTTTTACCGCAAGCAGGTCATCACGACGAACCCGCCGAGTCTGGTAAAACTCCCGAAAACTCACGAAAAAGTCATCACACGCCTCGATACGGACGAGGTCGCCCGTCTTCTCGACATCGTAGAGGACGGAGGCCGCATGTCAAAGGCCCAGGAACGCTGTCACGAAAAGACCGCCGTGCGCGATCTCGCGATCATGACGCTGATGCTGGGTACCGGGATCCGCGTTTCCGAATGCGTGGGACTCGATATCCGCGACGTGGACTTCCGCAACGACGGCATCCGCGTTCACAGAAAGGGCGGAAAGGAAGTCATCGTCTACTTCGGCGACGAGGTCGAGCGCGCGCTGCTGGACTATCTCGAGGAACGCAAGCTCATCATCCCGGTCTCCGGACACGAGCAGGCGCTTTTCCTCTCCCTCCAGAAAAAACGCATCAGTGTGCGCAGCGTCGAGAACCTCGTAAAGAAGTACGCGCGGCAGGTCACGACGATCAAGAATATTACGCCGCATAAGCTCCGCAGCACCTACGGCACGAACCTTTACCGCGAGACAGACGACATCTATCTGGTCGCGGACGTGCTCGGACATTCCGATGTCAATACCACGAAAAAGCACTACGCCGCGCTCGAGGACGAGCACAGGCGCAGTGCCAGAAACAAAGTCAAATTAAGAGATATTTAAACGGTTTTACGCCTCTTCCGCCCCGCACATGTACGCGTGCGGGGTTTATTATGCCCCTGAAAGGCCGTATAAGGCGTTTTACGGCGTTTTAGACCTGAAGGCAGGTCAATGCCACGGTTCCGACGATATCCTCGGCAAAACAGCCTCTGGACAGGTCGTTGATCGGCTTTTTCAGGCCCTGCATGACCGGGCCGTAGGCTTCCGCCTTCGCAAGGCGCTGTACGAGTTTATAGCCGATATTGCCGGCGTTCAGATCGGGAAAGATCAGGACGTTCGCCTGTCCGGCCGCCGGGCTGCCCTTGGCCTTCAGTTCCGCCACGGAAGGAACGATCGCCGCGTCCAGCTGCAGTTCACCGTCCGTTTTCAGGTTCGGATAATCTTCCTTCAGGCGGGCCGCCGCATTGATGATGTACTGAAGACGTTCGTTTTTCGCGCTTCCTTTCGACGAATACGAAAGCAGAGCCACGATCGGCTCGTGGCCGGTCAGGGTCTCGAAGGTCTTGGCGCTCGCGACCGCGATGTCCACGAGCTGGTCTTCCGTCGGGAATTCCACGACCGCGGGATCCGAGAACAGGAAGATGCCGTCGTCGCCCAGTTCGCAGTCCGGGACCACCTCGACGATATAGGAAGACACGGTGTGGATGCCTGGCGCGGTCTTAATGATCTGGAGCGCGGGACGCATCGTGTCGGCCGTCGAGTGGATCGCGCCGGCGACCATGCCGTCGGCCTCGTCATTGTACATCATCATCGTTCCGAAAAACATCGGGTCGAGGACCTGCTCCGCGGCCTTCTCGGGCGTCATGCCCTTATGTTTCCGCAGTTCGTACAGCTGCTCCGCGAATTTCGGGAGATTCGGACTGTGCTGATAGTCGACGACTTCGATTCCGGGCAATGACGTCACGCCGGGATCCGGAAACTCTTTTCCGTCTTCCGAAAACAGAATGATCCTGCAGAGGCCTTCCTCCGAGATCATCCGTGCAGCTTCGCATACCCGCGGATCATAGCTTTCCGGAAGTACGATCCTGCAGTTCTTTTCTTTCGCGCGTTCTTTGATTCCTTCGATAAATGACATAGCTGTCTCCTTCCGGCCGGCATGTTCTCCGCCGGCGGTCTTGCGTACGGAATTTATCCGTACAGGTCTCCCTGGCTGGTCTCGATATGATCGACGACCGCACACACACTGTATTCGACCGGTCCCGGATGATCGATGCGGCTGACCTGTCTGGCCGATCCGCCTTCCTGCATCACGAGCACGAGCTCACCGATGCCGGCGTGCGTTTCCGCACCGTCGACCGCCACGATCTCGTCCCCGTAAAGCTCGCCGTCGAGTCCGACGGCGCGCAGGATCAGAAGCTTCTGACCGTAATAGTCGGAGTGCTTCACCGTAGAGACGATATTGCCGGTCACGCGGGCTATGAGCATGTGACTTCGCCTCCTTCCCGCGTGTAAAGGCTGTCGATAATGGCCGTGACAGCAGCGTCGCAGCAGGCGTTCTGCCGGGGAAGCGCGAACGCGCCTTCCTTGCTTTTCGCCCAAACGACCGTGTCTCCGATTCCGCTGCCGCAGGCGTCGCCGGCGACGATCGGACCGCCAATGTTCCTGCCCGCGCTGTCCACGGGCTGGATCACCATCAGGCGGACCCCCTCCATGCGGAAATCCTTTTTCGTGGCCACACACGTGCCGATGACTTTCGCGATCTGCATAGTTCACCGAACCTTTCCGGGATCAGGCGTCCCTTCCCGCGTCCGGGAACTTTTCGAATACTTTTTTTCCTTCAATGTCGATAAAGTCGAGAACGCCCATGATCGCCGCGTCCACGGGAAGGTTCTGCGTCAGGTCGGTCTGGCGCGCGGAGCTTCCCGCGACGACCAGTACGACTTCGTCCTCTCCCGCCCCGACGACGTCGACGGCGACGACCGGCTTTCCTTCATTTTCCAGCGTCAGCAGACTGATGGGCTGCACGACGAGGAGCTTCAGGCCGGTCATTTTCGCGTCTTTTACCGTGCAGACCGCGGTTCCGATGATCTTTGCCGCGTACATATTACTTCTCCTTCTTACAGATACCGATCCTGCAGGCGCCCGCGGACAGCAGCTGAGCCGCGATTCGGACGTCCGTAATGCCGCAGATCTTGATACCGGTCTCCGGACCCACCGCCTGCTTCACCAGGGCCAATGCCCCGGCCACAGCCTCGCAGTCTTCCGGCTCAGCCTGGATCACGACCATCGAAGCACCTGCGACTTCGGCGGCGACGGCAGCTTTGACGAGCTCTTCCGGTGACATATCCGCGGTTCCGATGACTGCCTTGACTTTCGCGCGGCCGGTAGCCACTCTGACCGCGGCTCCGATCTCGTCCCTGACAGCTCTCCAGTCATGCGAACGGACAGCGCCGGGATTTACGACCAGTTCGATCTCTTCGGCGCCGCTGCGTACGGCTTCCAGCGTTTCGGCGGCTTTGGCGGTCAGGGAAGCGGCTCCGGAGGGATATCCCGCCAGAGTGCACACTTTTACCCCGGTCCCTTTCAGCGCACCGGCTGCTGTTCCGGTATAGGATGAGTTCACACAGACCGCGCCGAAACCGAGCTCCGCCGCATCGCCGCAAAGCTGCAGGATGCGGATCTCACCGTCCGCCGGATCCGCGATCATCAGGTCCGCCTGCGGTGCGAGGTTTTCCAGACATGCCGCATCGCCGGACACCGCGAACGCAGTATCCGCCTGTATCCTGGCGTAGACCTGGTCCGTGATCTCATCGATCAGTTTCTCGATATTCATGCCCATAGCAGATTACTGGGGAAGGATGCCCTCCACGTCCGTATGCGGACTCGCAATGACATGCACGGAGAACACCTCTCCCACGCGCTTCGCAGCCGCGGAGCCCGCCTCGACAGCGGCCTTGACCGCACCGACGTCGCCGCGCACCATCACGGTCACGAGACCGGAACCGATGCGCTCCTTGCCGATCAGGCGAACATTCGCAGCCTTGACCATCGCGTCGGCCGCTTCGATCGCGCCGACCAGGCCCTTCGTTTCGACCATTCCCAATGCTTCGTTGACCATAGCTTATAAACCTCCTGATCAGATCTGAGGAAGGATGCCCTCGACGTCGGTGTGGGGGCTCGGAATCACGTGTACGCTGTAGAGCTCGCCCACGCGCTTCGCAGCCGCGGAACCCGCCTCGACGGAAGCCTTCACGGCTCCGACATCACCGCGCACCATCACGGTCACGAGACCGGAACCGATGCATTCCTTGCCGATCAGCGTGACGTTTGCCGCCTTGACCATCGCGTCGGCCGCCTCGATCGCGCCGACCAGGCCCTTCGTCTCGACCATTCCCAGTGCTTTCTTTTCCATGTGAATACCTCTTTCTTAAAAATTTGACTTATAAACTCTATGTTACAGCAGCGCCCGGAACATATCCGGATGCAGCGAGGAAACGACTTCCACGTTCAGCAGCATGCCTTCCCGGCCGAAATTCGCCGTGACCGCGTCGCAGGCAGACTTTACGTCCGCGACCGTACCGGTCAGGATCACGTAGGACTTTCCGCCCAGACCGCGGCCCAGCCGCACTTCGATCAGCTCGACGTTTGCGGTCTTGACCGCACAGTCGGCGGCCTGGATCGACGCGCAGAGCGAAAAGGTCTCGATGATTCCGACGGCCTCGCTCTGGTCGATCTCGGTCGTGCGTGTGATCGCCGAGATGACCTGCGGGTCGATATTCGACAGGATCATGCTGTCGACGACCTTGTCCGCTCCTGTCTCGATGCCTGCTCTCACGGACGTGCTCACGTCGGCAGTCTCTCCGGCCACCAGAATCACATACTTTCCGGGACAGGTCGGCTGCGCCATGACCAGATCCACGGACGCGGTCTTCAGCATCTGGTCGCCCGTTACGATCCCGCTGGCAATGCTGTTCAGCTCCACGGAGCCGATGGCTGTGCTCATATGCTCTCCTTCAAAACGTTCTCAAAACTCAAAGATCACGGACTCAGATATCCATGATATCGATATGATCTTCCGTCACCGCGATGACCGTTCCGGAGATCGACGCGTGCACGCGGGCTCCGAGAGCGCCTTCGGGCGGTGCTCCGATGCACTGGCCGCAGGTCACACGGTCGTCCCGTGCGACGGTCGGAACGCATGCCGCGCCGATGTGCTGCCGCAGCATGATCCGTACGGCCGCTGGCGGCCGGTGATCCGACAGGAACGGAACATCGACGTCATAAGCCGCGATTCCGGTGCGCTGGATCACGCGGTGGGTCGGCGCCTTTACCAGGTCGCGCATCTTATTGACCGGGGCGGGCTGCTTATCGGTCTTCACTTTCTTCTTCAGCAGGTCCGCACGCACCGCATAGATGAAGCGGTTCGGGGTCAGGCCCATATTGCATCCGACGTAAGTGCAGAGTCCGCAGTTGCAGCAGCCGAGCGCCGAAAGACCGTCTGTGAGGACTTCGGCGCGGTTCAGGGTCAGCGCCTGCATGATCTTATGCGGCTGAACGCCGAGCCCCAGATGACTCCGGGGGCAGATCAGCGTGCAGTAGTTGCACTGGCAGCATGCCGACCGCGCGATCCGATACTGGCGGTCGAAATCGCTGTTCTTTTTATCGATCAGCGGATGGTCTTTCGGAAGTACGATCACGCCGTTCGTGGTCTTCGTTACGAACTCATGGGCAATGTCAAAAGTCACACGTCCCATCAGCGGTCCGCCGATGATCACCGCCGGGTCCGCCAGCAAGGATCCGCCGGCCAGCTCGATCAGATAGTCGACTGCGGTTCCGATCGGAACTTCCAGCGTGACCGGAGAAGCGACTTCACCGCAGACCGTCACGTTCCGGGAAGTGACAGGGACTCCGCGCACCGCCTGTGCGACATGGCGGAGGGTCTGGGCATTGATCACGACGCATCCCACGCTGATGGGAAGCTGTCCGACCGGAATCACGCGTCCCGTGACTTCATAAATGATCTGCTGTTCGTCTCCCGCCGGATAATAGTTTTCCAGAAGGTGCACGTTTATCTGCGGATCGTCCGCGCACGCGCGCTCCAGTGCATCGACGGCCGCGTGGTTCTTCTCCTTCACGGCGAGCACGCCGTACCGCGCGCCTGTCGCTTCCAGAGCCGCGCGCATGCCGTCGACGATCTCTTCGGCGTGCATCTCCATCAGGTACTTATCGGAACGGATCAGCGGTTCGCACTCGGCGCAGTTCGCGATCACATACTCCGGGGAGCTGTTCAGTTTTACATGCGTCGGGAAGCCGGCGCCTCCCGCGCCGACCACTCCCGCGGCCTGTATGAGATCGAGTATCTGCTCTTTCGTGCGTGCCATTGATTTATACCAAATTCCGTTTTCCGATCACTTTAGTAATACGCCGCGCCGCTCAGATAATGCGGAAAGCGTCGCTCAGCGTGCACCGGCGCGAACGCGTAAAGTTCTTCGCCGAGGTCAGGCCCTCGCCGGTCGGGGTCGCGATCGTCAGGGTCGCGTAACCTTCTCCGTCGTAGCCGAGTCCGGCATAGGAAGGCGCGTTCTTCACGAAGATCGTGGTGTCCACAGCCTTGCCCATCTTATTCATGTGATAGACGTTCGTCGAGTGCATAATGGCGGTGTGATGGCAGTTGTTCTCGGCGATCACAGCTTTTTCGATCCCGTCGTCGACGTCGCGCACGCGCGTGACCGGGACCACGGGCATCAGCATCTCGGTCATGACCAGCGGATGCTCAAACGGAGTCTCGGCGATCACGGCTTTCGCGTTTTCGCCGCCGGTGATACCACAGGCGGCCAGGATGTAGGAGGCGTCTTTTCCGATAAAAGCCTTGTTCGGGGAATACTTTCCGTCCTTTTCAATGATGACCTTTTCCATCACAGCGCGCAGCTCGCGGTCGTTCAGGAGATAAGCGCCTTCGCGGACGAGAGCCTCGATCAGCTGGTCGGCAATGCAGTCGACCGCCAGAATCTCCTTCTCGGCAATGCAGAGGATGCAGTTTTCGAAATAGATGCCGTCGATGATATGCTTCGCTGCCTTCGCGATATCAGCGGTCTCGTCGACGAGTACCGGCGGGTTTCCGGGGCCGGCGCCGATCGTGCGCTTTCCGGACCGCATCGCAATGTTTACGACTGCCTCGCCGCCGGTCACCACGAGAAGGCGGATCTTCGGGGACGACATGATCACCGCGCTGGTATCCGTCGTGGGTTCGGCAGCGGAGCACATGAGGTTATCCGGGCCTCCGATCGCCACGATGGCGCGGTTAAGGATCTTGATCGTCTCGATGCAGCAGCCTTTCGCACCGGGATGCGGGTTGAACACCACGGCATTGCCCGCGGCGATCATGCCGATCGCGTTATTGATGATCGTCCCGGTCGGGTTCGTGGAGGGCGTGATCGCGCCGATGACTCCGAAAGGCGCCATCTCGGTCAGCATCATACCGTAGTCGCCGGTCTTCGCGATCGTGTAAAGGTCCTCGATGCCGGGCGTCTTATTCGCGGCCATGAGGTTCTTCGCGGTCTTGTGTTCGAGATGGCCGTATCCGGTCTCTTCGAGGGCCAGGCGTCCCAGGTACTCAGCGTTCGCACGCGCGGCTCTGCGCATCGCTTCGACGAACTCTCCTCTTCGCTCCAGAGTCACTTTCGCAAGCTCCTTCTGGGCGTTCCAGGCGGCGTCGATCGCGTCATGAATATCGTCGAAGATCCCGTTCATGCCGGACGGTCGGGTGTTATAGACGTTCGACGTCAGCGGTACGGACGCGGCAGTGGGTTTTTCTCCGTAGATCTCCTCGATCGTTTTCGAGCGCGGGGAAAAACGGGTCGGATAAGGCCCGGTGAATTTGTTTCCGATGCTTCCGGCTGTACCCGTCGGCGCGGGGGCCTGTGCGGGAGCGTCCAGTTCCGACCGGACTTCGCTGATATATTTCAGGATCTCATTTGCCGGTATGCTCATTCGAGTGATCCTCCTTCCCGAATATGATCTGTATGCTGCGTTCTCTCGCCGCCTCTGCGGCAAGAGGTGTGATAACTGCCTTCGGGCCGCATATGATGCGGCTTATATTTCTCTGATGTGCGTCAATGACGTCCTTTTCCGTCACCAGATCGGCTGTGCTTTCCGTACGGCCCGCCGGCTCCGGCGTCATGCCCGCGAAGGAAACTCCCATATCCCAGAGGTCTTCGTAAAGCTGCTTCAGCTCACGTGCGAAACGCCCCGGACGCAGCCGGTCCGGCCGATAAGGCGTGCGGATCACACAGGGACGGCCGGTCATGAAAAAACTGGAGGCCGCTCTTACCATCCTGTCGTCGCCGCCCGACGCCAGCCGTTTCATGAAGCTTACCGACGGCGAGCAGATCTCGACGCGGTCATATCTGCTGAGATCTCCGTATATGCGTCCGGCCTCGCGGGGGCGGTCCTCCGACACGATGCGAAGCTCATCCATGCTGCAAGCCGCGTCCGGAATATCATCCGAACTCTCAAAGCAAAAGACCGCGTCATCGGCGTATCCGCTGAGGACATACTCCGCGATCAGTTCCTTCGCCTCGCAGGCGCCTGCCGGAAACAGCACGAGTACTTTTCCGGGCGGGCTGTCTTCTGCCCGGAACTCCAGATACCGGAGCGCCCGCCGGACCACTGTCCGGATCTCATCTTTTTCGAAACGATCCTTCATTCATCCAAGTCCAAAAGCAGACCGCGGGTTCCCTTCATCGTGATCAGGTCGCAGAAACGGTTCGCGCCGAGGTCTCCTCCGTAAAGGATCTCGGGCACATACTCGATCCTGTCACTGAAATAAGCATGGATAAAGCTCAGAGCTTCTTCGATCTCGTTCAATGCGGGCGCCTGTCCCGGAGCATCGACCCAGGGTTCATAGATCAGGGAAATATCCCTGACGCAGACGTCGTCGTTTTCCCGCAGCATCCGGATAACGGGATCGAGCTGAGCGGCCAGTACGTCACCGCAGAGATGACGTCCGTGTTCCGCCGACAGCTCACCGATACAGATATAAGGTCGAAGTCCGTGTACTGCGCTGAATGCGGCCTTACAGGCAATGACTTCGGGCGTCTCGCCGAGAACGATCCGCCGGTCCATGCTCCCCAGAAGGACCGCCCTGCAACCGAGCGCCGTCAGATCGTCGGGGCACAGCTCGCCGGTAGGAGCACAGGAGCAATTCAGATCAGAAGTCTTATATCCGCCGCATCCCAGCGGGAAGCTTACGTCCTGCGCCCCGATCAGAAAGGGCTCGTATCGCAGTTCTTCCGCCAGAAGCGCCAGATAAGGCGCAGGAGCAAACACGACAGCGGTCATACCTTCGCCGCGCTGCCATCCTTTCAGACCCGCCGCCAGCCTCTTCATTTCGTTCAGGGAACGGATCTTTCCGATGCGAAATGCCGCTGTGAAAGCCTGATTATTCATCTTTCCGAAGGAAATATCAGTCATAACATCGCACAGATACACTTTATGTAAGTGAAATGTAAATTATTAAGTTCCGAAAATTATCCAAACTGTAATCATTATAACACCGTATCGAAAAATGAACAGATTATGCCGTTTTTTTATTAAAAAACATTGTCCTTTCAAATTTTGTGAGTTCCATTAAAAGAGCCCGCCGGAAGGCGGGCGTTAAAACAATATTATGAACGGTATCGGTAATGAAACTGCGTGCTGCGGACGGTCGGTCAGGCCAGCTCTTCTTCAGTGAGTTTCTTTCCTTCCTGCCAGATCCTCTCCAGGTCGTAAAACGCACGGTCATCAGCCGAGAATACATGGATCGCGATATCTTTATAATCCATCAGGATCCAGTTCGCGTTCTGATATCCTTCGATGTGTCCGGGGATAAATCCCGCATCCTTCATCTTCAGTTCGACTTCGTCCGCCATGGCCTGGACCTGCCGGACATTATTTCCGTGTGCGATCACGAAATAATCGGCGATCGAACTGATCTCGGAGATATCGATCACGACGATCTCCTGCCCTTTTTTCGCTGACAGCGCCGCGTAAGCGGTCCTGGCCATTTCCAGTGATAAACTCTTATCCTGCATTCTCTTCCTTTCTATTTTTCCGTAACCGGATCCCCGTAGTGCTCACGGTACCAGAGCCAGGTCTCCCTCGTCAGATCGTCGATCGTGCTGCCCTTTCGCTTCAGGTGTTCCAGCACATCGTTCGCTATCATCATAACCGTTTTTCCGAGATTCTCATAGGCGCTTTTTCTGTAGACTTCCAAGTTCGGGGCTTCATCCCGGTTCGGTTCGATGTAATCCGCCACATAAATGATCTCCTCGAGAAGCGTCATATCCGGATGCCCCGTGGTGTGGCTTCGAATCGCCGAGAGGATATCCTCATCGCGGATGTGATATCGTTCTTTCGCATAATAGGCTCCGAGCTTTGCATGGATCAGAGCCGAATTTGCCAGTTCGGCTTCGCTCAGTTCGATGTCCGCCATCTGTGCTCTGCGGATATACTCGTCACCCTTCAGGAATTTACCGCAGTCATGAAGGACTCCGGCGATGCGCGCCTGCTTCGCGGGAGCGCCGTAGTTTTCGGCCAGCGCCTCCGCGGTGTCTGCGACGCCGAGCGTGTGAGCATAGCGCTCTTCGGAAAGCTTTTCCTTCAGATCGTCGAGAATCTCCGCTTCGGTCCAGGCGTCTTCATCGGCGTAAAGCCGGCGGGAAACGATATAATCGGCCGCTTCGGGCGTCACCAGAGCGGAAAGCTCCTGCAGAAACGACTTTTTGCCGGTGCTCACATACATCCAGGCCAGCTCACGGATCCGCGTCGAAGAAATGTCTTCGAAAACACTGTCCAGAAAAAGGATCCTGGCGGCCGGGAACTGTTTCTCCAGTTCTTTCGCGTGTGCCCTGCACTCGTCCGGATTCACGCCGGGCCGCTGTACGACGATGATCGCCGCGGATGCGAAGATCATGTCCGGGCGGTACCAGCTCTGCATGTGCATCAGCGAGTCCGCACCCAGCAGGAAATAGATCTCCTCATCGGGGTGTTTCGCACGGATGATCGCCAGCGTGTCCGCAGTGTAAGTGTCTCCGCCGCGCGACTGATCGAGCGTGGAGATCGACATGTGCGGTCTACCCGCGATCGCGAGCCGGATCACGGCATTGCGGTCTTCCGCCGAAGCGGATGCGTGTCCTTTATGATAGGACGTGCCGGTCGGCATGAACACGACGTCGTCCAGCGAAAACTGCTCGATGGCAGCCTCCGCCATGTGTATGTGAGCCAGATGGATGGGGTCGAAACTCCCTCCGAATATGCAGACTCTTCTGGCCAATGTCATCTCCTCCGCGTTTGCGTTCTTCTTCAGTTCGTTACTCGCATGCGCTTACTTCGGAAGGACGATCTTCGGATCCTTCTTCGACGCGCGGTACAGCACGAACTTCCGCCCGATCGTCTGGACGCAGTCGGAACCGGTGCGCGCCGACAGCGTGTCCGAAAGGTCGCGGACATCGAAGAGACAGTTCTTCAGCACCGCGATTTTTATCAGTTCGCGATGCTCCAGCGCGTCGTCGACCGCGGAACACAGCTCGGGAGTGATCCCGCTTTTCCCGATCTGAAAGATCGGATCGAGCGTGCTGCCGAGTCCTCTCAGATATGCTCTCTGTTTACTGGTCATATTATCTCCTGTCGATACCGTTGCCGACCGTCAGATCGAACGCCGGACGGCCGGCATGCGGGTCAGCTCAGATACTCGAACTCCCAGCCGCAGACGTCGACCGTGTCTCCGTCGGCAATGCCGAGTTCCTTCAGCGTATCCTCGATCCCGTTTTCTTTAATAAAGTTCTGGAAGAACGCGAAGCCCTTCTCCGAGTCAAGGTTCGTATAGCCCAGCATGCGCTCCACTCGCGGCCCCTGAACCGAGAACATACCTTCCGCGACTTTCTCCACAGTGAAGGGAAGTTCAGCCTCTTCGACTGCCTCCATAGGATCATACTCCTGCTCGAATACCGTCGGCGCGTCATCCATCTCCAAGAGCATCGCGTGTATGGCGGAGATCAGCTCCTTAACGCCTTCTCCGGTGACCGCGGAGATCCCGAAGACCTGAACGCCGCGCGGCTCCCAGATCTCACGGATACGGTCGAGCGGATGCTTTTCGCCTTCGCCGACATAGACCGCGTCGACTTTATTCGCAGCGATGATCTGCGGCTTCCCTGCCAGGTCTTCGCTGAATGCGGCGAGCTCGGCATTGATCTTATCAATGTCGTCCACCGGATCCCTGCCGTCGAACGCCGCCGCGTCCACGAGGTGCAGAAGGACTTTCGTGCGTTCGATATGACGCAGAAAGCGGTGGCCGAGGCCCACGCCCTCGGAAGCACCCTCGATCAGGCCCGGAATATCGGCGATCACAAAATTCACGCCGTCACCCAGATCCACCACGCCGAGGTGCGGATCCAGAGTCGTGAAAGGATAGCTCGCGATCTTCGGACGGGCGTTCGTCACACGTGACAGAAATGTGGACTTGCCCGCGTTCGGGAAACCTACCAGGCCCACGTCCGCGATCACTTTCAGTTCGAGGATGACCTCGATCTCCTTCCCGGGCTTACCCGGCTGCGCGTATTTCGGCGCCTGCATGACCGCGGTCGCGTAATGCATGTTTCCCTTACCGCCGCGTCCGCCGCGCAGAATCACGGCGCGCTGGTTTTCCGCGGACATGTCCGCGATCACCAGACCGCTCTCCGCGTCCTTTACCACAGTCCCTTCGGGCACGCGGATCACGCGGTCCGCGCCGTTAGCCCCGTGGCACTTACGCTTTCCACCCTCTTCGCCGTCCTCTGCCGCGTATTTGCGCTTGTGTTTAAAATCCGCGAGCGTATTCATGCCCCGGTCGACTTCGAAGATGATGTCGCCGCCTTTTCCGCCGTCGCCGCCGTCGGGTCCGCCGTTCGGAACGTAGAGCTCCCTGCGGAAGCTCACATGACCGTCGCCGCCCTTTCCGGAGCGGATCGTGATCTTAGCATAATCTGCAAACATAGGTACCTCTGAAAACCTGCCGGACCGTCCCGGCTGACATCGTAAAAATATGACCGGCGCCATAAAAACGCCGGTCATATGAAAAGATCTTTCTTAAGATCAGTCCTTGGGATAGACAGAAGCCTGCTTCTTGTCTCTTCCCTTTCTCTCGAAACGCAGACGTCCGTCCACCTTCGCGAAGAGCGTGTCATCTCTGCCGATACCCACGTTCACGCCGGGATGGATGTGCGTTCCGCGCTGACGGTAAATGATGCTTCCGGCAGTGATCATCTGACCGTCCGCACGCTTCGCGCCGAGGCGCTTGGAAGCGGAATCGCGGCCGTTCTTAGTCGAGCCCATTCCCTTTTTATGTGCCATGTCAATTCACCTCCTGTGAATGCGAAACTGTATCCTTAAGCTGCCTTCGTACTTTTATGCGTTGATCTTATCGATACGCACTTCGGTAAAGTACTGTCTGTGGCCGGCTTTTTTGTGGTATCCGCTTTTTCTCTTGTACTTGTAAACGATAACCTTTTTAGCCCTGCCGTTCGCGGTCACGGTAGCCTCGACGGTCGCACCTTCCACGGTCGGAGTACCGACCTTCAGCGCGCCCTCGGCGTCCGAAACAGCGATCACCTGGTCGAACGTGCAGGAAGCACCCTCCTCGACGTCCAGTCTCTCGACACGGATCACGTCGCCCTCGGATACTCTGACCTGCTTTCCGCCGGTAGCGATGATTGCGTACATATGGAACCTCCTGTTTATCTTTACTCGCCGGTTTCGGTGCCGGATCTGCGCGTCGTTTCGATGCGGACGCGGTCCGGACTTTCGCATATACCTCGCCGAGCGGCATACTCGGATAATTTAACATTCCCTCTATTAAAAGTCAAGGATTTTTCTTGACGGAAGAACGTGTTTTGATACCGAAAAACGCGGCCTGTTCGTACAGCGCGGGGCGGATCCGTTTTCTGGAGAGTTCGAGTAATCCGAAACCGGTAAATCCGCCGATATGTACGCCGGCCGGGTCGCCTTCACAGGCCTCCCCGAGCGCCGAGATCACCTGTTCGCGGCTTTCGGGCAATGTCATGTTGATCAGGTCGCAGACAACGATGCCGGACATGTTCCGCAGACGCATCTGACGGGCCAGTTCACGCACAGCGCCGATGTTCGTCGCAAGGACCGCGTCCTCTTTAAGCATTCCCTTTACGGACGCGCCGCTTTTTCCGCTGTTCACGTCCACGGTCCAGAACGCTTCGGTGTGTTCGATGACCAGTTCCACGCCGGATCTCAGACGGACGCGCCTGGACAGAGCCGCCTCCAGGGCGGACTCGACCGAATACAGTTTCCCCATCGGATAATCGTCCGTGTAAAGGCTGATCAGGCTGTCCAGACCTGCATCCTTCAGGAACGGATCCTCACGGAGAGCCTCGCAGATCGCCGGGTCGTCGATCCGAATCATCTCCAGTTCTTCGGCATTCAGCCGCAGAAGCTCACGGACCGGACCGGCCGAGGCGGTCCAGATCCTGCTGTAGCAGGTCCTCGTCGCGGCCGTCTCGGTGATCCTGCGGAATGCCGCACGCGGATCGTCATACTCTTCCAGATTGAAATAGCCTGTGAGTTCGGGCTTTTTATTCGCGTGAGCGGCTTTTCGGATCTGGACCAGGATCTCTGCGCCCTCGCGCAGATCGGAACAGTCTTTCTCAGTGCGGCGGCCGTCCGCGTAGAGTACGGATCCGCGGTCCAGCGGCAGAAAGCAGGTGCGGCCGGGACGGACGTCCGCAAATGCGGCGCGCTGTGCGGGCAGAATCTTTTTCACTTTTGCGATGTAAATGTCGCCGATGCGCTCCTCTTCCGTTCCGGAAGAAAGAAGCTGTTCCTCGGAGTAAAGGCTCAGCGTCTGCGGACGGTCGTCCTCCCAAAGTCCGCAGAGAACGGCTCTCTGATATTTGGTGATCAGATATCTGCTCATATCAAAAGACCTGTCCGACGTCCTCGAGTGTGATCATGGAACCGTCGATCTCGGTGTAAAGCTCGACGCGGTGCGACGTCAGACTGAGCGGATCGAGATCCAGCTCCAGAGACGAGGCATATGCCTGCAGAATATGCTTCGGATTTACGAAAGTTTCGCGCACATCGGCGCTCAGGAAAAACGCGTCCGTTTCGGAGATCCATGAGCGGATAAACGGCTTTACATTCTTTCGGATCTCACCCTTTTTTCCGGTCTTCACGATCGTGACTTCGTCACTGAGCAGGAAGTCATTGATCCCGCTGAAAAATGCCTCCCGGTCGGGATAGCCCGGGATCCGGCCGAACGGCTCCATCCCCTGACGGAAACGGACTCTGCTGTCGATGACTGCGGTCGAAGACATCGCATTTTTCGCACCCTCGGGCAGCAGGCGCACACTCAGAACTTCGATGCCTTCCGCCATCACCGCGTTCAGTTCATCGCGCATACGGTCGGAATGCGTCACCGAGAGCAGTTCCACGTCCATATACTCGCACTCGGATGTGTCGCCGAGCGCCAGAGGGGCCGCGAAGCTCATCACCGGATGCGGGCTGAAGCCTTCGGTCAGCTTCATGGAAAAATCAGCCCGGCGCAGCGCTTTCTGAAAGTAGCGCATGACGTCGAGATGGCCGATGAATTTGACCGGTCCGGTCTTCGTGAATTTGACTCTGACTTTCAATGCCTTTACCTCCGCGTCAGCAGGCTGCCCCGGGGCAGACGCCGCAGCCGAAAGATGCCGCGCCGCAGCCCGCACAGGCCTCCCGGCAGTTCGGCGTGACCGCCGCCCGCATGGCCTGCTTCCACTCACGGATGAGATACTCTTTCGTGACGCCTGCGTCCAGATGGTCCCAGGGGAACACTTCATCCAAAGGCCGCTCACGGTAAATGTAAAAACCGGGATCGATCCCGCAGTCGGAAAACGCCTTCATCCAGCGCTCGTCGCAGTAATGTTCGCGCCAGGCGTCATAGATGCCGCCGGCTTCATAGACCTTGCGGATCACGGCTGACAGTTTTCGGTCGCCGCGGGCGAGTACGCCCTCGATGATCGCGACGTCCGCCTCGTGATACATATAGCGGATGCATTTGGTATGATGCGCGGCACGCACCGCGTCCTTGACGAGATGAGCACGGCGCAGATACTCTTCCTTCGGATACATGCGTGCCCACTGCAGCGCGGTGAACGGCTTCGGAATAAAGAATGACGAGCTGGCGGTGATCTGGGGTTTTCCCTGCCGCTTCTCCTTCGGAACGGTATCGAAATACAGATCCGCGACCGCGTCCGCCAGTTCGGCGATACCGCGCATGTCCTCTTCCGTCTCGCCCGGAAGTCCGAGCATGAAATACAGTTTGACCTTATTCCAGCCGCCCTCGAATGCCGCCGCGGAACCCCGGAAGATATCGTCTTCGGTCAGGCCCTTGTTAATGACGTTCCGCATCCGCTGGGTCCCCGCTTCGGGCGCGAAGGTCAGGCTGCTCTTTTTGATATCCTGGACCTGGCTCATGACGTCCAGCGAGAACGCGTCGATCCGGAGCGAAGGCAGGGAAATGTTTACGCCCTTTTCCTTATAGTGGTCGATCAGGTAGTTTACGATCTCCGCGAGGCCGCTGTAATCGCTCGAACTGAGAGAACTCAGGGTGATCTCGTCATATCCGGTGTTCTTCAGCAGCGTGTCCGCAGCGCGTTTCAGGTACCCGATATCGCGTTCGCGCACCGGTTTATAGACCTGTCCGGCCTGGCAGAAGCGGCAGCCGCGGATACATCCGCGCATGACCTCGAGCGTCACACGGTCCTGTATGGTCTGGATGAACGGGATGATCGGATGCTCGATATACTGCACCCCGGAAAGATCGCGCACGATCTCTTTTCGGATCATCCGGGGGACGTCATCGTACAGCGGACGCATCTCGCGGAACGTGCCGTCGTCGTGATACATGGGCTCGTAAAGTCCCGGCGCGTAAATACCGGGCAGCTTCCCGGCTTCGCGGATGAACTCCTCACGGCTCTTGCCCTGAGAACGGCATGTACGGTAAAGCGCGATCAGGGCGGCGTAGCGGGTCTCGCCTTCACCGATATAAAAGAGGTCGAAAAACTCTGCAATCGGTTCCGGATTATATGTGCAGGGGCCGCCGCCGATCACGACCGGGTCGTCGAGGCTGCGGTCGGCCGCGGCGAGCGGAATCCCGGAAAGATCCAGTATCTGCAGGATGTTCGTATAACACATCTCATACTGCAGCGTGATCCCGAGAAAATCGAAGTCTTTTACGGGTCTCTGCGACTCCAGCGCAAAAAGCGGGATCTTACGTTCCCGCATGATCCGGTCGAGGTCTGTCCAGGGCGAATACACGCGCTCGCAGCTGACTCCCGGCATATGATTCAGATGGTCATAAAGGATCTGTATGCCCAGATGTGACATTCCGACTTCATAAACGTCCGGAAAGCACATACAAAAACGGACATCCGCCCCGGCGGCCGGATCGATGGATCCGATCTCCCCGCCGATGTAGCGGGCAGGCTTTTCGACCGTCAGAAGGATGTCCTCGCTTAACGCGCAGGTTCTCATTTGGCTGACTCCCTCTTCGAAAGCTCGTCCAGAATATCGTCCCAGGTCACGCCCTTGTCCGCCATCAGGACCATCAGATGGTACAGGAAATCCGCGGACTCGTAGATGATCTCCTCCGGGTCGGGATTTTTCGCGGCGATAACGATCTCGGTCGCCTCCTCGCCGATCTTTTTGCAGATCTTGTCAACGCCTTTATCGAACAGATAATTCGTATAGGAGCCTTCCTTCGGGTGTTCCTTCCGGTCACGGATCACGGCATACACATCTTCCAGCACTTTTTCGGGGTTCGGATGCATACCCGTTCGCTTTACGAGGGGCGTAAAGAAGCACGAACGGTTTCCGGTATGGCAGGCAGCGCCGATCTGACGCACACGGGCCAGGATCGTGTCCGCGTCGCAGTCGAGCGACATGCTCCTGACATACTGGAAATGTCCGGAAGTCTCGCCTTTTACCCAGAGCGACTGTCTGGAACGCGAATAATAGGTCATACGGCCGGTATCGCAGGTCAGGCGGTAGGACTCTTCGTTCATATATGCCATCATCAGGACTTCATCTGTCTTATCGTCCTGTACGATGACCGGGATCAATCCCTTCTCATCCCAGTGAAACTCTGCCGGATCGACTGCGCTCACGAACAGATCGACCTCGATACCGTTTTCCGCCAGCGCCGCCTTTACCGCGTAATAATCGTTATCCGTATCCTCAGGATCGATGTCGAGCACCAGGAGTTCCGCATCACGATTTTCATTCAGAAGCATCGGAATATCGCAGTTGACCGACGCATTCACGAAGATCTGCGTTACCGGAATGACGTCGTTATCTTCCGTGCGCAGTTCATCCGAAGGGCACAGAAGACAGGCGCAGCGGTCTGCCCCGAAGCGGAGCAATGCCTCCGGATACATGTGCATATCCTCTTCATCCGCGCCGAAAAAGACGCAGTAAGACGCTCCGGCGTAAAGAAGCTTCTTTACGTCCTCAAGCTTAAAATACCGGGCATGCGCATACACCGGAATATCCACGGCACGCGCGCATTCGCGCACAGTCTTAAAGAACTCTTCCGGGTTTTCGCGGACATCCGTCTCGAAACGGAGCATGAAACCGTCGGCTCCGCGGTCCTCGCAGGCGGCTGCACAGGCGGCCAGAGCCTGCGGATCGGCAGACATCGGAACGGAAACGGCGGGAACGATCTTCAGTAAACGCTCTGACATCAAAGAGCTCCTTTCGTGCTGGGCAGACGGTCTTTCACCCGTTCGTCGATCATCGTGGCGGCGTCCAGCGACTTCGCGAAGGATTTGAACATGGCCTCGATGATGTGATGCGCGTTCGAACCGGACATTTCACGGATGTGCAGGTTCATCATGGACGCATAGCAGACCGCATAGAAGAAATCATAGACCATCTCGGTCGGAAACTCACCGACCATGGGTGTGTCGAACTGTGCGTCGAACACGAAAAACGGCCTTCCGGACAGATCGAGCGCGGTCAGTATCAGCGTTTCGTCATGCGGCAGGATGCAGGAACCGTAGCGGCGGATGCCGAGTTTGTCGCCGAGCGCTTCGGCGATCGCGGTCCCCAGCGCAATGCCGGTATCTTCGATCGTGTGATGCGCGTCGACTTCCAGGTCTCCTGTCACACGCACGGTCAGGTCGAACAGGCCGTGGCGCGCGAAGCTGTTCAGCATATGGTCGAAGAAACCGATCCCGGTCGAGATCTCGGCCTCTCCGGTCCCGTCCAGATCGATACGGATCTCGACGTCCGTTTCTTTCGTGATTCTCTTAACTGATCCGATTCTGCTCATACCGTTCCTCATTTCCGCCCCGTGATATCCGAAGCATCTGATACAGGCATCCGTCTACTCATTCTCAAAACGAACGTGAATCGCGTTCGCATGAGCATCCAGCTGTTCGCAGTGCGCGAACTCTTCGATCTCATCGTGGACCGCGCGCAGCGCATCCTCCGTGTAGCAGATGACGCTGGTCTTTTTAATAAAGTCATCCACCGAAAGCGGCGAGAAAAACTTCGCGGTCCCGTTCGTCGGAAGCACGTGGTTCGGGCCGGCGAAATAATCGCCGAGCGGTTCGCAGGACCAGCTGCCGAGGAAGATCGCGCCGGCGTTATGAACATCCGCCATCGTCGCCTTCGGATCCGCGGTCATGATCTCGACATGCTCCGAAGCGATCAGATCGGCCATCTCACAGGCCGCCTTCATATCCGGGGCAATGATGATATAGCCGTGATCCCGCACGGAAGCCTGTATGATCTCCGTGCGCGGAAGCATTGCGATGAAGCGCTCCAGTTCGGACTCGACCGCATCAGCGAGCTTTTCCGAGTCTGTAATCAAAATCGCGGATGCGCGCTCGTCATGCTCCGACTGAGACAGAAGGTCTGCGGCGACATACCGCGGATCGGCAGTCTCGTCCGCCAGGACCAGGATCTCGCTCGGACCCGCGATCGAGTCGATCGATACATGTCCGAATACGAGCTTCTTCGCGGCTGCCACGAAAATGTTTCCGGGTCCGGTGATCTTATCCACTTTCGGAACGGTCTCCGTTCCGTAAGCGAGTGCGGCGATCGCCTGCGCGCCGCCGATCTTATAGATCTCAGTTACGCCGGCAACTTTCGCTGCGGCCAGCGTATAAGGCGAGACTTTACCGTCTTTTCCGGCCGGAGTCGTCATGACGACGCGGGGCACGCCGGCGACCTTCGCGGGTATCATGTTCATCAGCGCTGTCGAAGGATAAGCGGCCTTTCCGCCGGGCACATACACGCCGGCACGCGCCAGCGGCGTGATACGCTGACCGAGAACGCTTCCCGCGGGACGGTCCACATACCAGTCCTTCCGCACCTGGTTCTCATGGTAGGAACGGATATTCGCGGCAGCATGCGCAAAGATCGACATCAGACGCTCGCCCACCGCAGCGCAGGCTTCTTCGATCTCGTCTTCGGTCACCCGGATATTATCCGCAGACACGTCCCAGCCGTCAAAACGCTTCGTATATTCGAAAAGCGCCTCGTCTCCGCGCGTACGGATCTGCTCCAGAATCTCAGCGGCCGTGCCTGCAGCCGAAAGATCGTCGTTCGGGCTCCGGGCGGCAAGCCGGGTCAGAATCTCTTTTTTCGTATCTTCATTCAGGTTATAACGGTTCACTCGCCTTTAACGACCTTTCTCAGTCCGCGGACCAGTTCCATGATCCGTTCGTATTCCATCTTCATGCTGACCTGATTTACGACGACTCTGGCGGAAAGCGGACAGATCTCTTCCAGGATCTGCAGTCCGTTCTCACGCAGCGTGGAACCGGTCTCGACGATATCCACGATGACGTCGGAGAGTCCCACGATCGGTGCCAGTTCGATCGATCCGTTCAGATGAATGATCTCGACAGTCTGATACTTCTTATTCAGGAAATATTCCTTCGTAATGTTCGGAAACTTCGTCGCGACCGTGATCTGTTCGCCGTGCTTCAGCTTTTCCGCGGCTTCCGCGGGCCCGCAGACGCACATGCGGCACTTCGCGGTCTCGAGATCGAGAACTTCGTAAAGCACACGGCCTTCTTCCATCAGGATATCTTTCCCCGCAACTCCGAGATCAGCCGCGCCGTGCTCGACGTATGTGGGAACGTCCGTCGCTTTCGCGAGGAAAAACCGAAGTCCCAGCTCGCGGTTTTCGAAGATGAGCTTCCGGGTGTCGGGATCGTTCATCTCCTCGCAGGTGATGCCGATCTTTTCGAACATCTTCATGACCTGCTTCGCGGTGCGGCCTTTTGCCAATGCGATCGTCAGCGTCCTCATAACTCCGCCTCCGTCACTTCCGAACCGCACGCATAGAGCACGCGGGTGAACCCGGCAGACTTCGCATAGGCGAGGCAGTCCTCCATGGGTCTGGTCTTTTTCAGCAGCTGTACGTTTTCACCGGCATTCCGCATCTGACGCGCGTGGGTGATCGCGGTGAGATTGCTCGTATGATCCGCATCGTCCTCGAACACCAGAAGCGTCTCGCAGCGCGCCGGCGTGATTTCTATCTTCTGCGCCTTCAGCGCAGACACGACCGTGTCCAGCATCATGCCGAAACCGATCGCGGGCACATCTTTCCCGAACTGGCGCATCAGGCGGTCATAGCGTCCGCCCGCAGCGATCGGTTCGCCGCTGCCGTAGCTGAACGCGCGGAACACGACGCCGGTGTAATAGGTGTAATTACCCAGCATGCCAAGATCGAACGTGAGGAACCGCTCCATGCCGTAGGCCGAAAGCAGGCTGTAAAGCCGCTTCAGATAGTCTACGGCAGCCAGTGCGACCGGGTTTGAGGTGATCTTCGGGGCTTTTTCCAGACACGAAACGTCGCCGAACAGTTCGGAGATCCCGACAAATCCGGCAGTGATGTCCTCGGGCAGGCCCAGCTTCCGCGCACGGTCTTCGAGCCCGTAGAAATTCTTTCCGCTGATCAGGGACCGCAGCTCTTCCGCGGTATCATCGTCGATCCCCGCCTCTTCCACCAGTCCGCGGAAAAAGTCCACCTGACCGAGCTCGATCTTAAACTCGGTAAGGCCGCAGTTTCTCAGCGCGCGGATCAGCAGCGCGATCATCTCCGCGTCGGCGTCGACGTCCCCGTAGCCGAAGCACTCCGCACCGGCCTGGGTGCGCTCTTTCAGGCGTCCCTGATATCCGGAGTGGTTAATGAAGGTGTCCATGATGTACGACAGGCGCACCGGGAAAAGGATGTCGTCGTAGTACTTCGCGGCGCAGCGCGCGATCGCCGGCGTGATGTCCGGGCGCAGCACGAGCGTGTTTCCGTCATGGTCAAAGAACTTATAAAGGTCCCTGCTCGGGACGCTCCCGCGTTCCTCGCTGAATACGTCGAAGTATTCAAACGAGGGGGTGCGGATATCCGAATAACCGTAAGAAAGAAAGACTTTCCTCAAACGGTCTTCCAGTTCACGGTAAAGAGCGCTCTCTTCACCGTAGACGTCGCGCACGCCGTCGGGCGTGTGCAGCAGTTTTTCGATCTTCATAGCTGATACGTTCCAAAAGATATATTAAGCCATTTAAGAAACATGATGAGTATATCACTTTCACGTCTCATGTCAAAAGAAAGCGGCGGGAAACGGATGCGGCGGAACCGGGCAAGATCCGGTACGGACGAGTCAGCCGCGCTCCTCGAGATCCGCGGCCAGCGGGACCAGATAATGCAGGAAGAAGTTGCCGGAGCGTTCGATCTTCCGGGAGCGATCGATCTCTTCATAGGTAAAGCTCTTCCGTCCGCCCTCTTCCGCGCGCTGCCAGAACCGGTCGATATCACGGAACGGCACATAGTACGTCTCATCGCGCTCCGTAAACTGCAGGAGAATAAAAGCCACGCCGTTCTGTTTTTCGAAATCACGCATGAACACGACCTGGTGTTCGTGGATGTTCCGAAGCGAGAACGTGTCGAAAGCACATTCCTTCGCGTCAAAGCAGACAGGAATCCCCTGCACGGCGCCGATATAGTCGACCGTGCTTTTCTTATCGAAATACGCCAGCGTGATGTGCCGCGTGGATTTGTCCATCTCGATCGGGGTGATCGGCGTAGGGATCTTCTGAATCAGAGCCAGCCCGGCGTCGCGGTAGGCTTCGTTCGTCCGGTTCACGAGATCTTCGAGAGCCGATCCTCTCAGTCCTCTGCTGTTCCAGGTGGCCATAGAATGCCGGCTCCTTTCATGATCTTCCTCATATCGGAGGGAACGGGCGCCGTGACGGTTCCCGCGGGCCCGGGAATCGTAAGTGCGTAAGCGTGGAGCATCGGTCTGCGGATCTTCTTTTCCATCGGCAATGCCTTCACGCCGCACATCTTTTCCGCTCCGTATTTTATATCGCCGAGCAGCGGATATCCCGCATGAGCCAGCTGGACGCGGATCTGGTGGCTGCGTCCGGTCTCCAGCAGGACCTTCAGGAGGCTTACGCCGCCGGCGGATGCCAGGACTTCGGCGCTCAGGACCGCCTCCTTCGCTTCGGCATGTGATGCTGCAGCTGCGGTATCTTCCGCGGATCCGGAAGCGAGACATGTGCCGCTGCTCTCGACATGGACCGTATTTGCAGTCTCATCTTTTACGAGCATGTCTCTCAGTGTGAACTTCTGCGCTTCCGGGCAGCCGCGCACCAGACAGAGATACTCCTTCTTCACTTCGCGGGTCCGGATCAATTCGGTCATCTCTTTCAGGCCGCGATAAGACTTTCCGCAGACCAGTACGCCGGTGGTGTTGCGGTCCAGGCGGTGACAGGCCGCCGGACGAAAAGCCTGCGAGGCGTCGTTTCTGTCGGTCCCGAGGTGTTCCGCGAGGAGTTCATTGACCGAAACGTCGTTAGAGGCCGCCTTCTGCGAGAGCAGCCCGGCCGGCTTATCGATGACCAGAATATCATCGTCCTCGTACAGGACTTTCAGCGGCAGCATACCTCCGGCGCGGTCCGGAACCGCCGCGGAATGCTCTTCCGCCGCGCTCCGCCGCCCGGAAAACTTCGCGAAAGTATCTTCCGAGAACCAGATCGTGATGACGTCGCCCTCCGAAAGGAGCTCCGGGCCGGAGGCCTTCCGTCCGTTCAGGGTGATGTTTTTCTTTCGAAGCATCTTATACAGAAAGCCCGAACCGGCCTGCGGCAGTATCGCTGACAGGTAACGGTCGAGCCTTCTTCCGGCATCGGTTTTTGTGATCTGGAACTCGCGCATTATAACCCGCAGTCGTCATCCATCTTCGAAAGAAGCAGAACGACGTAATCATAGACACGCTCAAACGAGGACAGCGACAGACGCTCGTCCGGCGAGTGGAGATCCCAGACATTCGGTCCGGTCGAAATGATGTCAAGATCCGGCATCTTCCCTTTCAGTATGCCGCATTCCAGACCGGCGTGGATGATCTCCAGTTCCGGTTCGGAACCGTACATGCCGCGGTACACTTCCGTCGCGAGGTCGCGGAAGCGGCTCTCCTTCTGAAGCGCCCAGCCCGGATATTCGCTCGGAATATTCCATGTGGCTCCCGCGGCTTTCGCACAGGCTTCGACCTGAGCGGACATCGCGTCCATCTCGGCCGGCTCGGAGCTTCTCATGTGTGCGACGATCTGTGCCTTCCCCGGATATACGTCCACGATGCCGAGGTTTGAGGAGGACTGCACCAGTCCGCCGATCTCATCGCTCATCGAGATGATGCCCGAGGGAAGTCCGTTTATCAGGGCAATGATCTTTTTCGTATCCTCTTCGCTGCACATATAGTCGTGGACTTCCGGGCGGATGCTGACGGAGAGCTCCAGATCCGGGTCGGTCCCGCGGTAACGCGCCTTGAATTCGGCGGCGATCTCTTCGAGTTCCCGTTCGATACCGGCCATACTGTGGCGTGTACGGATATTATCCATCGTCAGCTGGATCTCAGCCGTGCAGTAGGAAGGAATCGCGTTATCCATGGATCCGCCGGTAAACGAAGAAAGGCAGAGGCTTCCTGAAGAATCGATACGTTTCAGAATCTCTCCCATCAAAACATTCGCGCTCGCGCGGCCGCGGTGGGCGTCTTCGCCGGAATGTCCGCCTTTCAGCCCGCTCAGTGTGATCGAGAAGACCAGTCCGCGGCGTTTTACGGGCTGGAACGTATACGTAATGTCGTAGCGTTTCCCGCCGGCGCAGCTCACGGTGAACACCCCTTCGGCCGGAGAGTCCAGATTGATCATATACTTCGAACGGAGCGCTGAACAGTCCATCGCGTTCGCGCCTTCGAGTCCGGTCTCCTCATCGACCGTAAAGACGCACTCCAGCTCGGGGGCCTTAAGTGCCGGATCGTCCAGTATCGCCAGCATATATGCGACAGCGACGCCGTCGTCGGCGCCGAGCGTCGTCCCATCCGCTTTCAGGATATCGCCGTCCGTGATCAGGGTCAGCGGCTCGGTCTCGAAATCATGATAACTCGTGGAGACCTTCGCCGCGATCATATCCATATGTCCCTGCAGCATCAGGCAGGCGGTCTTTTCATACCCCGCGGACGCCGGACGGCGAATCGTGATATTCCCGACGGAATCCTCCAGATGTTCGAGGTCCCGTTCTTCCGCGAATGCTTTCACATATGCGCGCATGCCCTCCATGTGTCCGGAGGGACGCGGAATCGCGCTGATCTCTCTGAAATATTCCAATGCTGTCTTTCCCATGTGATCTCCTGTTAAAAAATGCCGACAGACCCGGCAGCGTAAGATCTGCCGGGCCTGCAGGTTCGATGCGATGATATCAGCTCTCTTCGTCTTCCGGAATGAACTCTTCCTCTTCCGCTTCTTCCTGTGCGCCGTAGATGCGCTCGGGGGCCAACTGGCGGCGGTCATTCGAGATGATCTCGTAGCTGTTCTTCAGCGAACGGCCGAGCTGCTCGAAGCGATGCTGGAAATCCGTCATCGAAGAGGCGATGACCTGCTGCAGCGAGGCCATCACGTCGTCCGCGTAGTTCACGGTGCGGGTGCGGAGGCTGTCCGCCTCGGTGGCCGCCTGATCGACGATCCGCTGTGCTTCGCTCGTGGCGTCGTTCATGATCTCGCTCGCACGCTTATACGCTTTCTGCGTGATCACGTTTTCCTCGACGAGGTCAGCCGCCTGCTTCTTCGCCTTCAGGATCTCGTCCTTCGCGACCTCCTGCGCTTCGGTCACCGTCGCGCTGGCCTGCTCACGGGCATGTCCCAGGATCGCATCCTGGTTCGCCACGATGCGCTGGTACTTTTTGATCTCATCCGGCACGCTTCCGCGCAGGTCTGCGAGGATCTCGTCGATCTCGTCCCGGTCGACGACGATCTTTTTATTATTCGAAAATGCCTGAGCCTTACAGCTGTCAAGGTACTGCTCGAGGTCGTCGATGCACTGTTCGATCTTACTCATAGGTCATATCCTCCCAGATATAGTGGTGAAAATGCATTTAACCGTTAAAATTCTACCACTGTTAGGGAGTGGATACAAGCGATTATTCCCGCATGCCGAGGAAAACATGCTTATTCGACTTATAGATCTTCTCCCGTTCCACCTGCAGCCTGGAAAACGCGCTGTCATCGATCACGGTGCTGATAGAAGCCTCAGCCACTACGATCGTGTCGGGACCGATCAGGCTGCTGCCGTCCAGGAACTCCAGTGCCTTCTGCTCCAGGTCGTGCTGGTACGGCGGATCCATGAAAATGATGTCGAAAGGCTCTCCGCGCCGGTCCAGTTCGCGCAGTCCCGCCATGAAGTCGGTCTTCAGCAGCTCCGCGTCCTCCTCCATATGGCAATGCTGCAGATTACCCAGGATGATCGCGTGGCATCTGCGGTCGCGCTCGATAAATACACATTCCTTCGCCCCGCGGCTGAGCGCCTCGATCCCGATCCCGCCGCTTCCTGCGAAAATATCGAGGAAGCGCGCCCCGGGAATATGTATGTTAAGCATATTGAACAGCGTCTCTTTTATCTTATCCGTCGTGGGACGCACGTCGGGTCCGTCCAGTGTAGCCAGACGCAGCCTGCGGGCTTTTCCTGCAATGACTCTCATTTCTGTTTCTCCCATAAAAACGGGCAATGCCGAGACATTGCCCGTTCATCCGACATGATGCGCTAATGATGCGCGTGGAACTTATTTTCCTCGCCTCTTGCGAGCCTAGCGATATTCGTGCGGTGCGCGAACACGATCAGTCCCGCGATCACCGCCATCAGCACGAAACACAGCGCGCGCATACCCGACGGGAAAACGCTGATACCGACCGCCATAAAGATCGCCTCGATCACGACCATCGAACTCAATGCGATGACCGAGCCGAGCGACACATACTTCGTTCCCACCGCGATCAGCGCGAAGATCACCAGGCAGATCACAGTCATCTTCCAGTCGAGCGCCAGCCCGAACGCGCAGGCGCAGGCGACGCCCTTTCCGCCCTTAAACTTCAGGAAGAACGGGAACATATGTCCCAGGATCACCCCGAGTCCGCAGCAGATCGTCATGGGCACCGTGAACGGTCCGAAGATCCCGCGCAGCCCGTAATGGATGATCATGCACGGAATGAAACACTTCAGAAAGTCCCCGAGGAACACGATCACGCCGCTCTTTACGCCGAGCACGCGCATCGCGTTCGTCGTTCCGGTGTTTCCGCTTCCTTCATGCTTCAGGTCGGTGCCTGCCAGCTTTCCGATGATCACGCCGGTCTGGAACAGTCCGCAGCCGTAGCCGATCAAAAGACAGATGACAAAAACCAGAATCATACCGCTGAACATCACTCTTTCTCCGATCTCTCTCTGACGACGAACTTCAGCGACGTGCCCGCAAAACCGAACGCGTCGCGCAGACGGTTCTCGATGTAGCGCAGATACGAGAAATGCATCAGCTTTTTATAGTTCACGAACAGTACGAACGTCGGCGGCCCCACGGAGACCTGCGTCATGTAGAAGATGCGCAGACGCTTTCCCTTATCCGTGGGCGGCGCCTTCATCGCCATCGCCTCGGTCAGGATCTCATTCAGGACGCCTGTCGGCACGCGCAGTGTGCGGTTCTGGATAATGGCGTCCACGCGCTCGTAGATCTTCGGGAGACGCTGTCCGGTCTCGGCCGATACGAAAACGATGTCCGCGTAAGGCATGAATGACAGGGTCGCCCGGATCTGCTTTTCGTACTCACGGGTACTCTTTTCGGTCTTATCCACCGCGTCCCACTTATTTACGACGATCAGGATGCCTTTCCCGCGCTCGTGGGCAATACCCGCGATCTTCGCGTCCTGCTCGGTCACGCCCTCGGTCGCGTCGATCACGATCAGAGCCACGTCGCAGCGCTCCACGGCGGTCACAGCACGGATGATCGAGAAACGCTCGAGCTCTTCCTTTATCTTACTCTTCCGGCGCAGTCCGGCAGTATCGATAAAGACGTACTCGCGCTTATCGTAGCGGATCACGGTGTCGATCGCATCGCGCGTCGTACCGGCAATATTCGAAACGATCAGGCGGTTCTCCCCCAGCAGGCGGTTAATGATCGAACTCTTACCGACGTTCGGCTTTCCGACGACAGCGATCTTCGGACGGTCGTCTTCTTCCTCTTCGGCGCCGCGCTCGGGGAAGTATTTGATCACCTCGTCCAGCAGATCTCCGAGTCCCTGTTTCCCCTGTGCGGAGATCGGGAACGGGTCGCCCATGCCGAGGTTATAGAACTCATAGATATCGTTCCGGAACTTGTCAATGTTATCGACTTTATTTACGCACAGAACGACCGGCTTCGAAGAACGGCGGAGCATGTCGGCGACTTTTTCATCGTCGGCATTCAGTCCGTCCTTTACGTCGCACATGAAAATGATCACATCGGCGGTGTCCACGGCGATCTGAGCCTGCTCGCGCATCTGGGAATAGATGATATCTTCGGTGTCCGGCTCGATGCCGCCGGTGTCGATCATCGTAAACGCGCGGTCGAGCCAGGTGCAGTCCGCGTAGATGCGGTCCCTGGTCACGCCCGGCGTATCTTTTACGATGGATATGCGTTCTCCGGCCAGCGCGTTAAAAAGCGTGGACTTTCCCACGTTCGGGCGGCCGACGATCGCGACGATGGGTCTGGCAGACATAGGTCGATACGGTCCTTTCCGCGGGCTGCAGCAAAACGCCCGCTTTATCTTTGCGGATATTCATTTTATCAGTCATTGCCGGCATTTACAAGCAATGCGATTTCTGTTATAAAAACAATGGCGCTTTTTGAAAAATCATCACAGTGAGGTCCGACATGTCCGCAAGTGAAAAAAGCGAATTCGCTTTTGAGGGGATCTACCCCTTCGCTCCTTTAAAGATCTGCGCGCTGGAAAGTATTGCCCCGTTCGCGGAGCACGTAAACGCCTATCTGACCGAGTTCCGAAGCTTCGGCACAGACTCCGAGTACGACGAGGCGAACGACCCCGACCAGAAACGGCTGAACTCTCACAGCTATCTGGTCCAAAACTCCTGCCCGCGTTTCGGAAGCGGTGAAGGAAAAGGCATCATCCTCGAATCGGTCCGCGGATCCGACCTTTATATCATGGTCGACGTGATCAACTACAGCATGACCTACACGATCTGCGGACATGAGAACCACACATCTCCCGACGATCATTACCGTGATCTGAAGCGCATCATCGCGGCCGCGTCGGGCGCCGCACGCCGGATCAACGTCGTGATGCCCTTCCTTTATGAAGGCCGCCAGCACCGCAGAACGAAGCGCGAGTCCCTCGACTGTGCGCTGATGCTGCAGGAACTGACCGACATGGGCGTCGCGAGCATCATTACGTTCGACGCGCACGATCCGCGTATGGTGAATGCGATTCCGCTGCACACGTTCGACAACTACACTCCGCCCTATCAGTTCATGAAGGCGATCTTTAACCGTGACAGGAGTCTGGTGATCGATAAAGACCATCTTCTGGTCATCAGCCCGGATGAAGGTGCTATGGCGCGTGCGACCTATTTCGCGTCGAACCTCGGCGTAAACATCGGCATGTTCTATAAGCGCCGCGATTACACGACGGTCGTGAACGGAAAGAACCCGGTCGTCGCGCATGAATTCCTCGGTCAGGACGTGACGGATAAGACCATGATCGTGGTCGACGACATGATCGCTTCCGGCGAGAGCATCCTCGACACCGCGCGGGCGCTGAAGGAACGCGGCGCAGGAAAGGTCATCATCTGCTGCACTTTCGGACTGTTTACGGAGGGCTTCGCGAAGTTCGACGAGTTCTATAAAAACGGATATTTCGATTATATCGTCACGACCAACCTGAATTACCGCGATCCGTCGATCTTCGATCATGAGTGGTATATCGAAGCCGATATGACGAAGTTCACCGCGGCGATCATAAACACCATGAACCACGATCAGCCGACCTCGAACATCCTCGAGCCTACGGAACGCATCCAGCGGCTGGTGAACCGCTATAACGCCGAGATAAAGGAAGAATTTGAGCAGGGCGTTCTTGATATTGACTTTAAAGAAAATAACTGATCACCTGGGTCCGGGCTTTGCCCCGGACCTTTTTTTCGGCTTTCTTGCCCGAACTGATTATTAAGGAGGCAGGCATGAACGGAAAGTCAGATATGGAAAGGCTATATGAACTGAACGAACTTCGCGCGTCGCTTTTCGACCCGGAGATCTCGCCCCGCCAGCATGACTACTATGTGCGTCTAAACGCCTTCTATCGTGAACGCGGGTGCTCTTCCGTCGCGGAAGCGACCGAAATGATCAGGGGTACGCCGTTTTACGACGGACTTACGAAGGCGAAAATGATGGATGACACATCACTTCGCGCGAAGGCCATGCGTGAAGTGGGCTATGAGGATGCCGCGAAGATTCATGACGAACGGCTGAAAAAACTCGATACGCAGGGTGCGGTCTATGCCTACACGCAGGAGTGGCTCGATGACTTTCAGCGCGTCGAACGGAAGGTCCGGGCGTACGCCGCAGTGAAGGAGCTGTTCGGACGTGTTTACAACGGATATATCGACCTGATCGGAAACCCGCAGAAGGCCCACCGGGACGCGGCTGAAAAGCGGATCCGCGAAGGACTGCAGGCATTTCGGGCGAAGGGGATGGATTTCTTCCGGATCGCGGCATTGCCCGCCATGAAAAGGGTCACGATGCTGAACGACGCCGGATATGACCGCTTCCTTGCATATGTCCGTCGGATCGCAGACGGCGCGGAAGTCTCCGATGACGACGTAACTGCCACAGCCGACGAGCAGAGACGTGTCGCGGCCTGGGTGAGGGAAAACATGAGTCAGGTGCGCGAGGCGGGCCGCAGCGAAACGTGGAAGCGCGCGAACTGCATCGCGGTTCCTTCGAAATCGCCCGGAGGCTATGACTTTATCGCGATGAAGGAGGCTGAAATCTGATGGATATGATCTGGAAAGCCACCTTTGACTCTTATATGAAGCTTCTCTATGACATGAGACCGCAGGGGACGCTTCCGGCGCGCATACAGGAGTTCGAGCGCGAGTTCCGGCAGACCGCAGAGGAGCACGCCGGCACGATGGATATCGCCGGAGTTCTCGCGCGTACCGGGCTTCAGCAGAAATACAACAGTCTCTACGTCGAATGCCAGGCCGGCGCAAACGCGTATGTGGATTTCGATGAGGGACGCGAAACGGCCGACGGTTCACCGCGTTTGTTCAATGCCGCAAAGGAACAGCGCCTTCCGACCGTACACGAATACATCGACACTTACCGCGCGGTCTACGAGTCGATCCGAAACTATGACCGCCCCGGGACCGCCAGGGCGTATCAGGCGCTCTTCGACGTCGAGAAGCGCACGGATGACCTGATCGAGGCACAGATGATCATCGAGCGCGAGCATCTGCTCGTAAAGCTCGTTACAGCGAACTATACGGACCTTGTCGAGGAGTTTTCCGAAGCGATCGACCCGAATTTCGAGCTTACCTCTTCCGGGATGAACGAGACCTTCGCGAAGTACGCACATGCCGCTTCGGTCGACGAGGTCACCTATATGTCCGAGATCGCACAGTCTACGACCGTGGACGCCGGGATACAGATCCAGGCAAAAATGTCCATGCTCACGAATTTTAATTCACTGCTCTTTGCCTGGGAAAACAACAAGCGCCGCATTCGAACCGGCGACGGCCCCGCCGACCGGCTCGCGATGTCCATGGTCCTGGTGCGGAAAAAGGTTCGGGATATTTACCGCTTTTTCTCTGAGGATCTCGGGCTTACGTTCGACGAAATGATGAAGCGTCCGTTCTACAGGATTATGTTGCTGCAGCCGCAGGGACTGGACGGCCTCTGGCGGCTCAAAAAGGTCATGCATCCGGCGAACCTGGAGGCGATCCGGTATATCCTTTTCGAAGAGATCCTCTCAGAAAAGTCCATGGAAGAGATCCTGCTGACCCCTCAGCCGTATCCCTATTACGAGCAGATCGATGCGCTGCGCTGTCCCGGTCTGAACACGGAGTACGAGGCGATCGCAGCCGAACTGAACCGGGACCTGAAATATTATAAAAACGCGGGAATCGGAGGAGGCGGAACCGGCGAAGGCGCCGGGAAGGTCAGCGGTCCGGGGAAACTGTCGGGGAAACTCTTCGGAGCTCTGCGTGAAAAAACGCCTGCCGCGGCGCCGGGCGGACGTTTTCCGCTTCGGGCGCTGATACAGCAGACGCAGAATATAACCGGAATGATCATGAATACCGGGCGTGAACGGCATTGACCGGAGCGGCAGCCCCGGCATCCTCCGCCCTAAACCATACGTTAAGCAAAAAGCGCGTCGACGAACGCCTCAGGATCGAACTTCTGCAGATCCTCGAGGTGCTCTCCCACGCCGATAAATTTAACCGGGATGTTCAGCTCGTCCTGCACCGCCATGGCCATGCCGCCCTTCGCGGTCCCGTCGAGCTTCGTGATGATCGCGCCGTCGAGCTTCGTACTCTCTCCGAATTCCTTCGCCTGGACGAGGGCGTTCTGCCCGGTGGTCCCGTCCAGCACGACGAGGGTCTCCAGATGCGCCTCAGGATATTCTTTCTCGAGCACGCGGAAGATCTTATTCAGCTCGTTCATCAGGTTCTTTTTATTATGCAGACGGCCGGCGGTGTCACAGATCAGCAGATCGGTCTTACGTGCCTTCGCAGCGTGCGCAGCGTCAAAAACGACGGAAGCGGGATCCGACCCTTCCGCGCCCATGATCATCGGAACTTCCGAACGCTCGGACCATTTCTTCAGCTGATCTGTGGCGGCCGCACGATAAGTGTCGGCGGCGGCCAGGAGGACGCGTTTTCCGGCATTGCGGTAATTCGCCGCGAGCTTTCCGGCGGTAGTGGTCTTTCCCGCGCCGTTCACGCCGACCAGAAGAATCACCGAAGGCACCTGCTCGAACGCATAGAGATCGCCCTCCTGCGTCAGCTGCTCCTTCAGAATGCGGATCAGCAGCTGTCGGCAGTCCCCGGTCTTCGTGATGTGGCCGTCATAAACACGCTGCCGCAGCTCTTCGATGACTTTTTCCGTGGTCTGTACGCCGAAATCGGACGTGATCAAAAGCTCCTCGATGTCATCATAAAAATCATCGTCGATCCCGCTGGTTCCGAGAAAGATCTCGTCGAAGCCGGCGGCGATATGGTTTCTCGTCTTTGTGAGGCCTTCCGAAAGGCGTTTAAAGAAGCTCTTTTTTTCTTCTGCCATGTTACTCTCCGTCCGTTTAAGTCAGATCCACCGAGACCAGTGTCGAAATGCCCTTCTCCTGCATCGTGATGCCGTAGAGCCTGTGCGCAGCGGTCATGGTGCCGCGGCGGTGCGTGATCGTGATGAACTGCGAACGCAGCGACAGTTTATCCAGATACTCGGCAAAGCGGTCGACGTTCGAGTCGTCCAGGCTGGCCTCGATCTCATCAAGCAGGCAGAACGGCGAAGGCTTCAGGTTCTGAATCGCGAACAGGATCGATATCGCGGTCAATGCCTTCTCACCGCCGGACATCTGCATAAGGTTCGTGAGCTTTTTGCCGGGAGGCTGCACGATGATCTGGATGCCGGCGTCAAGCACGTCGTCCGAGTCCGTCAGCTCCATCGTGGCCATGCCGCCGCCGAAGAGTTCCTGGAACACGCGGTTGAACTCGACGCGGATCTGCTCGAACTTCTCGGCAAACTGCTTCCGCATGCCCTCGTCCAGGTCGGCGATCACGCCGCGGAGCGCTTCCTCGGCGCGAAGAAGATCTTCCTGCTGACCCTTCATGAAGTGATAGCGTTCGGAAACTTCGACGTAGTCTTCGATCGCATTGACATTGACGGGTCCGAGGTCTTTGATCTGGCTTTTCAGCTCATGGATCTTCTTTCTCAGTTCGGAAGCCGATATCTCGTCATCCTCGGGAATCTCGGCGACCTGCGAAGGCGTGAGTTCGTACTCGTCCCAAAGGTAGGTGAGCGCGCGCTCTGCTTTTTCCTCGACTTTATCTTTCTGCACTTCGAGCCGGAACTTTTCCTGACTCATGCGGGATATATTCCCGGAAACCGATTCTCTTTCGTCCAGGAAACGCTTCTGGTCCGCGCTTTTTGCCGCGCGCTCCTCGGACAGATCCGCGATGCGGCTGTCGAGCACCTCCAGTCCCGCGGACGCTTCGGCGATCTCCGTCTCGGTGCGGGTCACCAGGTCCTTCCTCTCATCGGCGGAACGGGAAAGCGCTTCTTCCTGCACGGCCAGTTCACGGTCTTCACGGTTCAGCTGTTCCAGGTCCTCTCCGATACGAATCAGGTTTTCGAGGACGAAACTGTCACGCTGCGATAAGGTATTGAACTCGACGGTCAATGCCTCGGACGCGCCGCGCAGCTCCGCACACTTCGCTTCCTGCTTTTCGATCTTTTTATTCAGTGCGACGATCTCTTTTTCGAGTTTTTCGCGGTCTTCTTCGCTCTGCTTTACGGAAGCGTCGATCAGGCCGCCCTGTGACTCGATCTCCTCGAGTTTTCCTTCGAGAACGAGCATCTCGGACTGAAGGGTATTCCGGCGGGCAGAGATCGTCTCAAACTTCTCGGTAGCAGCTTCCAGGCCGCGCGAGAGGGAGATCCTCTCTTTATCGAGCTGTTCGCGTTCCTGTCCCAGGCGCGCCCGCTCGCGTTTTACGCTCTGCTGATGCTCTCGGGCTTCCTGCAGGGCTTTTTCGATGTCGGCGCGTTCCTTTTCGGCTTTCTGCGAAGCTTCTTTCAGCTCTTCGATCTCACGGTTCCGGCCGAGCAGGTTTGAACTGTTTTTATATGCGCCTCCGGTGATCGAGCCGCCGCGGTTCAAAAGCTCGCCTTCCAGTGTCACGATGCGGAGATCGTGATGATATTTGCGTGCGATCGCCAGCGCGTGGTCAATGTCCGTGACCACGAGTACATTCCCCAGCAGATGTTCCGCGAGCTCCCGGTATTTCGCGTCGACATGGACCAGATCGCTGGCACGTCCGACGGCTCCTTTCTCGTCGAGAGCTTCGCGTTTTGAGAGCCGTCTCGCGCTGATGCTGTCCAGCGGCAGGAACGTGGAACGTCCGAAACGGCCGCGCTTCAGATACTCAATGCAGGCCTTCGCGGTCTTCTCCGTGTCGGTCACGATGTTCTGCAGGGATCCGCCGAGAGCGGTCTCCAGCGCGAGCTCATACTTCGCATCGGTACCGATCAGGTCTGCGACCGTCCCGATCATCCCGGGGAACTCGCTTTTCGCTTCCATGAGCTTACGCACGCTCACGCCGAAGCCCTCGTAGCGCTCCGCGAGATTTTGCAGGTTTTCCAGACGGATGCGGAAGGTGTTCGCGTTATTCGCGATCTTCACATACGCATCGTTCAGACCGGTGACGCGGGTCGCGGCGTCCTCGACGTCGTCCGCGTTTTTCTGCGCGTCCGCAGCGATCTTTTCCAGAGACGAGTTCACCCCGTCGAGTTTCGCCTGCCAGTCCGCCAGTTCCTTCTTTTCAGCATCGAGCTGGGTGTCTGCTGCGGACACGTCCGCTCCGAGACGGTTCTGCCGCTCGAGGGTCTGTTCACGCAGTGTATCGAAATGCTGTCTTCGCGCGCCGACGTCGGCCTTTTCGCCCATGATCTCGATGATCCGGCTCTGCATACGGGCCGTCTCCTGACGCATCTCTTCCAGGACCTTTTCAGCCGCTTCGCTCCGTTCCCTCGCGGCGGTCATCTTATCGTCGATCGTGTCCAGACGGCGGTTCAGGACGCCCTTTTCTTCCTGAAATTTCTCCTGCTCCGCTTTCGCCGCTTCGCGGCGCTCCGCGATCGCCTCTTTCCGCGCACCGATCTGGGACGCGGAAGTCTCACCGGAATGGATCTGTTCTTTCAAAACACGCAGGTTTCCCTCGAGCGTCTCCCGGCGCGTGCCGGTCTCTTCGCGCTCGGAGCGGACCATGTTCAGTTCCAGGTCGAGTTCTGCCAGACGCTCGCCGGCCTCCTCGTAGGACTGTTTCAGGACGGCGGAAGTTTCCTGCGCACTGTCCAGCTCACGGTTCAGATTGTCGAGGTTCGCAGTCGTCTCATCGAGTTCGCGCTCATAGCGTGCGCTCTCGATGCGGAAGTTTCGGATATCGTAATCTTTCAGTTCTTCCTTCAGTTTCAGGTACTGTCTGGCTTTTCCGGCCTGACGCTCCAGAGGAAGCACCTGACGTTCCAGCTCACTGATAATGTCATTGACCCGCGTGAGCGAACCCTGCTCGCTCTCGAGCTTTTTGCGGGTGGCCTCGCGGCGCTTGCGGAAACGCATGATGCCGGCAGCCTCGTCGAACATCTCGCGGCGGTCGTCGGGTTTACCGTTCAGGATCTTTTCGACCTGACCCTGGCCGATGATCGAATAGCCTTCCCTGCCGATGCCGGTGTCGTAAAACAGTTCGACGATATCGCGCATGCGGCAGGGGGTATCGTTCATCAGGTACTCGCTTTCGCCGGAACGGTATACTCTGCGCGCCACGCTTACTTCGGGCGGACTGTCCTTCAGCGCGCCGTCGGAATTATCAAAAGTCAGACAGACATATGCGTGGCTGACGGGTTTTTTATTCTCGGTTCCCGCAAAGATCACGTCCTGCATGCTCGAGCCGCGCAGCTGTTTCGCGCTCATCTCGCCCAGGACCCAGCGCACCGCGTCCGCGATATTGCTTTTTCCGCTGCCGTTCGGGCCGACGATGCCGGTAAGGCCGGAGTCAAACTCCAGTTTCGTCTTTTTCGCAAAGGATTTAAATCCCTGCAGCTCGATACTTTTCAAAAACATGCCGTCACCTGGTCTCTTCCTGTTCCAGCGTACGAAGCGCTTTCGCTGCCGCTGCCTGCTCCGCGATCTTTTTCGATCTGCCGGTGCCTTTCGCGAACGGTTTCCCGTCTATCAGAACTTCCACGGAAAAACGTTTGTCATGATCGGGTCCGGTCTCGGAAACGACTTCATAAGCCAGCTTCATGCCGCGTGCCTGGGCCCACTCCTGAAGCCGCGATTTACCGTCGAATACGGCGCCGTTCGTTTCCGCTTCTTCCGGATGCGCCAGAACGAACCGCATAACAAACTCTTTCGCAGGCTCAAAACCTCCGTCCGAATAGATCGCACCGATCAGCGCTTCCATCGCGTCCGAAACGATCGACGGACGTTTCCTGCCTCCGGAGTGTTCCTCTCCTTTTCCGAGAAGGATCATATCTCCCAGACCGATATCCGCGGCGCGCTCCGAAAGCGCGGCTTCGCAGACCAGTGCGGCCCGGAGCTTCGAAAGCTGCCCTTCGTCACGGTCCGGATACAGACGAAACAACAGATCGCTGCTGATCAGCTCCAGTACGGCGTCCCCCAGAAACTCAAGCCTTTCGTTCGTCGCACGAACCGTACCCTGTTCGGTGTGCTCGAAGGCGTAGGAGCGGTGGGTCAATGCCATGGTCAGCAGGGATCTGTCCTGAAAGCGGTATGCGATCTTTTCTTCAAAGTCTTTCAGATTCATCTCTCGTGAAGGGGGTGTCAGGCCTGTCTGATCTCTTCCCAGAGATCACGGACCGAATCGATATCCGTAACGCGATCATCCGGGATCCGCACGTCAAACTCGGTTTCCGCATACAGAATCAGAGCCTGGATGTCCGTGGAATACAGAAACAGATCGTGCCGGAACGAAGCGTCGGGAGTGATAAGCGCCGGGTCGGCCTGCAGGACTTCCGCGGTAATGTTTCGTATCATCTCAAGTTCCGTGTTCATAAGATCTTACTCCTGCAGCGTGAGGAACGCCTGCGCGATCTGATCATTTACCCCGCGTACCGAAAAATCATGTCCCTGAATGATCGTGTTATAGAAACTGCCGGCGTCCGAATTACCGTGAGTTTTCAGGACCAGGCCCTTGGCGCCCAGAAGCGGGGCTCCGCCGTAGACCTTGTAATCGAAGCGCTTCATCGTCTTCTGAAGGCTGTCCTTTATCAGAAGCGCGCCGATCTTCGTCTTCGTACTGCTCATCAGCACGTCCTTCAGCGCGTTCAGCATCAGTTTTCCCATGCCCTCGTAGAGTTTTAAGATAATATTTCCCGTAAAGGCGTCGCAGACGGTCACATCGGCTCCGTCGAGCGGAATATCGCGCGACTCTACGTAACCGATATAATTCAGGTCGGTGCACTCCTTCAGAAGCTCATGAGCCGCCTTCGTGAGTGCGTTTCCTTTTTCGTCCTCCGTGCCGATATTTACCAGGCCCACAGTGGGGTTTTCCTTTCCGCGCATGTGTTTCATGTAAAGAGAACCCATGCGTGCAAACTGTACCAGCATCGTAGGCTTCGGGTCGACGTTCGCGCCGCAGTCCAGGACCAGACCGGTTCCGCCTGCGGTCGGAAGTTCGAAAGCGATCGGCGTGCGCTCGACGCCTTTCAGACGTCCCACCACCAGCGAGCCGCCTGCGACGAGCGCGCCGGTGCTGCCCGCAGAGACGAACACGTCGGCTTCGCCGGTGCGGACCATCCTGCATCCGACGACGATCGTCGAATCTTTTTTCGCGCGCAATGCCGATACCGGGCTTTCCTCCGGAGATATGACTTCGGTCGCGTTCCTGATCAGGATGCGGTCCGCGGGAAAGGAATACGCGGACAGCTCCTTTTTAAGCAGTTCTTCCGGGCCGACCAGAATGATTCTGGCGTCGGAAAGCTCCGACGCTGCCTGTACAGCGGCCTTCACCGGCTCTGCAGGAGCGTAATCTCCGCCCATGGCGTCGAGAGCGATGTTGATGGTCTTCGCATTATCGGGCATATATAGGGGTTCTCCTCGTAAACTTCCATAAGATTATACAACAAGTTGCGGATGGCCGCACGCAAAAACGCGAAAACCATCCGCAACAATCATTAAAACTTCTGAACGGCCGAACAAGCGGAAAGATCAGTCCTCCTGGGCAATGATCTCGCGCTTATTATAAGAGCCGCAGGCCTTGCATACCCGATGAGGCATCATAAGAGCACCGCACTTGCTGCACTTGATCAGGTTCACTTCGCCCATTTTCCAGTTCGCTCTGCGGCTGTCCCTTCTCGCCTTCGAAGATTTATTCTTAGGACAGATCGACATGACATCCACCTCCTATCAATCATATATTACGCGCTGAACACGCACTGCAAAATTATACTTACACCGCCGGTGATTTGTCAATACTTTTCCCGTGTTTTCGGAATGCTTTTTACAATGCTGTTTTTGCAAATGCGGGTTTCCTCTGGTATGATGTGACAGAAAGCATTGTACACGATTCGGAGCAGCCATGAAACACAGTATTTGCGGAATCATCGCGGAGTTTAATCCGTTCCATGAAGGTCACGATCATCTGATCCGGGAAGCCGGGAAGCTGACCGGCGCGGAGGATATCGTGTGCATCATGAGCCCGGATTTCGTTCAGCGCGGCGGTCCGGCGATCGAGGATAAATATACGAGAACGCGGGCGGCTCTGGAAGCCGGCTGCGGCTGTGTTCTGGAGCTGCCGGTACAGTTTGCGACCGCTTCGGCCGGAACGTTCGCATCGGCCGGAGTGACACTGCTCGCGAAAGCGGGAATCGACTGCCTGTGTTTCGGATCCGAGTGCGGCAGTATCGAAGCGCTTTCCGTCCTGGCGGATGTGCTTTCGGAAGAGACCGCGGAGTTCAGCGATGCTGTCAGGTCAGCGTTGCGGTCCGGCCTCTCCTATCCCTCTGCGATCGAACAGGCGCTGCTGGAGACCGTTCCGGGAGGCAGCGGTCTGGCGTCTTCCTACGCACGTCCGAACGACCGGCTCGCGGTGGAATACCTTCGCGCGCTGAAAGCATTTCCCGGGATCGAAGCGTTTACTGTTCAGCGTCTGCCCGGCGTCTGTGCCTCCGACGTTCGCGCACGGCGTTTTGCGGAAGGCGGGCGGGGACTCAGGAGCAGCGACTTTTCCTCCGTTCTCGCCGAGAAGCTCCTGACGGCCGGGGATCTTACGATTTTCGAGGATGTGGATGCAGATCTGGCGTCACGTATCCGGAAGCTCTCGGTCACGCATACCGACTTTGAAGAGCTCGCTGCCGCTGTTAAAACGAAAGCCTATACTCGCACCAGAGTGGACCGTGCATTGACGCATATCCTTCTGGGAATCACTTCTGATCAGGTCAGGCATGCATCCGAATGCGGTTACGCTTCTTATCTGCGTGTTCTGGGATACCGGAAAGATGCGAAACATCTGATCGGTCAGCTTTCCGCGGTTTTCCCCGGTCCTGTCCTCCTGAAACTGTCCGATGCGGAAACGCAGCTGTCCGTGAGCGATCTCGCGCTTCTGGAAGGAAACCTCTTCGCTTCCGATCTCTGGCGCGCCGTACGTCTTCTGAAGTATCGTGACGAAGCGCTTTCCCGCAAACCGGAACGATCCGCAGGAATCATGATCGTATGAGCATGATCATTCGGTCATGACAGTGACGGCTGCTGTGTCATGATCGCTCCCAGTTCTCTCTCAAGCGTCGCTCTGTCTATCGCTCCCAAATAGGAAGCACTGATGTTCCCCTCGGCCGTAATAAAGACTGTCTGAGGGATCGAATAGATGCTGTAGGCCTGTGCGGCATTGCCGTTATCGTCATAGTACAGCGGAAACGTATAGCCGTTCCGTGCGATAAACGCATCTGTATCCTTCCGTCCCGCATCCTCCGACGTCGTCAGATTTACCATCAGAAACTCTGCCCGGTCCCCGTAAAGGTCGTACATGTCCTGAAAATCAGGCAATTCACCTGCGCAGGGCGGACACCAGCTCGTCCAGAAATTTACCACGAGCGGAGTTCCGAAATGATCGGAAAGCCTCACTTCGTTTCCCTCAGCGTCATACACGGTAAAATCCACTGCGCGCTGCAGCTCTTCTTCGGCGGCCGGCGCCTGCAGCGGTTCATCGATCACATCCAGGTCTTCCGAAAGCTTTTCGTACCTTTCAGCGGCGGGCGGCGGACCGGGAAGACGCCGATAGACAAAGAAGCCGACGATTAAAACGGCAGCCAAAACAGCAGCGCCTGTAATCAGAGGAAGATATCTCCGTTTCATATCCTGTTCCTTTCAAAACGCAGGTCCCTTCATCGGACCAGCAGACCCATCACACGGTTCATAACGCCGAAGATCATCAGAATACCGACCGCGATCAGAAAGCCTCCGGCGATCTTATTGATCACGCCGTAATGCTTCTTTATCACGTCAAACGCTCCCCGCAAACTGTCCAGGATCCATGCCGAGATCGCGAACGGTATCCCGAGCCCCAGTGAATAGACTACGAGAAGCAGCGCGCCGGCCGCGGCCGACCCCTGCGACGCGGCCATCATCAATGCCGCACCCAGAAACGCGCCGATGCAGGGCGTCAGGTTCACTGCGTAGACCAGTCCGAAGACAAATGCCGAGATCAGGCTTCCGGTCATCTTATAGGTACCGGTGCGACGGAAAAGACTGATCTTTATCACGTCCAGATAAACCAGACCGAAAAAGATGATCACTGCTCCGCAGACGATATGGACGATGCGGCTGTAGCGAGCCAGAAACATCCCGATCGTGCCCGCAAAAACGCCCATAAGAGTAAACAGGACGGTGAAACCGCAGATAAAGCACAAAACCTTGAGGAAAACGCGGGCTTTCAGGAGTTTTTCCGACTGTTCGGATACGCTTCCCTCCGCCGAAGCATCCTTCCCACCGGCAAAATATGAGATATAAAGCGGCAGAAGCGGGAGCATACAGGGAGAAATAAAGGAAAGCATCCCCTCCAGAAATGTCACCAGATAATTCATACGTCGCCTGCAGCCTTTCAGTCCCTGCGGTTTAATTCGATAAAACAGGGGCCGGTTCCGAAAACCGGACCGGCCCCGTATCGGCACAATGATTAACATTCCTTACTTCTTATCGTTCAGATGCGCATACATCTGCGTGGTCGCAATGTCGGAATGTCCCATGATCCGCTGTACGTCCCTCAGATCGGCACCCTGCTCGACCAGATGCGCAGCGAACGTGTGGCGCAGCGTGTGAGGCGTGATGTCCGCGTCGATATCCGCCCGCACCGCGTAGTACTTGATCAGTTTCCAAAATCCCTGACGGCTCATGCTCTCGCCGGAGCAGTTCGTAAACAGGAAGTCAACGTCGCCGTCGCGGATCATCGTATCGCGCGAATGTTCGAGATATTCGCTCAGAGCGGTCTTCGTGCGCTCGTTAAACTTCAGGTTCCGTTCTTTTCCGGGATCGGTGCAGGAGACACGGGACTCTTCCATATCGATGTCATCCAGCCTGAGATTCACTAACTCGGAAACACGCATGCCGGTGCTGTACAGAAGCTCCATCATCGCTTTATCGCGAAGGCCCTTCGGGTTATCCTCGCGCGGCGAAGAAAGCAGTCTCTCCATCTCTTCCTGCGAAAGAATCTTCGGCATCTTTTTACTAATCTTCGGAGATCTCAGCGCAGACGCGGGATTCTCAGAGACGATCTTCTTCTTAACGAGATAGATGAAAAGCGCCTTCGCGGAAGCGATGTTTCTGGAGATCGTCGCGGGCGACATCCCGTTCGCTTTCAGCGAATCGATGTATTCCTGGAGATCAGCCTCTTTTATATCGGAAACGTCCGTGACACCCCGTTCTTCCAGAAACGCACTCATCTTCTTCAGATCTCTCTGATAAGAGATGACCGTGTTCTTCGCCATCTTTTTCACGTCTGTCAGATACGCGGAAAACTGTTCGATAATCTGTTCCATTTTACTGTTTCTCCGAAAACAAACATTTCACTGAGTTACTTCGCGAAATCCGAAACTCTGGACTCACGAATTACATTGACCTTGATCTGGCCGGGGTACTCCATGTCGTTCTCGATCTTCTTCGCAATGTCCCTGGCCAGAATGACCATATCGTCGTCATTGATCTGATCCGGAATGACCATGATGCGGACTTCACGTCCCGCCTGGATCGCGTAGGAGTGATCGACACCGCGGAACGAGTTTGAGATGTTCTCAAGTTCTTTCAGACGCTGCGTGTAAGTTTCGAGCGTCTCGCGGCGTGCGCCGGGTCTGGCAGCCGAGATCGCGTCCGCAGCCTGAACGATGCAGGCGATAAGCGTCTGCGGTTCCACGTCTCCGTGGTGGGCCTCGACGGCATTCACCACGACCGCGTTCTCCTTATACTTCCGGCACAGATCCACGCCGAGCTGGATATGCGTACCCTCTACGGAGTGATCGATAGCCTTACCGATATCGTGCAGCAGTCCGGCTCTCTTGGCAAGTCGGACGTCCTCGCCGAACTCCGAAGCCAGCAGTCCGGACAGCTGAGCGACCTCGATCGAGTGCTTCAGGACGTTCTGTCCGTAGCTGGTACGATAACGCATGCGTCCGAGAAGCTTCACCAGCTCACCGTTAATGCCGTGCACGCCGACTTCCAGAACAGCGGCTTCGCCTTCTTCCTTGATCGTCTGCTCGACTTCCTTCTGCGCCTTCTCGACCATCTCTTCGATGCGCGCGGGGTGGATCCGGCCATCGGAGATCAGCTTTTCCAAGGCGATGCGCGCCACCTCGCGGCGGACCGGATCGAACGCGCTGAGGACCACCGCCTCAGGAGTATCGTCGACGATCAGATCGACGCCGGTCAATGTCTCGAGCGCACGGATATTCCTGCCCTCACGGCCGATAATACGGCCCTTCATGTCATCGTTCGGCAGCGGAACGACCGAGATCGTGGACTCCGCAACGTAATCGGCGGCACAGCGCTGAATGGCGGAGATCACATACTCCTTCGCCTTCTTACCGGCCTCGTCTTTCGCGTAAGCTTCCATCTCGCGGATCATGACCGCGGTGTCATGCTTTACGTCTTCTTCCACGGACTGCAGCAGATACTCTTTCGCCTGTTCCGTGGTATAGCCAGAGATCTGCTCCAGTCTCTCGAGTTCCTGCTTATGCAGTTCCTCGTACTCCTGATACTTTTTCTTTAAGTTATCTTCACGGTCTGCCAGGGACTGTTCGCGTCTCTCGAGCTGCTCGCTCTTCTTATCGAGGCTCTCTTCCCTGTTCAGGATCCTTTTTTCCATGTGCTGGAGCTCGCGTCTGCGGTCTCTCGACTCCTTCTCGAGCTCGTTCTTCGCTCTCATGTTCTCTTCTTTTGCTTCGAGAAGAGCTTCACGTTTTTTGCTTTCGGCGGTTCTGATCGCCTCGTCAATGATCTCCTTCGACCGGTCCTCGGCCTTTCCTACTTTAATTTCGTAACTTTTCTTTCTGTAAATGATCGCCGCAAACCAGGCAATAACTGCAGCGGCGATGACCGCAATGATCAGCACCGCAGGGTGAATCGGATGCATATTCAGTTCCTCCTTTATGATAAAAGCGCTCTTCAGCAAAAAAATGGAGCGGCCCTAAAGCCGCTCTATCGAAAGAAAGGGGACGTGCGCTTTCAGCGTCCCGGTCTTTCGAGATCCGATATCTGATAAAAATATCTTTTAAGGCGGTATGATCACGCCTGTATAACGATAAGAATATCTGCTTAACGGCTATTTGTCATTTTAGGAATAATTTATTATTATGTCAAGACGAAATGTCCCTTACGGGGACTTTTTCAAGGCCTCCGCAAGGGACAAAAACACGTTCGAAAAATGTCCTCAAGTAACGAATCAGCCGGTACGGTCAATTCTCACTCTCGGTATCCGCGTCATAAAAGCCGTAGATCCTGCGGACTTTATTCTCGATCTCATCCATGACTTCCGGATGCTCCGCCAGGAAAAGCTTCGCGTTCTCGCGCCCCTGGCCGATCTTCTCGCCTTCGTAGGAGAACCAGGCTCCGCTCTTATCCACGATGTCGTTCTGGACAGCCAGATCCAGAATATCTCCCTCCCGGGAAATGCCCTTTCCGTACATGATGTCGAACTCCGCGTCGCGGAAGGGCGGCGCGACTTTATTCTTTACGACTTTCACGCGGGTGCGGTTTCCGATCATCTGGCCGCTGGCCTTCAGGGTCTCGATGCGGCGGACGTCCAGCCGGATCGAAGAATAAAACTTCAGCGCACGGCCGCCGGTCGTAGTTTCGGGATTACCGAACATCACACCGACTTTCTCACGCAGCTGATTAATAAAGACCACGATGCAGTTCGACTTCGAGATGACCGCGGTCAGTTTCCGGAGAGCCTGCGACATCAGTCTCGCCTGAAGACCCACGTGCGAATCACCCATGTCTCCGTCGATCTCCGCTTTCGGGACCAGCGCGGCGACCGAGTCGATGATCACGATATCCATAGCGCCCGAGCGCACCATAGTCTCACAGATCTCCAGCGCCTGCTCGCCGCTGTCGGGCTGTGAGATATAGAGGTTATCGATGTCCACACCGATGTTCTTCGCGTAAACGGGATCCAGTGCATGCTCCGCATCGATAAAGCCGGCAATTCCGTCGCGTTTCTGGACTTCCGCGCACATGTGGAGCGCCACGGTCGTCTTACCGCTGGACTCGGGACCGTAGACCTCGATGATACGGCCTTTCGGAATACCGCCGATGCCCAGCGCGATGTCCAGACTCAGCGACCCGGTCGGATAAACTTCCAGATCGAAGCTCGCCCGGTTCTCGCCCAGTTTCATGACCGCGCCTTTTCCGAACTGCTTCTCGATATTCGCCAGAGCTGCGTCCAGCGCTTTCTTCTTATCATCTGAAACCATTTCATATTCCTCCGTTAACGATCTTATCAGATTATAACAAAACGGCAGTCAAAACAAAAGGATAACCGGCCGAAAAAACCGCCCCGCCGGAACGATTCCGACGGGGCAGATCATATCACACGACTGATATTATGTCAAATGATCGGGAGGATCACTTCTTCAGCCAGGTCATCATGCTGCGCAGCTCTTTTCCGACCTGCTCAAGCTGATGCTCGGCCTCGACGCGGCGCTTCGCCAGGAAGTGGACCTTACGGCCGGTGGAGAACTCCTGAATGAACTCGGAAGCGAAAGTACCGTCCTGGATCTCTTTCAGGACCTGCTTCATCTCCTTCTTCGTCTCCTCGGTGATCAGTCTCTCGCCGGTGCGGTAATCGCCGTACTCCGCGGTGTTCGAGATCGAATAGCGCATCATCGCAAATCCGCCGCTGTTGATCAGGTCGACGATCAGCTTCATCTCATGGATGCACTCAAAATATGCCATCTCGGGAGCATAGCCCGCCTCGACGAGCGTCTCGAAACCGGCCTTCATCAGAGCGGTCACGCCGCCGCAGAGAACAGCCTGCTCGCCGAACAGATCGGTCTCGGTCTCCTCGCGGAACGTAGTCTCCAGGATACCCGCACGGCCGGCGCCGATACCGGAAGCATATGCCAGCGCGTAGTCCTTCGCCTTACCGCTGTAATCCTGATAGACCGCGATCAGGCTGGGAACACCCTTGCCCTCGACATACTGCGAACGTACGGTATGACCAGGACCCTTCGGGGCGACCATGATGACGTCGATATCCTTCTGAGGAACGATGCAGTTGAAGTGGATGTTGAAACCGTGTGCAAACATCAGGACGTCGCCTTCCTTCATGTAAGGAGCGACCTGGTTATTATAGATATCAGCGGCGACTTCATCGGGAACGAGCATCATGACGATGTCGGCAGCCTTCGCAGCTTCCTCGACTTCCATAACGGTCAGGCCGGCAGCTTCAGCCTGAGCGACGCTCGAGCTGGTGGAACGAAGACCGACGATGACGTTCACGCCGCTCTCCTTCAGGTTCTGCGCATGCGCATGACCCTGGCTGCCGTAACCCATGATGGCCACGGTCTTTCCGTCCAGCAGTCCCAGATTACAATCCGCATCATAATACTTCGTGATCATTATTCCTCTCCTTTTTAAGTACATATCGTCGAAGCGCCTGCCTTTCAGCAGACTTTTATATATTACTCCGATATTCCGCAATTTCAAATGTTTTTGTTCTTTTTCAGGAACATTTTACGTTTCGCGCACGTTTCAGGCCGCCCGTTACGGGATCTCAAACGACTTCGGTCCGCGCTCGAAAGCGGTCAGGCCCGAACGGCACATTTCGATGATCTCGTAATCCTCGATCACGTTCAGGAAACCGTCGATCTTCGTCGGCTTTCCGACGACCTGCACGATCATGCTGTCTTTCGACAGGTCAATGATCTGCGCGCGATAGATCTCCACGATCTCCCGCAGAGCGCTGCGGTTCGACTCATCGCAGCGGATCTTTATCAGGAGCAGCTCGCGCATGACGCTCTCGTCAGGATCCAGCAGGAAGAGCACGCGTGTCTCCTCCAGTTTACGGATCTGCTTCATCATCTGCTCGATGCGTTCGCGCTCACCGGTAGTCGCCAGCGTGATGCGCGTAAGCTCCGGCGCCTCAGTCTCGGAAGCCGTGATCGAGTCGATATTAAAGCCTCTCTGCGTAAAGAGCGAGGCAATGCGCGCCAGAACGCCCTCATGGTCGTCTACGATAACGCTTATATAATATCTCTGCATACCGTGCCTCCTTAATCCAGCATGATATCTTCGACCGTTCCGCCGGCGGGAATCATCGGAAGGACTCTCTGCTCGCGGTCGATCCTGCACTCGATCCAGACGGGACCGGTCTGCTTCAGCGCCTCGTCAAGAGCCGCCTCGAACTCCGCCAGGGTCTCGCAGTGAAATCCTTTCGCGCCGAAGCCCTCGGCAACTTTCACATAATCGGTCTTCCGTTCGGGCTGCGTGGCCATATAGTGCTTATTGTAAAATACGGTCTGCCACTGACGGACCATACCGAGCACCTGGTTGTTCAGGATGACCGTGATCACCGGAACGTTATAGCTCACAGCGGTACACGCCTCGTTCATATTCATGTGGAACGATCCGTCGCTCGTGATGTGGAACACGGGGCTGTCGTTCCGGATACCCATCTTGCAGCCGATCGCTGCGCCGTATCCGTAGCCCATGGTGCCCAGGCCGCCGCTCGACAGGAAATGCCCGGAAGGCAGTCTGCGCAGATACTGAGCCGCCCACATCTGGTGCTGGCCGACGTCGGTGACGATATAGGCATCCTCACCGCCCTTGTCGCAGATCATGCCGATGACCTGATGCGGCAGGATCTCGGTGCTGGAGTCTTCCGGATAGTAATCCATGGACTTCCACTTATCGATCTCCTCATGCCACTGCGCGTGGTCTGCCGCATGAATCATCGGAAGAAGCTGCTGCAGGACGTCCTTCGCATCGCCGATGACCGAGCAGTAGCTCTTTACGTTTTTATCGATCTCGCTCGCATCGATGTCGATGTGGATAATGCGGCCCTGCGCACCGAACTCCTTCGGATTCAATGCCACGCGGTCGGAAAACCGCGTTCCGATCGCGACGATGATGTCTGCCTCGGATGCGGCGCGGTTCGACGCGTAGGAACCGTGCATGCCGATCATTCCCAGGTCATTCCGCTCACCGTAGGAAAGAACGCCTGCCGCCATCATCGTATGCGCAGCGGGAATATCCGCTTTTGCGACGAGCTCACGCACTTCTTCGGCGCAGCCGGAAAGGCGCACGCCGCCGCCGAAATACATCATGGGACGATGCGCACGGTTGATCAGATCCGCGACCTCTTCGAGATTCGGATAAGTCCCCTTCACCGGCTCCTTCGCCTTCACTTCCATGGGCGTAAACTCGGTCACGGCCGCGGTAATGTTCTTCGGAACGTCCACCAGGACGGGGCCCTTTCTTCCTTCCTGCGCGATCTCAAAAGCTCTGCGCAGGGTCGGCGCCAGATCCTCGATCTTCCGCACGACCGTGTTATGCTTCGTGACGGACATCGTGATTCCGCCGGTGAACACCTCCTGGAAGCTGTCCTTTCCGATCTGATTCGTGCTGACATTGCCCGTAATGGCGACTACGGGAACACTGTCCATATAGGCGGTGGCCAGACCCGTAACGATGTTCGTCGAGCCGGGGCCGGAAGTAGCGATCACGACGCCGGTCTTTCCAGTCGCACGCGCATAGCCGTCCGCCGCGTGCGAAGCGCCCTGCTCATGTGCGGTCAGGACATGCTGGATCTTATCCCGGTAGTCATACAGGGCATCATAGATGTTCAGTACCGAGCCGCCCGGATAACCGAATACGGTATCCACGCCCTGCTCCACGAGTATCTCGGCAATGATCTGAGAACCGTTTAGCTGCATAAGGAATCTCCCCTTCCTGATTAATAAACCGTTTCATACGGGATCGTCTCTTCAGGCGTCCCAATCCATATCCTTTAGAATATCACAATAGTCGAACGTCGCAAAATAGTCTTTCGGCGTTTCGGCACGACGGATCAGCTGTACGCTTCCGTCCGTCTTCAGCAGCAGCTCGGACGAGCGGAGCTTACCATTATAGTTATAACCCATCGCAAAACCGTGCGCTCCGGTATCGTGGATGACCAGAAAATCGCCCATGTCGATCTTTGGGAGTTTCCGGTCGATCGCGAACTTATCGTTATTCTCGCAGAGCGATCCGGTCACGTCATAGGTGTGGTCGCAGGGCGCGTCTTCCTTTCCCATGACCGTAATGTGATGATAAGCGCCGTACATCGCCGGGCGCATCAGGTTCGCCGCGCAGGCGTCCACGCCGATATATTCCTTATGGATGTGCTTCTCATGGATCGCTTTCGTGACCAGGCAGCCGAAAGGTCCGGTCATGAAACGGCCGAGCTCCGTGTAGATCGCGGCATCGCCCATGCCCGCAGGCACCAGGATCTCCTCGTACATCTTCCGCACGCCGTCGCCGATGACTTTAATATCGTTCGCGTCCTGTTCCGGATAATACGGAATTCCGATGCCGCCCGACAGATTAATGAACTTAAAGCGGATCCCGAGTTCGGCACTGACCTCCCGCGCGAATTTGAATAGCCTCTTCGCCAGCATCGGATAATATTCGTTCGTCACGGTGTTTGAGGCGAGGAACGAGTGGATGCCGAATTCCTTTACACCTTTATCGCGCAGGATCCGATAGCCTTCCTTCATCTGTTCCGGAGTGAAACCGTACTTAGAATCTCCGGGGTTATCCATGATGTCGTTTCCGAGCGTAAAGTATCCGCCGGGATTATACCGGCAGCAGACCAGTTCGGGGAGCGGACCGATCTCCTGCTCATAGAAATCGATCATCGTGATATCGTCGAAGTTGATCTGCGCGCCGACCTTCTGCGCAAAGGCATACTCCTCGACGGTCGTGTCGTTCGACGAAAACATGATGTGCTCGCCGTCGAAGCCCAGCGCGTCCGCGAGCATCAGTTCGGTCAGCGACGAGCAGTCGCAGCCGCAGTCATACTCCTGGAAGATCTTCAGAATGAAGGGGTTCGGCTCGGCCTTCACAGCAAAATACTCGCGAAACCCGGGATTCCAGGAGAACGCGTCCAGCAGCGCTTCGACGTTTTTCCGCAGCCCGGCCTCATCATAGAGATGATAAGGCGTGGGATATTCGCGGTCGATCGCCTGAAGCTGTTCCAGTGTCACAAAGGGTCTTTTATCCATACTTCCGAAAGGTCCTTTTCATGATTTGACGTGTTTATGAGTGAACAGGTGATCGGCACAGTACTCATACTGTCCCTCGCACTGCGAACAATATCGGAACTCCATCTCGGGATCGTCGAGTTCGGTGATGCCGCAGACGCAGCAGCGGTGCATGACCGCGCCTCCGGGGCCGTATCCGACTTTCTTTCCGGGCATGGTCCTCGACTGGCCTCCTCCGTAAACGGTCTGCCCCGCGCTGTTATATCCTTTTCCTCCGCCCGCGAGCTTTCCGGTGGCGTTCTGCCAGCCGCCGTTCTTCGGGCCGCCGGCAGGACCAGGACCGGTCTTTCGGGGACCGCCGGCGGCGTTCTGCCAGCTGTTCTTACGCGCCCGTGCCTTCAGGTCCTTTCCGTGCATGGACAGGAAAAAGATCAGGAAATTCAGCATCGCCATGATGATCTGAATCCTGGACGTCTTCGTGCCCATCACGAACAGAAATACGAAATAAGCGGCGTCGATCAGCGCGAACCACTTCGCTTTTATCGGGAGAAAGAAAAACAGCAGAAACTGCGCTTCCGGGAACGTCAGAGCGAATGTCAGGAACATCGACATATAAAGGAACTGCAGGCTGTAGGTCCATTCCACATTAAAGCCTGTGGTCCAGTAAATGATCATGGCTCCCAGGATATGGATCACGATGCCCGTCAGCATGTAGAGTCCGAACGTAAAGCTGCCCCAGATCCTCTCCAGAGTCGATCCCAGCATATAGTAGACGTAGACGTAGATGATCAGGCCGAACAGCGAAGTGCTCGAAGGGAACAGGATAAAGCTTACGATCCGCCATATCTGGCCCTGCATGACCGCAGCGGGGTTCATCGACAGATAGTAGAAAAAGGATTCCGGTGATACTTTCAGGATAATAAAACCGATCACGTTTATGGCGATCAGATATACCATCAGGTTTTTCACGCTGTATTTGCCGAAGCGTTTTTCCAGTCTTTCGATCCAGCCCATGAGAGCCCCTTCTTTAAAAGATAATTGCCTAATATTATATGGGGCCCGAAGTGTTTTTGTCAATGAAACGAATCCGACCGCAACAAAATATGAAAATAGTATGAAATAGAGACTGAGGGTATGCGGGTACTTGAAAAATATAATAATAATTACTAGAATATATAAGACTATATATTGGCATATTATGTGCTTCGGCAGACATGCCTGATCTTTCCTGCCGCTGCATATTTACAAGGAGATAAACTGTCTATGAAGGACCAAATCTACGCTCTGGGTATCGATATCGGATCCACGACCGTTAAGATCGTGATTTTGGATCCGGACGGAAAAGTCGTCTTTTCCGACTACCGGAGGCATTTTGCCCACATTCAGGAGACGCTCGCCGAGCTGATCCATGACGCGGAGGGCCTGATCGGTGACGACGTGATCCTCTCCCCTGTCATTACGGGATCCGGCGGTCTAACGATCTCCACACATCTGGACGTTCCATTCTTCCAGGAAGTCGTGGCGGTCTCCGCTGCATTGAAGGATTACGCACCTCAGACCGACGTTGCGATCGAGCTCGGCGGCGAGGATGCGAAGATCATTTACTTTACCGGCGGCATCGACCAGCGCATGAACGGTATCTGCGCCGGCGGTACCGGCTCGTTCATCGATCAGATGGCCGCGCTTCTGCAGACGGACGCTTCCGGCCTGAATGAGTATGCCAAAAACTACCAGGCCATCTATCCCATCGCCGCTCGCTGCGGCGTGTTCGCGAAGACGGATATCCAGCCGCTGATCAATGAAGGCGCGACGAAGGAAGACCTCTCCGCCTCCATTTTCCAGGCGGTCGTGAACCAGACGATCAGCGGCCTGGCCTGCGGTAAGCCGATCCGCGGAAACGTCGCGTTCCTAGGCGGCCCCCTGCATTTCCTGACCGAACTGAAGGCCGCGTTCATCCGCACGCTGAACCTCGGGCCCGACGCTGTCATTTCGCCTGACGACGGACACCTGTTCGCGGCAAAAGGTTCCGCGATGAATGCCGATAAGGAACACTATCAGGTTCCGATTCACGATCTGTTCGAGACGCTGGATCACGGAATCCAGATGAAATTCGAGATCAAGCGCCTGCGCCCGCTGTTTAAGGACCGCGAGGAGTATGACGCATTCCTCGATTCACACTCGAAAGCACACGTGAAGCGCGCTGAGATCGGCGAATGCCACGGCGACTGCTTCCTCGGCATCGACGCGGGATCCACGACCACGAAGGTCGCCCTGATCGACGCGGAGGGTTCGCTGCTCTACTCGTTTTATGCAAATAACAGCGGAAGCCCGCTGTATACCGCGATCCGCGCGATCAAAGAGATCCGCGAACAGCTTCCCGAGGATGCGAAGATCCGCTTCTCATGCTCCACCGGCTACGGTGAAGCGCTGATGAAGTCCGCGCTGAACCTGGATATGGGCGAGGTCGAGACCATTGCCCATTACACCGCCGCGTCGTTCTTCGATCCCGAGGTTGACTGCATCCTCGACATCGGCGGCCAGGACATGAAGTGCATCAAGATCAAAAACGGAACCGTCGACAGCATCATGCTGAACGAGGCCTGTTCCTCCGGCTGCGGTTCGTTCATCGAGAACTTCGCGAACTCGCTCGACTACGACGTGAAGGATTTCGCGAAAGAAGCTCTGTTCGCGAAAAACCCGATCGATCTGGGCACCCGCTGCACCGTGTTCATGAACTCGAACGTAAAGCAGGCTCAGAAGGAAGGCGCGACCGTTCAGGATATCTCCGCCGGTCTCGCGTATTCGGTCATTAAGAACGCCCTGTTTAAAGTCATTAAGCTCACTTCTCCAGAAGATCTGGGCCGTCATGTGGTCGTACAGGGCGGAACGTTCTATAACGACGCGATCCTGCGCAGCTTTGAGAGCATTTCCGGCTGCGAGGCGACGCGTCCGGATATCGCCGGCATCATGGGCGCGTTCGGCGCCGCCCTGGTCGCCCGGAACAATTACGAGGATCAGGAGACCTCGATGCTCACTTTCGACGAGATCGAGAATCTGACCTTTGACACTGCGCTTACGCGCTGCCAGGGCTGCAATAACCACTGCCTGCTCACGATCAACCGCTTCTCGGACGGCCGCCGCTATATCTCGGGAAACCGCTGCGAAAAAGGCATCGGCGGCGTGAAGAATAAGGAAAATCTTCCGAACCTTTACGATTATAAGATGAAGCGGATCTTCGACTACGAACCGCTTTCCGAGGAGGAGGCTTTCCGCGGCACCGTGGGCATCCCGCGCGTGCTGAATATGTATGAGGACTATCCGTTCTGGGCGGTCTTCTTCCGCAAGCTCGGCTACCGCGTCGTGCTCTCGCCGCCTGCATCGCATAAGATCTACGAACTCGGCATCGAGTCTATCCCGTCCGAATCCGAGTGCTACCCCGCGAAGCTCGCGCACGGCCATATCGAATGGCTGCTTAAGGAAGGCTGCAAATTCATCTTCTATCCCTGCATTCCTTACGAGCACAAGGAGATCCAGGACGCCTCGAACCACTATAACTGCCCGATCGTTACGTCCTACGCGGAGAACATCCGGAACAATGTCGAGGCGCTCGCGTCTCCCGACATCTCCTTCCTGAATCCGTTCCTCGCGTTTACCAGTCCGAAGATCACTTCGGACCGCCTGGTCACGATCTTTACGAAAGACTACACGAAGGAGCAGCTGGGTATTCCCGACGACGTTCCCGCGCCGACCGCGCAGGAGATCCGCGAGGCTTCCGACGCAGCCTGGGCCGAGATGCATCAGATGCGCGAAGATATAAAGGCGAAAGGCGAAGAAGTCCTGCGCTTCCTCGAGGAGAACGGAAAGCACGGCATCGTGCTGGCCGGACGGCCTTATCACATTGACCCCGAGATCAACCACGGCATTCCGGAGATGCTGAACTCTTACGGATTTGCGGTGCTTACCGAAGACTCGATCTCACATCTGGGCAATGTCGACCGCCCCACCGTCGTTCTCGACCAGTGGATGTACCACTCGCGTCTGTATGCTGCCGCGAGCTACGTCCGCACGCGCGACGATCTGGATCTGATCCAGCTAAACTCGTTCGGATGCGGTCTGGACGCGGTCACGACCGATCAGGTAAACGACATCCTGGTCTCCGCGGATAAGATCTACACGCTGCTGAAGATCGACGAGGTAAACAACCTCGGCGCGGCACGTATCCGCATCCGTTCGCTGATCTCCGCGATCAACACGAAGAAAAAGCAGAACAAAGACCGTGTGATCCGCGATGCCGCGCTTCACCGCATCGAGTATACGAAGGAAATGAATGACGCGGGCTACACGCTGTTCTGCCCCGATATGTCGCCGATTCATTTCCGCATGCTGATGCCGGCACTGCGGTCTGTGGGGATCAATCTCGTCGTGCTCCAGAACTCGAACCGCGAGGCAGTCGACACCGGTCTGAAGTACGTGAACAACGACGCGTGCTACCCTTCGATCATCGTCGTCGGCCAGATCATCAGTGCTCTGACGTCCGGCAGATATGACAAGTCCAGGTGCGCTGTGGCGATGTTCCAGACCGGAGGCGGATGCCGTGCGTCGAATTACGTCGGTTTCATTCGCCGGGCCATGGAAAAAGCAGGCCTCGGGGACATCCCGGTGCTCGGCGTCTCCTTCCAGGGCATCGAGAAGCACAGCGGCTTTAAAGTGACTCCGAAACTGATCGTAAAGGCGTTCATGGCGATCCTCTACGGCGACGTGTTCATGCGCGTTCTGTACCGGGTCCGTCCGTACGAACTGGTCCCCGGGTCTGCGAACGAGCTTCATCGGAAATGGGAGGAAAAACTCAGCAAAGAATTGGAGGAAAGCGGGCTGCATCTGCACCGGTTCTATAACAATATCCGCCAGATCATCCGCGAATTCGACGAGCTGCCGATCCACGAAGATATGAAAAAACCGAAAGTCGGCATCGTCGGCGAGATCCTTGTCAAATTCTCGCCGCTTGCGAATAACGATCTGGTCGATCTGCTGGAACGCGAAGGTGCGGAGGCCACAGTCCTGGACCTCTTCGATTTCTTTAACTATTCGCTGTATAATAACAACTTCCGCGCGGAGAACCTCGGCGTGGATAAAAAGGTGGCGAGGCGCAGCAATCTCGTGATCAGGATCATCGACTGGTTCCGTGCCCCCATGAACCGCGCGCTGAAGAAGTCGAAGCGTTTCCATCCGAACTCCGGCATCCAGCATCTGGCGGATCTGGCGAAGGATTTCGCTTCACTCGGAAACCAGACCGGCGAAGGCTGGTTCCTGACAGGCGAGATGCTCGAGCTGATCGAGAGCGGCGTTCCCAACGTAGTCTGCACACAGCCTTTCGGCTGCCTGCCGAACCACATCATCGGAAAAGGCGTGATCAAGGAAGTCCGCCGTGCGCATCCCGAAGCTACGATCATTGCGGTCGACTACGATCCGGGTGCCAGCGAAGTGAACCAGCTGAACCGCATTAAGCTCATGCTGGCCAGCGCTTACGATAAGATCGGCATGAACGCAGCGGTCACGAACGCGAAGGGTTCCGAAAACACCTGGGCGGTGGATGCGGACTGAAGCAGGAAATGAAACAGGAAAAGACCCGGTCATCCAAAGATGTCCGGGTCTTTTTTATCCAATCCATACGGCTGTCCGCTGCGGATCAGCCGCCTGATCACTCTTTCAGCGCTTCCTCTGCGGCTTCGTTCACCGCGGCTGCCAGCTGGCTGGTGCAGTTCGGGCAGCGGGTCGCGTCAATACCGATCTCCGTGCAGCAGTAAGGGCAGGTCTTCGTGGTGGGAGCCGCTGCTTCCTCTTCCTTTTTCGCCTTCTCTGCGGCGGAAGTGAAGATCTTCACGATGATGAAGATCACGATCGCCATCAGGATAAAGCGAATGATCGCGTTAATAAACACACCGTAATTCAGTGTCGCGGCTCCGGCTTCCTGCGCCTCGGCCAGCGTGGCGTAGTGGCTTCCGTCCAGCGCGACGAACCAGTTCTGGAAATCAATTCCGCCGGTCGCGATCGAGATGATGGGCATGATGATGTCATTCACCAAGGAGTTGATGATCGCCTGGAACGCGCCGCCGATGATCACAGCGACTGCCAGGTTCAGGACATTACCCTTGGAAATGAACTCTCTGAATTCTTTCGCAAATTTCATAGTTCCGTTCCCTCCTAAACCAATGTTGCAGCTGATCTGCACTACTTAAGTCATTGTATCGCCGCTGTCAGTTTTTTTCCAGTCTCAAACTGAAAAGAAATCCGACAAAAGGCGTTTGGCCTCCGCCAGGGTTTCTTCCAGGTCCAGACCTTCCTCGTCAACGGTCAGGTCCGCCCATTTTTCATACAGCGGGACCCGTTCATCGTAGATATCCCTGAGCGTCTGCCCTTCTTTCAGCGCAACGCCGCGAAGCTTCAGATTCGCGAGACGTTCACTGATCACCTCGTAGGGAAGGCGCAGATAAACGACGATACCGCTTTCCTTTAGATTACGCATCGCTTCCGATCCGTAGACTACGCTGCCGCCGGTCGCTATCACACTGCGTACGGCGCGTACATCCGCACAGACATCTTCCTCGGTTTTAAGGAACCCCTCAACGCCGAGTTCCGCAATGATATCCTTAAGAAGCTTCCCGCAATGCTTCTGTATCAGAAGATCGGTGTCCGAAAAATTCATGCCCAGTTCCTTCGCCAGGACCACGCCGAGCGTGCTCTTTCCGGCTCCGGGCATTCCGATCAGAATAATGTTCGATCTCTCTTTCATGTTTAACTCCGGGATGCTTTGATCTCAGACCTGGCAGACAGCTTCCGGTCCGTAAAGAAAAGCGGCGATCTCGCAGTGAGATCGCCGCTGTCTGAACTAATTCGGACGGATCAGTCCTCGGTCACCTCGGGAGCGGCCTCTTCGACAGCCGCAGCGGTCTCCTCGACCGCCGGCTCCTCAGCCGGAATCTCCTCGCCCATTGCCGCAGCGATCATGCTGCCCAGGGTGTTCGCCTCGACCTTATCGGTGAAGTCGTTCGAGACTTCTTCCTTCTTCCGTCTCGGAGAAGACGTTCTGGGCGCGCGCTCGGGAGCGGGCTCCAGGGCCTTCTTCGAAAGGCTGATGCGCTTCGTCTCAGCGTTAAAGTCCACGACCTTCGCCTCGATGATGTCGCCGACCTTCAGGACGTCCGAAGGCTTCTCGACTCTGGTGCGGGAGATCTGAGAAACGTGCAGCAGAGCGTCGATACCCTCTTCCAGCTCGATGAACGCGCCGAAATCGGTCATGCGGGCGATCTTACCGGTAACGATGGTGCCGGGAGCATACTTGACCGCGGCCTTCTCCCAGGGGTTCTCGCCGGGGAACTTCATGGACAGAGCGATCTTATCACCTTTGATCTCCTTGATGAAGCAGGTAACTTCGTCGCCGACCTTGAAGACGTTCTTCGGACGCTCAATGCGGCCCCAGGACATCTCGGACACATGAAGCAGGCCGTCAGCGCCGCCCAGATCGATGAACGCGCCGAAATCGGTGAGGTTCGTAACGGTGCCGGTCACGGTCATACCCTCTTCGATACGCGCGAACAGCTCTTCCTTCAGAGCAGCCTTTCTCTCGGCGATGATCTTTTTGCGGTTGCCGATGATGCGTCTCTTCCGGGGGTTAAACTCGGTGATGACGAACTCGATCTCCTGACCGTTATACTTCTCGAGATTTCTCTCGAACACGTCGGAAACCAGGCTCGCGGGAATGAACACGCGGGATCCCTCGACGTTAACGGTGAGACCGCCGGAAACGACCTGCGTGACGACAGCCTTCAGGACTTCCTCATTCTCGAAAGCCTCTTCCAGTCTCTTATTCACGCGGTCCTGAGCCAGTCGCTTATAAGACAGAAGGATCTGTCCCTCGCTGTCATTAACCTTCAGGACTTTCGCTTCCATCTCGTCGTCGACATGGACCGTTTCCTTCAGATCAATGCTCGCGTCATTACTGTACTCGTGTTTGCTGATGATGCCGTCTGCCTTGCATCCGATGTTCAGGATGATCTCATCATCCTTCACTTCGATCACCTTACCGGTGACCACTTCGCCGGTGTGAACCGTCTTAAACGATTCCTCCAACAGTTCGTCAAAGCTCAACTCAGACATAGGTTACCAACCTCCTCAATGATATTGATCGGGGTAGATGCACCAGCAGTAATACCGACAACTCCCCCAAACGGTAAATCTTCCGTAGACAAATCTTTGACCGTTTGGACAAAGTACGTTCGGCTGCATTCATTTTTGCAGATCTCGTACAGTTTCTGTGTGTTGGAACTGTGCTTTCCGCCGATGACGATCATGACATCCGCACGGGCAGCGAGTTCCCTGGCCTCGGATTGACGCGATTGCGTCGCGTTACAGATAGTATTTACAGCTCTACTATAATAGGATATTTTTTTCAACTGTTCAACTAAAAAATGAAATTTTTCGAAATTAAACGTCGTCTGGGACACGATGCACACTTTTGCATCCTCCGAAACGCTTAATTTACGGATATCATCTTCATTCTGAACGACCGTGTACGGTCCGTTCACCCATCCGGTAATGCCAAGCACCTCGGCATGCTCCGGGTCGCCGATCACGATCACGAACTCTCCGTTTTCAGAGGCTTCGCGGACGGTCTGATGGATCTTCGAAACGAACGGACAGGTCGCATCGATGACTTCGAACCCGCGTGAACGCAGTTCCTCCATCGTCCGCCTGTCGACACCGTGCGAGCGGATAATGACGCGTCCGGGCGGAACACGGTCCAGATCTTCGAGGCCGATCGGTTCCACGCCTTTCCCGCGAAGATCTTCGACGACCTCGTCATTGTGAATAATGGGACCGAAGGTATAGATCGGACAGGGTGCACCGCCCTCAGCGGCCCGCGCCTTTTCTTTTTCGATCTCAGCGTACACGGTATCGACCGCGCGCTTCACGCCGAAGCAGAAACCGGCGGTCTTCGCGATCTCGACGGTCATCCTTCTTCTCCCTGTGCAGTCCCCAGACGGCCTTCATAGACCGCCGAAAGGAACCCGACGACTTCTTCGATCCCCATGCCGGTCGTATCGACCAGAACCGCGTCTTCCGCCTGCTTCAGAGGCGAGATCTCACGGTTCATATCACGCTCATCGCGCTCACGGATCTCTTTTTCGATCTCCTCGATGCTCCGGACGATGCCTTTTTCCGCCAGTTCCCCGACTCTTCGCTCCGCACGTACGCGAACGTCCGCTGTCAGGTAGATCTTCAGAAATGCGTCCGGAATGACCACGGTTCCGATATCTCTTCCGTCCATCACGACGTCGTTCGTATGCGCGATCTCCTGCTGCAGATCGACCAGCCGGGCACGGACCGCGCCGTAGGTACTGATCAGACTCGCGGCGTCTCCGATCTCATTCTGCCGGATCGTCTGCGTGACGTCCTCCTCGCCGAGAAAGATCTTCTGCTCACCGTCCGAGCAGACCGGACGGATCACCGGCTCGTTCACATGCGCGCTGACGGCGTCTTCGTCATGAATATCGATCCCCGCGTTCAGGAAGTACAGCCCCATCGTCCGGTACATGGCTCCGGTATCGACATAGATGAGGCCCTGCTTCGCGGCCAGGCGTTTTGCGACGGTGCTTTTTCCCGCGCCCGCGGGCCCGTCGATGGCAATGCTGTGATTTGGCATATTACATCCTTTCCGGCGCCTCAAATCCGAGCAGACCGATGCACTCGGAGAGCACCTTTCCGGTCAGCGTGATCAGGGCGATATAGGAACTCTTCCGCGCCGCGTCTTCTTCCGCCAGGATCCGCGTTTCGTGATAGAAACTGTTGAACGTATCCGAAAGCTCATACACATACTGGCAGATCTTATGCGGCGCCAGATCCTGGACGGCAGCCTCGACAAACAGCGGGTATTCCGCCAGCTTCAGCTGGAGATCTCTCTCGCTTTCACCGACTGCGGGAAGGATGCCCTCGGAAACGTATCCCTCAGGGACCTTTCCGGCGAACAGTTCTGCGGAAGTGAGCGAACAGGAACCGTCGTCAGCAGCGTAATACTTTTTCAGGATCGATCCGATTCTGACGATCGTGTAAAGGATATACGGACCGGTGTTCCCCTCGAACGACGTGAAGCGGTCGATATCGAAGATGTAATCCTTCGTCGCCTGGTTCGAGAGATCCCCGTATTTAATAGCTGCCAGTGCGATCATCCGTGCGGTATCACCGATCTCTTCATCGGAAAGTCCGCGGTCGCCCTGCGCGTGCATGCGCTCGGAAACAGCTTCGGAAACATCGTTCAGCAGAACTTCCAGTCTCAGGACGCCGCCGTCACGGGTCTTGAACGGTTTTCCGTCTTTTCCGTTCATCGTACCGAAGCCGAGGAAATCCAGCTGCGTTTCGGGCCGGACGATCCCGGTCTTTTTCGCGCAGCGGAATACCTGCTCGAAGTGCATGCCCTGACGTTTATCGACCACATAGATGATCCGGTCGGGGTCAAACAGTTTCCTGCGCTCGACCAGAGTCGCCAGATCCGTGGTGCTGTAGAGCGTGGCGTTATCCGATTTCAGAATCATGCACGGAGGGATCTCTTTCTGGTCGGTCTCTTCCTTCACATCCACGACGAGCGCGCCTTCGCTGATGTAGGCGTGACCGCTGTCTTTCAATTCACGCACCATGTCGGGAATATACGGCTGAGCATCGCTCTCCGCCTTCCAGAGATCGAACTCCACTTTAAGCCGGCCGTAGTTCTTCTTCAGGTCGGCGAGGGAGACCTCTTTAATATGATTCCAAAGCGCGCGATATCCGGCGCGGCCCTGCTGCAGCTCAAATGTGGCCTGTTTCGCCTTTTCACGAAACGCCTCGTCTTCTTTCGACTTCGCATTCGCGGTCGGATAGATCTCCTCGAGCTCTCCGATCGTAAAAGGAGCCTCTTCGGGATACGGTCCCTCGAACGCAGGATCGAAATACGGAAGCTCAGGCTGTCTCTCGCTCATCTCCGCGATGATCAGTCCCATCTGAAGTCCCCAGTCTCCCAGATGCGCGTCTCCGATCACCTTCTGGCCTTTCGCACGGAAGATCCGCTTCAGACTTTCTCCGATGATCGCGGAACGCAGATGACCGACGTGAAGGGGCTTCGCGATGTTCGCGCCGCCGAAATCGATCATGATCACGCTTTCGGGGTCGGGCTCGATGCCCGCTGCGGGATCGGCTGCCATTTCGTTCAGTTCTCCCGACAGATAGGGCCCCGACAGACGCATATTAATAAAGCCCGGCTTCGCCGCGGAGACTTCAGAGAACATCCCGCAGTCGCCGAGCGCCGCGATCACTTCCTCCGCGATCACCATGGGGGCCTTCTTATACTGTTTCGCGGCGGCCAGCGCGCCGTTGCACTGATAATCGCACAGATCGGGGCGGTTCGAAAGCGTCACCTTCGCGGGCGCCTCACCGTAGCCTGCTTCCGCAAACGCGTCCGCGAGCTTTTCAGCGATCTGGTCCAGGATCTTTTTCATGATCGTTCAGTCCTTCTTTTCTTTCTCTCATAAGCTGCCAGCACGGGCTTCTCCAGAAAGCGCTTCAGCACGATCTGAATCTCCTCGCGCGGGTGGATCGGATTTACCAGCACGGTGCGGATACCGCATCGGTTCGCACCCCAGATGTCCGTAAACAGCTGGTCACCGACAAACAGCGTGCTCTCCGCGTTCGTGCCCATCAGGCGCATGGCTTCCATATATCCGCGTCTGGAAGGTTTTCCTGCCTTGGACATGAACGGGGATCCGACCGCTTCCGCAAACGGTGCGACACGTTCCGCGCTGTTGTTTGAGATCAGGCAGGTGTTCAGCCCGATTCCGCGCAGCTTTTCGAACAGAGCGGCCGCTTCCGGAGTCGCAGGGGCGCCGTGCATCACCAGGGTGTTGTCGATATCGAAGATCACACCCCGGATCCCCTGCCGGTAATATTCCTCATACGGGATCTGATAGGAGGACGCGCAGCGCGTGTCCGGATAAAAGATCTCAAGCATTGTTCTGTCCGACCTTCTTCTTCAGCGTATCGATCTCGGAGAGGAAGGTGTCGACATCCGTGAACGAGCGATAGACCGATGCGAAACGGACATAGGCGACCTCATCGATCTTCATGAGTTCTTCCATCACGTACTGGCCGATCTGTTTCGTGGAGACCTCACGCTCACCATTCGCGAAGACTTTCGTCTCGACGTTATCCACCAGGCGGTTGATCGCCTGAGCGCTCACGGGACGCTTATGGCAAGCCAGCAGAACACCGGCCTCGATCTTCGTGCGGTCATAGGGCGCTCGGGTGTTGTCGCGCTTAATGACCATGAGGGGCAATGTTTCGACCTTCTCATACGTCGTAAAGCGCTTCCCGCAGGCTTCGCACTGGCGGCGGCGCCGGATCGAGGAATTATCCTCCGTAGGTCTCGAATCGATCACGCGGGTATCGGGCTCGCCGCATAACGGACACTTCATGATTACATCCTCCTTCGATGGATCACGCAAGATATAGTAGGGTATAAAGAAACAGCTAACATTATAATGTACCCTTAATACAAGGTCAAGGACCCCTTTTTCAAGGGGTCCCCGATCATGCATCAATTCTGAGAAAATTCGGCCAGGCGCAGACCTTTGTTCCGGTCCAGCGTCATTCCGATGCTCCATTCGTTTTCGAACAGCAGCAGCGGACGGTCCTTCAGGTCCTTTACGCGCTTCATGTCGGAAGTGCCCTGGATCGATGCCGCAGGCACTTCTTCCGGGTTTTCGATCCAGCGGATATACTCATAAGGAAGCTGCGTCAGTTTCACCTCGACGTTATATTCGTTTTCCAGACGGTACAGCAGCACGTCGAACTGCAGAACGCCGACCACACCGACGATGATCTCTTCCATGCCGGTATTGAACTCCTGGAAGATCTGAATGGCGCCTTCCTGCGCGATCTGCGTAATGCCTTTCAGGAACTGCTTGCGCTTCATCGTGTCGACCTGGCGGACGCGCGCAAAATGCTCCGGCGCAAATGTCGGTATCCCGTCATAACGGAACGACCGTCCGGGAGTCGTAAACGTGTCTCCGATCGAAAACAGACCCGGGTCGAACACACCGATGATATCGCCCGCGTACGCTTCGTCTATCACTTTCCGGTCCTGCGCCATCAGCTGCTGCGGCTGGCTCAGGCGGAGCTTCTTTCCTCCCTGCACATGGTATACTTCCTTACCCGCATCAAAGCGTCCGGAACAAACGCGCATAAACGCGATGCGGTCACGGTGAGCTTTATTCATATTGGCCTGGATCTTAAACACAAACGCGGAGAACGGCTCTTCTTCCGGTTCGATATCGCCTTCGTCGGAATGTCTGGGCGCCGGCTTCGGCGCCATCTGAAGGAAATGCTCGAGGAATGTCGCCACGCCGAAGTTCGTCAGTGCGGACCCGAAAAACACAGGGCTGAGCTCGCCTTTCGCGACCATCGAAAGATCCATCTCCTGGCCCGCGCCGTCCAGCAGTTCCCGGTCTTCCAGAAGCTGTTCGTAAAAGGCGGATCCGATCAGGCTCTCGGCAGCACCGGAATCATCGACCGGAATGCGGTGCTCCGCGACTTCCTTCTGACCGTTCATAGCCGCTTCAAACGACATGATGCTCTCGCTCGCGCGGTCGTAAACACCTTTAAACTCCCGTCCGCAGCCGATCGGCCAGTTCACCGGGCAGGTCGAAATGCCGAGGATACTTTCGATGTTATCCATCAGCTCGAACGGATCGAGCGCTTCGCGGTCCATCTTATTAATAAACGTAAAGATCGGAATATGCCGCATCACGCAGACCTTAAAGAGTTTGATCGTCTGCGCCTCCACGCCCTTCGAGGCATCGATGACCATGACCGCCGAGTCCGCCGCCATCAGGGTACGGTAGGTGTCCTCCGAGAAATCCTGGTGTCCGGGCGTATCGAGCAGGTTCACACAGCAGCCGTCATACTCGAACTGAAGGACCGAAGATGTGACCGAGATACCGCGCTCCTTTTCGATCTCCATCCAGTCCGAGACCGCATGGCGCGCGGTCTTTTTTCCTTTCACGGAGCCAGCGAGATTGATCGCGCCGCCGTAGAGCAGAAACTTTTCGGTCAATGTCGTCTTACCTGCGTCAGGGTGCGAAATGATCGCAAATGTGCGTCTTCTGGATATTTCCTTTGCAATGGCTGTCTTATCGCTCATACCGTTCTCCGTAAATTCTGCCGGGCCGCAGTATCTGTCCGTTTCCTTTAAAAAGGGCCTCCCTTACGGGAGACCCCTGACATCATAAACCACAAAGTCCGATAACGCAACTCATTCAGTGCGCATCCGTTCCGAAACCGATCACCGATCAGTTTTCATCGACATATTCACTCAGAACGAAGCCGCTGACTCCCTCATAGGTGACGTAGCTCCAGCGTGCGCCGTGATGCGAACGGTCGACCGTCGTTCCCACAGGAATGACTCCGAGAATCTCAGCTTCGGTGGAAGGCGTGGCGCGGATGTTGACCGTGTCGTTAATGGTCACCGTGTCATTGACCTCTTCCATCTCATAAGCCGAAGGACTATCTGCAGTATTTTCAGAGTTATCAGTGTTCTCGGTATTCTCCTGAGACTCGGCCGCAGGCGTCTCATCGGCAGGCGTCTCGGCTGCCGGAGTCTCGGCAGGCTGCTGACCCGCGTCATTGCCGTACAGCATGCTGATCAGCGCAGCCAGATCCGTGTCGGAGTCCGCAATACCGTCAAGGATGCCCCAGACTTCATTGATCAGCCCCTGCACTTCGTCGGTATGAATGACCTGATCGATATAATTCGACTCTTCTTCCGAATAAGATGTCGCAATATAGCGGCTTCCGTCCTCGGCGGTGCGGATATAGAAGAACTGCAGGTCGGGCAGATCCGTATCGTAGTTGGTCAGGTTTACATCAGAACGCACATAGGCGACGTATTCGCCTTCCTGAATGCCGGGAACCGTGTAAACATGGATATTCTGGTAGGACTCGAAGAACGCGCTCGTCGAGTCGTTCTCCGGAAGTGCCGATACATCATCCACCACGGTCGCCAGCGTATCCATATCGTTATGGATGCGCGCGTTCAGATAAGTCTGGATGACTGTCTGGATCTCGGAATCAGCTTCCTCCTCGACGAGAGCGGAAGCCGTCTCTTCGGGCGGAGGCGCAGGCGTATTTTCCGGCTGTTCTCTTCCTCCGCCGAGCTTCGCGATCAGAAGGACCACGACCACCACGACTGCAATGACCACGATCAGCAGCAGCGGCTTCATGCCGGAAGGCTTTTTCGTCCGGTTCATCCGGGAAAGGATCTCGGAATCTCTTTCCGGATCGGAGGTTCCGTAGCGTTTATCATAGTCGGGAGCGTCATCGTAATAAGGCTCGTCTTCTTCAAAGAAGTCATCTTCCAGATACTCCTCGCCCTGGTCGTATGCCTGACCGGGATCGGGAGCCGTACGCTCCGTTCTTCTTTCGGATCCGATAATGTCAAGACCGTCACTGTTACCGGGGTTCTCATCCTCAAAATCCGAGAACAGATCCTCGATATCGTCATGTTCTTTCGACATAAGTAAATGCTCCTTTTCTTGTACGGTTGTTATTTAATGTAACATTTTCTTAAAATTTTGGCAATGTTAAGGAGCATTATTTACCCGAATGCTAACAAAATAGAAAGATTTCACGGCTGCTTCGCCTGTACAGATAAATGTGATCGGACAGGCGGTCCGAAGGATCCAGTTCGGTCCGGTTGATGCTTTTCACCATCCTTTCCAGTTCCTGCGCTTCCGGAGCCAGCTTCCTCGGAAGGAGGATCACTTCATGTATGCTGCTGGGCAATATATAGAGATCGTCTTCCAGCATCTCGGCAAAGCTGCCGACCTTTTCCTGATTAAGTACGCAGGACGCTCCCTGGTATCCTTCGCGGTTCGTCATGACGAACATGGGATTGGTGAGTGCCTGTTCTTTCGGCGGCAGTTTCTTAAACTCATCATACTCTTCCGTTCCGCGGAAGCTTCCTTTCATCTCACTCAGCAGGAGCTCGCGTACCATTACGTCCATGTTTTTGATGCCGCATCCGAGCAAACGCGGCGTGTTGCGGGACGCCAGCGCAAACATTTCCTCTTCCGTGAGTTTCCAGAGATCCATATGCGACCGGAATACCAGTGACGTCGCGGTTCCGATGTTGGCGTCTTTCAGCACGAAGTAATATACGACCGCGAGATCCAGAAACCTTCTGTGAGGCATTTCGCTGAGCATCTGTACATTGTTATCGTAATTGATCAGTTTAAACAGGATCTTATCCCGGATAAAATCCGGGTCTTTCAGAACGGAAACGTCCATTTCCAGTTCGCAGGCGGAATCATCGATAAAACTGTCGATATCGTCCATGATCAGGTCCAGTTCCGTTCCAGAGACCAGGTCGCGGTAAAGGTCGTTAAGATACACCATCGGCGACATCAGCTTCCCTTCCTGAAGTACAGTGACTCCGTCCAGAGCCGGACGGTCCGGTTTGAGGATCCTGTGCAGATCCACTTTTCTTTCGGGATATCTTTTCCTGAGTTTCTCGCAAACGGTCGAGACAAATTCTTCATAGCTGATCATAATACCCTCCTTCATCTGTCTGAGATATGACGCAATTTTATGTGGCGTGATATCGTCGACTATATATCTGTAATTATTTTACGTCAAACGCTAACAGCCCTTAATTCTTTCTGTTAGCGCATTTTGAATGAAAGGAGGCAAAAAATATACATAAAAAAGCGGGACCCGAAGGTCCCGCCTCATTCTTAAAACTGTTCGGCAGCCGATTACAGGATCAGGCCGATGATGTTGAACATGACGACCACGCCCGAGAAAACGATCGAAACAGTCGAGCAGAGCTTGATCAGGATGTTCAGGGAAGGTCCGGACGTATCCTTGAAAGGATCACCGACGGTGTCGCCGACGACGGCGGCCTTATGGCACTCGGATCCCTTTCCGCCGTGATGGCCGGCTTCGATATACTTCTTCGCGTTATCCCAGGCACCGCCCGAGTTCGACATGAAGACTGCCATCGCGAAACCGCATACGGACACGCCGCCCAGCAGGCCGACGACCGCTTCCGGTCCGAGGATGATGCCGGTGATGATCGGAACCACGATCGCCAGAAGCGCCGGAGCGACCATCTCGTGCAGAGCGCCCTTCGTGCAGAGCATAACGCAGCTCTCATAGTCGGGATCGTTCTCGTACTCCATGATGCCCGCGATCTCGCGGAACTGGCGGCGGACTTCCACGACGATGGACTGAGCCGCTTTCTGCACCGCGCTCATCGTGAACGCCGAGAAGACCATGGTCAGCATAGCGCCGATGAACAGGCCGACCAGAACCGTCGGGTTCGTAAGGGTCAGGTTCATAAGTTCCTTACCGGCAGCCGCGAGTCTGTCGTTCGCGATCGTGACGTAGGAAACGAGCAGCGCCAGAGCAGTCAGGGACGCGGAACCGATCGCGAAGCCCTTACCGGTAGCAGCAGTGGTGTTGCCCAGGGAGTCCAGAGCGTCGGTGCGCTCACGCACTTCCTCGGGAAGGCCGCTCATCTCAGCGATACCGCCGGCGTTATCAGCCACAGGGCCGTAAGCGTCGGTCGCCAGAGTAATGCCCAGAGTCGAAAGCATGCCGACAGCAGCGATGCCGATGCCGTACAGACCCATGCTGAAGCTTCCCGCGCCGCCGGCGGCGAAGAAGGAAACGATAACGGCAGCAGCCACGATCAGGATGCTGGGAAGGGTCGACTTCATGCCCAGAGCGATACCGCCGATGATGATAGTGGCGGAACCGGTCTCGGAAGCGTCAGAGAGCTCCTGCGTGGGCTTATAGGTGTCGGAAGTAAAGAACTCGGTGAAGTAGCCGATCAGGCAGCCGCCGACCAGTCCGCAGAGGATGGCGACGTACACGCCCATGTTTCCGACGATAAAATAGGTCAGAGGAATCGCGGCGATCGCGGAAATGATGGCCGCGGTGTAGGTGCCGGTACGAAGGCTCTTCAGCAGAGAAGCCTGCGTCGCGTCTTCCTTCGTCTTAACCAGGAAGGAGCCGATGATCGAGCAGATGATACCGACCACAGCCAGCAGGATCGGGAGCAGCATGCCCTTAAATCCGTAACCGGCAACAGCGCCCAGCGCGAACGTGGCCAGAATGGATCCGACGTAGGACTCGTACAGATCGGCGCCCATGCCGGCGACGTCGCCGACGTTATCTCCGACGTTATCCGCGATGGTGGCAGGGTTTCTGGGGTCATCCTCGGGGATGCCGGCCTCGACCTTACCGACCAGGTCCGCTCCGACGTCGGCAGCCTTCGTGTAGATGCCGCCGCCGACTCTGGCGAACAGCGCCATAAAGGAAGCGCCCATGCCGTTCATGACCATGATGTTGCCCAGCGTATAGGCGTCCTGAACCTTAAAACCGAAGTACAGGATCATGAACCACATCGAAATGTCGAGCATGCCCAGACCCACGACGGTGAAGCCCATGACGGAACCGGACGAAAACGCCACGCGCAGGCCCTTATTCAGGGACTCGGAAGCCGCATATGCGGTACGCGCGTTCGAGTTCGTCGCGATCTTCATGCCGATCAGGCCGGCCAGCATCGAAAAGATACCGCCGGTCAGGAACGCGAAAGGCGTAAAGCGGGACAGCATCTGGCCGCGGGACGCGAAAGCGATCACGATCAGAATGATGAACACCACTACGAAGACCTTCGCGACCGTCGAATACTGATGTTTAAGGTACGCGTTCGCGCCCTTGCGGATCGCGGAGGCGATCTTCACCATTTTTTCGGTTCCCTCGGAGAACTTCATAACCTTCGATCTCTGCGCCAGCGCAAAGAGCAGGGCAATGGCGGCTCCGATAAAACCAATCCACATGTAGTTCTGCACTTTTTTTCTCCTTTTTCCAATGAGATAACAAGAATAACAGCCCGATTATTTTAGCATAGAAATAACTTTTTTCAAGCATTCATAGCAAAAATCCGGAACACAAATCAAAAAAACATTTATTCTTACTCCGAAAAACCGAATGAAACGAATAAACTGAAGCACATCTTCTTTTATGTCCATTCATTTTCGGAATCAAAAAGTGCGTCTGAGAGGAATTGAACCTCCGCACCCGGCTCCGGAGGCCGGTGCTCTATCCACTGAGCTACAGACGCACATCGGAACGCTCACGCGCTCCTGTTCTATTCAGAATGCCCCGATCATCGACCGGGGCATCTTCAGCGGAGAGTGTGGGATTCGAACCCACGTGCCCCGTAAAGGACAACCGCATTTCGAGTGCGGCTCGTTATGACCACTTCGATAACTCTCCGTATCCGGTCTTCCGGGCGGCCGCAAACAAGCGCTCCGACGGAAGCCGCATTTGATATTAACACATCGTAAATTGAACTTCAATCACTTTCTTCAGACAATTCCGGTTACCAGCGCAATGACCGGAATCGTTCCCATTGAAAGGATCGTCGTAAGAGCTACGATGACCGAAGTTTTCTTCTCCATGCCCTCTATGGTTCCCGCGACCATCGCTACGACCGAGGCGACCGGCATCGCATTCAGGATGACGGCGCACGCGACCAGAAAGCGGTCCGAAACCAGGTTCTTCAGGATGAGCCAGGTCAAAAGCGGAAGCACCACGAGCCGTACCAGCGAAACACCGTATGCACTTTTATCCTTAAAGATCGTCGCCAGTCCGAAATCACCGATCATGCTGCCCAGAACGATCATCGGGAGCGGTGTGGTGATCGAACCGATAAAAACGAACGTGTCATTGACCGGCGCCGGCAGACGAAGCCCCGTAAAGAACAGGAACATTGCGACCACCCCGGCGATCAGACCCGGATTCACAAACTGGTTCAGCTTGCTCGCCTTATTCTTCTCTCCCGTCAGGATGCGGACTCCGTAGGAGAAAAACAGGATATTGAACGGCATGCTGAGCAGAGTGATGAAAAACACCGATTCCGGTCCCAGGAACGACGAAGCGACCGGTATGCCCATAAAAATGCAGTTCTGGAAAATGAACGCGCACTGGTAAAGCGCGCTGTAGCGGTCGGGAAACCGGAACACTTTCGCGATGATGCGCGACAACAGGATCACAGCCGTATACATCACGGTACCGATCAGCAGCGCATAGAGCGCCAGCCTCTTATCGGTCACGTTCACGCTCGCGATCGACGAAATGATCATGAGCGGGCTCGTGATGTTCACGACCAGGCCCGACATGTTCTTCGTGCCTTCCTGGCCGACCAGGCCGATGCGCTTCACGAATATTCCCACAGCCATCGCAAATAAAAGTTTTGCCATCGTGACAGCGATCAGCATACGTTATACCATCCTCTGCCGTTTCGGATAGAAACGGCTTCCATTAAATGAATTAAAGCTCCGCGGACATTTCTTCACCCGCATCCTCTGTATAGTCTGTGTTTGCGGTATTTTCGGCACTTTCGGAATAATCTGACGGAGTGCGTGAAATATCTGTGTCCTGAGAAACATGATACGAATTCAGGTCTTCCTCATCATACTGTTCGCCCTGCTGTTCATCCTGCATCGAGTCGTCAATGCCAAGTTCATCCTCCGACGAATCCATAGTCTGATATGTATTCAGATCTTCCGGATCGTTCAGTTCGCCCTGATCTTCTGCCAGCTCATCATATGTCATTCTGACGGGAATTGGCATATCCAGTTCCTGGGCCATCATGATTCTATGCCGTCCGTCGCCGCCGAAATGAATAATTCCATCTTCAGATCGCTCCACGGTTACAGCATTATTCTCAGTAAAGAACTTATTAGCCGCATCACGAGTTTCATTGTCCGGATTCTCCCAGGACATCAGCTCATCGAGTGACTTTCCGGACTCCAATTCTTCGTACACTCTGTTTAGCTTGCCCATCAGTTCATTATAATCATCCTTCGTATTCGCATGATGGTTCCAGAATCCCGCATTATCCATTCCTAGAGCATCCGACATATCAATTTCATTCGGATCCAAGATCATATACTCAGAACCAAGATTCTGTCTAAGCAGCTCATTTAATCGTGCTTTATCCATACAAAACGTCCCTTCCGATCCTGTGCGTTTACATCATACTCATGCGTCCGGCTTGCCTGTCGGTTTCATGCAGCCCTCCTCACTGATACAGTTTAAAATGGAATTTAAACGGTGCGTTCGAGGAACTCTGGACGATTGCATCTCCGGTCCCGAGCGTCGCGATATCCCAGTCCTCGATGGCGTTTCCGTTTACGATCTGTTCGCTGATCCCGCGGGTCTGTACCGCGGACATGAATGTGATCTTGCGTAAGTTTTGCCCGGCCCGGTCTTTTATATACCCTCGTGACACTCCGTCCGTAACAAAGAACGAGATCAATGTGGTGCAGCCGGACAGGATCGATCTGGCCGCATACTCTCCGTACACGTCATAGATCTGCTCCACGTTCTGGACGCCCAGAATGAATTTGGCCCCCAGGCTCCGCCCGAAATTAATGCCGTTGTCCATATGGTCCAGCGAGGACATCAGGCGGAACTCGTCCATGACAAAATAGACATTTCCTTTGTCATCCTCGGAACGGGAAAGCGTTTCCTTTATGGCCAGTTCCATTAGCAATGCATAGATAGGCGCGAGCGTTTTTCCGATACTGAGGTCATACTCGATAAAGATGGCCTTCGCTCCGCGGTCCCTGACCGCCTGGCGGATCGAAAAATCTCCCTTCTGACGGAATTCCCCGATAAAGATTTCCCGGATGGTCTGCTGGAATTCCGATATAACGCCCTGCGCCTGGCCTTTGGCGTCATCGCCGATGTAGGAGCAGATGCCCTTCAAATCGTCAAATTGGGAGAAAAAGCGGGTATAATCCGCCGAGGATTTGGAATCCGCGTTCCTGCGCAGAGCGCGGTTATTCTCACAGGCTTCGATCTTGCAGCGAATGATGTAAAGCATAAGCGCCGCAAACAGATCCTTCGCCGCGTTCGGGAAAAAAGGATTGGATGAATTCTTTATCTTATCCTTAAACAGAAAGCCGGACACCTCCAGAGCATTTTCCTCGACTCTGTCATCGATCAGGATCTCGCGGAATACGTTCCAATGGACATTATTTCTGCTGTCATTGCTGATCACGATGTCACCGGGACGGCGGAACTTCTTAATATAATCGCCTTTCGGATCAAAGATCACCATCACGTCGTCCGTCGTCATCTGAGAGCGAATGTTTCTGACCAGATGGTACATGACATTCGACTTTCCCGTACCGATCCCGCCCAGCAGCAGAATGTGCTTGCTGAGCAGGGATTCGTCCACGGGAATCAGCCCCTGATCTCCCACCAGCGCAAATATGGGTTTATCGCTGCGGATGGTGACCTGATCACCCAGAACATTTCCCTCAAACCGCTCGTAACTGTTCATTCCCTGCATGCCGAACTCCTTTTGAGAATAACCGGGCCCATTCAATCACTCAGATATTCTTCCACTTCTCTATGGCGATATCGCCCTGCTGCTGCAGATCCAGGATCACAGCGCCGATCTCATCCATCAGCGGCTCGGCATCCTTTCCGGCCACACCGTTGATGCTCGCCAGGCTGAGACCGATTCCGTTCGACCTTCCGATCGTTATGCCGGGACCCGAATTCACCGCCGAAATGGAGAGAAGTATGGTCTTACGCATCCAGAGCAGCACGACGATCGCGACGTCCGCGATCATAAACAGCACGAACAGGAACACCAGGCCGCCGATACCCCTGGAATATCTGGCTGCTTGCGCAAACGTGCGCACGATGAGAGCCAGAATGATAAATACCGCAATTCCGATAACGGTTCCCCCATAACATGTCATATCTCTGCCGAAGAACATCTGGACAGAACCGACCGTATTCAGCGGGGTCGACATGAAGACTCTGCTCATCAGCGACTGCGAATAGAACAGAATCCGCTTATTCGTAATCAGAAGCTTCCCGGGAACGCGCGGTATAAACACTCTGCTCGCCTCGTACTCTCTTACCGGAACTTCGCCGTCGGAAAGCTGAACTTTTTTCTGTGACAGATCGGCCATCCTGTCATTATAAGCGTCTTTCATGCTGCTGGCCGTATCCGAGATCTTTCTGGCGGTACTGCCCGCGAATTCACCGATCTTATCACCGATGCCCTTTTCCTGTTCATCTCCGGACCGACTCCCCGTCCCAGAGTTATAACCGCCGGGTCCCGCCGACTGAGGCGCTCCGCAGGAGGGACAAAACCTGGTTCCGTCTTCCAGTGGTGCTCCACAACTACCGCAAAACTTCATAACAGCCTATCTCCTTTTTAATTAAATGCGGACACATTGCGTCATTACGAACATATCTTAAATCCCCAAATACGTCAAACACAAAAGCCGGGAGATCATCTCCCGGCCTCCGCGTTTAAATCATGCAAATGCAATCAGCAGTTGCACGCCAGATTATAAGCGTCGAAGTTCGCCTGCTTGATGTTTTTCACCTGCTTCGCGTCGCCGACGATATAGACTTCGGGAATCAGCTGCACGAACTGCTGCGCGTACTCGTTCGTGGACTTCATGCCGAACGCCTCGACCACGTAGTCGCACGCGATCTTCTCGGTCCGCCAGTTCCGGTCGCCGACCGTGACGCCGTCCTCCGCGATTTCGTTCACCATGCGGTCTCCGAGCATTTTCACGCCGTTCTCCTCGAGCAGCATGAGCAGCATCGTACGGGTGATCATCGAAAGACTCTTCGCGAAATCTTCGGCCGGGATCATGTCGACGATCGTCACGTCATTGCCCGCGTAAGCCAGATCCAGAGCACACTCGCAGCCCGAGACGCCGCCGCCGCAGACGACCACTTTTCCTTTTACTGGAGTGCGTCCGCTGTCGACGTCCATGACATTAAACACCCTCGGTCCGTCAATGCCGGGCACCGGGGGCTTCGCGATCTTCGAGCCGGTGCAGACAAAGATCGCGTCGGGCTCTTCCGCCATGACTTTTTCAGGCGTCGCCTCGCAGTTCAGGCGGATGTCCGCGCCGCAGGCCATGGTCGTACGCACGTTCCACTCGAGATAACGGCGCTGGTCTTCCTTAAACGAAAGGTTCGAGATCTCGGGAAGCAGGCCGCCGAGATGATCGTTCTTTTCCATCAGCACGACGTCATGGCCGCGCTCGACCAGCGTCTTCGCAGCCATCATGCCCGCCACGCCGCCGCCGATCACGACGACCTTCTTCTTCACGGGCGCGGGATGCACGGCCGCATACTTCTCATAACGCGACAGCTGCGGGTTCACGGCGCAGCGCGTGTAGGAACCGAAGGTCTCCGCGCAGCCCCAGCAGGACAGGCACGGGCGGATGTCTTCGGGATGTCCGCGGTAGGCCTTGTTCAGCAGATCCGGATCGCACAGGAGCGCACGCGCCATCGCGACCATGTCGGCGTCGCCGCGCTTCAGAATGTCCTCCGCCATGTCGATCGTGTTGATGCGTCCGACGGTCGTCACGGGAATATGGATATCGGGGCAGTCCTTCACGGCACGCGCGTACTTTACATTGCAGCCCTTCTGGCGGTAATACGGAGGCATCACATAGAACTGTGCCTTATACTCCACGATCAGGCCGGCCGAGACGTGCACGAGGTCGATGTACTCCTGCGCTTTCTTGATGAACTCGATCGTCTCTTCGATCCGCATGCCGTCCTCGACGATCTCATCACCGGAGATGCGCATCTCGATGCCCATTTCGGGGCCGACTGCCTCGCGGACCGCCTTCAGGACCTCAAGCGGGAAGCGCTGGCGGTTTTCCATACTGCCGCCGTAGAGGTCGTTCCGCTTATTCGTGCGCTCGGAAAGGAACTGCGCGAGCAGGTTTCCGTGCGCCGCATGCATCAGGATGAAGTCGAAACCCGCACGCTGGCAGCGCTTCGCGGCGTCAACGAAATCCGCGATCACCTGGTCCATGTCATCGCGGTCCATGACCTTGACTTTCTGGACCTGGTTCGGGATCGGAAAATTCGACGGTCCGATCACATAATCTTCACCCGACAGGGAGGTGTCTCCGCCCAGACCGGAATGGAACAGCTCGACGCTGATCTTCGCGCCGAAGATGTGCGCGGCTTCGGTCAGGCGCAGCAGGCCGCCGATCATGGCGTCGTCGCAGACATTGACCTCCGAGTGATATTCACGTGCCAGACCGCGGTTGATCGGGGTCGCGCCGAGCGTCAGCAGCGCCACGCCGGCCTTCGCCTGCATCTCGACGAAGTTGATGTAATCCTGTGTGATCTCTCCGTCTTTCGTTACCATGTTCGAGACCAGCGGCGAAAACTCGATGCGGTTCTTCAGGACCTGGCGGCCGACCTTCAGGGGCTGAAAGACGTTCGGATAGGGATTGACCCACTTTTCCATAGACGGACCTCCTTTATCTGTGCGCCGCACAGGCGGCATGAGCATGGGAAGATACTTCTTTTGACAAAAAACAAAGCCCCTTTGAAATCCCTTCCGAAAAAGAATTCCAACGAGGCTTGTGTCTTAGTGCAGTTGGCGGGACTTGAACCCGCACCCACGTAATGTGGACATGAACCTGAATCATGCGCGTATGCCAATTCCGCCACAACTGCACGGTCGCCGCACCTTTTCCAAGGCGCTTTGCTAATATACAACGACAAAAGCAATGTGTCAATTATTTTTTTAATGATCCCCGGAACTGTCCCGACCGTCAGCTTCTCCCGCTTCGAAACCGCCTCTCGCGATGCGAAGCCGGAGCGCTTCCGCAGCCTCGGCCGCAGCGTCGTACACATCCTTCAGGGTCAGGAAAACATCCGTCAAAGCGGCCTGCTCTTCCGGCGGAAGTCCCGTATCCCGTACTTCCATGATGCCGTCCATAAAAGACACATCCCCGGCGGCACGCGCGGCATCCACCCGCAGCGAGCAGCGCTCGACGGCATGTACCAGCTTCATGCGTTCCCGCCAGTAACGCTCCGCCTCTTCGGCAAAAACCTTCTGTTCCTCTGTGTCCGAAGCGTCCGGCTCTTCCGGCGGCACGGGATCTGCGCTGTCCCGCAGCACGCCGATCAGCCCGGATATCTCACGCACGCAGGCGTCGATCTGTCCGACGATACCGCCGATGCAGGTCCCGATCACGCCGCCCTCATACCCGGAAATATCCGTAAAAGACAGGCTGCGCTCGGAACGCTCCTGGGCTTTCACCAGCGCCGAAAGCGCATCTGTGATGCTTTGATCTTCCAGTAGTTTCATGCTCATGCGCCTATCATACAACTTCCGAAACTTTTTGTATAATAGTTCTTGAAACGGGCATATGTGCGTGCTATAATCACGAATGCTGTTTGCGGGAGTGCTGGAATTGGCAGACAGGCTAGACTAAGGATCTAGTGGCTATTTGGTCGTGTGGGTTCAAGTCCCATCTCCCGCAGCATAAAGGGCATCCGCTTCAGCGGGTGCCCTTTTCATGTCTCTCTTTCCCAGGCCGGTGTTCCGCCGGCGTGCCGATGCGGCTTCCGCCGCATGCCGCGTTCCCGGGATCAGATGTCCAGTGTATAATTCGGATCCAGCGCGTCCTTCACGCGTGCGAGCCAGTCCGTGCAGTGCGAGTACAGGGCGCCCTGTTCCTGCACCGCCTTTCCGAACCCGTAAGGCGCCATGACATAGGCATGGTTCTTCAGATCCTCTTCTTTCGACCGCTGGCTGAATTCCGCCATATACCGGAACGACTGCGGATCTTTTCTGTCCCACATGAACAGCAGCTCACTCGATGCAAAGTGTCCGTACTCCATCGGAATGATCTGGTAGTTCGCAGGAGCGTCGAAGATCTTTCCGGCATTCGTATAATCATGGATGAAGGTCTGCGTCTGGTCATACACGTCGCACATGTGCTGAAGAGACTCCGCGCCGGTCTTGATCGGCAGCCAGCTGCCGCCGAGACGCAGGACGCTCTGCAGACGGGCCACGATCATGAAGTAGTCCATGTGCTCTTCCCACCACCGTTCGATCTCACGCGGAATGCGCGTGCCGTGCGTCTCCTCGACGACGTCGAACAGGATCTTCTCCTCATACTCGCGCTCGCGAGCGGAATGCGTCGCAATATGGACGACCAGCGGCATCGGGAAGATCTTCTTATACTCGGGCCACTTCTCCCAGAACTCGTTCGCCGACTCCGTCATCATCAGCGTCAGCGGCAGATAGAAGTACTTCTGCACCGTTGCGCAGGTCTCGGCCTCACCGAGTTTCGTGATCGCGTCGCAGACGTCCTGAATGCTTTTGTAATTGAACACATAGACGCTGCTGCAATCGCTGTCCATATAGATCTTATGATGTGGGCTGAGGCCCTCGGCGCGAAACTCGGCCGGTCCCTTGCAGCGGTCCAGAGCTACGGCGCATTTCGTGATGATTCCGAGTTTTCCGCTGTTTCCGGAATAGCCTTTCACGATGCTGCGCAGGCTGGGTCCCGGACTCTCGGGGCAGAACCAGCCCGAATCGGTCTGCAGCGATCCGGTACGCAGGATCTCGCCGTTCGGAAGGACCATCTCCACGCCCAACAGATAGCGCGTCGGGCGCGAAGTACCGTACTGACAATGATGATCGCCGCCTGTCGCGCAGAAGTTCACGAGCACAGAGCCGCCGGGGCCGACCGCAGCCGCGGTGTAACTGAGTCCCAGCTTTCGAACCTCGGGATAGAGCTGGACGTGGCGCACGCCGGGTTCAATGACGGCGTAGCGGTCCTCGGCATTGATCTCCAGAATCTTATTCATACGCTTAAAGTGCAGAATGATCGAATTCTCGCGCGTGCAGTACGCCGTGGGAATGCAGCCTGTGACGTTGCCGATATACTCGATCCCGTATTTATTGCAGATCTTCACGATCTCGGCGACTTCTTCCACGGATCCCGGAAGCAGGATCGCGTCCGGACTCGGATGCGCGAAGGGGATCTCTGGCGTCTGCGCGCGGTTTCCGGCCAGAATAAAGTCGTCTTCGGAAATATACTGCTCGCCGACCACAGCGGCCAGTTCGCGATAAGCTTCTCTCGATAAACTCATGACCATACCCCCTTTCAGATGTGTTCCGCGATCAGCTCGGTCAGATCGAGATACCTGACCGGGCCGCCGGACAGCGCGTCGCGGCAGAACGGACAGCACGAAACGATGGCCTCCGCACCCGACGCTTCCGCCTCCCTGAGACGCTCATCCCGGGTGAACCGCGCAAGTTCCGGATCGGTCTCGCGGGAAGGCGCTCCGCAGCAGAAGGTCTCCTCCTTATAACGGATCATTTCCGTACGGTCAATGCCCGGAATCGCATCCAGGATCCTGCGGGGCGGTTCGTATACGCCGAATTCTCCGCGGTTAAACTTCTTCTCCGGAACATGCAGGCCGTAGGAACGGATCTCACCCTCCCAGGGCACATACTTCTCGGAGAGACGTCCCAGCATGCAGGGATCGTGATAAGTCACTTTCATCGGTGCATCTGCGCCCTTCAGCGTCAGACGGCCCTGCGAGATCAGTTCGTCCGCGACTTCGGTGATATGACGGAAACTGATCTCCGTTTCCTCAAACCGGGGATAGATTCCGCGGAAGTTCCCGAAGCACTCCGCGCAGGCCGTGATCACGGTCTTAACGCCCTGTGCACGGAAGACTTCCATATTCCTGCGGATCAGTTCGCCTGCCTCCTCATGCAGTCCCGAGCGCCACAACGATCCGCCGCAGCACCACTCCTCTTCTCCGAGCAGGCGGAACCGGACTCCGCCGGCTTTCAGGATCCTGATCGCCGCCAGCGCGGTCTCCGGATAACGGTACGCGCTGCAGCCCACGAAAAGGATCGTGTCCGCCCCGGGATCATCTTCATAGTCCGCGGGCAGCCATGCGAAGCGGTCCGCATGCGGAAGCCCGTAGATATTGTGCGTCTGCTTTACATTCTCGGCTGTCCGTTTCACCGGTTCCGGCACGAAGCCCTGCTCCGCACACTCGGCCCGGAGTTCATAGATGACTTCCAGAACCTCCATATCCTTAACGTTTTTGCAGTTGATATCGCAGGCGCCGCAGGCGGTGCATGCATGCGCGAGCTTCATCATGCCCTCGGAGCAGGAAAGCTTGCCCTCAGAGACCTCGCGCGCCATGTTCAGCATCCCCTGACCGGAGTACGCGTCATAGCTGTAGCGCATGTGAATGGGGCAGATCTCCGCAAAATCCCATCCGATCATTCTCGCAGGGAGGATCCATTTGCACTGGCCGCAGTGATTGCAGCTCTCCATCGTATACTGGTGTTTTTTAAGATCTGACATCTGGTCCACCTCCCCTCAGAAGCACAGCTTGCCCGGATTCAGGATGTGATCCGGATCGAAAATGCCCTTCAGCTTTCGTATCACCTCCAGCGATACCGGTTCCGGATATACCAGTTCGGGCAGTCTGCCGTACGGCCGGTCGAAATACGCGCCCAGAGGCATCAGTTTCTTCGCGGCATTCAGGAACAGGTCATCCGTATCCTTCGCATAGCCTTCCGAGCCGTCTCCGTACACACCGATCTCGATGCGGAAGGCACGTCCCTGCACCTGGGGCTGCACGATGATCTCCGCACCCGGAATCTCCGCGCGGGCCGCGCTCACGATATCCGGAGTCTTGCTCGGCGGCGCCAGCATCAGCAGTTCTTTCCGGACTCCGCGGCGTTCCTTCCAGTAGACTTCACGCCGGTCACAGTCCATGAGCATTTTTTCCGCCTTCTCCGCGGGGAACGGCAGAAAGGAAGGCTGCTTCTCACAGGTCAGGCCGAAGCGCGCGCAGGCGTCTTCCACGTATCCTTCATAGATCGACACACGCTCTTCGGGGTAGCGGTCGAAGCCGCAGACACGGCAAAGCATGATCCATTCGGGCGCTCCGGACAATGCCTCCTCCTCGGCAGCACTGTCCGCAAATGCATCCGTGAAGCTCGCGCGGTCCAGTATAATGATCTCGTCCGGAACGCGGTTCCGGCAGATATCATTGGCCAGCTCCGTCAGCGGTTTCAGTTCATCCGAAAGAATAAAGAAAAGAGAGCCGAGTGAAGGCTTTACCTCTGTCTTCATCGTGGCCCAGGTCAGGAAGCCCATCGTTCCCTGAGCGGCAGTAAACAGTCGGTAATAATCGATCGTGGCGGGTCCCCACGGCAGGACCATATCGGAGCGGTTCTCCTCAACCGGTCCGGGACCCGAAGCCGATCCCGTGTGCATGATATCTCCGGTACCGAAGACCGCCTCCACGGTCAGCAGAGGATCCGGATAATCGTATTGGTATTTCGGAACCAGTACCCCCTCACGTTCGAGGACGGATGCGGCTACGGACTTGTTCGCGCGGGGCAGGAACGGCATATTCAGCCGCATTCCGCTCTCTGCGAGCTTCGGGATCAGATCCCCGAAAGTCACGCCGGGCTCGATCCGGCAATAACGGCTCCTTCTGTCGATCTTTATAATGCGGTCCATGCGGGAGAAACAGACGGTCTCCGCGTCCGGGTTCGCGCTTCCGCCGTGGATATGCGGCGGACCGGAACTGACCGGAACCAGGCCCTTTCCTGTCTCTCTCGCCTCCAGAATGATCTTCCGGACGTCGTTGACATTCTCAGGAAACAGCATAACTACCCTCCCTTATTTCGGCAGTGTGAACTGCCGGTATTTTCCATCAAAAAGCGCCCCGGATCACCGGAGCGCTTCTGTAAAGATTTAGATTCTGCCGATATTTCTGGCGATCGCGTACGCCTGTTTCGTCGCGGCCAGGATATTCTCGGGACGGATGCAGTCGCCGATCGCATAAAACTCCGGCGCACAGAGTGCGAGTGCGTCCGCTTCCGCCGCGAGCGGCTTCTGACCTACCGCACATACCACGGTATCCGCTTTCACCGTGGACTGTCCGTCCGCGGTCTCGACTGTGACTTCACCGTCAGCGATACCGACCGCCTTCGTGTTCAGCATAATGTCAATGCCGAGCTCCTCGACATAGATCGGATATGCCAGGAACGAAATATCCGTGAAGTCCACGCCGGGATGATCCGCCATCTCGATCAGCTTCACTTTCTGGCCGCGCTGCGCGAGCCAGATGCCCAGTTCAATGCCCACCAGGCCGGCGCCGAGGATCGCAACTTCTCCCTTTACCTCGTCGATGTTCTGCAGTGCATACTCCGCAGGAACAGCCTTTTCAATGCCGGGGATCGGCGGAATGAACGGCCGCGCGCCCAGTGAGGCGATCAGCACATCGGGACCGAACTCCTTTACGTAATCCGGCGTGACTTCGGTGTTCAGCTTTACGTCGACTCCGTAGACCTCGAGCAGTCTCGCCTGGCGCTTCAGATAACGCTTCAGGTTCTTCTTAAACGGAACGTCATGCTCGCAGTTCAGGATGCCTCCGAGACGGTCGGACTTCTCGCAGAGCGTTACGGTATGGCCCATCTTCGCCGCAGTCACGGCAGCCTCCATGCCGCCGACGCCGCCGCCTGCGACCAGAACGTTCTTCTTTACACGCGCCTGCTCCGGCATCATCTTCACATCAAGTTCCTGACCGATCTCGGGGTTCAGGGAGCAACGGAAGATCCGATGACCGCCGACATTGTGGAAGCACTGCAGGCAGCGGATGCAGCCGGCGATCTCATCGTCCCTGCCGGTGCGGGCCTTGATCGGGAAATCGGGATCAGCCAGCGTCTGCCGCGCGACCGCGACGATGTCCGCACCGCCCGAAGCGATAAACTCTTCCATGTGCGCCGGATCCGTAAACGCGCCGACCGTGACGACCTTTGACTGCTTTACGTGCTTTTTGATCTCGCGGGCGTATTTCGAGTTGCAGCCGTCTTCCAGGAACATGGAAGGATGCACCACGATAAAGGTCTTTTCGATCTCGTGGATGCCAGCCGAGACATGAATAAGATCGACCTTTCCGTCCAGATACTCCGCGATCCGGCAGCCCTCGGTCACATCGTAGCCGCTCGGGTCGATCTCGCTGCCCGAGAAGCGGAACTCGATAGGCGTATCCTCGCCGACCGCCGCGCGGATCGCGTCTACTACCGCCAACGGGAAACGCATCCGGTTCTCAAGGCTTCCGCCCCAGCGGTCCGTGCGCTTATTATAAATATGCGACATGAACTGATGAATCAGCCAGCCGTGACCGCCGTGAAGCGTGATCATGTTAAAACCGCAGCGTTTCGCGAACGCGGCAGCCTTTCCGAACTGGTCGACGATCTCGAAGATCTTCTCCTCATCCATCTCCTTGACATGCCCGTAACGCCACTCTCCGCCCGTCGGGCCGTAAAGCGTCGATCCGTTCTCCATCTTCGAGGCAATGCTGAACATACCGTCATGCGACAGCTCCGCGGAGGCCACGGCACCGTTCCGGCGGATGGCCCACGCGATCTTCGAGAGCGAGTTCAGGTTCTCGATGTCGCCCATATCCTGGGTCCAGGGCAGATTCTTACCGTCCTTAGAGACCATGCAGTCGCCGACGCAGACCGAAGCAAAGCCGCCGAGCGCTTTCCGCTCGTAGAACGCGACCGCTGCTTCGGAATGAATGCGGTCGGGGCCGTCATTGTAAAAGCCCTGAGGAGCGGAGAAAATACGGTTGCGGAAATAGGTGCCGCGGATACGCAACGGCTCAAAAAGATGCGGATATTTGATCGGTTCCATATGTGATCCTCCCTTATGATCAGGCATTATGAAATCAGGTTCTCAACTTCTTTATTATCACACGTTTTCTGACGCCTTGCAAATCCCGTTTTAACCGTTTCGATACTCTTTGGGTCCCGGAACCTGCTTCAGACAATATGAAAACGCCGCCACCTTCATTTCGAAAGTGACGGCGCTTTACGTCGGGGCGACAAGATTTGAACTTGCGACCTCCCGGTCCCTAACCGGACGCTCTACCAAACTGAGCCACGCCCCGAAAACTTTCGTCCGGGCCTAAACCCGAACGAAAGGGATTATAGCACGATGATCAGGCCACCTCAAGCTTTTCTTTTGCAACTTCTGCGAGTTTCGCAAAACCGGCAGCGTCGTTCACGGCGATGTCAGCGAGCATCTTGCGGTTCATCTCGACGCCGGCCAGCTTAAGGCCGTACATGAAGCGGCTGTAGGACAGACCGTTGATACGTGCGGCAGCGTTGATGCGCGCTATCCACAGCTGACGGAACTGGCGCTTCTTCTGCTTGCGGCCCGCGTAAGAGGAAGTCAGGGCGCGCATGACGGACTGCTTCGCGATGCGGTACTGCTTCGAGCGCGCTCCGCGATAGCCTTTCGCCATCTTCAGGACTTTATTATGCTTCTTTCTGGCGTTCAAGCCACCTTTGATTCTTGCCATGTCAAATTACCTCCTTCGGCTCTATCAGTAAGGGAGAATCTTCTTCATGACCTTCGCGTTCGCGTCACAGGTCATGGTAGCCTTGCGGAGGCCTCTCTTACGCTTCGTGGTCTTCTTCGTCAGAATGTGGCTCTTATTCGCCTTCATTCTCTTCAGCTTACCGGTGCCGGTCTTATGGAAGCGCTTGGCAGCGGCTCTTTTCGTTTTGATCTTAGGCATGACTGATCCTCCTTCGTGTCACTTTTTCTTCTCGGAAAGGAACATCACCAGGCTGCGGCCCTCTACCTTCGAGGGGCGGTCGATAACGGCAATGTCTTCCAGCTCTGCAGCAAAATCATCCAGAATATGTCTGCTCTGGGCCATATGGCTCATCTCACGGCCGCGGAAACGCAGCGTGACCTTCACCTTATTCCCTTTCGAAATGAATTTACGCGCCGCGGAGACCTTCGTGTTCAGATCGTTCGTATCGATGTTCGGCGAAAGCCGGACTTCCTTGATCTCGATGGTCTTCTGCTTTTTCCGCGCGTCCTTCTCCTTCCGGGCCATCTCATAACGGAACTTTCCGTAATCGATGATCTTACAGACGGGGGGATTTGCGTTCGGCGATACGCAGACCAGATCCAGCTCCGCTTCATCGGCCGCTTTCTGGGCCTCGCGCGCGCTCATGATCCCAAGCTGCTCCCCGTGCACCCCGATGAGACGCACTTCCTCAGCTCTGATCTGCTCGTTGATCATCATCTCGCTAATGGCTGATACCTCACATTCACCAAAAACTCAAACAAAAAATGGACGACTCTCCGAGTTTCGTCCACCTTTCACGCGCAGGATGCCGCCGGTCTCCCGGCTGTGCTCTGCCTATGAACACTCATGACGCTCCCCGCGCTGAGGTGAGAGAAACTCTTCTTCAATGTAGAACGGGCAGGCGCCCGAACCTGTGATAATTTACCACTGTCCGGGCGCCGTGTCAACTATTATTTTTCCTGCGGTCCGGGATCATTTCCGGCCGAGTCGGAAGTATGCCGTCATGCCTCGGGGCTGTACATCGTCACATACTTCTTCAGGGTCTCCCACTTATCCTTCGCGTACTGCTCGTTCAGTGCGAACAGCTGAGCCGCGCGCTCCGGATTCAGGCGGACCAGCGAGTTGTAGCGGACCTCGCCGTTCAGGAAGTCCTCGAAGCCCTCGAACTTCGGCTCCTTCGAGTCGAGCATGAATGCGGGCTTGCCTTCCGCGGCCTTCGACGGATCGAAGCGGAAGTTATACCAGTATCCGGACTCGACCGCGAGCTTCTCTTCGGTCATGGCTTTCGACATGCCCTTCTTGATGCCGTGGTTGATACAAGGCGCGTACGCGATGATCAGCGAAGGTCCCGGATACGCCTCGGCCTCGGAGATGGCCTTGATCGCCTGGTTCATGTCCGCGCCCATCGCGATCTGCGCGACGTAGACGTAACCGTAGCTCATGGCAATGCTGGCCAGATCCTTCTTCTTCGTGTCCTTGCCGCCTGCCGCGAACTGCGCGATCGCGCCGGTCGGGGTCGACTTCGAGGACTGACCGCCGGTGTTCGAATACACCTCGGTGTCGAAGACCATGATATTAATGTCCTTGCCTGAAGCGATGACATGGTCCAGACCGCCGAAGCCGATGTCGTAGGCCCAGCCGTCGCCGCCGAAGATCCACTGGCTCTTCTTCGCCAGGAAGTCCTTCTGGGCAATGATGGTCTCACGGACCTCGCAGCCCGCATAGTCCTCAGCCTCGATGGCAGCCACGAGCTTCTCGGTCGCGACCGCGTTCTCGGGGCCGTTCGAATAGGTCGCCATCCACTCTTCCGCCGCGGCCTTCGTCTCGGCGCTCTCGGTGTTATCGATGACCGCCTGGACCTTATCCTTCAGACCGCTGCGGATGGCCTCCTGCGCCAGCAGCATGCCGTAGCCGTACTCGGCGGCATCCTCGAACAGGGAGTTCGACCACGCCGGGCCCTTACCCTCAGCGTTCACGGTGTAAGGAGTCGAAGGCGAGGAGTTGCCCCAGATCGACGAGCAGCCCGTAGCGTTTGCGATGTACATGTGATCGCCGAACAGCTGGGTGACGAGCTTCGCGTAAGGGGTCTCGCCGCAGCCTGCACAGGCGCCCGAGTACTCGAGCAGCGGGGTCTTGAACTGAGAGCCCTTGACGGTCGTCGGCTTAAACTTCTCGATGACCTCGGTCTTCTCAGGCAGCTTCTTCGCCCAGTTCGAGAACTCCTGCTGTGCCAGGTTCTCGGACAGCGGAGCCATGGTCAGTGCCTTCTCTCCCTTCATGCCCGGGCAGACGTTCGCGCAGGAACCGCAGCCGGTGCAGTCGAGGCTCGAGATGGCGACGCTGAACTTGTAGCCGTCCATCAGCATCATATCCTTCATGGTCATGCCGGCGGGCGCCTGAGCAGCCTCGTCCGCGGTCATGGCCACAGGGCGGATCGCCGCGTGCGGGCAGACGTACGAGCAGAAGTTGCACTGGATGCAGTTCGCCTGGTTCCAGACAGGAACGTTCACGGCGATGCCGCGCTTCTCGTAGGCGGCCGCACCCGAAGGAGTCGAGCCGTTCACGTAGTCGGTGAAAGCAGACACAGGCAGGTTATTTCCTTCCTGCGAGTTCACGGCGGCCTGAATGACATTGACGAACTTCTTCACATCCTCGCGGCCCTCGGTCGCGCAGACCGTATTCAGTCCTTCGTCAGCGGCGTTCTTCCAGCTCTCGGGGACCTTGACCTCATGGACCTGCTTCGCGCCTTCGTCGATCGCGGCATGGTTCATGGCTACGACGTCATCGCCCTTGCGGCCGTAGGTCGCGGTGGCGGCTTCCTTCATCAGGCGGATCGCGTCATCCTCGGGAATGATCTTCGCAAGAGTGAAGAACGCGGACTGCAGGATCGTGTTGATACGGGTCGGGCCCATGCCGACTTCAACACCGATCTTCACGCCGTCGATCGTGTAGAACTTAATGTTATGGTTCGCGATGAACGCCTTCACCTGACCGGGCAGCTGGGTCTCGAGCTCTTCGTCGGTCCATGCGCAGTTCAGCAGGAACGTGCCGCCGTCGACGAGCTCCTGTACCATATTATACTTCCGGATATAGGAAGGATTATGGCAGGCCACGAAGTTCGCCTTATGGATCAGGTAGGTCGACTTGATCGGCTTCTTTCCGAAGCGCAGGTGCGACATCGTAACGCCGCCGGACTTCTTCGAGTCATAATCGAAGTAGGCCTGCGCGAACATATCGGTGTTGTCGCCGATGATCTTGATCGAGTTCTTATTCGCGCCGACGGTACCGTCTGCGCCCAGACCCCAGAACTTGCAGTTCACGGTGCCCTCGGGAGTCGTCACCAGCGCCGGACCGGTCGGAAGCGACAGGTTCGTCACGTCGTCGACGATGCCGATCGTGAAGCGCTTCTTCTCGGTGTTCTCAAACACGGAAACGATGTTCGCGGGCGTGGTGTCCTTCGAACCCAGGCCGTAGCGTCCGCTGAACACGGGAACCGCGTCAAACTTCGTGCCCTTCAGGGCTGCGACGACATCCAGGTAAAGCGGCTCGCCGAGCGCGCCGGGCTCCTTCGTGCGGTCCAGAACGGAGATCTGCTTCACGGTATCGGGAATCACGTCCACGAGCGCCTCGGCGCAGAACGGACGGTACAGGCGGACCTTCACGACGCCGACCTTCTCGCCCTGACCGACGAGATAGTCGATCGTCTCCTCGATGGTGTCGCAGACCGAACCCATGGCCACGATAACACGCTCCGCATCGGGGGCGCCGTAGTAGTTGAACAGCTTATAGTCCGTACCGATCTTGGCATTGATCTTATCCATGTACTCCTGGACGATCGCGGGCATGTTATCGTAGAACGGGTTGCAGGCCTCGCGCGCCTGGAAGAAAATGTCGGGGTTCTGTGCGGAACCCATCTGGCAGGGATGGTTCGGATTCAGAGCGTTCTTACGGTACGCGGCGATCGCGTCCATGTCCGCCAGATCCTTCAGATCCTCGTAATCCCAGGTCTCGATCTTCTGAATCTCGTGGGAAGTACGGAAACCGTCGAAGAAATTGATGAAAGGCAGGCGGCCCTTGATCGCGGCCAGATGCGCCACAGGGGTCAGGTCCATGACTTCCTGTACGGACGATTCGCAAAGCATGGCAACGCCGGTCTGGCGGCATGCGTAAATATCGGAGTGATCACCGAAAATGGACAGCGCGTGCGAGCTGATGGCACGTGCGGATACGTTAAACACGCCGGGCAGCTGCTCGCCGGCGATCTTATACAGGTTCGGAATCATCAGCAGCAGGCCCTGCGAAGCGGTGAACGTCGCGGTAAGCGCTCCGGCGGACAGCGAGCCGTGAACAGCGCCCGCAGCGCCGGCTTCGGACTGCATCTCCGTGATCTTCACGGTGTTTCCGAAGATATTCTTTCTACCTTCGGTCGCCCACTCGTCCGCGGCTTCCGCCATAACGGACGACGGGGTGATCGGGTAAATGGCTGCCACGTCGATATAAGCATAGGAAGCATGAGAAGCGGCGTGGTTACCATCCATCGTTTTCATTTGTCTGGCCATAGAATCGATCTCCTTCGTGTGTGTGTCTGCGGAGCATACGCTCCGCGCGGGTCCGGAAAAGCTGAGGGTAGTGCCCGGACCCAAAATTGTACAAATTTAGACACAATAATAATAATCGCAACATTGCTTCATTGTCAATTTCTGTTCCGAAACTCATCGAAAAAATACTTCGCCGGCATTTTCTATGTGCTATTATGTATTAAGAATAATGTGTACAATGGCGCACGGAAAAGCGCCGCGTTTTATAAAAAGAAAGGATCGAATCATGGCGAATAATCCCAAGACTCCCCAGAACGCAGGCGGATCCGCCAAAAAGGCCGGCGAGTCCGATCTCGAACGTGCGAAGCGCCTGGCGAAGGAACAGCGCGAGGCGGCGGCACAGCAGGCAGAGAACGATAAGCGTGCGCTGGACGAAGCGATCCACGGAAAGTCCGGCGCGTCCGGAAAGCCCGTCTCCGCACAGCAGGCTGCCCAGCGTACCGCGCAGCAGCAGGCAGCCGAGCGTCAGGCAGCACAGCGCAGAGCCGAACAGGTCCAGGCAGCACAGCAGGCGCGTGCTCAGCAACAGGCTCAGCAGGCCAGAAACGCGAAACAGCAGGCTGCCACTACGCGCAGTGCGGCTCCGACGCCCGCTGCCCAGCAGACGCCTCCTCACAGAAGCGGACAGACGCCCGCCGGCAGAAACACCGCGGCCAGACAGCAGGCTGAAGCCCAGGCACGTGCTCAGCAGCAGGCACAGGCGCGCGCTCAGCAGCAGGCGCAGGCGCGTGCTCAGCAGGCCAGAGCCGAGCAGCAGCGCATGAACGAGCCCCGCTACTCTGAAGCGCAGATGCAGGATATGCTCTCCCAGCTCATGGGCACGATGAACCGAAATCAAGGCTTTAACTATGGTCAGGGGCGCTACAGCCAGAACGATATGACCGGCATGCTGAACGCTCTGATGGGCGGTATGAGCCAGGGCGGCCTGAACAGCTACGGCGCGCTGAACGCCTTCGGCGGCGGCATGGGCGGCATGGGAGGCATGAATTCGATGGGCCTCTCCGGCATGCTCGGAGGCTACAGCAGGAACGATATGGGCGGCATGCTCTCCCAGCTCATGGGCGGCATGAGCGCGATGGGCATGAACGGCGTCGGCGGATACAGCCAGAACGATATGCTCGGCATGTTCTCCCAGATGCTCGGCGGAGGTTCGATGATGGGCGGCATGGGCGGCCTCGGATCACTGATGGGCATGGGCGGTTCCGGCATGGGCGGCATGGATGATCTGCTCGGCGGTATGCTCGGCGGCGGCATGGGCGGCATGGGATCGCTGATGGGCGGTTCCGGCGGCATGGACGACCTGCTCGGCGGTATGCTCGGCGGCGGCATGGGCGGTTCCGGCATGGGCGGCATGCTCGACGCGCTTATGGGCATGGACGAGCCCGTACAGCAGGCCAGACCCGCACAGCAGCGCAGCACCTCCCAGCAGCGCAGCACGTCTTCGCAGAGCCGCAGCTCTCAGAGTTCTTCCACCAGACCGCAGAACGTTCCGGTCCCTCACGTCCGGAGCAACCCCGACATGGACTATGTCACGCTGAGCCGCACCGGCGATTACACCTTCGAGGAACTCGAGACGATCCTCTACATTCTGGACCGCGTGAAAGCCGGGAAGAACGATCAGGACGAGCAGATCCTCGTCGACGCGATCTTCGGCGGAAACGTCACTCCGCAGAACGCAGACCTCTGCATCCAGGAGATCGAGCGCGTATACCGCGCGAAGCGTGGTTATTAAGTTTCGGTAATCCGGCGTACGCCGGACACAGACACATACGCAGAGACAGCGGGGCGATCCGATCGCCCCGCTGCTTTATTATTCTTTACTCTTCTGTTCCTGCCGCAATGCAGACACCGCTGCCGGACGGTCAGGCCGCGTCTCAGGCGCCGATAACCACCTCGGAGGCGGGCGCCGAAATATCCTGCGCGTCGTAATATGTCTCCACGGTGATGTAGTAGCGATAGCTGTCATCTCCCTGCGGGACATTGCCCGGTGCGGCCACTGCGTTTGCGGGCGTCTGTACGGCACAACCCTGCAGATCGATCTTCGTGGCCTGATAGCCCTCTTCGTACTCTGCGGGATCATCCTGGATATTGTCCAGATTGCATCCGAACGCCAGGCCGCCTTCCGCAGTGCTGCTGAAGCGGATCGCCGGATCCGTGATGCGGATCACCGCATTTCCGCACAGAGTGCCGTAGCAGTCGGACTCGCCCAGATCCGCGTAATAGTCATAGGTGCCGGCAGTGACATTGACCGCGGATTCATTCACATTCAGTTCACCCTCGGGGGCAATGCCGTTCACGACGCCGCTCGTACGCACGTTCACGTCCAGTTCGCTGTTCAGAACGGTGAGACCCTCCTCGGTATAAATGCCCATCACGCTGAAGATGTACGGACAGTCGATCGTGATATCCACCGTGGAATCCTCGATCTCGACGGCAATGCCGGAAATGCCCAGGAACTGGCTGGCATACAGCTCGTCTCCCTCGTTTACCGAGGCGCTATAACTGACGGTGCTGCCGTTCGAAATATAGACGGTATTATCCGCGTTCAGCCCGGTCAGTCCCGCCACATGGCTGCATATCTCCGGATTTGCCGAAGTATCGATGCTGACGTTCGCGCCGTCCAGCACCAGATCTCCGCCAGCCTGAAGGATATTCTTCGTAGCGATGCCCATGCTGATGTGCGGCGCGTGGGCATGCGCTGTCACGTCAGCGTTCTGGATAAAGAGGTTTCCGCCGGCATTGATCGCGGAACCGTAGACCGTAAGATCCAGGGTATTCCCTTCCGCGACCATGATATGCTCCGCCACGATGCCGTCCCCGTAATTCTCGAGGGTCTGCGCGACCGTGATATCCATGTCGATGAACATGTCACCGGTGTTGCGGATCGCATAGGAGCCGTTCGTGACCGTGAGACTGCCGTCACCGACCAGGTTCACCAGAGGCGGTTCCTCAGTCCCGACGAAATAAAAGTCCACCGGGATACCGCTCGCATTGTAATCCGGATCGAAGTACGTATTCATGATCCGGTTTTCTCCGACGAAAGTCACCGTGTACTCTTCCTCATCCGGGTGATCGAACACCAGGCTGATGCCTACGTTCGGGCCGCAGAGAATGTCGCACATCGAATGGCTGTTGTCGAAGTCCATATCCGTGATCGTGATGTCCGTCCCGTTCGCGTCATAGGCGACCGTTCCGCTGCCCAGCGTATATCCGTCTCCGATATCCACGGTCGACAGATCCAGGGTCTCACCCGGCTCGACCGCATACTCTCCGACATAGAAGACCGGTTTCGAGACGCCGCGGTTGTCGATGTCCAGACGCCCAGGCTCGGAAGCCGTCTCACTGCCGTCGGTTCCGGTAACCACACAGTAATAATCCAGTTCAGCGTTCAGCCCCTGCGTGGAAGGAACAACGAGCGTATCCGTGTGTGCGGACGAACCGTTCAGAACGAATTCGTTTCCGACCTGATCGACTTCGATCCACTGATAGGACGCGACCAGCTCCGGATGATCCACCTCGATGGAGAAGGATGCACCCTCAGGATAAGAGACGATGACATCTTCGGGCTGGGTGACGATCACCGGCGCTCCGGTGTCAGCAGCCGGCTGTGTGCCCTCATCCGGCTCATTCCCGCCGGAACCGCCGCAGGCCGACAACAGAAAAACCATAAGCAAAACCAGGGAGCATATAACGGCCGGGCGAAATACTTTGACCTTTTCTTTCATGTACTCATTCCTCCTTGGTGAAGCGGCTGCAACTACAGCATCGGTACATTTCTATCTTGTTCGGTAAATACTGTGATGTCAATTTAAATTATTCACCGGATCACGCGTGCCGCCGCGCACTCGTACGGGGCATAGACGCCGTCTGCGGAAGCTCGTCCCAAATTCGTCAGTGCAGGCGGTTCACATTCGAAATGAAGCGCGATCTCACGCTCTGCTCCGAAGTTGCAGATCACGGCCCAGGTCTCCTTCCGATCCGCAGTTTCCGCACCCGTCGAATCATTGTCCGAAGGCCATGCGGATGCAGGCAGCGCCCTCGTAAAGACGAAGCAGTCGTCCTCCGGCGCGGAGAGCACATCGAACGCTCCGTCGAGGAACGCGCCGTGCTCACGGCGCAGCTTCAAAAGCGCCTGGTAAAAGCGATATACGGAGCGGCTGCCGCCTGCCGCTGCGGACGATCCGGACTCGGGGGCTTCGGGTGCATACAGATCAGCCTCGACATTGACCTCCCGATACCTCGTGTGCAGCGGGATCCATGGCGTTCCGGACGTAAACCCTCCGTTCGCACCTGCGGTCCAGGCGATGGGGCGGCGGGCATTGTCGCGGCTGCCGAAATTGATCTTCGTGAGAGCTTCCTGCGGAGACATGTGCCGGCAGAGCTCCTTATATACATTGATCGTCTCGACATCGTCGAAACAGTCGATGCTCTCATACCGTGCGGACGTCACGCCGATCTCCTGTCCCTGATAGATGATCGGCACGCCCTTCAGCAGATAGAGCATGGCCGCCAGACACGTCGCGGATTCATAGCGCAGCGCATCGTCATCCGCCGCCCGCGAGATCATGGGCGGCTGGTCATGGCTGTCGGAATAAAGGGTATACAGCAGATCGTGCTCCGCGGTCTCACGCTGCCAGCGGATCAGATGATCGCGCAAAAAACGCATGCTCGGAGATCCCGCCGTACTGTCGCCGACATGATCCGGCAGCGGCGTGAACTTGTCCGTGCGGCCCGCTTCCAGGTGATCGAACAGAATCAGCGTGGAGAGCTCTCCGCGTCCGGAGGCACAGTGGCGCGACATCTCGTCGATGTCCGTCACGAAACTCTCGCCGACAGTAAACAGACCGGCCGTTTCAGTGCGCCCGAACAGTTCCTGTATGAATTCATGGAGGCGCGGACCGAAACTGTTCCGGCCCTCAGGGAAATCTTTCGAAATGAAATCAATGGTATCGATCCGGAAGCCGTCGACGCCGCGACCGACCCAGAAATCGACGATCTCCCGCATCTCGCGCCGCACCGCAGGCTCCTCCCAGTTCAGGTCGGCCTGCGACACTGCGAAGGAATGCAGATAATATTGCCCGCGGACGTCGTCGTATTCCCAGGCGCTGCCCAGAAACATCGACTGCCAGTCATTCGGAGGCTCATCGAACCAGTAATAATAGTTCCCGTAAGGTCCGTCCGGATCATGCCGGGACTCCTGAAACCACCGGTGCGCCGTAGACGTGTGATTCGGCACGAGGTCCAGCAGGATCTTCATGCCGCGCGCGTGCGCGGCGGCGACCAGCGCGTCCAGATCCGCCATCGTACCGAACTCCGGCATGATCGCCCGGTAATCCGAGACGTCATAGCCGTTGTCATCGTTCGGGCTTTGAAAGCACGGACTCAGCCAGAGCGTGTTCACACCCAGATCCCGCAGATAGTCGAGCTTCGCGAGTACGCCCGGCAGATCGCCGATACCGTCGCCATTCGTGTCGAGGAAGCTGCGGGGCCAGATCTGGTAGATGGTCATTCGAAGGAATTCACGTTGTGCGGGGCTGAGCATAAGGTCTCCTTCTTAAGCGAAAGGCATTGCCCGTTAGGAACAATGCCTCAGTATTACTGTTCTGTTTCGTCACCGGATCACCAGCTGCCGGTCTCCGATCTGTCCCTCCAGCACGCCGCGGATGATGGCCTCTGCCTGCTCGCGGGAGCGGTTCAGGAGCTCCTGCAGATCGACATTGTCCTGCACATCCTGCTCCGCGGTCGAGATCGCGTTCACGGTGTCCTCGTTTTCAGTGCGGTTAAAGATCGAGTGGCTCTCGTCGTAAAATACGATCGAGTCCGGATCCACATGGACCGACTGGATCTCGGTCTGCGGCAGCGTAATGATGACGCGCGTATCCGTCAGCTCGATCTCCATCTGCGTCAGGTCGATGCCCGCACGCACGGTCGCCTGGTAGGTCATCGAAAAGCCATTCCGAGTCAGGATCGGAATGCGGCCGCCGTTCGTATAGGTGATCAGTCCTGAATAGATCAGCTCCACGGTCGTCAGATCCGCGACATCCTCCATACGCGCCTCGAGGTAGGCGATGTCGATCTCGGGTTCGGGCGGCTCCTGCTCATGGTTCCAGCCGAAGCGGCCGGAAAGATAACGCGGCAGGAAGTGCCCAGCTCCGAAAGCGATAATGAGAAGGATGATTACGAAGATGACGGCGGGTCTGGCCGAACGACGGGGCCGGCTCGAATCGTTTCTCATGGCATATCTCCCAAAACACAGATGTTTTATAAAGAACAGGATTTATAGTTCTGTTTCTATTTTAGTATCAACTCATCCCTGTAACAATAAAAAAACAGACCCGGAAACAGGGTCTGTTTTATTCAAGGCTTTTCGTGCCTGTTTCTATGCTTTTACGGAAATCTTATCCCAGCTTCGCCAGCTGCTCCTCCACCGTCTGCATCATCTGCTCGTACTTCCCGAGCTTCTCTTTCTCGGCCTCGACCTTATCCGCCGGAGCCTTCGACAGGAACTTCTCGTTCGAAAGCATGCCGCGCGAACGCTTCAGCTCGCCCTCCAGGCGGGCCTTCTCCTTCGTCAGGCGCTCACGCTCCTTCTCGAAGTCGACCAGATCCGCGAGCGGCATATACACGACAGCGCCGTGGATGACAGCGGACACCGCCTGATCCCCGGCCGCAGCCTCAGCGCCGGCCTCGTCCGTGATCTGCACCTGCTCCGCCGACAGCAGCTGGCGGAAGCTCGCGGAGAGGATCTCAGCCTCCTCACGGAACTTCACATCGGGGCTGGCAATGATCACGTGCGCCTTCTTTGCGGGCGGCACGTTCATATCATTCCGCAGTTTGCGGACCGCGATGACCGCGTCCTTCATATGCTCGACGGCCGCTTCCTCGTCCGGATAGCAGTCCTCTTCGCGCCACTCGGGCCACGAAGAGATCATGATGCTCTCCTCCTCGTCCTGCAGGCTCGTGAAGAGTTCCTCGGTAATGAACGGCATGTACGGATGCAGCAGCTTCAGAGCACGGATCAGCACATCGTTCAGGGTCTGCAGTGCCACCGATGCGCTGCGGAGCTTCTCATCAGAGCTGTCCGCGGTCACGTTCAGTCTGTCCTTCAGAATCTCGATATACCAGTCGCAGAACTCCTCCCAGATGAAGTCGTAGACCTTCTGCACGGCAATGCCGAGCTCGAAGCTCTCCATGTTCCTCGTGACTTCCTTCGCGAGATCGTTCACCTTCGAAATGATCCAGCGGTCCTCGATCTCAAGGTCTTCCCTCGAGCTCTCATACCACTTGCCCGCAGCCTCGAGATACTGGTCCGCCTTCATACGGATGAACCGCGAGGCGTTCCATATCTTATTCGCGAAGTTCCGGCTCGCTTCGACACGCTCCCAGAAGAAGCGCATGTCATTTCCGGGGGTGTTTCCGGTGATCAGCGTCAGGCGGAGCGCGTCCGCGCCGAACTTGTCAATGACTTCCAGCGGATCGATGCCGTTCCCCAGAGACTTACTCATCTTCCGGCCCTGCGAGTCGCGCACCAGGCCGTGGATCAGCGTCGTGCGGAAAGGAACGTCGCCCATCTGCTCGAGTCCCGAGAACATCATCCGGATGACCCAGAAGAAAATGATGTCGTAACCGGTCACGAGGACGTCGGTCGGATAGAAATACTCCAGCTCGGGGGTCTTCTCCGGCCAGCCCAGCGTCGAGAAGGGCCACAGTGCCGAGGAGAACCAGGTATCGAGCGTGTCGGGATCCTGCGTCAGCTTCGCGCTTCCGCACTTCGGGCAGACCGTCGGATCCTCACGTCCCACGATGATCTCGCCGCAGTCTTCGCAGGTCCACGCCGGAATCCGGTGTCCCCACCAGAGCTGGCGGGAAATGCACCAGTCGCGGATGTTCTCGAGCCAGTGGAAATAGATCTTATCGAAACGGTCGGGCACGAACTTCATGTCGCCCTTCTTCACGGCCTCGATGGCGGGCTTCGCGAGCTCCTCCATGGCCACGAACCACTGGGGCTTGATCATCGGCTCGACCGTGCAGCCGCAGCGGTCATGGTGACCCACGGCGTGCTGATGGTCGACGACCTTCACGAGCAGGCCCGCAGCCTCGAGATCGGCCACGAGGGCCTTCCGGCACTCATAGCGGTCCATGCCGGCGTACTTGCCGCCGTTTTCGTTGATCGTAGCGTCGTCGTTTAAGACATTGATCTCCTCAAGACCGTGACGCTTTCCGACTTCAAAGTCGTTCGGGTCGTGAGCGGGCGTGATCTTCACGCAGCCGGTCCCGAATTCCTTATCTACGTAAGCGTCCGCGATCACGGGGATCTGACGTCCGGTCAGCGGCAGCTCGAGCATCTTTCCGATCAGATGCGTATAGCGCTCATCCTCGGGGTTCACCGCAACGGCGGTATCGCCGAGCAGCGTCTCCGGGCGGGTCGTCGCGATCTCGACGAAGCCGTCCTCACCGACGATCGGATAACGGATATGCCAGAAATGGCCGTTCTCGTCCACATGCTCGACCTCGGCGTCCGAAATCGAGGTCTGGCACTCGGGGCACCAGTTGATGATGCGGCTGCCCTTATAGATCAGACCTTTCTCGTACAGGCGCACGAACACTTCGCGGACCGCCTTCGAGCAGCCCTCGTCCATCGTGAATCGCTCGCGCTCCCAGTCGGCCGAGGAACCCATCTTCTTCAGCTGGGTCACGATGCGTCCGCCGTACTCTTTCTTCCACTCCCAGGCATACTCGAGGAACTCCTCACGGGTCATGTTATCCTTCGTGATGTCCTTCTTCGCGAGCGCCGCGAGGATCTTCACCTCGGTAGAGATAGCCGCGTGGTCGGTGCCCGGCTGCCACAGCGCGGAATAACCCTGCATGCGCTTCCAGCGCGTCAGGATGTCCTGCAGGGTATTATCGAGGGCATGGCCCATGTGCAGCTGTCCGGTGATGTTCGGCGGCGGCATGACGATGCAGAAAGGTTTCTTCTTCGGGTCGACTTCCGCGTGGAAGTAACGTTTCTCCAGCCAGCGCTGATAGATCTTTCCTTCGATCGCCTGCGGTTCGTAGGTCTTTGCAAGTTCGTTCGCCATAATACTCTCCATCTTTCGGCGCGGCCGTTTCGGTGTGCCGCGCATAATCCTTATAATCATAAAAACATTGAACGTTTAAGTCAAGGCGGGAAACCACATCATCTGTGGGGGCGCCCCGGACACGGCCCGATACGCGAAAAGGGATTGACAACGGCAAATGCGGTCTTTAAAATGCATAAAAATTATAGTAAGATATCAATAATTATATTCACTGACACATGCCGCTCAGGCGGCAGTTCGAATCACATGACAGGAGGAACGACGTAATGGCTACTTTTATCCAGGAACCCTCGCACACTTTCGGTGAGTATCTTCTTATTCCCGGCTATTCTTCGACGGAGTGCATTCCGGCGAACGTCAGCCTGAAGACCCCGCTCGTTAAGTTCAGAAAAGGCGAGGAACCGCCGATCTCCCTGAACATCCCGCTGGTCTCGGCGATCATGCAGTCCGTCTCCGACGACCGTATGGCCGTGGCCCTGGCCTCCGAGGGCGGCATGAGCTTCATCTACGGCTCCCAAAGCGTCGAGAGCGAAGCCGCGATGATCGAAAAGGTAAAAGCATATAAGGCTGGTTTCGTAGTCAGTGATTCGAACGTTACTCCCGAACACACGCTCGCGGATATTCTCGAGCTGAAGGAAAGAAGCGGCCACTCGACCGTCGCCGTGACGGACGACGGAACCGCCCACGGAAAGCTTTTGGGTCTGGTCACGAGCCGTGACTACCGCATCAGCCGCATGTCCGTCGACATGAAGGTGAAGGAGTTCATGACGCCTTTTGAGAAACTGGTCTGCGCCCCCGCGGACGCGACGCTTTCCGAGGCGAACGATATGATCTGGGATCATAAGCTGAACGCTCTCCCGCTGGTGGATAAGGATCAGCGGCTCGCGTATTTCGTGTTCCGGAAGGATTACACTTCCCATAAGAGCAATGAACTCGAGCTCGTCGACGATAAGAAGCGCTTCATGGTCGGCGCGGGCATCAACTCGCGAGACTATGCCGAGCGCGTTCCCGCACTCGTGAACGCCGGCGCGGACGTTCTCTGCATCGACAGTTCCGAAGGCTATTCCGAGTGGCAGCGGATCACGATCCAGTGGATCCGTGAGCATTACGGTGATTCCGTAAAGGTCGGCGCGGGCAATGTCGTGGACCGCGACGGTTTCCGCTTCCTCGCCGAGGCGGGTGCCGATTTCGTGAAGATCGGCATCGGCGGCGGTGCGATCTGCATCACCCGTGAGACGAAGGGCATCGGCCGCGGACAGGCCACGGCGGTCATGGAGGTCGCCGCGGCGCGCGACGAGTATTTCGAAGAGACCGGCATTTACGTACCGATCTGCTCGGACGGCGGTATCGTCCACGATTATCACATGACGCTTGCGCTCGCGATGGGCGCGGACTTCCTGATGCTGGGCCGCTACTTCGCCCGGTTCGACGAAAGCCCGACGAAGCGCGTGAACGTAAACGGCAGCTACATGAAGGAGTACTGGGGCGAGGGTTCTGCCCGCGCGAGAAACTGGCAGCGCTACGACCTCGGCGGCGACAGAAAGCTCTCGTTCGAGGAGGGCGTCGACTCTCTGGTGCCTTATGCCGGTTCACTGAAGGATAACGTTCAGCTTTCACTGAGCAAAGTCCGCCACACGATGTGCAACTGCGGCGTCCTGACCATTCAGGAGCTCCAGAAGAACGCGAAACTGACGCTGGTGTCCGCGACCTCGATCGTCGAGGGCGGCGCGCACGACGTTACGCTGAAGGATAATATCAACTTCCACGGATAAACGCCGTATTTTCGAAAAACGCCGATGAAAAGTCCCGGGCATTTCGCCCGGGGCTTTTATTCACGTTATATGCGTCGAACTCCGCTGTCTTCCTTCTGCGTTTATTCCACGCCGGCCATGATCCTTCCGACCAGATAGCCGAATGTGATGCAGCGCCCGTGACTGTTTCCGGGCAGCAGCAGCGGATAATCGATCGCGTAGAGGCCCGACATACAGTTGCCGATCGCGTACAGACCCGGTATCGGCTCTCTCTCCTGCGTGATCACCTGCAGGTCCGTATTTACCTCCAGTCCGCCGATCGCGTTCAGAAGCGATCCGCCGCACTTTACCGCTGTAAACGGCGGTTTCACGAGCGGCGCCATAAACTCGGGGCGCTTTCCGAAATCATCGTCATGTCCCTTTTCGGCGAGTTCATTGTACCGTGCGATCGTCGCGAGGAAATTCTCGCGCGGAACGCCCATCAGATCGGCCAGCTCTTCCAGCGTTTCCGCCTGCACAGCCACGTCTCCGCCCTGTTCGAGCGCGTCCTGAATGCCGTTGTTCGCGATCGCCGCAGTCAGATCGTAATTCGTGCTGTTCAGCGGGCGGAACACGAAATCCCAGGCAATGCCTCCGCCCAGATGCATGGTCTCCGCGGCCTGCTTCATCCAGTCTCCGTCCATGACGATCCATGCCCACGGATGCTTCGGATCCCGGCGGATGATCGTCATCGTGCGGCCCTGCGTCCAGGTATCCTCGTTCATATACCGCACCCCCTTCCGGTCTACCGAAAGGAAATGCATCGTGAACATGCTCCATGCCATCATGTGGATCGTGCAGGGGAACGGCGTCTCGCCGAGCTGTGCGCCCGCCGCCAGACCCATGCGGATGCCGTCGCCGGTCTCCAGCCAGGCGTGCTCGTTCAGGCAGGAGTTCGCGGACAAAGCCGCGGGGCTCAGATCCTTCATCATCTCAGGATTGCCGCTGATGTCACCGGTCGACATCACGACGCCTTTCGCCGCGCGGAAACGGATATAGTTTCCGTCTTTATCCTGTGCGATCACGCCGGTCACCCGCCCGTCTTCGTCCGTCGTCAGCTGTTTCGCGGGCGTCTCAAAAAACACCTCGCAGCCTCCGGCGACCGCGTCGGTCAGCATCATGTTTACGATCGCGTCCGCGCCGCCGTCGAAATAATGCGTTCCGATGATCTCCTCATAGTAGGGGCCGCGGTACTGTCCGCCGTAAAGGCCCGCGCCGATACCGTGAGACTCCGCCAGATCCAGCAGCCAGTTCATGCCGTCTTCGCTGCGGATCAGGAACTTTCTGACCAGCTCTTCATTTACCCGGCTGGCAGTGACTTTCAGCCACTCCTTGACGATCGGGTCAATGTCATTGACCACGCCGTTTTCCTTCAAAAGCCTGGAATTGGCCGCACCGAAATGATATCCGCGCGCGCTGTAAGTCTTCCATTTCTCGAGTACGACCGTCTTCAGACCGTTCTGTACGCAGCTGAGCGCCGCGGCACAGCCGCTCATGCCTGCGCCGCAGATCACGGCGTCACAGTCGACCGTGCGCGTGATCAGCTCATCCGGAATCGGTTCCGGGCGCTTCGCCCAGCGATACATCTCTTCGTAGTTTTTCATACTTTCACCCTCTTAAAGATCATGACCCGAGACTCATGACCGGATCCTGATACAGATAATAGTCATTCTCATCCTTTATGATAAATCCGTAAGGATATGTATTTATAAAGGTCAGACTGTAAGTATCTGTGCGGGCATTGTCCTGCATCCGACCGTTATAAGGAATCACTTCGTTCGACATATGGATATACACATTGGTCTGGTAAAAATTTTCGACATATGCATCCGTCGAATAACCGCCGCCTTCGAAAAACAGCTGACAGGGGACATGCTCCCCTTCTTCCGGCTCCGCAGCGGAAAAGTCCACGGAGAGAAGCCCTTCGTAAACGTCGTCGTCCGAGCAGGCGGTGCCCCGCAGGATGAGCGCGTTATCGGAAACGCCTTCGTTCAGGTAATCCCGGTACATGGTGTCATAGGTCAAATGAATCTTTCCTGCCGAAAAACTGACGCCGTAAGTCAGGCTGTCCGTAAGGAGCGCCGTCTCTCCTTCTCCCTGCACTGCCGCCTCCGGCTCAGTCTCCTCGGAAGAAGCTGTCAGCGGAATGAGCGGCTCGATGTCCGGGAGAGATGTTTCAGCCGAAGTTTCTGTCTCGCGTTCCACCGGTACATACTCTTCCGGCGCTGTAAGCGTTAATTCGCCGCCGGACAATGTATACCGTGCCGCAAAGCTATAAACTTCCCCATAGATATCCTGAAACTCGAGAAGCATGATCTCCGGGTCTTCGCCCAGAACCTCAGTGGTCAAAGGCATCGCGACGAGTTCCAGCGTCGTATCTCCGACCGTCTGAGTCATGGTGGGCGCATTCGCCAGATTCGAAGCCGAAGAATATATCGTCAGCAGCTTCCCCAGGAACACCTCCTGCGGAATGGCAGCCGCGGCAATGCGGGCATTTTCCGCATTACGCGCTGCGATCTGCTCCTGTCTGTAATTGTTATAAGCATTGCGTGCGAAAACCGCGGCGATCACACCGATCACAATGATCAGCGCTCCGATCAGGCGTGACCTTCTCTTCCCGCCCGATGTTGTTTCTTTCTTTTCTGCGGCTTCAAGGGCGGCGCCATTTTCCTTCCATGGTTCGGATGTTCCCTTCGCTTTGGCTTCCTCCCAGTTCGTCATCCGCTCCACGGCGGACATATCTTCCGCGTTGATCCGGGGAGTATCCGGCGCCTGATCTTCCGCTGAAGCGGGCTTCCGAGATGAAGGCGCCGCTGCGGCGGTTTCCGGCAGGGCCGATGCCGCAGGCCTTTTACACGGAAACAGAACGGAACTGTTCAGAAGCTTATTATAGAAATCCTCCTCATCCGCATATCGGTATTTCAGCAGACTCTGCTGGGCGGAAAGCTGAAGCTCCATCCCCGGCGACATTTGAGTCTCGCGCAAAACGACGCTCAGAAAAGTCTTCGATTTCGACAGCGCGTAGGTCACTTCACGCCGGCAGTTCGCCGAGGCGATCGACGCTTCGGAGATCATCGCCAGCATGACACTGCACGCATTCAGATGCTCGGCGATATATTCCGGCCACTCGCTGCCGGGCGCAATACCGTCGTCATACCAGATGCGATAGCCCTCATCATGAAGTTTCTCCATGATCGGCAGGACCTCTGCCGCATCTTTATGCGCGTAACTGATGAAAATATAATCCTCATCTCCCTCATAGGGAACAAAAGAAGCCTTCTGCATAGTTATCTCCCTAAGATCGACCCAAATGAAACCGTGCCGTCGTTTTTGCGGAGATCATATCTCCGCACCGGTAAGAGCCGCGCTTTTATCGGTGTAATATGTATGGAGCGCATTCTCCGCCTTTTCGGACAGAGGCGCGCCGTAAAACTCGTCGTAGATCCGTCTGATCTGCGGATTTTCATGCGAGCAGCGAACAGCCGACGCCTCATCCTTTGCGCGCAGCGCCTCGCCTCGTGCCGCGGGCGGGATACACCCGCGTACCGAGAAATGCTTCGGCTGGCCGCCGCCTCCGATACAGCCGCCCGGGCATGTCATCACCTCGATGAAATGATACTCTTTCCCGTTTACTGCCGCCTCGTCCAGGAATTTCCGCGCATTCGCGGTGCCGTGGATGACAGCGACGTTCAATGTCATCGCGCCCATGTCGACCGACGCCTCGCGCACACCCTGATAGCCCCGCACTTCCCCGAGCTCGAAAAACCGTGCGGGCGGGTTCACACCGTTCAGCAGATAGTAACCGGTCCGCAGCGCGGCTTCCATGACGCCGCCGGTGGTTCCGAATATCGCGCCAGCGCCCGAAGCGTCGCCCATCAGATCGTCATAATAATCGTCTTCCAGTGCGAAATAATCGATATCTTCCCGGACCGCCCACTCCGCGAGCTCGCGGATCGTCACGACCAGATCCGTGTCCTGCCCTGCGCCGGAAGCATTCAGCTCGGGCCGCAGGATCTCCGCCTTTTTCGCGGTACACGGCGTAATCGCGATATGAACGATATTCGCGGGATCGAGGCCTTCCGCCTGAGCGTACCAGGTCTTCACGGTCGCACCCTGCATGCCGATAGGGCTTTTCGCAGTGGAGATATTCGGAAGGATCTCCGGCCGGAAGATCTCAGCGAAGCGCACCCAGGACGGGCAGCACGAAGTGAACATCGGCAGCGGGCCGCCCTCGCGGATCCGTCTCACCAGCTCGGACGCTTCCTCCATGATCGTCATATCCGCGGCGGTGTTCGTGTCAAGCACACGGTCGAAACCGAGCGCCCGCAGCAAAGCGATCAGTTTTCCCTCCGCCATCGTGCCTTCCGGCAGCCCGAACGCCTCTCCGATCGATACGCGCACCGCGGGCGACGTGCTCGCGATCACGATCTTCGAAGGATCCGCGATTGCGGCTCTCGCAGCGGCGATCGAAGTCTTCGGCTGCATGGCGAACCCGGTGCACTCCGCAACACACTGTCCGCAATATGTGCATACCGCGCGGTCGCCGGTCTTTTCGAGGTCAAACGCCCCAGCTACGCCCACCTGCTCCAGACAGGCACGCGCACAGCTTCCGCATGAGATACAGTTCATGGAATACCGCATGACAGCGGGATTATCCCGCTCCACGGGTACCCGGAGCCGTGTCGGTGAATGTTTGCTCATATGACACCCCTTTCCGAATATAAGAATGTCTTTTCCCCGTTTCGATGTTATCATAAAAACCGCCGCGTTTCGACCTGAAACACAGCGGTTTTGCCGTCATTTATGATCGTGACCGTTCATGAAATGCCTCCATTTCACGAATCAGTTCTTCCAGTGCGATCTGTCCGGGCGCAGAAGCTGTGCCGGCACTCGCAAACGTCATCGCGGATCCGAATTCCTCGCCCCGGATGCGGCTCTTTCTTCCAAGCTCTCCCATCGACATCGTGACCAGCGGTACTTCCGCATAACGGCATCGCATCGTCCGGGTGGCATTCATCAGAACCTCAACTTCTTCAGACGTCCGCGGCATGACCGCGACCTTCACGAGATCTGCTCCGGTATCCTGCATCGCACGCATGCGCTCTATGAGTTCCTCTTCCGAAGGCGTCTTTTCGAAATCGTGATATGACACGATCACTTTCGTCCCGGAAGGCTTTGCTTCCCGAACGAAGCAGGCGACCCGGTCCGCACCGGCATTGAACTCGACGTCGACCAGATCGGCCGCACCGAGCGCAGCAGTGCAGAGTTCGAAATACAGATCCCGGTCGACCTTTTCGCCGCCGTCCGATGCGGTGCGAACGGTAAACAGCAGGAGCTTCTCCGGGGCAATGTCTTCAAACACCGCCGCGGCTTTCATCAGAATCTGTCCGGTGCGGCGCGCGTCGCGGAATTCCGCAAACCTGTCTGCGCGCCACTCGACCACGCTGCATGGAAGCGCCGCGCAGCGTTTCAGTTCACGCACGATTCCCGCCGCATCCGGTTCCGTGACCGGCACACAGATCTTCGGGATGCCTGCCCCGAAAACCTGATCTTTCAGTTTTAAGACCGCATTTACATTTCCCATAACGCACTTTTCTGTCAGAAAGACTTTTCGACCGCCGTTTTCGCAGTCCCGAACCAAGCCGGATCCGGATCACTGCCAAGAAAAAATCCGGCAGCCTCGACCGCCTGCGCGATCAGCATATCCAGCCCGGTCACCGCTTTCATCCCGAGCGCTGCCGCCTGCCGGCACAGTTTCGTGACAGCCGGGTTATAGATGATGTCCGCGACCGCTTCGCAAGCCTTAAACGGCGTTAGATCCAGCGGCGAAGCGTCCGTAAGCGGGTACATGCCGACGGGGGTGGCATTTACGATGATCTTAGCATCCGCGTGATCCACGGCGGCCTGTTCGTAGGATACGATTCCGTCCAGGCCTGCGCCTTTCCGGCTCACGAACAGAATCTCCGACGCTCCTGCGGCTTCCAGCCCGGCCTTTACAGCGAGCGAAGCTCCGCCGGTCCCCAGGATCAATGCCTTCTTCCCCGCCGGATCGATGCCGCCCGCGCGCAGCATGTACAGAAAGCCTCCGCGGTCAGTATTATGCCCGATCAGCTTTCCGTCACGGTTCACGATCGTGTTTACGGCGCCGACCGCCGCAGCATCTTCCGCGATCTCGTCAAGCATCGGCATCACAGTCTTTTTATAGGGTATCGTGACATTGATGCCGGCGAACTCCCGCGCAGACAGAAAACCCGCCAGCTCTGCCGGCGCGAGTTCCTTCAGCTCATACTTATAGATTCCGAAGGACTCATGAATGACTTTCGACCAGCTGTGGCCGAGTTTTTCTCCGATCAGACCGTAGTGCATCTGTTTCTCCGCTCGATATCCATCATCATATCCACGCGCGTCTGATGACGTCCGCCTTCAAACTCGGCGCCGAGCCAGGCGTCGACGATCATCTTCGCCATGTCGACTCCGACTACGCGCGCGCCGAACGCGAGCATATTGGTATCGTTATGACGGCGCGACATCTGCGCACTGTAAGGTTCCGAGCATACCACGCAGCGGATCCCGTTCACCTTGTTCGCGCAGAGGGACACACCCACGCCGCTGCCGCAGATCAGAATGCCGAGGTCACACTCTCCGGAGGCGACGGCATTGGCAGCGGGCTCCGCATACTCGGGATAATGGCAGCTTTCATAACCGTCTGTGCCGAAATTCACGACTTCATAACCCTTCTCCTCGAGATAGCCCTTGATCTCCTTCTTCAGATCCGTGGCAGCGTGGTCGTTCGCGATCGCGATCTTCATGTCATTCTCCTTTCATCCGGGGCCTCCCGGCCCTGAAACCGTGTTTACATTCCCAGCATCCGCATCACTTCTTCTTCGGTGATGATCGGGATGCCGAGTTCTTTCGCTTTTTTATTCTTCGACGAGGTCGAAGCGATATCGTTATTGATTAGGTAATCCGTCTTTACGGAGACCGAACCCGTGCTCTTTCCGCCCGCGTCTTCGATCGCATCCTGAAGCGCTTTCCTGTTTTCGAAATGCTCGAGCGATCCGGTGATCACAAAGACCTTGCCGGCGATCTCTTCCGCGGCCTGTGCCGGCTCCGCGGGCGCCTCGATCTCGACGATCGAGCGCAGTTCCTCCGCGAGGGCGAGGTTTTCCGGATCTGCGAAGTATCCGCGGATCTGTGCCGCAAGTACCGGTCCTACGCCGTCGATCTGCGAGAGCTCCTCCTCGTCCGCTTCGATCAGGCGCTCCATGTCATGATCGAAATGCCTCGCCAGGACCTTCGCGTTTGCCTCCCCGACTCCCGGAATGCCGAGCGCGTTCAGAAGTCTGGGCAATGTCGTATGCCGCGCGGCTTCGGCTGCCGCCGTGAGTTTCTCGAAAGACTTTTCACCGAAGCCTTCCATCCCGACGATCTCATCGCGGTGTTCCGCCAGACGGAACAGGTCGCAGACCGTTTTCAGGATGCCCGCGCCGACGAACTTTTCGATGCCGGCGGTCGAAAGACCGTCGATGTTCATCGCATCGCGCCCCACAAAATGTTCGAAAGCTCCGATCTGCTTCGCCGGGCAGGCCGGATTCGTGCAAAGCAGGACCTGCGAGTCATTGGCCTGGCGGATCTCTGTCGGCGCACCGCAGACCGGGCATTCCGCGGGAGGTACCAGCGTGTCGGAACGCGTCAGGTTCTCCGCGATCTGCGGAATGATCATGTTGGCTTTATAGACGTTGATCTCATCTCCGACGCCGAGCGCCAGCTCGCGGATCACGCTCAGGTTATGGACGCTCGCGCGGCTGACCGTCGTTCCTTCGAGTTCGACCGGTTCGAATACCGCGATCGGATTCAGCAGACCGGTCCGGGAAGGACTCCACTCGATCTCGAGCAGATGCGTCAGAGCGGTTTCATCGGCCCATTTGAATGCGATCGCATTGCGTGGGAACTTCGCGGTGCGGCCGAGCGATGCTCCGTAGGCGATGTCGTCCATCAGCAGTACCAGGCCGTCCGAAGGATAGGCATGGCCTGCGATCGCCTCGGAAAACTCCGCGACCGCTTCCTGCAATGTCTCCGCGGTCACCAGTTTCCGCTCGACCGTTTCAAAACCCATGTTTTCCGCCCAGACGAACTCCGCCTCGTGCGAATTGCCGAAATCATGAGGCGTTCCGTCCGCTTCCACTGCGCTCACCAGCGTAAACACCACCAAACGCACGCGGCGTTCCGCTGTCACCTCGCTGTTCAGCTGCCGTACCGATCCCGCACAGAGGTTCCGCGGGTTTTTATAGCGGGCGTCGGCGTCGGGAATCGCGGCATTGATCCGCGCAAAATCCTCATAAGTGATAATAGCCTCTCCGCGCACGGTCAGCGTGCCCATAAACGGAATGCTCAGAGGAACGTTTACGAAAGTCCTGGCATTGCCCGTAATGACCTCGCCGATCTCACCGTTCCCGCGCGTGACCGCCTTTGCGAGCTTGCCGCCTTCATAGGTCAGCACCACGGTGATGCCGTCCAGCTTCCACGACAGAATGCCCTTCTGATCACCCAGAAACGCCGCCAGCGCATCCACATCCTTCGTTTTATCAAGCGAGAGCATGGGCGAAGCGTGGCGTTCCTTCGGAAGCTCGCTGATCAGCTCATATCCCACTTTCTGCGTGGGACTTCCGGCCAGGATTATGCCGCTTTCCTCCTCCAGCGCGGCCAGCTCGTCGTAGAGCTTATCGTACTCGAAGTTCGACATGATCTCGCGGCTCTCCTGATAATAGGCGCGCGAGGCGTCCCCGAGGATGCCGACGAGTTCCTTCATGCGTGCAGTGATCTGTTCTCTGTCCATGTATTTCCTTCCCCGGCGCGCAAACGGCGCCGCGAAATGTTCAGTCGTTCCGTGTATCCTTCACGTTCAGCATCGCGAGAAGCGTTTCCAGCTCCTCTCCGCGCACATGGCGGTACTCGCCCACCTTCAGGTCGCGCAGCTCAATGTTCATTACGCGCACGCGCTTCAGATGCGTTACACGGTATCCGAGCGCTTCACACATCCTGCGGATCTGACGGTTCAGGCCCTGCGTCAGGATGATGCGGAACGTCTGGGAGCCGGTCTTTTCCGCGAAGCAGGGCTTCGTTCGGATACTCTTAAAATGCTTCGCGCCGGAACTCACGTCCTCGAGGCGGACGCCCTTCTTCATCGCATCGATAAACTCTTTCGTCACCGGTCTATCCACACGGACCAGGTACTCTTTTTCATGGCCGTTCACGCTGCGCAGGATGCGGTCTGACAGATCGCCCCGGTCCGTCATCAGGATCAGCCCTTCGGAGTCCTTATCCAGACGGCCGACCGGATAGATCCGGGTCGGGTAGCCGACGTAATCGACGATGTTGTCCGGGTCCTTCCGAGAGGTCGTGCATACGATGCCCTCGCGCTTATTCACTGCGAGCAGCACGAAATCGTCCGCGGCTTTCCGGCGCACGGGACGCCCGCGGAAGCAAACCTCGTCGGTCTCCGCGATCTTCTGTCCCATGACGGCGGGCTCACCGTTCACTGTCACTTCTCCGGCTTCGACGGCGCGGTCCGCCTCCCTGCGGGAGCAGACACCGGCGTCGCTAAGGAATTTGTTCAGTCTCACTTCACTCATGTTTTAATCACCCTCAAAAGGCACCGTTCTATGCATATCCCTTCCGGGCATTCATATCACATCAACGTATAAACATCGCATCCCCGAACGAAAAGAAACGATACCGTTCCCGCACCGCCTCCTCGTATGCCGCGAGCACGGTCTCCCGGTCCGCGAACGCGCTCACCAGCATCAACAGCGTCGACTGCGGCAGGTGGAAGTTCGTGATCAGCGCGTCCATGACCTTAAACCGGTAGCCCGGATAGATGAAAATGTCGGTCCAGCCGCTCTTTGCCGTGAGCGTCCCGTCTTCGGCGGCCGCGGTCTCGATCGTGCGGCAGCTCGTCGTGCCCACGCAGATCACGCGCCCGCCGGCAGCCTTCGTCTCATTAATGATCCTCGCGGTCTCCTCTGTGATCGTGTAAAACTCGCTGTGCATGTGGTGTTCGGTGACGTCCTCGACCTTGACCGGGCGGAAGGTCCCGAGTCCCACGTGCAGCGTCACGGGAGCGAAACGCACGCCCATCGCGCGGACCTGCTCCATCAGCTCCGGCGTAAAGTGCAGTCCGGCGGTCGGCGCCGCGGCGGAGCCGTCGTACTTCGCATAGACTGTCTGGTAGCGGTTCTTATCCTGCAGCGGATGCGTGATATAAGGCGGCAGGGGCATCTGGCCCAGCTGATCGAGAATCTCCTCAAAGATGCCATCGTACTCGAACCGCACGACGCGGTTTCCCTCCTCAACGACGTCGATGACCTCGGCACGCAGCAGACCGTCCCCGAAGGCGATACGTGCACCCGGGCGTGCCTTCTTTCCGGGCTTCACGAGGGTCTCCCAGGTGTCCGCGCCGGTGCGCTTCAGCAGCAGGATCTCGATGGCCGCCCCGGTGTCTTCCTTCGTCCCGAGGAGGCGCGCGGGAATGACTTTCGTGTCATTGATCACCAGGCAGTCTTCGGGACGCAGCTCGCCGAGAATGTCCGTAAAATGCGCGTGCGTGATCTGCCCGGACGCGCGGTCCAGGATCATGAGACGCGACGCGCTGCGGTCCGTGAGCGGATCCTGCGCGATGAGCTCCTGCGGGAGCTCGTAGTCAAACATGGATGTGGAGAGTTTTTCAGACATTTCGTCCCTCGGTCTTCCGCTTTCGGTCAGTAATTCATGATGTTCTCTTCGGTGTCGATAATAATGCAGGTATTCTCATCGATGCGGGTGATGAGCCACTGCATGGCGCTCTGCGGAATCTGGACGCAGCCTCCCGAGTAGTTCAATCCGTTATAACAATGCAGGAAAAACGCAAAGCCCTCTCCCGGAATATTTTCCGGGTTATAGTTGAACGCTGCGGTGTATTCATAGCTCGCCTCATTCTGAAGGTGCTCATCTTCTGTGCGAGAGCAGGCGGAATGATCCATAACGTCTTCGTCCACGAACTGGTTATAATACTCTTCACCGCACCAGTATTCGCTGCCGGTCAGCTGACGATAAGGCATGATGCATCCGGGGTCCTCGGCATTGCCGAAAAGATGCGTAAACGTATACAGGCCCGCGGGGGTAACGCAGGTATACTCGGAGGCCTGCCCGACGCCGTCGCGGCCGGTGATGCAGGTCTCATGCAGCAGTTCGTCCCATTCGCCGTTCTCGTACTCATAGTAGGTAAAAGTACCCATGGTAGCGTACTTCGATGGAATCGAAACGACCATGATCTTCGTGTAGTCTTGCGCTGCGGCGAGCGATTCGGGCAATGAAGATTCTGCCGTTTCCGCAGCATCTGCCGGAGACGTCTCCTCTGCGGATGTCTGCCCTGACGAGCAGGCTGCCAGGGACAATGCCATAAGAACGCTTAAAACGAGAACTACGATCTTTTTCATGACTTTCCGCCTTTCTGATCAAATGAATCCATTTTGATTATAAACCTTGCCCGGGAATAGTGCAAAGAAGTGAGGGATAAGCGATACGAACATCCTTATATGATGTAAGTGATAAGGGCTGCGAACATCTCGCACTCCTTCGGAGCGCTCGATATCCGCAGCCCTGAGAATACAATAACAGCCCCGGAAGAGTAAACTCTCCCGGGGCTGCTTCGCATTCTCAGTCGCTTATCGCTTACATCATTCCGCCCATACCGCCTTCAGGCATCGCCGGAGCCGCCGGCTCCTTCTTAATGCCCACGACAGCCTCGGTCGTCAGCAGGCTCGCTGCCACCGAGTTCGCGTTCTGCAGAGCGCTTCTGGTCACCTTCGCAGGATCCAGGATGCCCGCCTCGACCATGTCGACATACTCCTCGGTCAGGGCATCGTATCCGATACCGTCAGCAGCCTCAGAGACCTTATTCACGATCACGGAGCCGTCCATACCGGCGTTCTCAGCGATCTTATAAAGCGGAGCCTGCAGGGCCTTCAGAACGATCTTCACGCCGGTGCGCTCGTCGCCGTCCAGCTCGTCCAGCATCGAAGTAAGCTTCTTCGCGATGTGCACGTAAGCGGATCCGCCGCCTGCGATGATGCCTTCCTCGACCGCAGCCTTCGTCGCGGACAGGGCATCCTCCATACGCATCTTCATTTCCTTCATCTCGGTCTCGGTCACGCCGCCCACGCGGATGACCGCGACGCCGCCCGACAGCTTCGCGAGGCGCTCCTGCAGCTTCTCCTTATCGAACTCGGACGTGGTCGTCTCGATGGCCTTGCGGATGGTCTGCACGCGGTCTCTGATCGCGGCGGGATCGCCCATGCCGTCGACGATGATCGTGTTCTCTTTCGAAACCTTCACGGACTTCGCGCGGCCCAGCATGCGGACGTTCGCGTCCTTCAGCTCCAGACCGACTTCCTCGGAGATCACGGTCGCACCGGTCAGGGTCGCGATATCCTTAAGCATCTCCTTGCGGCGCTCGCCGTAACCGGGAGCCTTCACCGCCACGACGTTAAACACGCCGCGCAGCTTATTCACGATCAGAGTGGTCAGAGCCTCGCCCTCGACATCCTCGGCGATGATCAGCAGCTTCGCGCCGGCCTTGACCATCTCCTCGAGCATCGGCAGGATGTCCTGAATGTTCGAGATCTTCTTATCGGTGACCAGGATGTACGGATCCTCGAGGACCGCTTCCATCTTCTCGGTGTCGTTCACCATGTAAGCGCTCAGATATCCGCGGTCGAACTGCATGCCCTCGACCAGGTCGAGCTCGGTCAGCATGGTCTTCGAATCCTCGATCGTAATGACGCCGTCATTCGTGACCTTCTCCATCGCGTCGGCGATCATCTCGCCCACCTCTTCATTGCTCGAAGAGATCGCGGCCACGCGGGCGATCTGAGCACGGCCGTTGATCGGGCTGCTCATCTCCTTAATAGCCTCGACGGCAGCGTCCGTGGCCTTCTTCATGCCGCGGCGCATGATGATCGGGTTCGCACCGGCAGCGAGGTTCTTCATGCCCTCGTTCACCATCGCCTGCGCCAGAACGGTCGCGGTCGTGGTGCCGTCACCGGCGACGTCGTTCGTCTTCGAAGCGACTTCGCGGATCAGCTGCGCGCCCATGTTCTCGAAAGGATCATCCAGCTCGATCTCCTTCGCGATGGTCACGCCGTCGTTCGTGATCAGCGGGGTACCATAAGTCTTATCCAGGACTACGTTGCGGCCTTTCGGTCCGAGAGTCACGGAAACGGTGTTGCTCAGTTTGTTAACGCCGGCTTCAAGCGCCACGCGGGCGTCCACGCCGTATTTGATTTCCTTAGCCATAATGAGTATATCCTCTTTTCTGAAATGATTTATCTATGGACAATGTCCGTACCGCGAAGCTTACTCCACGACCGCAAGGATGTCGTTCTGGCGAACGATGATGAACTCCTCGCCGTCCAGCTTCACATCGGTGCCGGCGTACTTCGAATAGATGACCGTCTGGCCGGCTTTCACCTGCATCACGATCTCCTTACCGTCGACCACACCGCCGGGGCCCACGGCTACGACTTCCGCCTGCTGCGGCTTCTCCTGCGCGGAGCCGGGAAGGACGATGCCGGAAGCGGTGGTCTCCTCCGCCTCGAGCTGCTTCAGGACGACTCTGTCACATAAAGGTACCAGTTTCATGATTTAACCTCCTGATCAATGTTTTCGGCCGGAACCTGATGAAATCATACCGGGCCGGCACGAGAAAAATGTTTTTCTGGCACGGTCTTTATTACTATGGATAAACCGTACAGAAACTTATTATCGCCGCTTTTTTTTATTTGTCAAGACTGTACAGAAAGATTTTGCTGTCACTCTCGGCTTTTGGCTGCTAATTCCGTTTTTCCTTTCTTCTATCCATTTTCTTAACAATCCCCGCACACCGTTTTTTGCGGCAGAACGATATATTATACTAAAAATGGATTATTGTTTTGCGTTCATATTCCCTTCGGGCCGTTCCGGACGAGGTACCCTTGCATGGTTAAGAAAATCCTGAAGATCACAGCAGCATTGGCCGCCGTCTGGACCGTGATCATTCCGGTCCTTCTCTTCTTCCGCCAGAGGCACACCAGGAAGCAGATCGAAGAAAGCCGCGGCAGGGATCATGCCATCGCACGGGAAAAAGTCTACCGCGGTCAGGATGAGACCGTCGTGATCGATGATGAGGATTACGCGGATGATCCCGAGGAATAAGCCTTATCCTCCTCCGCCTGCGGACATAGCCGGAACTTACACACACAAAAAGGCCGCCGATCACGGCGGCCTTTTTATATCCTCTTACATCTCCGGCACTTTTTACGCGGTCGGCAGCTTAAACGAACTCTTCAGCGAAACGATGCGGTTAAACACCGGAGCGCCGGGAAGCGAGTCCTTCGCGTCCGCGCAGAAGAAGCCGTTCCGCACGAACTGGAAGCGGTCATACGGCTCCGCTTTCGCGAGCGACTGCTCGAGATACGCGTCGCAGATCTCCAGAGAATCCGGGTTCAGGTTCATCTCTCCCGTCTCCTCGTCGTAGACTCCCTTCTCCTCGTCGACCAGACTGTTATATACGCGGACCTTCGCATGCAGTGCGGTCGATGCGTCGACCCAGTGGATCGTGCCCTTCACCTTACGGCCGTCGGGAGCGTTTCCTCCGCGGGTCGCGGGGTCATAATCGCAATGAATCACCGAGACGCGGCCCTCATCGTCCTTCTCAATGCCGGTGCAGGTCACAAAATAAGCGTTCATCAGACGCACTTCGTTACCGGGATACAGGCGGAAATACTTCTTCGGAGGCTCTTCCATGAAGTCTTCCTGCTCGATCCACAGTTCGCGGGAGAACGGAACTTCGCGGGTGCCCAATTCTTCGTTCTCGAGGTTATTCGCAGCCTCGAGCATCTCAGTCTGACCCTCGGGATAATTATCGATCACGAGCTTTACGGGATGCAGCACGGCCATAACGCGCGGAGCCTTTAATTTCAGGTCCTCACGCAGACAATAGTCGAGCATCGCGGGATCCACTACGGAGTTGCTCTTCGAGACGCCGACCAGCTCGACGAACTTCCGGATCGACTCCGGGGTGTAGCCGCGGCGGCGAAGGCCGCTGATCGTGACCAGCCGGGGATCGTCCCATCCGTCGACCTGTCCCTGCTCGACCAGCTTCTTAATGTAGCGCTTTCCGGTCACGGTGTTCTTCAGGTAGAGCTTCGCGAACTCGATCTGCTTCGGCGGCATCTCGAACTCGCACTCGCGCACGACCCAGTCGTAAAGCGGACAGTGATCTTCGAACTCCAGGGTGCAGATGGAATGCGTAACGTGCTCGATCGCATCCTCGATCGGGTGCGCGAAATCATACATCGGGTAGATGCACCAGGCGTCTCCGGTGTTGTGATGCGTCTCGTGCGCCACGCGGTAAATGACCGGGTCACGCATGTTGATGTTCGGAGAAGCCATATCGATCTTCGCGCGGAGCACGCGTGAACCGTCCTCGTACTTTCCCTCCTTCATGCCGATGAAAAGTTCGAGGTTTTCCTCCACGCTGCGGTCACGGTAAGGGCTGTTCTTTCCGGGCTCGGTCAGCGTCCCGCGATACTCGCGGATCTCTTCGGCGGAAAGGTCGCACACAAAAGCCTTTCCTTTCCGAATCAGGAAAAGCGCGCACTCGTACATTTGCTGAAAGTAATTCGACGCGAAATAAAGGCGGTCCTCCCAGTCGGCGCCGAGCCAGGCGATGTCTTCCTTTATCGAATCGACGAATTCGGTCTTTTCCTTCGTCGGGTTCGTATCGTCGAAACGCATGTTGAACTTTCCGTGATACTCCTGAGAAAGACCGTAATTCAGCAAGATGGACTTCGCGTGACCGATGTGAAGATAGCCGTTCGGTTCCGGCGGGAACCGCGTCGTCACGTGATCATAGGTGCCGTCCTGCAGATCCTTATCAATGATCTGCTCAATAAAGTTTTTCGAAACGACCTTTTCCTCTTCCATGAGGGTCTCTCCTTCCTGCTTTCGCCGACAGGCTTTTCTGTCAGATTTCCGTTATTTTAGCACAGGATTCGTTTCGTGAAAACCGCTTTCGAAAAGAGCGGTCCGAAGGACGATTCATGGTATAATATTCATAATATTAAACGGAGGTATGAACCATGTCCGATTCTTTGCGTTATATTCCGAACGGCGGCCAGACCTACCAGCCGGTACAGGATAATATCCATGTGCCTTTTAAAGCCTATGATCCGCCGGCGAAGCCGTCTCCGCTCCTTCCTCCGCTGGAGCTTTCCGATGAAACTGTCGAAAAGGGCTATGCCCTTCCTTCCCAGAAGCAGCATTTTCTTCCCGGTGTGACCGCGGAGATGATGGACTGGTTCTGGGCCAATATGGAGAAATGCTACTATCTCTGGGCTCCCGGATCGCATAAGAAATTTTCGTGGGTGCGCTCTCCCGCTGAATACGGCATGGGGGGCTCCGCTCTCATGATCGCGGAATCCTGCGAGCCCGGTCTCGCGGTATTCGGCGGCGAAGGCGTGACGATCGAAAGACTTCCTTTCGAGGAGTTTTATCCGTTTAAGACCTGCCTGGCGCACGCGATCTGCGAAGGCGTGTATAATGACAAACGCGAGCTCGTGGATTCCACGATCCACCTTTGGGAAAATACCGAAGGCGGTCTGAACCACATCACCGCGACCGTATCCAACACCCGGTGCTCCATGCCGCCGTCTTTCGTTCTGGAAGTTCTGAAGGCGGATCCGAATGCGAAGCTCGTCCCGAACTGGGCGACGGAGCACGAGGATTATGAGGCCAGCCAGTGGCCGGTCTTCCTGCCGACACTCTACGGCCTGTGGAAAGATCACCCGGACCCGTCGCAGAACGTCTTCTGCGACCTCACCGTCATCCGCGGTGCCGACGGACGGTTCCGCTATGCACGCGAAAACGGACCTGTGACATTGTCCGAATAACGTTCCTTCCTGTCCTTCGGTTTCGACCGGCACAGCCGCCTGAGCAAGTCAGGCAATGGCAGATTATATCAAATAATAAGAGGTCGTCCGTACAGACGGCCTCTTATTTTCAGTTATTATGGCTGTATGCGGAGATGCCTATCTACCTTCACCGCGCCATGGCCTGCTGCACGGCCACGGCGACCGCCACGGTCATGCCGACCATCGGGTTATTTCCCGCGCCCAGGAAGCCCATCATCTCGACGTGCGCCGGAACCGATGAGGAGCCCGCGAACTGAGCGTCCGAATGCATGCGGCCCATGGTGTCCGTCATACCGTAGGAGGCAGGACCGGAACCCATATTATCCGGGTGCAGCGTACGGCCGGTGCCGCCGCCCGAAGCCACCGAGAAATACTTCTTTCCGGCTTCCCAGCGTTCTTTCTTATAGGTGCCTGCCACGGGGTGCTGGAAGCGGGTCGGGTTCGTGGAGTTTCCGGTGATCGAAACGTCCGCGCCCTCGTGCCACATGATCGCGACGCCCTCGCGGACGTCGTCAGCGCCGTAGCAGTTGACCTTCGCACGCTCGCCTTCCGAATACGCGGTCTTGCTGACGATCGTCAGTGCGTGATCTTCCTTCACATCCGCGGAAAGATAGTCGTACTTCGTCTGCACATAAGTGAAGCCGTTGATGCGGCTGATGATCATGGCCGCATCCTTTCCGAGGCCGTTCAGAATCACGCGCAGCGGTTTCTGACGGACCTTGTTTGCGTTCAGTGCGATCTTGATCGCGCCTTCCGCGGCAGCGAAAGACTCATGTCCCGCGAGAAACGCGAAGCACTCGGTCTCTTCGTCCAGAAGCATCGCCCCGAGATTTCCGTGGCCGATGCCGACCTGACGCTGATCCGCGACAGAACCGGGAATGCAGAATGCCTGCAGGCCCGTGCCGATCCATCTGGCGGCTTCCGCGGCGTTCTTCGCGCCTTCCTTGATCGCGATAGCGGCGCCGAGCTCATACGCCCATTTTACATTCTCAAAGCAGATCGGCTGCGTGCTCTCCACGATGGTGTAAGCATCCACACCCTTCGCGTTCGTGAACGCCTTCACGTCTTCAAAACTTCCGAAACCGTACTTATCCAGGACGGGCTGCAGCTGAGGCATACGTCCTTCATAGTTCTCAAACAGTGCCATGCTGTACCTCCCTTACTCTTTCCGCGGATCGATCCACTTTACCGCGCCGTCTTCCGCGCTGAAGCGGCCGTAGGTTCCGAGGTTCTTCTCATACGCCTCGTTCGGGGACATGCCGCCCTTGATCGCGTCCATCATCTTTCCCAGGCTCAGGAACTGATAACCGCAGACCTGATCGTCCTTGTCCAGAGCCATCTTCACGACGTAGCCCTCGGTCATCTCGAGATAACGGGTGCCCTTCGCGGCGGTGCCGTACATCGTTCCAACCATGGAACGGAGGCCCTTGCCCAGATCCTCAAGACCCGCTCCGACACGGAGACCGTCGTCCGAGAACGCGGACTGGGTGCGGCCGTAGACGATCTGCAGGAACAGCTCACGCATCGCGGTGTTGATCGCGTCGCAGACCAGGTCGGTGTTCAGCGCCTCCAGAAGAGTCTTACCCGGCAGGATCTCGCTGGCCATGGCCGCGGAGTGGGTCATGCCCGAGCAGCCGATCGTCTCGACCAGGGCTTCCTGAATGATGCCGTCCTTCACGTTCAGACTGAGTTTGCAGGCGCCCTGCTGCGGCGCACACCAGCCGATACCGTGCGTATATCCCGAAATATCACTGATCTCCTTCGCCTGGACCCATTTCCCCTCCTCCGGAATCGGAGCGGGACCGTGATTCGGACCCTTCGCGACGCAGATCATGTCTTCAACTTCTTTTGTATATTGCATGCGACATTAACCTCCTGTAAAAATTGTCACGTCAAACGACTACTTTAACTTTACTAAAACCAAGCGTTTCGCGCAATGCCTCCGGCCTATTCGCAGTCAAAAATCGCCTTCTGTGCGATGCTTTCTCCGTACCGTTCTTTCCAGACACGGTGCGGCTCACAGGCGTCATAGGCCGGGAGCGCCTCCGCATCCATCCCGATCTCGATCATAAGATCATAGCGGTTCGCGCGGTCCGAACAGGACGGATGTACGTCCACGGAACGAATCCCCGGAATCGAAAGAGTCTCACGAAAAAGCGCTTCGATCGCGGGAAGCTCCGGTTTCATGGCGACCGGATCCTTCCATTTGACAATGATAAAATGCTTCATGACCGAACCTCCTTCATAACCTTTCATGATACATCCTTATCATACACGAAAGCCCCCGGAAATCCGAGGGCTTCCATCCGCATTATAAAAGCTGACGAGCAGATTCGAACTGCCGACCTCCTCATTACCAATGAGGTGCGCTACCAACTGTGCCACGTCAGCCTGCCGACCCCTGCGGGTCAACGTGACTAATATACTCTAAGCGGTTTTCCTTGTCAAATGGAATTCAAGGAAACCGTCAATGTTTTTTTAACCGTGCACGCACGACCTCAAAAGCAAGGATTCCGCAGGCCACGGATGCGTTCAGCGAATCGATGTCGCCGGATGTCGGAATACTGACCGCGAAATCACATTTCTCCTTCACGAGGCGGGCGACGCCCTTCCCTTCGTTTCCGATAACCAGCGCGACCGGACCGGACAGATCCGCTTCAAACACGCTGCCGCCCTGCATATCCGCCGCGATCGTCCAGATCCCGGCTTTCTTCAGCTGCTCAACGGTCCGGGCCATGTTCGTCACGCGTGCGACTGGTGTGTAATACACCGCCCCGGCGCTGGCTTTCGCCGCCGCCGCGGTCAGTCCCACCGCACGGTCTTTCGTGATCACGACGCCGTGCGCTCCGGCCATGTTCGCGGTACGGATGACCGCGCCCAGGTTATGCGGATCCATGATCCCGTCCAGAAGGATCAGAAACGGCTGTTCGCCGCGGTTTGCGGCATTCGCCAGAATGTCCTCGAGTTCCGCATACTCCCATGCATCCGCGGTCGCGATCACCCCCTGATGCCTTCCGGATACGGAACGCCGGTCCATCGCGGCCTTATCGGAATAATAGATCGGAATATCCGCTCCCGCGCACAGGCGTTCAAACTCTTCCGCGGTCTTTTTCTCTGTTCCTTTCAGAAGGAAGACCTCATGTACGGAATGTCCCGCGCGCAGCGCTTCCAAAACCGCGTGTCTTCCTTCCAGTACGATCTTTTCACTCGCCATCTTCACTCTCCCCGCCTGCCGCATCTTCGGAAACGACGCCTTTCCCGCGGGATACGGCAGTGCCGACCGCTTTCCGCGCGAGATCCATCAGTTCCCGCACCCGCTCATGCTGTCCGCTCAGATGCAGGTATCCGACCAATGCCTCCAGCCCCGTCGCCTTATGATAATCGGCGGTCGTCGCATGCTTCGCGACCGTGTTCGGGCTGGCGTTTCTGCCCCGGCGCAGCACGTCGGCCTCCGCTTCGGTCAGATGCGGAGCCAGAATATCCGTCAAAAGCGCCTGCGTCCGCGCCATCGCAAAATATGCTGCGCGGTCGTTCAGGCTCTTCGGAGAAGCGTTTCCCTGGCGCAGCAGAAACTCCCGGATCTCCAGTTCATAGACCGCATCCCCGAGATAAGCCAGCGCGAGCGGCGAATAATTTGCGAGGACCTCGGCCGCGCTCATCGTACCGCTGCTCAGGATCTCTTCCACTTCACGCCCTCTCTGGTGTCTTCAAGGATGATGCCCTGTGCGGCCAGCTGGTCGCGGATCTCATCCGCTCTGGCATAGTTTTTATTCTTACGGGCTTCCTGACGCTCCGCGATCAGTGCCTCGATCTCCGCGTCCAGATTCTCTTCCTGCTTCTCCGTGACGATGCCCAGTACGTCCGTGAGCTTCGTAAAGATCTCCCGGATCCCTGCCGCGAAAGCCTTCGTCGACTCAGCCGTCACATTCGTATTCGCATAACGGACCAGCTCGAACACGGCTGCGATCGCATCCGCGGTGTTCATGTCGTCGTCCATGGCTTCCTCGAACTTCTTCACGAACTCGTCCGTTCCCGCGAGCAGCTCCTGCTCCTGAGCAGTCATCTCGCCGTCCGCACCGTTCTCCGCGACATCCTTCAGATGCGCCGCGGCGGTCAGGATGCGCTCCAGGCCGTTCTTCGCGGCAGCCATCAGATCCGCGCTGAAGTTCAGCGGGCTGCGGTAATGCGCGCTCAGCATGAAGAAGCGCAGCACCTGAAGGTCAAACTTCTCACTGATGTCCCGGACCGTGAAGAAGTTTCCCTTCGACTTACTCATCTTCTCAACTACGCCATCTTTTTCAATATTCAGAAAAGCGTTATGCATCCAGTACTTCGAGAATGTCACGCCGTTCGCAGCTTCGGACTGTGCGATCTCGTTCTCATGGTGCGGGAAGATCAGATCCTCGCCGCCCGCATGGATGTCGATCTCATCCCCGAGATAGCGCTTCGCCATGACCGAGCACTCGATATGCCAGCCGGGTCTTCCCTGGCACCAGGGCGAATCCCAGTAAGGCTCGCCTTCCTTCTTCGGCTTCCAAAGGACGAAATCCAGCGGATCCTCCTTCTGCTCCTCGCCGGAGACCTGAAGCGCGCGGAATCCGCTCTGCATGTTATCCAGATCCTTATGAGACAGCTTTCCGTAAGGCCGGAAGCTCTTCACACGGAAATAGACCGTGCCGTCCTCCGCAACATACGCATAGCCCTTTTCGATCAGTGTGGAGATCATATCGATCATCCCGCCGATCTCCTCGGTCGCCTTCGGATGTGTGGTAGCCTCGCGGACGTTCATCCCGGCCATATCCTTCTTACACTCTTCGATATAACGCTCACTGATGACGGAGGCGTCCACACCTTCCTCCGCCGCTTTATTAATGATCTTATCGTCGACGTCGGTAAAGTTCGAGACGTAGTTCACGTCATAACCTTTATACTCGAAATACCGCCGTACCGTATCAAATACGATCATCGGGCGGGCGTTTCCGATATGGATCAGGTTATAGACGGTCGGGCCGCAGACATACATCTTCACTTTTCCGGGCTCCACCGGCTCAAACTCCTGCTTCGTCTTCGTGAGCGTGTTATAGATCTTCATGGGTTTCTCCTTCGTCTGATAAATAATGCGCACGAGCGGTCATCCTTTTTCGTGCGCATCATATCACTATTATATTGATTGGAAAATCGGAATCAACCCCGTAATTCCGCATCCCCGGGCGTCACTCGGCCGAAAATGCCTGCTCCGCCTCCAGCACAGCCGATGCGGGCACTTCCTCCTCCGCGGAGATCACGGCGTCCGTGCCGCGATGCGGAAGGTGCATATCCAGACCGACCCAGAGGAAGGTTCCCCAAAACAGCATGACCGCCGCAACGATCAGCAATGCCTTCACCACATGCCCGAAAAGCCTGTTTCTGCGTGCTCTGTAAACCGTACCCATAACCGTCTCCTTTTCTGATCATAAACATCTCGCTTTCAGCGAGACACGAAGGTCCAAAAAACGGAGGGACTGCTCCCTCAGGTTTCTGACTGTATTGTATCTCGCTTAAAGCGAGATTGTCAACCCTAAAAGCGAGAAAAAGCGAAATTTTTTCTTGCGGAATTCTCGCTTTCGGTGTAATATAAGGATGGATAAATGCAGAGGGCGCCGTCGGACGCGCCCCGCGGAAAGGACGAAACGAACATGCCCGAACCGGAGTATAAAGACGTATTCGCGAAGAACCTGAAACATTACATGGCCGTAAACGGAAAGAACCAGACGGATCTCATGCGCGATCTCGGGTTCAGTTCCTCGACCATCTCGAACTGGTGCACCGGACAGAAGCTTCCGCGCATGGATAAGGTGCAGCAGCTGGCGGATTATTTTCACGTGAGCAGAGCTGATCTTCTGGAAAGCCCCGAGGATAAGCCCGCCGACCCCTATTATCTGAATGAAGAGACCCGCGCGATCGCGCAGGAGATCTTCGAGAACCCGGAGATGCGCACGCTCTTCCACGTGGCCCGGGACATTCCGCCCGAAAGGCTTCAGGCGCACATCGACTTCATGAAGTCGCTGAAGTCCGCCGAGCAGGGAGGAGACCCTTACGAGGCATGCTAGACCTGAGATCGCTGCCTGAGCTCGAGGACGTCAGCGTTCATGTGATAAACATGGACACCCTGGTGGAAGAACAGGTCGTGAAGAACGAGGACGGAAGCTACTCCATCTTCATAAACGCCCGGCTCAGCACGAACAGGCAGCGCGAAGCCTATCTTCACGCGCTTCAGCACATTTACCGGGACGATTTTTCCGGTTCCGATGCGGACGCGATCGAGAGCAGGATGTAACGCGGATATCGCCGGCTTCGCATATAAACGGATATAAAGAAGGACGTACACATAAGCCGTGTGCGTCCTTCTTTTATTTCTGAAATGAGATCTAAAATCGTCAGAAGCAGCGGTTTTCCGCTCTTTTGTCCCCGTAAAGTTCCTCGAGCTCCGACCGGTGATACAGCCAGCCCTCGTCATCGAAGTATTTGGCGCCGTTCGGGCACCGTTTCACACACGCGCAGCATTTGATGCACACGCCCGTGACCGCGCTCACGTCTTCCGGATCGATCGATCCCATGGGACAGACTGCTGCGCAGAGCCCGCAGCGGACACATCGTTCCGGGTCGGTCTTCGGCTTTACCTTTCGGATATCGATCGGGCCGCCGAAGCGGTCCCTGGGCGTATAGTACGGACGGAGGGGCTCGCATCCCGCAACTTCGACCGGTCTTTCCGGAAGTCCTTCCTTTTCCGAGACACGAATACGCTTCGCTGCCAATGCCGCCAGGCCTTCCGCCTCTCTCAGATCCTCCGCGTCGGGCCTGCCCGCTCCGAGCGTGCGCGAAAACGCATGCTCACCGACGAACGCGCCCGCAGCGATCGGAACGAATCCGTTACCGGCCAGAACGTCGCGCAGCTCGATCAGGGCGTCGTCAAAATCCCGGTTTCCGTACAGGACCACCGGAACCGCCGGCGTCCGCTCTCCCTTCACGCAGTCCCTCACGAACGGCAGCATCAGGTTCGGAATACGGCCCGCATACGTCGGAAGCCCGAAAGCGACCAGTTCGTCCGGTCCGAAACGATATTCCTGTTTCCGGGACTCCGGGGCGTTAAAACTCCTGGACGCATATTCCGCCTCCAGCGCAGCCGCCGCGGCGCGGGCCACGGTCTCGCAGACCTTCCGCGTAGTCCCGGTCGCACTGAACCAGAACGCGGTCACGATACGGATCTTTCCTGCTGTCATGCTCTTCCCTCCCGGATCGTCGATCTTACCGTTCCCGATGTTATCACAGTTCCGCCTTCGTGCCCAGCATCTCTTTCAGGAACCTCGAAGGTGCGGGATGATGTGCATGCAGCGTGCGCACACATGAGAGCCGCAGACAGTCCTTCGCCCTGGTGACCGCGACGTACATCAGCCGTCGATCTTCCTCAATGGCTTCCGCCGACTTCGCGCTGCTGTGAGGTATCACGCCCTCGTTCAGCGACGGCAGAAACACGGTGTGAAACTCCAGGCCTTTCGCCGCATGCATCGTGATAAGATGCACGCCGGCGGATGTTTCCGCGTGATCCGGCATTTCGCCGCGGCCGTCCGCCCACTCGGCCAGCAGCTGCCGCGCCTGCAGCACGGACGCGCCGCTTTTTTCGCAGAGTCCGCGCAGTCTCCCGTGATATCCCATGGCATGGCAGATATAGGACGGCATTGCCCCGCGGTCCATCCGCATCAGCGCGCGGATATCGCGAATAAAGCGCGACGCTTTCCCGAAAAGATCCGCGTCGTCCCGAAAGCTCTCCTGCCATCGCCGCGGATCGATCTTACCTTCCCCGGCCCCGGCAGCATACAGCCCCGCGGGCAGCGCATACAGGGCATGCTTCAGGTCGGCGCTGTTCCATGTCCCGGAGCGCCTCATCTCCTCCGCCAGGCCGGCAAACGCATCAAGATCTTTTTGAACCTGTCCCCGCAGTCCGCGGCAGGGATCGTCCGTACCGATGCATGGAATGCCGCGCTCCGCAAGTGCCCGGAACAGCAGGCGAAGCCTGCCTGATGTCCTGCAGAGCACCGCGATCTCAGACAGGGGAACATCCGTATCTCTCATACCGAGGATTTCCCCGGCGATCCGCTCTGCTTCCTCGTGTTCGTCCCGGAATATCCGAAGGCTAACCGCCTCTTCTCCGGAAACTGTACGGAACGGCCGGACGGTTTTGGCGAACCGGTCCCGGTTATGGCGGATCAGCCTGCCCGCCGCTTCGGTCACAGCCGGAACCGAGCGGTAATTCACCGAAAGACGGATCACACGCGTATCCTTCCAGCGCTGCGCGGCCTCTGCCATGTTTCGGGGGCTTACCCCTCTGAAGCCGTAGATGGACTGGTCATCGTCTCCCACCACAAAAATGTTCGCCTGCGGGCCTGCCAGCAGTTCCGCGGCACGAAGCTGTTCCCGGCTCATGTCCTGCGCTTCATCCACCATCACATAAGCAAAACGCGCGCGCACGCGCTCCAGCGCCGCACGGTCCCGGGAAAACAGCTCCAGACATCCGCGCACCATATCATGAAAGTCGATCTTTCCGGCGGAGCGCAGCGACTCGCGATAACGCTGCGTCAGGCATCGGATCACCGGATCGTCGTCCGCCCCGGGATCATCGACCGGCTTCGCATCCGTCTCCAGCACTTTCCGCAGCAGCCTCCGGCGCTCCTGCGGATCATCCGTTTCAGCATATTCGCGGACTGCCTGTGCCGCAGCGCGTCTCTTTTCCTCCGCGGTCACGAGTGCGTCCGGACCGCACAGTCCTTCTTTCTTCAAAACCGAAAAACACAGTGCATGAAACGTCGAGAATGTGACGCCGGAGAACGAATCACCGGGATATGCCTCCGAATAGCGTTCCCGCATCTCCTCCGCGGCAGCTCTGGTAAATGTCAGCACGAGGATCTGTTCCGGCTTTACGCCGCCTTTCACGAGTTCAGCCGCGCGTGCGGTGATTACAGCGGTCTTTCCCGAGCCCGGACCGGCCAGCACGAGACATGGGCCGTCCCGATGCAGGACCGCCGCTTTCTGTTCTCTGTTCCAGATCATAAAAAGATCCCGTCTGCCTTTCCGCAAACGGGATCATACGATCCGTGAAATGGTTTGTCAATGCATTATGTCATTTTTCGCAGAGCTCCAGCAGCTCTTCCCAGCGCGCGTCCACATCCTCCTGGATCTCGGCGATCAGGTGCTCGTTTTCCGGCGTGAACAGGTGCTTAAATCTGCCCTGCATGCGCAGATACTCCTCGACCGGCTGTTTATAGCCCGGACGGTAGTTCAGGATCCACTCGCCGCGGATGACTTCGAACAGCGGCCAGACGCAGGTTTCGACCGCAGCCTTACAGATCTCGCCGATCTGCGAAGCCTCATAGCGCCAGCCGCGCGGGCACGGGGACATGACGTTCAGGAACGCCGGTCCCTTCGTGTAGATCGCGCGTTCCGCCTTCGTATGCAGATCGCGCAGGTTCGTGATAAAAGTCGTCTGCGCCACATAAGGAATATGATGCGCAGCCATGATCTTCGTCAGATCCTTCTTATACTGCTGCTTTCCGTCGTTCTCGGGACCGACGGCAGTCGTCGTCGTATCCGCGTACTTCGGGGTCGAGGAGGAACGCTGGATGCCGGTGTTCATGTAGGCTTCATTGTCATAACAGACGTAGACCATGTCCGTTCCGCGCTCCATCGCGCCGGACAATGACTGGAAGCCGATATCATAAGTACCGCCGTCGCCGCCGAAGGTGATGAACTTATACTCTCCCTCGATCTTCCCCTTCTTCTTCAGCGCACGGTAGGCGGCCTCCACGCCGGAGCAGGTCGCGGCCGAATTCTCGAACGCTGTGTGAATATAACTGTCGGTCCATGAGCTGTAAGGATAAGTCACGGACGCGACCTCCAGGCAGCTGGTCGCGCAGGTCACGACCGCGTGATCCTCGGGGTGCACGGCACGGAGCACCGCGCGCATCGTGATCGGGCTGCCGCAGCCCGCGCACATGCGGTGTCCGGCAACGAAACGTTCGGGTCTGTCCGACCATTCTTTCAGATTATAAGCCATATCGGACCTCCCTTCAGCGTTCCCGCACGCCGATGTAGCGGAATGCCTCCGCCGGCGCACCGTCAGCGATCTTCTCCAGTTCCGCAAAGATCTCCTCGAAGGTCTCCACTCTCACGTCTCTGCCGCCGAGGCCGTACACATAGTTCACTGCCGGTACGATCACGCCGGTCTGGTACAGCGCCGAGCGCACTTCCGCGCCAAGCGGGCCGCCCTGTGCGCTGAAGCTGTCGGTCTTATCCATGATCGCCAATGCCTTCAGCCCCTTCAGCGCCGACGCAAGCTTCGCCGCGGGAAACGGACGGAACACGCGCAGCTTCACGAGGCCGGCCTTTACGCCGCGTGCGCGCAGCATATCGACCGCGTCCTTGCCCGTGCCCGCCGAGGAACCGATGCAGAGTACGCCCAGTTCGGCGTCGTCCATGCGATACTCCTCGAACAGACCGTATTCCCTGCCGGTGAGTTCGCCGAACTCCCGGGAGACCTCTTCGATGACCGCTTCCGCACGGCACATCGCCTCGGTCTGACCGCGCTTCATCTCCATGTAGTACGGGCTCACGCCGTAAGGACCCACGCCGATCGGCCGCTCGGGATCCAACAGATGCTCGTCCGGGCGGTATTCGCCGACGAAGCCCTTTACGGTCTCGTCATCCTCGAGCACGATGTTCTCCACGCCGTGGCTCGTGATAAAACCGTCCTGGCAGACCATCAGCGGCAGCATCACATCCGGATGCTCCGCGATGCGGTGTGCCATCAGCATGTTATCATAGGCTTCCTGTGCGTTCTCGGAATACAGCTGGATCCAGCCCGCGTCCCGGGAACCCATGGAGTCGGAATGATCGTTATTGATATTGATCGGGCCGGACAGTGCGCGGTTCACCACCGCCATAACGACCGGAAGGCGGTCAGACGAGACCACATAGAGCATCTCATGCATCAGCGCGAAACCCGCCGAACTCGTCGCCGTCATGGCCCGCACGCCCGCTGCCTCGGCTCCCGCTGCCGCAGAGATCGAGCTGTGCTCGCTCTCAACGGTAATGAACTCGCTCGTCAGCTTCCCCTGCGCCTTAAACGAGGACACATACTGCGGAATCTCCGTCGAAGGCGTGATCGGAAACGCCGCGATCACGTCAGGATCGATCTGGCGGATCGCGTTCGCGACGGCTTCATTGCCCGATAATCTGTCTTTTTTACTCATAAAAGCCCTCCTTATCGGATCTCGATCGCGTCGAACGGACAGACCGCGGCGCAGATACCGCAGCCCTTGCAGTGATCCAGATCGAAATCGAGGCGCTTTCTGTCCTGCACGGGGATCGAACTGTCCGGGCAGTAAGGGAAGCACATCAGGCACTGCTTACACTTCTCCGGGTGCCACACGGGCGTCTGCGTGCGCCAGTCCCCGGTCAGAAACTCCACCGAGTTTCCGCCGGCCAGAACCACGCCGCCGACCGTCATATCCTGCCAGGGGCTCTTTTCGTTTATCCCCTCCATACGGTTCTCGATCATGCTTCCGCGACCTCCTCCCACGCTTCTTTCAGGGCACTCATATTTCCCTCGAGGACCTCGGGCTTTGCGGCGAACTTATGGAAAAACGAACCCTCCATGTTCGCAAAAAACGACTCCTTCGACAGGAGGCCGGTCACCTTCACCACGCTCGAAAGGAGCGGAGTGTTCGGCATGTTCTTTCCGATGTTCCGCTCGGAAACCGCCTTTGCGTCGATAATATACAGTGCGCCTTCATATCCGGCGAACTCCGCACGGACCTCCTCGGGGCTGTGCTCGCTGTTCACGATGATCACACCGTCTTCCTTCAGACCGGCGGTCACGTCGACGGGACCGATCAGGCTCTCGTCCACGACCACGACCACATCGGGATAATAAATGTTCGAATGCGAGCGCAGCACATTCCGGGAAAGCCGGTTATACGCCGTAATAGGCGCGCCCATGCGTTCAGGACCGTACTCGGGAAATCCCTGTACATAAAATCCGTCGGAAAATGCCACATCGGCCAGAAGCAGCGCGGCTGTCTTCGCCCCCTGCCCTCCCCGGCCGTGCCAGCGGATCTCCAGAGTGTCTTTCATCATCGATTCCTTTCCTTTAAAGCGCGCTCCGCTTCGCGGCGCATGTCCTTTTTCGCGATCGAATCGCGTTTGTCGTACAGTTTCTTACCCTTCGCAAGACCGATCTCGACTTTCACGAGACTCCCTTTCAGGTAGACCTTCAGCGGCATGATCGTGTAGCCCTGCTGCTGGGCTCCGGCAGTGATCTTACGAATCTCGCGGGCATGAAGCAGCAGCTTCCGGACACGGAGCGGATCCCGGTTAAAGATATTTCCCTTCTCGTAGGGGCTGATGTGCATGCCGTAAATAAAGATCTCACCGTGCTCGGAACGGATGTACGACTCTTTAATATTGCACTTCCCCATACGAAGAGACTTCACCTCGGTCCCCGTCAGGCTGATGCCTGCCTCATAAGTGTCCTCGATGAAGTAATCGTGATAGGCTTTTTTATTATTTGCGATGAGCTTGATACTGTCTTTCGCCATGGTCCGACTTTTCGTGATCGCGGCACGATCCGCACTTCCGGCGCCCGGAACAATACCGCAATATATAAATAAATCCCACCTCCCCACGCACTCGGACGATGAGCATATGCGCAAAGAGATGGGACTCTCTGACTGATATTATATCACAGGATGATATTAATTAAAAGAGCCAATATGATAAAAACCGCAACTCCGATCTTCGTGAAAAAGTCGAGCTTTCCTTCGGATGACCGGCTCTTATTCTTACTCCAGTAAGTATCCGCGCTTCCTCCCGCAATGGAGCCTGTGAGTCCCGCCTTTTTGCCTTTCTGCATCAGTATGATGACAGCCAGCGCGACGGCGCAGATAATGAAAACGATCGTCAGTATAATTCGGAGCACTACCATGATATCTCTCCTGATCTACAAGAATTAACGCGGAACAGGTCCACGCGAGGGTTTATTTTAGCATACCCGAAATAGATGCGCAAGTTATTTGCGCAGTTCGATTCCGAGCTTTTCCAGTTCCTCCAGGATCTTCGCGATCGGAACGGATACGTCCGCGTCCTCCAGCGTGCGATCCTTCGCGCGGAACACGAGATTATACGCGACGGACTTCTTTCCTTCGCCGAGGCGTTCGCCCTCGTAGACGTCGAACAGCCGGTAGGACTCGAGATACGGTCCCGCGTACTTCTCGATCACCTCTTCGATCACGCCGACTCGGATCTTCGAATCCATGAGCATGCTCAGATCGCGGCTGATCTCGGGGTACATCGCCAGTCCTTCGTAGGTCACGCCGAGGTCGATGTGTTCCATGAGTTTCCCGGTGTCGAGCACGGCAATGTACGCTCTCCCGCCGATCTCATACGCGTCCGCGGTCTCGGGATGCAGTTCTCCGAGATATCCGATGCGGTCGCCTTCGTAGAAGATATCCGCCTGGCGGCCCGGATGCAGGAACGGGATCGTTCCCGGCTCGCAGGTCATCTTTTTTCGCATGCCGACTTTCACAAGCATCTCCTCGACGACGCCCTTCATATCGAAGAAATCGCCCTCGCCGTAAAAACCGAGCGTCATCATGACGCGCTCGTCGGGCAGCTCCGTCAGCGGAAGCGCCTTCGGAATATAGACCTTCGCGAGCTCATACAGGCGGACGTCTTTATTCCGGCGGTTATAATTCCGTCCGAGGGACGTCAGCAGGCCGTTTACCGGCAGCGTGCGCATGATGCTAAAATCCTCGCCGAGCGGGTTCGAGATCACGACAGCCTTCCGCAGAGGATGATCCTCGGGCAGACGCAGCTTATCGTACACTTTCGGGCTCTCGAACGAATACGTCATCGACTGCGAGAAGCCGCAGTACTCGGCCACGTCCTGAAGTCTCTCCTGCACGCGCAGGTTCAGGGGCAGGCCGCCCATCGTCGACGAACCCTTCGGGAGAGTCGTCGGGATGTTATCATATCCGTACATCCGCGCGACTTCCTCGGCGATGTCCGCCTCCGCCTCGAGATCCTGGCGGAACGTCGGGGCGATCACCTCGCCGGTCTCGTCGTCGACTTCCAGTTCCAGCCTGCGGAAATATTCACGCATATCCGCCTCGGGAATATCCGTGCCCAGGAAGGCATTGATCCAGTCCGGACGGAACGGAATGCGTTTCGGCGCCGGAAGTTCTTCCTTCACATCGATCACGCCCCCGATGACTTCGCCGCAGCCGAACAGCTCGACGAGCTCGCAGGCGCGGTTTACGGCCTCCTCACAGTTATTCGGGTCAAGGCCCTTCTCATACTTCGCGGAAGAGTCCGTGCGCAGGCCCAGCCGCTTCGATGCCAGGCGGTTATTCGTGCCGTCGAAGCAGGCGCACTCGAACAGGACCTTCGTGACGTCGTCCGTGACCTTCGAGTTTTCGCCGCCCATGATGCCGGCCAGGCCGATCTCTCTCTCGGCGTCGCAGATCATCAGCACGTCGTGATCCAGCGTGTGCATCTTTCCGTCGAGCGTCTGGAACTCGTCGCCGTCTTCCGCGCGCTTCACGATGATCTTCCGGCCCGCGATCTGATCCATGTCGAACGCGTGCATCGGCTGACCGTACTCGTCCAGGATGAAGTTCGTGATGTCCACCAAATTATTGATCGGACGGTGTCCGTTCTTCGCGAGCAGGCGCTGGAACCACTCGGGGCTCGGGCCGATCCTGATATTCTTCACGCCGCGCGCCATGTAGCGTCTGCACAGATCGCGGTCCGCGACCTCGACCGAAACGTAATCCGAGATATCCTCGTTATTACCGGTCTTTGCGGGGTGCGGCGGCACGAAATCCAGCCCGAAGGTCGCAGCGACCTCGCGGGCAATGCCGATGATGCTGTAGCAATCCACGCGGTTCGAGGTGATCTCGAACTCGTAGACCGCGTCATGCAGCCCGAAGACCTCGATCGCGTCAGCGCCGACCTCGGTGTCCTCGGGGAAGATATAGATGCCGTTCTCGGGAGCCAGCGGATAACTGTCGCGGGACTGTCCCAGTTCCTCGACCGAGCACATCATGCCGAACGACTCCACGCCGCGCAGCTTACCCTTCTTAATCTTAATGCCGTTCTCGGGAAGCGGGCCTCCGTCGTGGCCGCCGGCAACTCTGCCGCCGTCCAGCACCACGGGAACTTTCGCGCCCTCGGACTCGCCGATCACGATGTTCGGCGCTCCGGTAACGATCTGAACGGTCTCCGTTCCGACATTTACCTGGCAGACCACGAGCTTATCCGCGTCCGGGTGCTTCTCGATCTTCTCGATCTGCCCGACCACGATCTTCTCGAGGTTCTTATCCAGCTGCTCGTAATACTCCACTTTCGTTCCGGAGAGCGTCATGGCGTCCATGAACTCCTTATAACCCACGTTCAGGTCCGGTACGTACTGTCTGATCCATGCCAGAGATGCTTTCATCTTCCGCTCACCTCCTAGAACTGTTTCAGGAAACGAATATCGTTCTCGTACAGCAGGCGCATATCGTCGATCTCATACTTCAGAAGGGCGATGCGCTCCAGGCCGACGCCCAGCGCGAAGCCGGAATACTCGTCAGGGTCGATGCCGCTCATCTTCAGGACCTTCGGGTGGACCATGCCGCAGCCGAGGATCTCGATCCAGCCCTCGCCCTTACAGAAGCGGCAGCCCTTCCCGCCGCACTTGAAGCACGAGACGTCCATCTCGGCGGAAGGTTCGGTGAACGGGAAATGATGCGGGCGGAACTTTACCTTCGTGTCCGGACCGAACAGCTCGATCGCGAACTGTTCCAGCGTACCCTTCAGGTCGGAGAACGTGATGTCCTTGTCCACGATCATGCCCTCGAACTGGTGGAAGTTCGGGGAATGCGTCGCGTCGACCTCGTCCGAGCGGAACACGCGTCCGGGCGCGACGACCTTGAACGGGACCTTGCCGCGCTCCATCGCGTGTACCTGGCACGAGGAAGTCTGTGTGCGCAGAAGGATCTGCGGATTAATATAAAACGTATCCTGTTCGTCTTTCGCGGGGTGGTTCGGAGGAATGTTCAATGCCTCGAAGTTATAGTAATCGTATTCGACCTCGGGTCCCTCGATGACCTCGTAACCCATGCCGATGAAGATGCGCTCGACCTCCTCGGTCGCGAGGGTCAGCGGGTGACGATGGCCGATCGCGCTCTTTCTGCCGGGCATCGTAACGTCGATGGTCTCGGCAGCCATCTTCTTCTCGCGGACCGCCGCCATCAGCGCACTTTTCCGCTTCTCGAGGGTCTCCTCGATGGCCTTCTTCGTGTCATTTACCAGCTGGCCCATTTTCGGACGCTCTTCGGCGGGGACATCCTTCATCCCCTTCGAAGCCTCGGTCAGGAGTCCCTTTTTTCCGAGGAAACGGACCCTGATATCGTTCAGCACATCCGGGTCGGCGGCAGAGAGCATGCTCTCGATCGCCTCAGCCTGAATCTGTGCCAGTTTTTCCTTCAAACTCATCGTTTCTACCTCCGCAAACGGATACTCGTCGGATAATTCAACAAAAATTAACTTTACCGAATAGCGCGCCTTATGTCAAGAAAACGCGCGGAAAAGCGCGTTTCAACAGAGCAAGTTACAGAAACGGGATACATCAGAACACGAGTCCGGTCAGATGTACGATCAGGCCTCCGATGACCGCAAGAACATAGACGATCGCGAGGATCGTGATATTGTCTTTCATGCTGCGGTTCATGCGGAACAGCACGAGCATGCCCATCCCGGATGCGGACATCAGCCCCGAGATCAGTGCGCCGGAAGAAAGCGCCCCGTTCAGGTACAGTTCGGTCAGGACCACGGAAGCCGCACAGTTCGGTATCAGTCCGATCAGTCCCGCGATCAGTTCTCCGAAGACCGGAACGTTCAGGATGATGCTGCCGAGGGCGTCCTCGCCCACAAGCCCGATCACGATCTCGATGACCACAGACGCGATCAGGATGAATAAAAAGATCTGCAGGGTGTGCTTCAGCGCGGCCAGGAAGAGATTCGGATGCTCTTCGTCGCATTCACAATGCTCGCGCTCGCAGATCTCATGTATACGGATATGCTTCTCCGACGACCGAAAGCCCAGACGGCGGGCGGTCTGCAGCGCGATGTCCGTCAGGAAGCCGAACGCGCAGCCGAACACGAATTTGGCGGCCAGGATCCGGAGGATCGTCGGCATAGGGGCGGCCGCCGAGATCATGATCGGAAGCATCTCGTCCGAAGTCGACAGAAAGACCGCGATCACAGTCCCCAGTGTAACGACACGCGCCGCATAGAGTCCCGCGACCGCCGCAGAAAAGCCGCACTGCGGGATCAGGCCGACCGCTGCGCCGGGCAGCGGTCCTACGCGGCCGACACGGCGGATCAGGTTCTCGCTCCGCTCGCTGATATGATGCTCCAGATATTCCATCACCAGATAAGTGATATAAAGAAACGGGAGCATTTTCAGACAGTCGACGACCGCCTCGATGATTCCTTCCCACATAACGTTTCGCTGTGATCCTTCCTTATTCCGCTCTGTCTTCCGCGGGCTTTCCGCCGGAAGCCTTCCCTGACTTCGGTCTGCCGCCCGAACGGCCGTTTCCGCGCTTCGCCTGCGACAGTTTCTGCTTCTTTTCGGGATAAAACTGTCTGGACGCGTCGTAGAGGGCCCTGACATTGATCCGTCCGCCGTACTGTTCGAGCACGTCGAAGCGCTTTCGGATATACGCCGTCAGCTTCTCGAGATACTCTTCCGTTCCGATGCTTCCTTCCGCCACGTAGGACAGACCTTTCTCCCAGCTCGCGGTAAGTTCTGGGTTCAGGAGCGACGGTATCGAGTTCCGCACGATATCGAAGATCACTTCGCCCATCAGTGTCGGCGTGATCACCTGCGTTTTTTTCGAAAGCGCGAGATACTCGTTATTCACGAGCTTCTTCAGAATCTCCGCCCGGGTCGCGCTCGTGCCGATACCGGAGCCCTTGATCTGCTCCCGCAGATCGGGATCCTCGATCAGCTTTCCGGCGTTCTCCATCGCGAGGATCATCGAACCGGAAGTGTAGCGTTTCGGCGGCGAGGTCTGACTCTCCCGCAGTTCAAACGCATTGACCGGGAAGCTCTCGCCTTTCTTTATGGACGCCAGCCGGCCGATCAGGTCAATGTCGGCCGCCGCGCCCTCGCCGTCCTCGGAGGAACCGTCGACGGAGGCGTCCGATAAATCGTCCCCGGGGCCGTCCGAATCCTCTTCCCCTGCGCCTTTTTTCGGACGCCTGGCGACCGCCAGCCATCCCTCTTCCTTCAGCGCACGCATCGAAGCGAAGAAATGCTCGCGGCCAATGGTAAACTCCAGGTTCAGCTTCCGATAGACCGCCGGCGGGTAAAAGATGCTCAGGAAGCGGCGCACGATCAGTTCATAGACTGCCGCGGAGCGGGGGCTCAGGCTGCGCGCCGCACCGGTCTGGCCGGTAGGAACGATCGCGTAGTGATCCGTGATCTGCGAATCGTTCACATAGCGGGTCTTCGCGATATTCTTATAAGAGCCGTTCGCGAGGATCTCTTTCGCAAATCCGCCCGCGAAATCGAGTCCCTGCAGCCCCGAGATGTTCTTTCCGATCTCCTTCGCGACCGCCGAAGACAGAACGCGCGCGTCCGTGCGGGGATAAGTCGTGAGCTTCTTTTCGTACAGTTCCTGCGCGATCTTCAATGTCTCGTCCGGGCTGATCTTAAACAGCCTCGAACAGTCGTTCTGCAGTTCGGCCAGGTTATACAGGAGCGGCGCGTTCTTCTTCTCCTCGCGGTCGCTCTTCTTCAGCAGGACCGCGGGCTCGCCGGACTCGCGGAGCTTTCGGACCATCTCCTCGGCGTCTTCCTTCTTCGCAAAGCCGTTTTCCTTATATAACAGCGGGCTCTCGAAGTACTCCGATCCCTCGACCGCCTTCCACTCCGCGTCGATCACGCGTTCCGGATGCGCGATCAATGCCGCGACCCGGTAAAACGGCGTCGGCACGAAATCGCGGATCTCACGCTCACGCCGCACGACCATTCCCAGCACACAGGTCATGACGCGGCCCACGCTGATCGGCGTGCGCCCGCCCATGCAGGCTCCGAGCTGGTTCGCGTAACGGATCGTGAGCAGGCGCGAAAAATTGATCCCCATCAGGTAGTCTTCCTTCGCGCGAAGATACGCGGAATCCGCCAGATTATCATATGCGCTGAGCGGTTTCGCCTCGCGGATTCCCTTCAGGATCTCCTCCTCGGTCTGCGAGTCGATCCAGACCCTGCGCCGGTCTTTCGTCTTCACTCCGGCCATCTGCTCCACGAGCCGGTAAATGTACTCTCCCTCGCGTCCGGAGTCGGTGCAGACGTAGACCGTGTCCACGTCGGTGCGGTTCAGAAGCTTCTTCACTACCGAGTACTGCTTTTTCGACGAAGAAATGACCTCGTACTTATAAACGTCGGGTATAAAAGGCAATGTTTCGAGCGTCCAGCGCTTCAGGGCGGGGTCATACTTATCCGGGTAACTCATGGACACCAGATGCCCGAGGCACCAGGTGATGATCGCGTCGTCCGATTCGATGAAGCCGTCGTCATTGCGCCCGCGCACACGCAGCGCGGAGGCAAACTCACGCGCTACGCTCGGTTTTTCGGCTATGTAGAGACTTTTTCCCATAACTGATAACGTTTAAACACTCGTTTATTAAACGGACATTGACATGTTCCTCTCATAACAGAAAACCATCCGGGGAATACCTCAGATGGTTTTTCTGTATGAAATTATACTCAGTATATCAGATACCCGGGATCATTTATAGTCGATATATCCCTTCGCGCACAGGAACTCCGCGCAGAGGACCGCACCGCCGGCGGCGCCGCGCAGCGTGTTATGCGCCAGACCCACGAACTTATAATCGAAGATCGTGTCCTCGCGCAGGCGGCCGAGGCTCACGCCCATGCCGTTTCCGAAATCGCGGTCGAGCTTCGTCTGCGGGCGGTTATCTTCCTCGCAGTACTGCAGGAACGGATCCGGGGCGCTCGGAAGACCCAACTTCACCGCGGGGCTGTCGTACTCGCGCCAGCGGCGGATGATCTCCTCCTTCGAGGGCTTCTCTTTAAACGAGACGTAGACCGCAGCCATGTGTCCGTCGGTGACCGGCACGCGGATGCACTGCGCAGTGATCAGCGGCTCCTCGGCGTTTACGATCACGCCGTTCTCCGTGTCGACATGACCGAAGATCTTCAGAGGCTCTCGCTCGGACTTCTCTTCTTCGCCGCCGATATAAGGGATCACGTTATCGACCATCTCGGGCCAGGTCTCGAAGTTCTTTCCCGCGCCGGAGATCGCCTGGTACGTGCAGACGACCATCTTCTCGGGACCGAACTCGCGCAGCGCGTGAATCGCGGGAGCATAACCCTGAATCGAGCAGTTCGGCTTTACGGCGACGAAGCCGCGGGCGGTGCCGAGGCGCTTCTTCTGGAACTCGATGACTTCCGCGTGCTCGGGATTGATCTCCGGGATGATCATCGGAACATCCGGGGTCCAGCGGTGCGCGCTGTTATTCGACATCACCGGGATCTCGTGCTTCGCGTACTCGTCTTCGATCGCGCGGATCTCTTCCTTCTTCATATCGACCGCGCTGAACACGAAATCGACTTCAGCGGTGACCGCATCGATATCCGTGATGTCGCGAACGGGCATCTCAGCAATGTGCTCAGGGATCGGAACCGCCATCTTCCAGCGGCCCTCGACCGCCTCGCGGTAAGGCTTTCCGGCGGAGCGGGCGCTCGCTGCCAGGCTCACGAGCTCGAACCACGGATGATCCGCCAGCAGCGTCACGAAACGCTGTCCGACCATGCCGGTGGCACCCAGGATACCTACTTTATACTTTCTCTCCATGTTTCCTCTCCTGCGATCTTCTGTATGAAATCTCTTCGAGCCGGCCGAAAACGGGTCTTTCTCCCGGACTCGGCCGAAACGATATTGGAATATAATCTATCACAATCCTTTTTTTCGCACAAGTGCGTAAATGCCGCGGAAAAGAAACGCTATCAAAGCCCGGCAATGATAACCCGGACATTATAAAACCGGCGCGTTCCCGAAGGAACACGCCGGTCTCTCGCTTTGACTTCAGATAATACGCATCACGCGAATTACGCGATGGTGCAGTACATGAAGTACTTGTAGCCCAGAGGGCTCGCGAAGAAGCCCTGTACGGAGCTGTTGATCATGTAAGGATCCGTGTAGTAGTACAGCGGGCAGATGCAGCCGGTCTGCATAAGCAGATCCTCGGCAATGTGCATCAGCTCATAGCGGGTGTCGTTGTCCGTGCAGCTCTTGATCGTGGAGATCAGAACGTCATAGGTCTCAGCCCAGGTGCCGTTCTCGACGTTGATGTCGTAGCCGTAAGGGGTCAGATCCATGCTGTAGGCCTGAACCGAAGCGTGATCGCCGCGGCCGAACTGTGCGTCGTTGTTGCCGGAGTTCGTGGTCCACATATCCAGGAAGGAGATCGGGTCATTGTAGTCGCCCAGCCAACCGTTTCTGGCGATGTCGTAGTTGCCTTCCTTACGGGTGTTCAGGAAGGTCGCCCACTCCTGGTTCTCCAGCTGCATGTTGATGCCGACGCCGGCCAGAGCCGCCTGCAGGTACTCACCGATCGCCTGGTGGCCTTCGGAAGTGTTGTACAGGTAGGTCAGGGTCATCGGGAAATCGGTGAACTGACCGGAAGCCTCGTCGTAGGTGTAGTACTGGCTCAGAGTCTCGATGGCAGCGTCGAAGTTCGACTGCATGGCCTCTTCGCTGGTGTCATAGTAACCGACGAAACCGTCGTTGTGGCCCGCGTTCTCATAGAACTGATCGATGCCGTTCGCATCCAGCAGACCCAGAGCGACGAAGGACGATGCGGGAACCTGACCGGCCTGGCCGATCTCTTCAACAATGTAGTTGCGGTCGAACAGAAGCGAAATAGCGTTTCTGATCTCTTCTCTCGCATGCTCGGCCTCAGCGCCCGTCAGGCCGCTGTTCGCAGGCAGAATGTCCGTAGCGGTGTTCCAGATAACATAGTAGGTGCCCATCTGGCCGCCGACGACGTACTCATCCGGATACTGCTCCTGAACTCTCGCCATCTCGTTCGTGGGGATGTCGTCGATGAACTGCCAGTCGCCGTTCTCGTAGTTCGTCAGCATGTTGTTCGAATCGTCGGACAGATAGAAGTTGATGGTATCCATCGTCACGTTCGCGGCATCATAGTAGCTCTCGTTCTTCTCGAGAGTGATCAGGCTGTTGTGATCCCAGCTGGCCATGGTGTAAGCGCCGTTGCAGACATAGGTCGAAGGATCGGTCGCCCACGCCTCGTTCGCGACCACGTCCTCGCGGACCGGGAAGTAGGTCGGGAAAGCGAGCAGCTCGTTCCAGTAAGGAACAGCGTTCTCGATGGTGACGACGATGGTGCGGTCATCCGGAGCCTCGACGTTCAGAACAGCGTCAGGGTTCACGAAATTCTCACCGCTGTCATCGGTCTCCCACATCTCGGCATAGCCGTCGACGATCTCGAACATGTAGCCGTAGTCGGCAGCCAGCTCGGGACCGGCAGCACGGTTCCACGCGAACACGAAATCGCCGGCAGTCAGAGGCTCGCCGTCGCTCCAGGTCAGACCTTCACGCAGCGTGTAGGTGTAGGTCACGGTGCCGTCTTCATTTTCAACACCTTCGACCAGTTCCTCCGCGCAGTCGGGAACGATCTCCAGAGCGCCGCTGGGATCCTGTGCCCACTTGGCCAGACCGGAGAACATGTGGATCAGCAGCGTAGCGCCGTCGACCGCCGAGTTCAGTGCCGGGTCAATGGTATCGGGCTCGGAAGCGATACAGACATTGATCGTACCGGGCTCAGCAACGTCAGCAGCAGGCGCCGCACCGCCGGTCTCATCCGTACCACCGGAAGAGGAGCCGCCGGAACCGGAGCCGCCGCAGGCTGCCAGCGAAAAGGCCATTACGCCCGCCAGCAGCAGTGCAAGAAACTTCTTCATTTGGTTACCCTCCTTTTAGAATTAACAAGTTTCTATCTATTTATAAGGTGATTCCCCTTAAACTTCAAGGTGATCTCCTCATAAACCTTATTCATTCCCGCCGTGATAAGGCGGAACATCGCCTGTCTCGATGCAGTGGCAGGCCGCGAAATGACCGGGCCTGACTTCTTTGAACTCCGGCATGCTCTGTGCGCAGATGTCCTTCGCAAAGCGGCAGCGCGTGCGGAACGGACAGCCGGAAGGCGCGTTCAGCGGGCTCGGGATATCCCCGCTCAGAACGATGCGCTTATTCGCGCGCGCGGTGATTGGATCCGGAACCGGAACAGACGACAGCAGTGACTGCGAGTACGGATGCATCGGGTGATCGTAGATCTCGGCGGCATCGGCCAGTTCGACCATCTTCCCCAGATACATGACCGCGATACGGTCACTGATGTGGCGCACGACCAGCAGGTCGTGGGCAATGAACAGATAAGTCAGACCCAGTTTATCCTGCAGTTCGTCGAACATATTGATGACCTGCGCCTGGATCGACACATCCAGAGCCGAGACCGGCTCGTCGCAGACGATGAATTCCGGATTCACAGCCAGCGCGCGGGCGATACCGATACGCTGTCTCTGTCCGCCCGAGAACTCGTGCGCGTAGCGTGAAGCATGCTCACTGTTCAGTCCGACGTAATCCATCAGCTGAAGGATGCGCTCCATGCGCTCTTCCTTCGACTTATACAGCTTATGGATGTCCAGAGGTTCGCCGATGATGTCCGAGACCGTCATGCGCGGGTTCAGGGACGAGTACGGGTCCTGAAATACCATCGTGGCTTTTTTCCGGAGCTCGTTAATGTCCGCTTTTGTCTGAATAAGCTTTCCGTCATAGCGGATCTCGCCGGCCGTGGGCTTATACAGATGAAGAATGGTTCGGCCGACCGTGGTCTTTCCGCAGCCGGACTCTCCTACCAGGCCCAGCGTCTCGCCGCGGTTGATCGTGAAAGATACGTCATCCACAGCCTTCAGAGGGGTCGTCTTAAACGCGCCGGTCTGAATGGGAAAATACTCTTTCAGTCCGCGAATATCTACCAAAGGAGTCTGATTACTGCTCATCCGCGGCACCTCCTTCCGTTACGGCTTCATCCGCAGGAACGTCATCCTCTGCTGCCAGTGAAGCCAGATCGAGTTCTCCGTCGTCATATGCCTTCTTCACATTCATCCAGCATGCTGCGAAGTGTTTCTCGTCGATATGAACGCCGGGACATGCCTCGCGAATGCAGATCTTCATAGCAGCGTCGCAGCGGGGTGCGAACGCGCAGCCCTTCGGCATGTTCAGCAGATCGATGGGAGTACCCTCGATCGGCCGCAGCTTCGTTCCCGCAGTCTGCGTCGTCGGAATGGAACGCAGGAGGCCGCGGGTATACTCATGGCAGGTGCGGTAGAAAATATCATCCGCCGTGCCTCTCTCACAGATCGATCCGGCATACATGACGATGATCTCATCGCACATTTGAGCGACCACGCCGAGGTCATGGGTGATCATGATGACCGCCATGCCGAGCTCAGCCTGAAGGTCTTTGATCAGATCGAGGATCTGCGCCTGAATAGTCACGTCCAGAGCCGTCGTGGGCTCGTCTGCGATCAGGATGTCCGGCTCGCAGGCCAGCGCCATCGCGATCATGACGCGTTGTCTCATACCGCCCGAGAACTCGTGCGGATACTGCTTCATGCGCTTTTCGGGCTCATTCACATTTACCAGGCGGAGCATCTCCACCGCCCGGTCCCAGGCCTGCTGCTTATTCCGGTTCGTATGCAGAAGAATGGCCTCGGTCAGCTGTCTTCCGATGGTATAAGTCGGGTTCAGGCTGGTCATGGGGTCCTGGAAAATGATGGAGATCTTATTCCCCCGGACGTCCTTCATGACCTTTTCGCCGGCGCCGACCAGTTCCTGACCGTCCAGTTTAATGGAGCCGCCGATGATCTTTCCGGTGCCCGCCAGGATCTGAAGGATCGAATACGCGGTCACCGACTTTCCGGAACCGGACTCTCCCACGATGCCCAGCACCTTTCCGCGGTCCAGACTGAACGAAACGCCGTTCACGGCTTTCACTTCGCCCGCATCCGTAAAGAAGGATGTGCGCAGGTCGTTTACTTCGAGCAATGCCATAACCGTATCCTCCTTTCCTTAAGCGTTCAGTTTCGGGTCGAACGCGTCGCGGAGACCGTCGCCGAACAGGTTCAGTGAAAGCACGATCAGCGAGATCACGATCGCGGGAAAGACCAGTCTGGAAGGATAAGACGTAAGGCCGTTCAGCGCGTCGGAAGCCAGCGATCCCAGCGAAGGCATGGGCGCGTTTACGCCCAGTCCCAGGAAGGACAGGAAACTTTCGGTAAAGATCGCGTTCGGGATCTGCAGCGCGGTGGAAATGATCACGACGCTGATGCAGTTCGGAATCAGATGCTTCCGGATGATCCAGCTGCCTTTCGCACCCGCGGTATTCGCCGCCAGAACGTATTCCTGCTGCTTCAGCGACAGGATCTGACCGCGGATCAGGCGGGACATCGATACCCAGTACAGGATAGCGAAAATGATGAACAGACTGATGATGTTCGAACCGATCTTAGCGAGGAACGTTCCGTCGATGACCGGCCCCAGCGACTGCTTCATAACTGCCGCCAGCAGAATGACCATCAGCATGTCCGGCAATGAATATATGACGTCGACGATACGCATGATGACCAGATCGACTTTACCGCCGAAATAGCCTGATATCGATCCTATCAATATGCCTATGACGAGAACGATGATACTGGCGAAGAAACCGACCGCCAGCGAAATGCGGGTGCCGTAGACGACGCGGATAAAGTAGTCGCGTCCCTGGCTATCCGTGCCGAACACGTGCGGGAATACGCTCTCGCCGTTTTCGATCGCCCGTTCTTCGGTCGTCGAATACTCGAACGGCGCCAGATTATTGAACGAACGGTCCACGGGCCGGCCGGGCTGCACGCCCAGGAACGTGTCGTACTGATACGGCCATACCGCCGGAAGGATCACGGCGGAAAGCGTGATGATCACGATGATGAAAAACGACACCGTCGCGACTTTATTCTTCAGAAGGCGCTTCACACCGTCCTTAAAGAACGTGGACGACGGGCGCATCTGTACCATATATTCTTTTTCTTCGTCGGATGCGGGAAGCAGGTCATCGACCTTAACATGCATCGAAAAAGGGAATTTCTTAAAAGGTCCGCTCATAACTGCCCTCCTCATCAATCAAATGTGATCCTGGGATCTACGAGCTTATACAGGATGTCGCTGACCAGGTTCATGATGACGATCAGCGTCGCCAGAATGATGGTCGTTCCCATGATCAGAGGGTAGTCACGGCCGGTGATCGAGTTCACGAACGCGCGTCCGATGCCGGGCACGGCGAAGATCTTCTCGACGACCAGAGAGCCTGTCACGATGTAGGCCAGCATGGGGCCGAAGTACGTGATAACGGGAATCAGCGAGTTCTTCAGGGCGTGTCCGAAGATGATCTTCCACTTCGACACGCCTTTCGCACGCGCGGTGCGGATGTAGTCCTGTCCCAGAACGTCCAGCATGGACGAACGCGTCAGTCGCGTGATATACGCCATGGGATACAGGGCCAGAGTAATGATCGGCAGTATCATGCCCGCCGCAGTCGTACCGTTCGCGGGCACCCAGCCCAGTTTTAAGGCAAACAACACCAGCAGCAGCGATCCCATGATAAACGAAGGCATGGACACGAACGCGGTCGTGATGACCATGATAACGCGGTCAATAAATTTATTCCGGCGCAGCGCCGCGACGGATCCGAGGACCACGCCGACTCCCAGCGAGATAAATGCTGCGATGACGCCCAGCTTCACGGAGGTCCGCATGCCGTCAGCGATGATGCCGATGACGTCGCGGCCTCTCTGCTTCAGACTGGGTCCGAAATCAAAATGAAGGAAGATGTCCTTCAGATAGGTGAAGTACTGTGTAAGCAGCGGCTTATCCAGGCCGTACTTCGCCTCCAGCTGCGCCTGTGCTGCAGCACTGATCGCACGCTCGCCCATGAAAGGCCCGCCGGGAACGGCACGCATGACAAAGAACGTGATCGTAATAACGATCCAGACGGTCACGGCGGCGAGGATCAGACGCTTCACGATGTAAAGAGCTGTTTTCCCGTTCATATCCTACATCTCCGATGTTAATTTCCCGAAACGACACACCTGTTTCAGTTTAAAGTATAAAATCTTTTATATATTAACAGGAGTTTTATCTTTTTACAATTTCTTAATAGCAATATGAGGAAAAATGGAAAGAAATCGGACAAAAACGGCGGAAAATGTGTAATAAAAACAGATATCGATAAAGGCCTCCCCGATCCTCGGGGAGGCTTCTCATGCTCATCAGCGTACCATTACTCTCATTCGTTCTTCATCAGCTCCATCATGATCCGGTTCGAACGCTGTACGAAGCCGCTCATGCGCTCCGCCGGCAGCGGACCGTGCGCCATCAGCGCGAGGTCATAGAGCTGCTCGCAGAACTCGGACGCCTGCTCTTCCTCCCCGTGCTCCAGAATGTACTGCACGAGCGGGTGTTTGGCGTTCAGCACCAGCGTACGCCCATAGTCGCCCATATCGCGGAGCTGTCCGTAACGGCGCATCATCTCGTCGAGCCGCCGGCTGTCCTCGGATTTCGTGATCATCGCGGCAATGCTCTCATCCTTCAGCATCTCCACCGATACCGCCAGATCCTCCCGGTCCAGAGCCTTCTTAAAGGTCTCGGTAAGCTTTTCCGCATTTTCCTTAAACGCCTCGTCATCGGCGTCAAAGTCATCCCGCAGATCCTCGTCCAGGACGGAATCGATGCACGCGAAGTGAAGCCCCTCGTTAAACTGCTCCACATAGGTGATGAAAGAAGGATCAATGTACGTATCCAGATAGACCGCTTCCTTCCCGGCGTCCTTAAACATCTGAATGTACTGGGTCTGCGCGCGGGCGTTCGAGACGTAATAGATCGTCTTCTCTTCCGGCTCTTCGAGATCGGAGGGAGCATCCTCCGCTGCGTCGGCGACTCCTTCGTCTGCCGCGTCTTTCGCACGGGACTCGCCGGTCTCCTCGTCGAACTCGATATTCGCGTCGATCACTTCGGGCTGTTCCGGTGCGTCTGCGTTTTCGTACTTGATGACCTCAACGCACTCCTTCAGCGTCACGAACTCGTCGTTCAGGTTCTTATACAGGATGAAGTCGGCGATCTTCTCACGGAACTTCTCGTCACGGATGTAACCGTACTTCACGAACGGCGCCAGGTCCTCCCAGCACTTCTCGTAGTTCTCCTGGTCGGTCTTATACATGCCGGAGAGCTTATCCGCTACCTTCTTCGTGATGTACTCCGAGATCTTCTTCACGAAGCCGTCGTTCTGCAGCGCGCTTCTGGAGACGTTCAGCGGCAGATCCGGACAGTCGATAACGCCCTTCAGGATCAGCAGGTACTCGGGGATGACTTCTTTAATGTTATCCGCGACGAACACCTGGTTATTATACAGTTTGATCACGCCTTCGATGCTGTCATACTCGCTCGTCAGGCGCGGGAAATACAGGATGCCCTTCAGGCGGAACGGATAGTCCATATTCAGGTGGATCCAGAAAATGGGCTCCTTATAGTCGTTAAACGTCGTGCGATAAAACTTCTTATAATCCTCGTCGGTCAGGTCGTTCGCGCTGCGGTTCCAGAGCGGATCCGTTTCATTGATCGGAACTTCCTTCGGCTCCTCGTCCGCCGCAGCCTTCTTCTCCGCGCTCTCGAGCAGCTCTTCGGCCATTTCCTCGTAGGTCTGCTCCTCCGTCTGGCGCGATCCGGGCTTCGGCAGATCCTCGTCCGCGTTCTTCAGATAGATCTCGACGGGCATGAACGAGCAGTACTTCTGCAGGACTTCCCGCGCGCGATACTCGTTGCAAAACTCCACGCTGTCCTCGTTCACATGCAGCGTAACGGTCGTGCCGACTTCCGAGCGGTCGGAACGGCTCATCTCAAAGGTCTGTCCGCCGTCGGACTCCCAGAACACGGCAGGCTTCGTCGGATCCCAGGACTTCGTCTCGATCGTGACGCTGTCGGAGACCATGAACGCCGAATAAAAGCCGAGGCCGAAGTGGCCGATGATCTGGTCTTCATTCGTCTTATCCTTATAAGTGTCCAGGAACGCTTTCGCGCCGGAAAACGCGATGCGGTTAATGTACTCTTCGATCTCGGAAGCGCTCATGCCGAGGCCGTTGTCGCTGACCGTGATCGTTCGCTCGTGCGGGCTGACGGCGACGTCGATGCGGGGCTTATAATCCGCCGGCAGTTCGGTCTCGCCCATCAGTTCCAGCTTTTTCAGCTTCGTGATGGCGTCGCAGCCGTTCGAGATCAGCTCGCGGTAAAAGATATCGCGGTCGCTGTAGAGCCACTTTTTAATGATCGGGAACATGTTCTCGCTGTCAATGCTGAGGTTCCCCTGTTTAATGATTTCGGACATGGTGATGCACCTTCTTTCTAAAAGCTTCTTCTGTTATACTCGTGATAGAACAGACTGTCAAGAGGATGGGGTCGGTTTCGGACACATCAGCCGAAGAAATCGCCGTGCCGGATCAACTGACCGGGCTCCGCGATCAGAAAGCCTTCGTCCCACTCACCGGAAAAGAGACGCTTCAGCATCCCGATCCCGCCGTACGCATAGTCGAGATCCGCTCCGATGCGGTCGGCTTCTTCCTGTGCGGCGGCCACATAGGGTTCGCTGTAGCAGTCATTGAGGCCCGTATCGATAATGTCCATGTTCCGATAGCCCTCCAGCATGAGCCGAAGCGCGAATTCCGGATCCATGCCGCCGAAGACGTCCTCCTGGGCATCCCGGTCCCGCAGAAAGCGCAGCGCGGAAAAATCATCCGGATCGCTCTCATACAGATAAAGGTGGCCGGTCTCCTTTCGGTTCGGTTCGAAAGCCCCCTCATGATTCAGAAGCAGGGAAACACAGTCGTCCACTTTGGGGATGACCACGCGCCGGTCGAACGAGACGTGATCCCATGCGCCGCCGCAGAATCCCATGGCGACGAGCACGGTATCGACGTCTTCGGGAAGCTCCCGGACCGCCTCCGCGATGCGTTCCTTCATGGTCTCCGGTTCGACGTGATATTTTCGGTCAATGAATATGACGGGATAGTCCGTGCCGCACTCCGCCTGCGCCGCGAGCACGAATTCCTCCAGAGATGAGCAGGACAGAACGACAGTACTCATGATCAGAGTTCCTCGAAATCGATCTCATGGTCGGTAAAGAACGCGCGGACTTCTTCGTCCCAGAGTTTCTCATCCGAACGGTCCATCGTGAATTCCTTCGCGGTGTATCCCGTGGTCACGCGGAGCGGCTGTTCGCGTTCGTAGCGGATGTTGAGAAAAGCGGCGTTTTCCTGACGGCCGGGGTCGCGGAACACCATGCGGAAGTGCAGCGGCAGGAAGCGCCCGCGGATCCACTCATAGCAGTAATGCTTCGCCTCTCCCCAGTTCAGATAGGGGGCGGGTGCGGTCTTTTCTTCTTCCTCTGTCGTTTCCTGATCCGAGAAAAAGGCAGGATCGGTCTTACCTTCGATGATCAGGGCCGCGGAAGTCTGGACCGCCGCCTCGCTGAGCCAGAAGCCGTCGAAGGTGTTCTGTGTAAACAGGTGTTTCGTAAATGAGCGCAGATCTGTGATCTGAAGGGCGATCATGGCGTACTCCGGTTTCGAATAGGATTTTCGGACCGCAGGCAATGATGCGGTGCGGAAATATTATAGCACAGATGTCAAACGGAGGCGCCCGTCGCCTCTCGCACTCTTTCCCGCGCTTCGCTCCGCTCGCACGGCGAGCGCTCGATATACGCTGCCCTTCGAAGCACGAAAAAACAGCGCCTGTGAGTAAACTCACGCGCTTCAGGTATTCTCCTTTGAATAAGCTCTGCGGAACCGCTCCGCGCCTTCTGCGCTCCCGCGTTTCCGCGGGCACCGTAATCTCGCACTCTTTCCCGCGCTTCGCTCCGCTCGCACGGCGAGCGCTCGATATACGCTGCCCTTCGAAGCACGAAAAACAGCGCCTGTGAGTAACCTCACGCGCTTCAGGTATTCTCCTTTGAATAAGCTCTGCGGAACCGCTCCGCGCCTTCTGCGCTCCCGCGTTTCCGCGGGCACCGTAATCTCGCATTCTTTCCCGCGCTTCGCTCCGCTCGCACGGCGAGCGCTCGATATACGTTGCCCTTCGAAGCACGAAAAAACAGCGCCTGTGAGTAAACTCACGCGCTTCAGGTTTTCTCCTTTGAATAATCTCTGCGGAACCGCTCCGCGCCTTCTGCGCTCCCGCGTTTCCGCGGGCACCGTAATCTCGCACTCTTTCCCGCGCTTCGCTCCGCTCGCACGGCGAGCGCTCGATATACGTTGCCCTTCGAAGCACGAAAAAACAGCGCCTGTGAGTAAACTCACGCGCTGTTTTTCGTGCTTCTCAGAGCTTATCGCGAAAGCTCCCGGCCGGATTCGAACCGGCGACCCCATCATTACGAGTGATGTGCACTACCAGCTGTGCTACGGAAGCCTGATCGCCCGTCGCGGACGGTGACCGTGGTCAAATATACAACAGCCCGGAAAGGTTGTCAATACCGATAATCTTCATCATACTGCTCGCGAATCTTTGCGATCGCCGCGTTCAGTTCATCCACGTTCTGCTTTGCCCGGAACGCCCAGTCCTGCTCGCTCCTCAGCAGCTCGCTGATCATGTTCAGACGTGCCAGCGCATGATCCTCCATCACGTCCATATACTGCTTTCCGTCGCTCGCCAGACGCTCATGTTCGACAACAGCCATCTCACGGGTCTCCTGCGCCTCGCGAAGGATCTTTTCTGCTCTCGCTTTCGTCTCGACCGCATCCGCCTCCGCCTCGGCGCGGATCCGCGCCGCTTCGGCCTCGGCTTCCGCTTTCGCCACCGCCAGAGCGTCTTCCGCCTCTTTCAGCCTGTTCTGAGCGGTATTCGCCGCATCCTCCGCCTCACGGAACAGGCGCTCCGCCTGCGCCTCCTTTTCCCGGCAGTATTCTTCCGCCTCCGTCTTCATGGCCGCGATCTCATGAAAGACCTCTTCTTTCAGGGCTTCCGTGCTGCGTCTGGCCTCCGCTTCAGCGTTCGCAAGGATCCCGGCCGCGCGTTCCTCGACTTCCGCGATATAACTCTCTTCGAGCGCGCTCAGGCGGTCCGTGTCTTTCATGATCTCGGACACGGCGTCATCCTCAAACAGATCCTCTGCCTCCGCATTCACGGGAAGCGCGTCTTCATTCATCTCATTCCCGTTTCCGAAAAGTTCATCCATAAATTACTCCTTCCGTCACGAAAAATAGTTATGATACACGTTCCAGAACGGTACCGCTGTCTGCAGCGTTCCGCTGTAGAACTCCAAAAGATCCCATGCCGGCTGGTTGATATACACGTCCAGCTCCGCGAGAGCCGCTTCATACGTCTCCAGAAACGCTGCCTGCCGGCGCAGATCCAGGATACCGGCCCGGTTCGTCTCGGTCTGCTCCGCCAGATAATTATTTACACAGTAGACCACATACCAGTTGTTTCCGACCTGGAACGGCTCGCTGATCTGGCCCGCATCCAGCCGAAACGCGTGTTCCGCGTAGACCGGATCGACATCGTTGCGGCCGATCGTGCGGTCCACTTCAGATGAGATGCTGTAGTTGAAGGCCAGTTCCGAAAACTCATGGCCGGCATTGAACCGGTCCACGATCGACTGCGCGGCGGACTGTTCCGTCGTCACGATCTGCTGGACGCTGATCACACGTGCTTCATCGTCGCTTACGACCTGATCGGCATTGCCCGACAGCGTTTCGATCGTCTTCATCGCGAACGCGTAATACTCGAACGCCTGTTCCACGTCTGACTTCCTTCCGGCGAAATACTCCATCTCGCTCGAAGTCATCTCCGAATAATAATAGTCGGCGGCCTGCGTCACCAGATTCCGTTCCGTGCTCGAGAGCTCGACGCCGTTGTCCTTGCCGATCGCGACGATCTCCATCAGGATGAGCAGGTCGTCCTCCAGGTTATCGATCATATAATCGGAGACCGGATGCCCGTTCGCCTGAATGTTCCAGAGATCCGCGCCCCCGTAGGCCTGCGCCGCATCATAGCACTCCGCGATCAGAAAGATCCGTGCGGCCGGAGCCGAAATGATGTTCCCGTTCACCTTGATCAGGTCCTCGTTTCCCATCGTGATCGAGGAAAAGAG
>JAFWDI010000032.1 GCA_017513125.1 Lachnospiraceae bacterium | reverse complement strand
CCGTACAGATCCGACAGGATGTTCAGCGGGTAGTTTCCGATGACCATGTAGGACAGGAACGCCGTGGCGATCCAGATGATCAGGACCCATCCGCGAACGCCGTAGCCAACTCTTTTGCGTTGCATAATGATCTCCTTTCAATTTCCATTATTACACCGTAAGCGGATCTTCGATCCATCCGCAAAGAAGTCGCAAAGAATTCTATTTAGAGGATATACGCTGCGGCCTCATAACACAATATTTATATTTATTTTTTTCATTATTAATAAATTCTTATTTGTTGAGTTTTCCATATCGGGATGATAGCATTATTTTGTGACAGTGTGATTCTTAAGCGCGTATCAGGGCGCATCAGTATATTTCAGGAGGTCATTTTTATGAAGATTTTAGGTGTCTCTCTCGGTACGAAAAACGGGAATAACGACACGATGTGCCGCGTGGCACTCGAAGCAGCCCGTGACGCGGGTGCGGAGATCGAGTTCATCCATGCGTTTGACTGGAATTTCGATTACTGCACAGGCTGCGTGGCCTGCTCCCGTGCGCTGGTCATGGGGAAAGGCATGGTCTGCACCAGAAAAGATGATTACAAGGCGTTTTACGAGAAGCTGCAGGATGCCGACGGCGTGCTTTTCGTCGACCCGATCTTCGAGTCCGGCGGATCCGGCCTGTTCCACACGCTCTGCGACCGCATGGGTCCGGGACATGACAGCGGCATGATGCTGGGCGCGCATTTCCAGATGCTGCAGGAGAAGGGCCAGGGCCTGGATCCGCGGTATTTCCGCCAGAAGGCCGTTTCCTTCGTGGGCATCGGCGGCTCCGACTGGGCGGTCCGCGTCGAGACCGATCACGCGATGCTGGCCATGAGCCCGGGCTGGAAGGTCGTGAATAACGAGTTCTTCTCCTGGTGCAAGGACGTCATCATGCAGGACGATAAGGTCGAGCGCATGAAGGAGATCGGCCGGAACCTGGTCGAGGCGGCACGCGAGATCATGGAAGATAACGAGAAGATGGAGATTCCGGTCGCGGAGAACACGAAGTCCTACTGGAAGGGCGCGGAGGGCGCCTGCCCGCACTGCCAGGGCAATAACTTCTACATCTATCCGGGTACGACCCGCTGCGTCTGCGAGCTCTGCGGTCTGGAGGGCACGCTGGAGATCGTCGACGGCGCGTTTAAATTTAAGTTCGACCCGGCGGAGGAGTGGCGCGCGCACGACATCATTTCCGGTAAGAAGGCTCACGGCGAGGATATCTTCGAGAACGAAGGCCGCCTGATGGATCTGGGGAAGGATCCGGAGTTCAAGGCCAGAAAAGCATACTATACGGCGGTTATCGAGCCGACGCCCGCACCGTCGAAAGAAGCGTAAACATGTAACCCGCAGTTTAAAAACAGAAAACAGAAAGAGAAGAACAAACATGGCCATTAATAAAGTAATCACCGCAGATGAAGCGGTAGCCGGCGTGGAAGACGGCATGACCATCATGGTCGGAGGTTTCCTCGCGACCGGATCGCCGGAGATCCTGATGGATGCTCTGGTGCGGAAAGGTGTGAAGCACCTGACCGTCATCGCGAACGACGGCGGACTGGCGGAAGGCCAGCCGGCGATCGGCCCGGGCAAGACCGCCCGCGGCGTCGGAAAGCTTCTGGAGAACCACATGGTGGATCACATCATTGCATCCCATCTGGGCGTGAACCCGCGCCTGAACGAACAGTTCGCGGCAGGGACGCTGACCTATACTCTGGTCCCCCAGGGAACGCTGGCGGAGAAGATCCGCGCTTCGGCGTACGGCCTGGGCGGCGTCATCACGCCTACCGGAGTCGGCACACCGATGGAGTTTGAAAAGGACGAGCTCGGCCGGGATAAGATCACGATCGAGATCGACGGAAAGAAGTATCTGCTGGAGCGCCCGCTTCACGCGGACTACGCGTTCGTGCGCGCATCGGTCTGCGACCACTTCGGGAACTTCATGTGCAGGAAGACCACGAAGAACTTTAACTACCCGATGGCGGGCGCGGCGGACCACACGATCGTTGCCGCGGAGCAGGTGGTGAATGTCGGTGAGGTCGACCCGGATATGTTCGATATTTCCGGCGTTCTGGTGGATTACGTAGTGGAAGGAGAACCGAAATGGCAGATCTGAAGATGAGAATCGCGAAGAGAGCAGCGAAAGAGATTCATAATGGCGACGTCGTGAACCTGGGCATCGGTCTGCCCACGATGATTCCGAAGTTCGTTCCGGAGGACATCCATGTGACGATCCACTCCGAAAACGGTTTCGCGGGTCTGGGCGCCGCTGTCGAACATGAGGCGCATATCGACACCGACATCATCGATTCGAGCGGAAGCTACGTTACGACAGCTCCGCATGTGAAGCATTTCGATTCTGCCGACAGTTTCGGCATCATCCGCGGCGGACACGTCGACGCGACGATCCTCGGCGCCATGGAAGTGGCGGAAAACGGTGATATCGCGAACTGGATCATTCCCGGCGGAAAGGTCGCGGGCATGGGCGGTGCGATGGACCTGGTCGTCGGCGCGAAGAAAGTGATCGTGGCAATGATCCACACCCAGAAAGGTAAGCCGAAGATCGTGGAGCGCTGTGCATTGCCGCTGACCGCGGAAAAGTGCGTGAACATGATCATCACCGAGATGGGCGTCATGGAGATCCGTCCGGAGGGCGTGGTCGTTACGGAGCTGCACCCGGATTACACGAAGGAGGACATCCAGAACGCGACGGCGTGCAAACTGATCTTTGCGCCGGACCTGAAGGTGATGGAAGAGGAATAAGACAGCAGGACGAGGCATTTACCGATTGATCTCAGGGGGCGGACGGACCGTTCCTTCCGCCGGAAAGGGGAGGAGATTATGTACGTAAAAGCACCGATCTCGGAACGTGTGGAGCGTATCCGGAACAGATACCGTTCGACGAAGCCGAAGGTGGATATGGCCCGGTATAAGCTGGTGACGGAGTTCTATATGGAGAACCCGCAGCTGACCGGCATCCTGAAGCGGGCGAAGAACCTGCGGAACCTTTTCGAGCATATGCCTACGCCCGTATTCGAGGATGAGCTCATCGTCGGGTTTCAGGGAGCGACCTACCGCAGTTCCGCGGTCTATCCGGAGTTTACGTTCGACTGGTTTGTGGACGAGGTGGGACGGAAGGACGAGAACGGAAACCGTTACATCACCGTCCGCGGCACGGATCCTTACGACATTGATGAGGAGGATGCCGAGTACGGCCTGGCTACCGCGCCGTTCTGGATCAAGTATAACCACAGCCGCATGGCGGACGAATACATGCCCAGAGGTCTGAGAAAGATCGAGGGGAACGGCGTCGTGTCCTTCCGGACGAAAGGTTCCTGCCGCGCGCCGGTGGGTCACTTTACGGCGAACCAGTGGAAGGCCGTGGACCGCGGCTTCCTGTCGATCGCGGAGGAAGCCTGCGCGAAGATGGAGCAGATGGAGGAGGAAGGTATCTTCGGGGATTCCATCTTTAAGTATAATTTCTACCGCGCGGTCGATATCGTCTGCCGCGGTCTGATCCATTATACGGAGCGCTACGCGCAGGAGTGTCTCCGTCAGGCGGAGACCTGCACGGACGAGAAGCGGAAGGCCGAGCTGCTGGATATGGCGGACTGCCTGAACTGGATCATGAAAAACCCCGCCCGGAACCTGCACGACGCTCTGCAGATCGTCTATCTGTATCATCTGTCCTTCTGCCTGGACGCGCAGCAGCACGGCACCAGCGTGGGCCGCGTCGACCAGTACGTGGGCAAGTATGCCGAGGCGGACATCGCTTCCGGACGGCTCACGAGGGACGAGGCGCAGGAACTCGTGGACTGCTTTATCCTGAAACTCGCAGAGTGTAATAAAGTGATCTCCGAGGACGGCGCCGCGGCGAACCCCGGCTATACTTCGGGTATGCTGATCACCTCGGGCGGCACGGACAAGGACGGGAACGACGCCTCGAACTGTGTGACCTATATGCTCCTCCAGGCCAGCGGACGGCTGGCCCTGCACTCGCCGCCTCAGGCCCTGCGGATCCATGACGGGACCCCGGACGACCTCTGGGAAGCTGCGATCGAAGCCACGAAACAGGCGGGCGGCGTGCCGTCTTTCGAGTACGACGGGGTGATCGTGCCGGCGCTGATGAAGCGCGGGCTGTCGCTGGAGGATGCCCGGAACTATGCATTGATGGGCTGTGTGGAACCCTGCGGCTGCGGTACCGAGTGGGCTCAGCCGGGCGGCACAGGCGGTGAGTCTTATATCAATATCGCGGTGCTGTTCGATATTGCCATTAATAACGGCACGAACCCGTTCCGCAGGCCCGGAGCGCCGGAACCCAGACAGACCGGCCCGGCCACCGGATACCTCTATGAGATGAACAGCATCGAGGAAGTGATGAAAGCCGTCGACACGCAGATGAAGTTCTTCTGCAAGTGGCAGGCGAACTGTATCGCCGCGTGGGAATCCGAGGCCTTCTTCAACATTCCGCTGCCGATCGTGTCCGCCACGATGGACGGCTGCATGGAGTCCGGAAAGGACGTCATGTGGGGCGGCGCGAAGTATAACTCGACCGGAAATTCCTGCGTCGGCGTGGGGAACCTCGCGGACTGCATGAATATCGTCGATTATCTGTGCTTTAAGACGAAGCAGGTCTCGACCCGCAGACTGTACGACGCGATCATGAATAACTGGGAGGGCGAAGAAGACCTCCGCCAGTTCATCGAAGGAAAGTGCCCGCATTACGGCAACGGTGATCCCGAAGTCGACAAGTGGATGACCTGGGCGGCGGACTGCTACGCGGATAATATCAATGCCACGAGCGGCCCCCGCGGAAATCATCTGCACGCGGGCTGCTACCCGGTAACGCTGAACGTACTGTTCGGAAAGTTTACGCCTGCGACGCCCGACGGACGGAAAACAGGCGAGCCGCTCTGCGACGGCATCTCGCCGCGGGCGGGCATGGACAAGGGCGGTCCGCTTACCACGATCCGTTCCCTGCTGACGTTCGATCAGACGAAGTATTCGAACGGCACGCTGTGCAATATGAAGTTCCACCCGACGGCGCTGGCCGGCGAGGGAGGATGGCGGAAGCTGAGAGCGGTCATGGAGACGTATTTCCAGGGCGGCGGTATGGAGCTGCAGCTGAATATCGTGTCCGCGGATACGCTGCGTGACGCGCAGGAGCATCCGGAGAACTATCAGGATCTGGTCGTGCGTGTGGCGGGTTTCTCGGCGTATTTCGTCGAGGTGTTTAAGGACTCGCAGGATGACCTGATCAGACGGACTGAGATGAGCGTATAAACAGCCTGAAACTGAGCTGTGCGTGCAGCATTGACAGCAAAGATGCCGCCGGCCGGAAGTGCCTGCATTTCCGGCCGGCGGCTTTTTGCTGTCTGCGGAAATACGCAAAGCGTGTTTTCGCGCTGCACACGCGCGAAGTTGAAAGCGTCACCTCATCCCGCGGCCGCGCAGCGGCTGCGGGATGAACGTTCGCCGCGCCGGCTCCCGGCATACATTGCCCGGGACGGAAAAACGCACAGCTTGACCGACAGTCTCAATATGGAGTACATTCAAAAAAACGATAAGGAGGCATTCTATGAAGACTTATCAGGCCGAACCTTTTTCGAGCGAGCGGTTCCGTCTTGCGGAAGCGCCGCACTATGACGCGCGCAGCGGACGCCTCTCCTGGGTGGACATCCTCGACGGCAAACTTTTCCTTCAGGCGGAAGACGGCAGCCGGGACTGTCTGGAGTTCGGACAAAAGGTCGGCTCAGCGGTCCCTCTCCAGCGTTCGGACGGTTTTGTGATCGCCGGTGAAAAAGGCCTTTATCTGGCGGAGAACGGAAGCGTCACCCTGCTCTGTGATCTGTCGGACGCCTATCTTCCTTATCAGCGGTCGAACGACGCGAAAGCGGACCCGGACGGACGCATCTGGTTCGGTTCCATCGTTGACGACATGGACCATTTCCCGGCGGGAGATCTCTATTGCTATGACCATGGCGCGCTCCGCGTCGGTCTGGAGGGGACCAAGCTCGCAAACGGCATGGCCTGGAACCGCGCGGGAACCCGCTTTTTCTTTATCGATTCCATGGACTTCGCGGTCTATGCCTTCGATTATGACCGGGAGACGGGCACGCTTTCAAATCAGCAGCTGCTCTGCAAGATCAGCAGCGGGATACCGGACGGAATGTGTATCGACGCCGCGGACGACCTGTGGATCGCCGTCTGGGGAGGCCGCGTGGAGCACCGCAGCGGCAGAACGGGAGAACTGCTCGGAGAGATCCGCCTGCTGGCAGAGCGCGTCACCTCCTGCTGCTTCATCGGCAGTGAGCTGGACACCCTGTTCATCACGACTTTCGGCGACGGAATGGACGGACCGGACGACGGAGGCCTGTTTCTGTGCAAAACCGGCGTGCGCGGATGCGCCGCGGATCCGGCCGTGATCGACTGACGGTACCGGCCGCAATGCGCGCATCGGCATGGACTCTATACATGGATCGAATCAAAAAAGGAGGACGGACATGTTTCCCTGCAGAGAAGTGAACACCGACATTCTGAACGCGATCGAGAAGACCGCGCTGGACGCGCGCAGAGTCGCCTGGAGAGAGGCCATTAAGACCGCGCCCTACCGGATGTATACCGACCGCCAGAAATACGCCACGATCTCCTGGAAGGAGACGGCGGGGCAGGATCTGGAGCTCCGCCGTGCCCGGCTGGTGCAGAAGATCGCGGAGAACGTCGCGATCGATATACTGGATTACGATTTCATCGTCGGGCGGATCGGCCCGGGTATCGTCGGAAACTACACCGAGATCGATATCTGCGGCGATTATCTGGACGGCCTCTGGAGCGAGGAGGGCATCCAGTCGACTCTGCATGACAATGTCCGCCTCTCGGAAGAGGAACTCGAGGACCTGCGCGAGGCCGTGCGCACTTTTAAGAACCAGAACCCGGTCGACTGCGTGAACAAGGTCTTCGAGGAGACCCTCGGCGAATGGCCGCGCGACGTCGTGACGGCGCGCCTGAAGGATCCCGACCTGTCCAGCGGAAACTTCGGAAACTGTACGAACACCTTCGATTTCGAGAAGATCCTGCGTGTCGGTGTGAAGGGCTACCGCGAGGAGGCCCAGCGCCACATCGATGATTATCTGGCGGAAATGACCCAGGAGTCGGAGAAGTTCATCTTCTGGAAGGCTGCGGTCATCATCTGCGACGCGGCGATCGCCGTCGCACACCGGTACGCGTCACTGGCCCGCGAAAAGGCTGCGGCCGAGCCGGATCCCGCGAGAAAGGCGGAGCTCCTGGATATCGCGGAGACCTGCGAATATGTGCCGGAGAACCCGGCGCGGAACTTCCGCGAAGCCCTGCAGTCGATGGTGCTGGTGGGCCTCATGAAAGCCTTCGAACATCCCATGCATAATCAGCCGCACTGGGGACGCGGCGACACCTATCTGTATCCGTTCTTCAAACACGATATCGAGAGCGGTGCGATCACCGCGCAGGACGCCCTGAACATGCTCGCGGAGGTGATCGGACGGTGGGGCACGCAGCTCCAGGTGCAGAGCAATCTCCATAAGCAGACCCATCAGATCACCTACGGCATCAACAGCATGAACCTCGGCGGTATCGGTCCGGACGGGGTCGAGAACGCGAACGAGCTCAGCTACCTGTTCCTGCACGCGGTGGGACTGCTGCACATGTCGAGCCCGACCGTGACCGTGAACTGGACTAGCGCCACGCCGCACTGGTTCATGAAAAAGGCGATCGAGGTGAACCGGATGACCGGCGGCGGCATCCCGCTGTTCGAGAATGACGAGCATATGGTCGAGAGCTTCGTACGCGACGGTGTTTCGATCGACGAGGCCCGGACCTGGATCGGCAGAGGCTGCGTGTGGCCGGCGCTGCCGCAGCGCTCCGAGTACAAGGGCGGAGCCGCGGGCTTCAACAGCGCGGCCATGCTCGACATGACGCTTCATAACGGCGTCGCCGCGACCGGAAAGATGCTGGGTCTCGAGACCGGTGATCCCCGCAGCTTCAAGACCTTCGAGGAGTTCTACGAGGCCTACGTGAAACAGCACAACTACGTGATGCGCAGGACGCTGTGGCTGGCGGACATTGCCCGCGATAATCAGTACAAATACCTGCGGCTTCCGGCGCTCTCGGTGTTTTCGATCCGCCAGTGCATGGACAAGGGCCGCGACACCATGATCCCTGACGTCCAGTGCGAGTACGGCATCACCGACCGCGCGATCATCGACTGCGCGGACTCGCTGATGGCGGTGAAGAAGCTGGTCTACGACGACAAGGTCCTGACGATGGACGAGCTGATCGCGGCGCTCGATTCGAACTTTGAGGGAGAGCGCGGCGAGGAGATCCGTCAGATGTGCCTTAAGGCACCGAAGTTCGGAAACGGTATCGATGAGGTCGACGAGCTCGCCGGCCGGGTCGGCCAGATGTCCGCGGACTCGGTCACGAGCTGGGACCACAGTCCGTATCCGGCGTTCAAGTCCGTTCGCGAAGGCCTGTCCTGGCACTATGCGGCGGGCCTCGGCGTGCGCGCCCTTCCGAACGGCAGGCGCGCGTTCGAACCGCTGAACGACGCTTCCTGCTCGCCGATGCGCGGCATGGACAAATGCGGTCCCACCGCGGTCCTGCAGTCCGTCCTGACGGCGGATTTCGGCCGCGGCAGCTACGTCAGCGCCCTGAACCAGAAGTTCCCGAAAAGCGCGGTGGCATCCGACGCCGACGTCGAGAAGCTGGTCGCATACACGAATGCCTTCATGAAGGCGGGCGGAACGCACATCCAGTACAATATCGTGGATTCCGAAGACCTGAAGGCCGCGAAAAAAGCCCCCGAAAACTATCAGGATCTGATCGTCCGCGTGGGAGGCTTTTCCGCTTACTTCGTGCAGCTGTCCGAGGGTATTCAGGACGACGTCATCGGGAGGACCGAGCAGGTCCTGTGACCGCCCTTCATCATTTCGGAATGCAGACCCGCCGGAAGGCTTCGGAGCCGCGGCGGGTCTGTTCATTTGGACGGAAACATTGTAAAATGTCCGGGTATGCTTTTTCGATTCGCCGGCCTCCGAAAAGGCCGGAGCCCGCATGTCTACCGGGAGGGAAGCGATGATCTACACAGAACTGACGAAAAAAGCGATTAAGATCTCTTTCCAGGCGCATAAGGATCAGACCGATAAAAGCGGCCTGCCGTATGTGTTTCATCCGTTCCATCTCGCCGAGCAGATGGACGAAGAGTATGCGGTCTGCGTCGCGCTGCTCCATGACGTCGTGGAGGATACGGACCTGACTCCGGACGACCTGAGAGCGGAAGGTTTCCCGGAAGAAGTGGTCCGGGCGGTCGCGCGGATGACGCACCCGGACGGCGTACCGTATCTCGAGTATGTCGAAACGCTGAAGGAGGATCCGCTCGCACGGAAAGTGAAGCTCGCGGACCTGCGCCACAACAGCGATCTGAGCAGGCTGGACCGCGTGACGGAAAAGGACCTGCAGAGAGTCGAAAAATATCGAAAAGCCATGGAGATTCTGGGAAATGCAACCGACGGTTGCGCAGGTTCCAAGCGGGATTGATGGTCTGCTACCGCCCGCCTGGCTATGCTGAAGACACGAAAGACGAAGCGCCTGCGTCGAAAAGACCGGGGCCGGGCAGAGCGAAAGGAGAAACGGCATGATACTCGCGGATAAGATCATTGAACTCAGAAAAAAGAACGGCTGGTCGCAGGAAGACCTGGCTGAGATGCTGGACGTCAGCCGCCAGTCCGTCTCGAAGTGGGAGAGCGCGCAGTCCGTGCCGGACATGAACCGGATCCTGAAGCTCTCGGAGATCTTCGGTGTGAGCACGGACTTCCTTTTAAAGGATGAGATGGAGATGCCTCAGTCCTCCGAATATACCGCCACGGCGTCTGCCTCGGAAGATATCCTGCCGGTGCGCAGCGTCTCTATGGAAGAGGCCTCGGCGTTTATGGAACACAGGGACCGCGCTTCCGTGCGGGTCTCGCTGGGCGTCATGATGTGCATCCTCTCTCCGGTCGTGCTGGTCTTGCTGCTCGGGCTGCGTGACGCCGGCGTCGTGCGGATCGCGGAGAACGCGGCGGGAGGGTTCGGTCTGATCGTGCTGTTCCTGCTCGTGGGAGGCGCAGTCGCGCTCTTCATCATTAACGGCCTTCACGGAAAGCGCTTCGAGTATCTCGAAGAGGAGAGGATCGACACGGCTTACGGCGTCGACAGCATCGTAAAAGACCGCCGGGAGAAGTATCGCCAGACCTACGCCGTTCAGCTGGTCACCGGCATCGTTCTGTGCGTGCTCTGCGTGATCCCGATCTTTGCGGCTGTCTGGATCTTTGCGGACAATGAAGCGGCCGGCATCGTATCCACAGCGGCCCTGCTGGTGATGTTGGCCATCGGCGTGATGCTAATCGTACGCTCCGGTGTGATCTGGGACGGGTTTCACATCCTGCTGCAGGAAGGCGAGCACTCCGTCGAGCAGAAGGAAGAGGACCGAAAGAATCAAAACCTCTCGACGATCTACTGGTGCTCCGCTACGGCGCTCTACCTCGCGCTCAGTTTTCTGACCGGGGAATGGCACAGGACATGGATCCTGTGGCCGGTCGCCGGCGCGGCGTACGGGATCGTGACCGCGGTCGCCCGGGTGATGCGGCGGCAGGCCTGAGCCGGCGGGAGACTTTCGTCCGGCTCCGAACAGAAGAAAAAGATCCGGCAGCCTGAAGCTGCCGGATCTTTTATGAGTCGATGTTCCGGAATAACGAACTGCCTGCGTCAGCCCTGCAGGTACTTGTCGTTATAATCCTCGCCCTTCGGCGGCTCCGGTGCGCCGTGGCCGCTGCCGCGGAAGTTCGGATCCGCTTCCTGGTCGTTCAGGACCTGCACGGTGTCATCTACGCCGAAGCCCTTATCCTTCGGGATCTTATATGCCTCGTCCCGCTCCATCAGGTAGCCGGGCTGTTTCTTAAACTGGTGTACGATATAAGGAATGGAGTGCATCAGCTCATCCTCGGTCGCGACGTGGATCATCTCGCCCATCTTAATGACGTAGTTCCAGCGCATGACCGGAATGCCCAGGCCCTTAATGAAGAAAGCGCCTTCCTCCGGAATAGCGATCACTTCTCTTCCGGTGAACTTTTCCATGTCGGCTTTATCGGTGCTGGGCCCCACATGAAGGACGCGGATCTCCAGTTCGAAATCCAGTACATTACGCATATTTCCGCGGGTAACTTTATTCATCTTACCACCCCCATGATTTTGTACGAATACTCCAAAAAGGAATAACTTTGTTACAAAATAATACTAACTCCGAGGAATATTGATGTCAATGCCGCAGCCGGCCATTTATGCCTCGTAGCGCGTAATGTCATTGATCCAGACGCCCTTCCGGACCAGGATAAATCCGATCGTGCACTTGATCAGATCCAGCAGCATGACGATCAGGTACATCGTCAGAATCGGGACCGCCGTAAAGTGTGCCAGGACGTAGGCCACGGGGAAGCATACGCACAGCTGGAAGACCGAGTCGAAGAGGAAAGTAATGAAGGTCTTTCCTCCCGAACGGATCGTAAAGTAGGCGGCGTTGGAGTAGGCATTGATCGGCGTGATCAGTGCCGTGATGCGGATCAGCCCGGCAGCGGTGTTCTGGATCTCCGGCGAGGTCCGGTATACGTGAGGGAAGAAACCGCCCACGATAAACAGCGCGGCGGCTCCGACCGCGCACAGCAGCACGGCAAAGAGCGCCAGCCGGCCCGCGTCCTTCCGGACGGTATCGAAATGCCCCATCCCGAGCTCCTGCCCCAGAAGGATCCCGATGGCGCTTCCCATGGAGATCAGGGTCGCGTTAAAGACGTTCGAGATCGTGTTCGAGATGTTCATCGAAGCCACGACCGACAGTCCGCGGAACGAGTAGCACTGCGTGAGCAATGCCATCGCCAGCGCCCACAGCGTTTCGTTCAGCAGCAGGGGAGAACCCTTCTTAATGCAGCTGACCAGCAGGGACTTCGGCACGCGCAGGCTGCGGAACGCTCCTTCGATGAAGGGAAATTTCGCGTGGCTCCGGTGCGTGTAGATCACGATCACCGCGAGCTCCACGAAACGGCTCGCGACCGTCGCGATCGCGGCGCCGGTCACGCCGAGCGCGGGTGCGCCGAGCTTTCCGTAGATCAGGATATAGTTTCCGATCAGGTTCACGGCCACGGCGGAAAGGCTCGCGGTCATGGGGATGACGGTCTCTCCGGAGTTGCGCAGGACCGTGGAGTAGGACTGCGAGACCGCGAACGGCAGGAAGCCGATCAGCATGACTCCCAGATAGCTGCGCGCGAAGCCGAGCGTCGCGGCGGCGTTTCCGACTCCCCCGTCCTCGTGGAGATAGAAAGTGATCAGCTGAGGCCCGGCGGCCCTGAATACGATCAGGCCGATCACGATCAGAATCGCGGACAGCATCAGCATCATGCGGAAGGTGTAGCGCGTGCCTTCGTGGTCTTTCTTTCCGCAGAACTGCGCGGTAAAGATACCGATGCCCGACATACCTCCGAAGATCGCGAGGTACCAGACGAACATCAGCTGGTTCACGATCGCCACCGCGGACATGGGATCCGTGCCCACGCGGCCCACCATGATGTTGTCCAGCATGCTCACGAAGTTCGTGATGCCGCTCTGAATCATGATGGGCACGGCGATCTGCAGCGCTCTTTTGTACAGATGCTTTACATTATCCATAAGTGTCGGCCGCGGCCTTCAGGAACGTCCGAGCGCGGCGTCGGTGAAGGCAAACATGCGGTCCAGGTTTTCCTTTTCACTGAAGCGGATGTCGCCGTGGGCGCAGCCCTCGAAAATATCGACGACGGCGCGGCCCTCTCCGCAGACGCTGTTGATCATCTCGCCGAGCAGCCTGGTGTTTTCGTACGGGACGATCTCATCCCCGGTGCCGGCCTGGAGCAGGAACGGCGGACAGTCGGGCTTGATGTAGCTGCCCGGCCAGGTCAGCATCATCAGTCCCTCGTGTTCACGGCAGTTCAGTCCCATAAAGAGATCTGCCCAGTTCGCCATTTTCGGCATCCCGGGCGCGGGTTCGGACGCCTCGGTGAACTTTGACTGTTCGAAAAGGTCATAGACGCCGAACAGTCCGATCACCGCCTGCACGGCGTCGGAAGTTTCGTGATTTCCCATCGTGATGTCTTCGAAGGGAAGCATTCCGCCGGTCACGGCCAGCATCGCGGCGAAATAAGCGCCCGCAGACGCGCCGACGGCGCAGAAACGATCCGGATCCAGATGATATTTTTCGGCATTTGCCCGGAGAAAACGGACCGCGGCCTTCACATCATAGATCGCGTCGGGAAACTTTACGGTGTCCGACAGCCGGTATCCGACGCTGACCACGGCGTAGCCGCGGAGGATCCCCTCGATCACATGTCCGATCTGGAAATCCCTGCGCTGTCCTCCCCAGAAAGCGCCGCCGTGGATGAACACGATGACGGGGAAGGGACCGTCGCCCTCCTCGGGGAGATAGATATCCAGCGCCTGCCTCCCGGGATCGCCGGGATAGAGACGGTCATAATAAGGAATGTCCAGATACTTCCGCGGAATGCGGCTGACGTCGGCCAGCGGCGTGACGATCTCGCCGGGGTCCACATTTTCAGGCATGACGATACTGATAAGATCCATGATTATCCTCCTGTTCAAATCCTCCTAAAGACCTCCCGGATCCACCGGTTTCCTTCTTCGGTCTGCGTCTGTGTTATGCCCGCCTCCGCGAGCAGTTCGCATTCCCGGACGATCCCCGCGCCGTGCGGCACACCGACCGCGCCGGAGTCCGAACCCGAGGCGATGCGGGCGCCGAGTGCCGCTGCCTTCCGGACTTCCTCCAGATGCGCGTTCAGGATCGCGCCCGTGACGGCCGGGTCAAACCCGTCCCTTCCGTGAAATGCCGCGATCGCGGCGACGGTCGGGACCCAGACAGTGTGCGAGGCGGCCAGGGCCTCAAGGGTCTCGCTGTCCAGAAAGTTTCCGTGCTCAATGCTGTCCGCGCCGGCCTCGACGCACGCGCGGACCGCGTCGGCGCCGTTCACGTGGATCATGATCGCATATCCGTCGTCGTGCGCGATCCGGATCATCTCCCGGATCTCGTCCGCCGGGAGCGAGGGGCAGGAGAGCTCTCCGAACCGCCGGAACGTGACGATGCCGGAGACCATCACTTTTATGAAATCGCAGCCGGCCTGCCCGGCCTCCCTCACCAGTGTGCGGTATTCGGAAAGGTCGGCGAACCCGCGTCCGACGATGCCGCCGTAGTGTCCCTTTTTATGAATCGCGAAGACCGGGGTCCGGTACTCGATGCCGTACTCGGGCGCGATCCCGGCCGCGCGGGCCGAGACCCCGAGCGCGTCGCCGCCGTCGCGAAAATATGTGACGCCGGCGTTCCGGAGCGCGTCGAACTCCGCACGCACGACCGCCATATTCACGCCGTGCTCATGGCAATGCCTGGCGGCGGTATAGTCCGCGCCGTCCATCATCATGTGTCCGTGGCATTCCGCAAAGGCCGTTTTCATAAAAACACCTGTAATTCCCTGGTTTTCCGCAGTTTTCGATATCTTTCGATTATGGTACAGCGCCCGGAAAGCCCCGTCAAGCCGGGACGAGTTCCGTGCTTTTCGGGGCGGGCGCATTGAAATGAGCCGGATCGGGAATATAATAGATTTGGAACGAAAAAACCAGATTATCGGCGGCGCGGCAAATGCAGCCGCGCCCCCTTACCGGAGGTGTTTTTTGAAAAAGGATCGGCTGGAGATCGCGATATACGGAAAGGGCGGAATCGGAAAGTCCACGCTCGGGGCGAACCTCTCCGCGGCGCTGGCGGAGGCGGGGCTTCGCGTGCTGCAGATAGGCTGCGACCCGAAGCATGACTCCACGCGGCTGCTGATGGGCGGACGCTCGCTTCCGACCGTTCTGGAGTATCTGAGGGACGTCCCCGCGGAGAGCGCGGACGTTTCCGCCGTCATGGGAGAAGGTTACCGCGGTGTGAGCTGCATCGAGGCGGGCGGCCCGCAGCCGGGGATCGGATGCGCCGGCCGGGGAATCATTTCCGCCTTCGAATTCCTGGAACGAAACCGCGTGAAGGAACATTACAATATCGTCCTGTACGACGTGCTCGGCGACGTGGTCTGCGGCGGTTTCGCCGTGCCGGTCCGCCGGGAGTATGCCGACGCGGTCTTTCTGGTGACCAGCGGCGAGTTCATGGCGCTCTATGCCGCGAACAACATCCTACGCGGTGTGCGGAATTTCGACGGAGATCGGCACAGAAGGATGGCCGGGATCCTTTATAACCGCCGGAATGTGGCGGGGGAGGACCAGCGCGTGCGGCGGTTTGCCGAGGCGGTCGGGCTTCCTGTGTGCGCCGAAGTCCCCCGCAGCGACGTGTTCGCGCGGGCGGAAGAGAAGAAATGCACGGTCGTCGAACTCTGTAACGAGGGGGAAGAGCGGGAGGTGTTCCTCTCGCTGGCGGAGCGGATCTCCGCAGGCCTGCCGCTTTACGAGGCACGGCCGCTTTCGGATGAGGAGCTCGAGGATGTGGTGCTGTACGGGCGGAGACCGCCGCGGGCGGCGGACGCGGAACCTTCGGCGGCCTCCGGAGCGTGCGGACTTTCGGGGGAAAGCGCAGAAGACGCCGGCGGGGCTGCGGATGCCGGAGCGGACGGCTTCGGAGCATTGACGGAAGATGCGGCCGCGCCTTCCGGCTCTTACCGCGCTCCGCTGTTCGGCTGCGCGTTCAACGGCGCCTCCACGCAGGCGATCCACCTGACAGACGCGGCCGTGATCGCTCACGCTCCGCGGGCCTGTGCCTTTTATACCTGGCAGAACATCAGCTCGCCGGGGCGGAGGAACCTGTTCAACCGCGGCATCCTGATGCCGTCCGCGGTCAGCCCGCATTACGAGTGTACGGATATCGGACAGAGCGAGGCGGTCTTCGGAGGCATGGACGCGCTCCGCGAGAGCGTGAGGAAAGCACTGGCGCGGCGGCCGGGAGCCGTGATCGTGATCAGCTCCTGCGTCAGCGGCATCATCGGTGACGACGTGCGTGCGGTGGAAGATCTGTCCGAACCGGACATTCCGGTGATCGTGATTCCGGCCGACGGGGATATTAACGGCGATTACATGACGGGCATCGAACTGTGCATGCATACGCTGGCCGAGCGGCTGATCGATCCGGACACGCCTCCGCGCGCGGACTGCGTGAACCTGATCGGTGAGACCGGAGTCGCGAATAACACCGACCTGAACTTCCGCACCGCGAAGCGGCTCCTGGAAGGGCTGGGCGTCACGGTCAACTGCCGGTTTCTCGGCGACGCCTCGACGGATGAGGTTCGGAGACTGACCGCGGCTCCCCTTAGCATCACGGCCGTCGACAGCCCGGATAACCGCCAGCTGGAGACCTGGCTGAAAGAGCGGTACGGGCTGCGGTTCTACGACGGTTTTCTTCCGGTCGGTTTCCGCGAGACGGCGGAGTTTCTGGAACGGATCGGCGCGTTCTTCGGACGCCCGGAGGCGGCTGCCCCTGTGATCGCGCGGGAGCGGTCGCTCTTTGACGCGGAGGCTGCGCGTCTCCGCCCGATCCTGCAGGGAAAGCGCGTTTTGATGACGACGATCAATGCCAGTCTCGACTGGCTGCTGGACGCCGCCGATGCCGTGGGCGTCGAGTTCATCTGGATCGGGGTGCTGAACTACCTGCGTCAGGAGATCCGGATCAGCGACCGGCCCGAACGCCGGGACATGGCCGTCGAAGTCTCGGGCTTTTCCGAGGTGTCGGACCGCATCTGCGAGCTGCACCCGGATATCGTTCTTTCGAACTATCTCTCCGATACGGAGGAAGGAGATTATATCTCGGACAATCTGCCCATGGGCCAGACGGTGGGTTTCCGTTCCGGTCTGGAAGTCATGGACCGCTGGGCGCGGCTCCTGCAAAAAGGGCGAGAGGGGGAATGGACGCATGACAGAGCGCTCTTTGAAAAGTATTTCTCCTGACGGAATCACCGGCATGATCTTTGCGATGGAGGGCATGAAGGACTCGATCGTCCTTCTGAACGGCCCGATGGGCTGCCGGTTCTATCACAGTACCACCTCGCAGTTCCTCTCGATCCGTCCGCTGCTGTATCTTCCCGCGAAGGAAGGCGGGGAGCGCGTACCCGTGGACTATAACTATCTGAACGACTGGTTCTTCCGTCAGGAGCGGGTGCCCTGCACCTATCTCGACGGTTATGACTACGTCTATTCCACGAAAGAGAAGGTCGGCGCCGCGCTGGACTTCATCCGGGAGAACATCGCTTTCGATGTCATCACGATCGTGAATTCCCCCGGCGCCGCGCTGATCGGGGACAATCTTCTGGAACTCGCGCGCGAAAAACTGGGCGGCTGCAGAGCCGTGATGCTCGAGTCGCCGGGATATTCGACTTCGTTTGAGGAGGGATACAGCGAGGCCGCCCTGGCGCTGCTGAAGCAGGTCGGAGAGCCACTGTGGACCGAACGGGGCATTTTCGGAAGAAAAGAAAGAGAACACCGGCCGCCCCGCGTCAACCTGCTCGGGATGTCCGTCTGGCAGCGGTATTTCGCGGGCGACCTGAAAGAACTGAAACGGCTGTTCGCGCTCTGCGGCATCGAAGTCCTCTGCACGCTGTGCGCCGACTGCCCGGTCGAAGATCTGGCCGGGATGCCGGAGGCGGACCTGAACGTCGTCGTTTATCCCGAGATGGGGCTGGCTGCGGCGCGGTACATGGAGGAGGTCTGCGGAACGCCCTGTTACGTGTGTCCGTCGCTGCCTGTCGGCTTTTCTGCGACAGAGCGGATCTTCGCGGACGTCTGTGGGCTTCTGGGCTGCTCCGACGCCGCGCTGCGCGAAGAGAGCGAAAAGGCGCGCGCGCTGGCATGGTATCGGATCCAGGCAGTCCACCGCGGCTACGGCAAGCCCCAGGGCGTGAAATTCTTCGTGGACGGCGGCCCGTCGCAGGTGAGAAGTTATACTGCGTTCCTGCGCGATTATCTGGGCATGGAGCCGGCCTGTGCGGAGGATGCCGAGCTGGTCTTCGGGGACGCGAACGTCATCGCCGAACTGATGCTGAAGAACCGGACGTTCTGCGGGATCGAGATCAGCCTGCCCGGGATGGGCTATGTGGACCTGGTCCCGAAAACGCATCTGGGCATCGAGGGCGCGCTGCTTCTGACCGAGCAGGTGCTGAACGGCCTGATGAGCAGGCTCTGACGGATGCGGCGGCCGGGCGCGCATTGGAAACAGACTGATTTTCTGATAAGATCTTATGGGCCGGAAGCGCCGGCCCGAAAAATGAGACCCGAAGGAGAAGATTATGGATTACGAACTGATCATTGAACGCCGTCAGCCTTCCTGCGGAGGAAAATCTCCGTTTAAGGCCGAGATCCTGAACGTCACGACGGATGACCCGGAAGCCTTTGTCCGCAGCCGTGAGTCCGGCGCCGAGCTGGAGACGAGCACCGGCGAAAACGGAGAGGTCACTATCGAGTTCATCGACGGCCAGGGGATGAGCGTAAAGTACATCTTTACGGAAGACTGAAGAGAACCGGTACGGCATCATGAAATACGTCATACTCTGCCTGATCGCGCTGGCGGTCTGCATCGCGCTCGGCGCTCTGGTGACCGCGCTGATCGGGCGCTCGCTGAAAAAACGTGACCGGCGCCTCGCCCGCCCTGCGGCGGTGCTGATGACCGTCGTGTTCGCGCTGGCGATCGCCTGCGCCGCCATGTTCGGATACCTGGAGATCTATTATCATGCGGACGGGGAGGCGGCCGCGGCTCTCGAAAGCGGGGACGGCGTGATCGTTTCGCATGAGGGCCGCGTCTGGGCTTTCGACGGCCCCGGCACCCGCGCGGCGCTGGTCTTTTATCCCGGCGCGAAGGTGGAGGCGGAGGCCTATGCGCCGCTGCTGCGGGAACTGGCGGAAAACGGAGTGGACTGCTTTCTGGCCGAGATGCCCTTCCGGATGGCGATCTTCGGGAGCGGCGCAGCCGGAGATATCATCGCGGCGCATGACTATGAAGACTGGTATGTCGGCGGGCACTCGATGGGCGGCATGACAGCGGCCGGCTACGCCGCCGGCCACCCGGACGAGGTGGCGGGCGTGATCATGCTCGCGGCCTATTCGACGGAAAAGCTGGATGACGGTCTGGAGCTTTTCTCGGTCTATGGGACCGAGGACGGCTGCCTGGAGCGGGCGGTCTATGAAGAGAACAGATCGAACTGGCCGCGGAACTCGCACGTCGCGGAGTCCGTCATCCCCGGCGCGAATCATGCCCAGTTCGGAAGCTACGGAGCCCAGTCGGGCGACGGGGAACCGGAGATCACCGCGGAAGAGCAGCGCCGCATGACCGCGGATCAGATCGCGCGGTTTATTCTGGCCGGCTGACGGTATCGACCGGCGGAGATCGGAAGGAGCAGAGTCAGGCTGAGATGAAGATCACGGTCTTAATGGAAAACACGTCAAAGGACCCCGAACGCCTTGCCGCGGAGCATGGGCTGAGCCTGTATATCGAGACGGAGAAACACCGGATCCTGGCGGATACGGGCGCGTCGGACCTGACATGGGACAATGCCGAAAAGCTCGGCGTCGACATTTCGTCCGTCGACACCGTGGTCATCAGCCACGGACACTACGATCACGCCGGCGGCCTGATGGGATTTGCGCGCAGGAACCCGGATGCGGATATCTATATGCAGCGGTCGGCCGGCGGTAATTTCTGCCATGGGGACCGGTATATCGGCATTGACCGGGAGATCCTCCTGCTTCCGCGCCTGCACCTGCTCGACAGGGACCTGAGACTCGACGACGAGCTCGCGGTCCACACCGGCGTTACCGGGCGCAGACTCTGGCCGAGGAGCAATATCGGACTCTCCGAGATCGTGGACGGCGTGCCGGTTCAGGACCGGTTCCGGCACGAGCAGTTTCTGGTGATCCGCGAGGGCGGGCAGCTCGTGATGATCTCGGGATGCGCGCATAACGGCATCCTGAACCTGCTGGACCGCTTCCGGGAACTGTACGGAACGGACCCGGACGCAGTCGTCAGCGGCTTTCACATGATGAAGCGCGAGGATTATACGCCGGAGGAGACGGAAGAGATTCTCGGGACGGCGCGGATCCTTGCGGAGACGAAAACGGTCTGGTACACGGGGCACTGCACCGGCCGCAAGGCGGTCGAACTGATGGCTCCGGTCATGGGAGACCGGCTTCGTGAGATAAACGTGGGAATTACGATAGAAAAAAACGACCACAAAACCGATGTGTTAAGATATAATGGTTACAACAGTTAACCCATAAAAGTCTGTAATAGGAGGATTTGACTATGTATTGTGCACACTGCGGAACCGAGATCACCGAAGGCATTCGCTTCTGTCCTAACTGCGGCCAGCCGCAGGGTGCTCCCGAACCGGAGCAGAATTATCAGCCTTATCAGGAGGCGCCTCAGCCTCAGGAATACCAGTCTCAGGGATATCAGTCACAGGGATATCAGTCGCAGGGATATAACGGCGGCTATCAGTCCCAGGGCTATCAGGGCAGCCAGTATGCGGGCGGAACGCAGTCGAACGGCATGGCGATCGCGGGTCTTATCCTGGGCATCGCGGCTCTTATCTTTACGTTCATCTTCTCGCCGGTCGGCCTGATTCTGGCGATCATCGGCATGGTCCTTTCGGCCAAGGGCAGAAAGATCGAGTATATGCGCGGCATGGCCACGGCGGGCTGGGTGCTCTCGATCATCGCTCTGATCCTGAACATCATCGCCATCATCGTCATGGTCATTCTTCTGGTGGCCGGTGCGAGCTTGATCGGCGGATTGCTCGGAAGTGTTTTTTAAGTTTCATTTTCCCGGCATTTTTCAAAATCGGAACGCCTGCTCTGCGGAGCGGGCGTTTCTTTATATCGGGAAATCTGGTATGATAAAAAAGCTGGATTTTGATTCGGCTGAAAAGCATACGAAGTGTTGAAGGAGCGATTATGAGCGATCAGATCTTCAGATTTGCGGATGGAAAGGTCGAGATCCGTTACGAAAACGGCGACCGTTACTTCGGTGATTACGAGGATGGTAAGATCACCGGTAAAGGGAGCATGTATTATGCGGACGGGCGGAGCTACGAGGGACAGTTCCTCGAAGGTCATTACCACGGATACGGCATAGCGCGGTACCGGAACGGCGCGGTCTTCGAGGGGACTTTCTGTTATAACGAATTTAACGGTCAGGGGACCCTGCGGCTCATCCGCGGCTCCGAGACCGCGACGATGGAGGGCACCTGGGTCCGTCACCGCCGTGAGGGAAAGGGAAAAAACACTTATATCGGAGAAGACGGGTCGGTGAACCTGATCGTGGAGGGCGAGTATCATGACGACCTTCTGAACGGTCATGTGAAAAAAACATGGAGCGACGGGCGCGTCGAGGAAACGGAGTATGTGCTGGGTGAGCCGGCCGGGAAACCGGAAGAACGTCCGGACTGACGGTCCGGGATACCGCTGCGGTTCATGATCGGGCCCGGCAGATATTGAAACGGATATTGCGGGCATGCTCTCGTTCGCACAGCATCGTCCCGAACGGATGACCGCATTTACGGAAGAGATCACAGCCGCGCTTGACGCGGAAGAAGAATAAGATCTGATATCACGATAAGGAGGAAGGATCATGAAGACCTATATCGAACCACAGACCACGCTTCCTGTGTATGACGAGTGCGATGTGCTCGTCGTCGGAGGCGGAGCGGCCGGACACTCGGCAGCGATCGCGGCGGCCCGTGCGGGCTGTAAGAACATCATTCTGATGGAACGCTACGGTTACTGCGGCGGAGACGTCACGGGCGGCTATGTTCTGCTTATCCCGAACCTGTCGTTCCATGAGAAGACCTATGTCCGGGGGCTGCAGGAAGAGTGGTATACCCGCATGAAGGATATTCCCGGTGCGGTGTTCGGTCCGGGGCCCGAGGAGGCGGGCAGTTATGATCCGCTGCTCGTGAAGGCCTGGGATACCGCCGGAGCGGCGACGTTCATCCCGCCCCGCATGGTCTGTCACGCGTTTATGCTCGAACCGAATCAGATGAAGATCGAGATGGATAAGATGCTGCTCGAGCACAGCGATGCGATCCGGGTCCTCTACCACAGCTGGGGCACGAAGCCGATCATGGAGGGAGACGTCTGCAAGGGCGTTATCTTCGAGTCGAAGGAAGGCCGCAAGGCCATCCTCGCGAAGTTCGTGATCGACGCGACGGGCGACGCGGACCTGTGCCGGCTCTCCGGCGCGCCGACGTCCTCGGCGATCGCGGACGACTGCCGCTGCAGCGCCACCGCGCTGGTCTACCGTGTCGGCGGCTTCAGTTATAAGGCCTACGAGGCATGGCGCGCCGCGAACCCGAAGGAGTGGAAGTCCCTCGTCGAGCATGTCCAGCAGATCCACGGTTTCCGTGCGCTGATGTTTTCGACGCCGGATGACAATGTGGCCTGGACGAATAACTGGCAGCCGAAGCGCGACTGCTCGAAGATCGCGGACCAGACCGCGACCGAGATGGGCACCCGCGTGAAGCTGCGCGAAGTCATTGACTTCTATAAGAAGGCCGCGCCGGAGGTGTTCCGGAACGCGTATCTGTACGACATTGCCCCGCAGCTGGGCACCCGCGGTTCGCACCGCATCGTGGGCGAGTACATCATCGAGAGCAATGACTGGCTGTATCCGAAGCAGCACGACGACTGCATCGCGTGGCACTGCACGGTAAATACGCTGAATGACAATGCCCCGATCGAGATCCCCTACCGGTCCATCCTGCCTAAAAAGGTCGAGAACCTGCTGGCGCCGGGCCGCCACATCTCGGCGGACCGCATCGCGATCGATAACGTGAACCTGATCCCGCAGTGCGTCGGCACCGGCCAGGCCGCGGGCGTCGCGGCGGCGGTCGCGATCGCGGACGGAACGAGTGCGCGGACGGTGGACATTGCGAAGGTGCAGGATATCCTCGCGGCTGAGCAGGACGTTCCGCTGCCCAGAAACATTCATACGGATAAGAGCTATCAGGAATGCCTGGAGCAGTACGAGTACGGCCTGTATACCGACGCGGCGAAGAAGGCTCTCGAGGCGAAGGACGCGGACACCTACCGCCACTGGACGATCTCGAAAGGTCTGGGAGACGGAGCTCATCAGTAAATGACATGACCGGAATGAACTGGGAAGAACTGATAAAAGCCTATGCCTGGGCGAAAGAAGAGCAGGAGAGATTTTTTCCGGAACCGGAGCACGTGCGCGTGACGGACCTTGACCGGTTCGCGCAGAAGTATTATGCGCACGTCTCCTGGTTCACGGACGGAAGAAACGCGGTCCAGCGCGTGTACTGGCCGGCATACCGCCATCAGCGCGGCGTTGCGGTCGCGCGGGTGAAGTATTCGATCCTGGATAATTACCGGGAACTCTCCGCCGCGCATCCGGAGCTGTCGGACCAGATGCTCCGGAACGGGCTCTGGGCCTGGCGCTCGGAGCTGAGCGGAGAGGTCATGCTGCGCGAACCCGCGAAGCGGCCGGAGACCGGCGAGGACGGGAAGATCGTGGCGTTTCCCCGCGCGCTGGAGGGAAGGCCCGTGGAGCGGGAGGTCGCTCTCGAGATCCTGCCGGTTCGTTTTTCCGTATGCAAGGTAAAAGATCTCTCCGGGTTCGACCCGGAGACGCCGTTCTGCTTTATCGGAACGACGGACGCCGAGAAGTCGCTGGTGTGTCCGACCGACCGGGTCCCGGGTCATGTCACGGCCCGGGATGACGGATGGAGGGCGTTCCGGATCCGCGGACAGCTGGATTTTTCGCTGATCGGGATCCTGTCGGGCATATCCTCGGTGCTGGCTGCCGCGAAGATCGGCATTTTCGCGGTCTCGACGTTTGACACGGATTACATTCTGGTGAAAGAACGGGATCTGGAGGAAGCGGAGACGGAGCTGCTTCTGGCCGGGTATCCGGTCAGGACCGCGGGAAGGGAGCATTGACATGAAGAGATCGGGAACGCGCATCGCACCGGTCATTGCCTGCATCATCACCATGCTCTGCGTGGGCATCGTCTACATGTGGAACGTGTTCCAGCAGCCGGTCATGGACCATTACGGCTGGGAGCGCACGGCGGTGTCTTTCATCTCCGCGGTGAACCTGTTCATGTTTACGGCCGGCATCTTTCTGGGAGGCCTGATCGCGGACCGGAAAGGGCCGCGGCTGGTGAATCTGCTTTCGGGCATCCTGTTTTTCGCCGGCCTCTTCCTGACGTCGATGCTCCCTGTGGGAGCCCCCTGGCTCATCTACATCACCTACGGCGTTCTGGGCGGCATGGGCGTCGGCCTGGCTTACGCCGGCGCGACGAACTGCCTGCAGAAATGCTTTCCGGCGCGGCGCGGATTCGCGTCGGCGCTCGCGACCTGTGCGTTCGGCACCTCGATCGTGGTCTGTGTGCCGATCGCGCGCGCTCTGCTGGGGCACGGCGTGCCGTTTGCGTTCCGGGTACTGGGGGCGGTGCTGGGATGCATCGTTCTGGTGTGTTCGTTTTTCGTCGTGCCGCCGGGAGCGGCAGAGCGGGCCGTGCCTGCCGGCGAAACGGATCCCGTTCCCGCCGCGAAGCGCGACCGTGTGAACTATTCGGTCGGCGAGGCGCTCCGGGATCCGCGTTTCTGGTTCATGTGCACGCCGCTGTTCTTTATGAGCGTGACCTACATGGTGGTGAACCCCATCATTCAGACGCTGGGCGCGGAGCGCGGACTCGGTCCCGGCATCCTCACGACCACGGCCATGCTCGTGGGCATTGCGAGCGCGGTGTCGCGTTTTATCGTGCCGACCCTGTCGGATAAGCTGGGGAGGGCGCGCTCCATCCTGGTCATGACCATCGTGATGATGGTCTGCGCGATCCTGATGATCTTCGCGCGGGGAGCCGCCTATCCGGTCGTGATCTTCCTGATCGTCTGCGCGTACAGCGGTCCGGCCGGAGTCTATCCGGCCATGAGCGGCGACGCGTTCGGCATGAAGAACTGCGGGACGATCTTCGGACTCGCATTCTTCTCGATCGGGTTTTCCTCGCTGTTTTCGACCTGGATGACCGGCGTCATCTACCGCGTGACCGGTACCTATACCTGGGTCTTTGTCGCGGCGGCGCTGCTGTGTCTGGTGCCGCTGGTGTGCCTGTCGGTCTACGACCGGGTCGCGAAGAAGCGGGACGCGAAGCGCGCGGCGGAGTGGGATGCGGAAGAAGCTGCGGCTTCCGAAGAGTAGGGAAACGAGAGACTGATCATACATGTTTTCGGAAGGAGTTTCCATGCGTAAGATCACAGCGGCCATGATCGGTGCGCTGAGCGGCACGGCAGTGATGTCCGTCCTGATCGCGGCAGGCATCTATCAGGCTGTGTTTTACATGTCTGACGAGCGGAAGAGCAGACACTGGCAGCTGCCGGAAGGCAGGCAGTTTAAGCGTTATCATAAAGCCATACGGAAACTGACCGCCGAAGCTGAGGCGGTACCGTTTGAACCGGTTCGGATCACGTCGCGCGACGGATTGGAGCTGTTCGGAAGATATTATCATATCGCGGACGGAGCGCCGCTGATAATGCTGTTCCACGGTTACGGCGGGTATGTGCTGCGCGATCTGGCCGGGGTCCATAAGATCGCGCGGGAAAACGGCATCAATATTCTCGCGGCCGATGAGCGGGCCGGCGGGCGGAGCGAAGGCCATACGACGACCTTCGGAGTCCGGGAGCGGTATGATGTTCTGGACTGGCTCGCATGGGCGGACCGCCGCTTCGGGGCGGATACTCCCGTCATTCTGGCCGGAAACTCGATGGGAGCGGCCACCGTGTGCATGGCGGCGGGATTGGAGCTGCCGGCGAATGTAAAAGGTGTCATCGCGGATTGCCCGTATACCTCTCCGAAGGATTTTATCCTCAGGTTCGCGAAGGATCGGAAGATCCCTGCAGGCCTGACCTGGAGTCTGACACGGCTGGGGATGCTCCTGCTCGGCCGGACCGACCTGACCCGTGCGTCGGCGGCGGAAGCCGCGCGGCGCGCGAAAGTGCCGCTTCTGGTGCTTCACGGTGAGGACGACCGCCTGGTGCCGGGCGATATGGGGCGTGAGATCTTCGGAGCGTGGGCCGCGAAGAAGCGGATCGAGACGTTTCCGGGCGCCGCGCACAGTATGAGTTATTATGCGGACCCGGAACGGTATGCGCGGGCGGTGCTGAAGCTCGTAAATACCGTGACGGAGAAGTCATGAAAGAAAGTGCGGAGCATATGCGCAGATCATCAGCTGTGATCACATCGATCCTGGGAGCGGCGTCGCTGTTGCTGGCGGTGTCCGTGGGCATCACATATAAAAATGTCTTTTATATGTCCGACGAGCGAAAGAGCCGCCGCTGGAAGCTTCCGCGGGGCGAACAGTTCGAGAAGGACTACGATCGGATGAACGAACTGATCGCTGCGGCGGAAGCGGTCCCGTTTGAGGAGGTCGGCATCCGCTCACGCGACGGGCTGAAGCTGTACGGGAGATATTATCATATCGCGGACGGAGCGCCGCTCATGCTGCTGTTTCACGGATACCACGGCTATGCGCTGCGGGATTTTGCGGGCGCGCATAAGATCGCCCGGGAAAACGGCCTGAATATGCTGGTCGTCGATGAACGCGCCCACGGCAGAAGCGAGGGGCATACCATCGCGTTCGGTGTGAAGGAGAGATATGACATCCTGGACTGGATCGACTATGCGCGCGGACGGTTCGGGTCCGGGACGCCGTTCGTCCTTTCGGGGATATCCATGGGAGGCGCGGCGGTCTGTATGGCCGCGGGCCTGGACCTTCCG
>JAFWDI010000031.1 GCA_017513125.1 Lachnospiraceae bacterium | reverse complement strand
CGGTCATGTGAGCTTCCGCAGGGAGCTCTACGTTCCGAACGGCGGACCCGACGGCGGCGACGGCGGAAAAGGCGGCGACATCATCTTCGAAGTCGACCGGGGCATGAATACGCTCGCGGATTTTAAACACAAGCGCAAATACGCGGCAGAGGACGGCGAAGAGGGTGGAAAGCGTAAGTGCCACGGGGCTAACGGCGCGGACCGCGTGATCCGCGTGCCCGAAGGGACTGTGGTAAAGGACGCGGAGAGCGGTCTGGTGATCGCGGACATGTCCGCGGAAAACCAGCGCGCCGTGATTCTGCGCGGCGGACGCGGCGGTAAGGGAAACATGCATTACGCGACCGCGGTCATGCAGGCGCCGAAATACGCGCAGCCGGGTAAGCCCGGGAAGGAGATCGAGGTCATCCTCGAACTGAAAGTGATCGCGGACGTGGGCCTGGTAGGTTTCCCGAACGCGGGCAAGTCCACATTTCTGTCACGTGTGACGAACGCCCGTCCGAAGATCGCGAGCTATCCTTTCACGACTCTGGATCCGCACCTCGGCGTGGTGGATCTGGGTGACGGCGTGAATTTTGTGATCGCCGATATTCCGGGCCTGATCGAGGGTGCTTCCGAGGGCGTGGGCCTCGGCCACCGCTTTCTGCGTCATATCGAACGCACGAAAGTCCTTCTGCACCTCGTGGACGCGGCGGCGTTCGACGGCAGGGATCCGGTGGACGACATTGATAAGATCAATGCCGAGCTCGCCGCATTCAGCGAAGACCTGGCAGGGAAGCCGCAGATCATCGCTGCGAATAAAGTCGACGCGGTCTATGTCGGCGAAGGCGAAAAGCATCCGCTCGACCGTATCCGTGAGATCTGGGAGCCGCGCGGCGTTCAGGTCTTCGGGATCTCCGCGGTCACCGGAGAAGGCGTTAAGGAGCTGATCTCCGCCATACACGCGATGCTCTTGGAGATGGATGACGCGCCGACGGTATTCGAGCAGGAGTATGATCCTATGGAGGCAGTCGAAGAGGCTGAACTTCCCTTCACTGTGGAGAAAGTCGCGGAAGGTATGTTCTCGGTTCAGGGGCCGCGAGTGGAGCGCATGCTGGGCTATACGAACCTTGACTCGGAGAAGGGCTTCGCGTTCTTCCAGAACTTTATTAAAGAAAACGGGATCGAGGATACGCTGAAGGAACTCGGCATTGCCGACGGAGACACGGTCGACGTCTGCGGCTGGGAGTTCGAGTATCTGAGCTGACCCGCATGCCGGCCGTCCGGCGTTCGATCTGACGGTCGGCAACGGTATCGACAGGAGATAATATGACCAGTAAACAGAGAGCATATCTGAGAGGACTCGGCAGCACGCTCGATCCGATCTTTCAGATCGGGAAAAGCGGGATCACTCCCGAGCTGTGTTCCGCGGTCGACGACGCGCTGGAGCATCGCGAACTGATAAAAATCGCGGTGCTGAAGAACTGTCTCTTCGATGTCCGCGACCTTTCGGACACGCTGTCGGCGCGCACCGGTTCCGACTGCGTCCAGACGATCGGGCGGAAGTTCGTGCTGTACCGCGCGTCGAAGAAGGATCCGAAGATCGTCCTTCCGAAGTAAGCGCATGCGAGTAACGAACTGAAGAAGAACGCAAACGCGGAGGAGATGACATTGGCCAGAAGAGTCTGCATATTCGGAGGGAGTTTCGACCCCATCCATCTGGCTCACATACACATGGCGGAGGCTGCCATCGAGCAGTTTTCGCTGGACGACGTCGTGTTCATGCCGACCGGCACGTCCTATCATAAAGGACACGCATCCGCTTCGGCGGAAGACCGCAATGCCGTGATCCGGCTCGCGATCGCGGGTAGACCGCACATGTCGATCTCCACGCTCGATCAGTCGCGCGGCGGAGACACTTACACTGCGGACACGCTGGCGATCATCCGTGCGAAACACCCCGATGAGGAGATCTATTTCCTGCTGGGTGCGGACTCGCTGATGCACATGCAGAGCTGGTACCGCCCGGACATGATCTTCGCATCCGCGGCGATCATCGTCGTACAGCGGCCCGGCGTGAATCCGGACGAGTGCAGGGCACACGCGAAAGAACTGGAGAAACAGTTCCCGGCCGCCAGGATCCTTTTTCTGGACAGTGTTTTCGAAGACATTTCTTCGACGCGGATCCGTGAGCTGGCCTGGATGTATGTGAGCACCGGCAAAAAGTCGTTTCTGCAGGAGCTTTCCGCTCTGGTGACGCCCGAAGCGGCCGATTATATCGTTTCCCGCCGGCTTTACGCCGATGAAGACGCCTGGACCGAAGCGGAGATTCTCGACGATCTGAAGGAAAAGCTTTCCGAAGAGCGCTATGCTCACACGCTCGGCGTCGCAGACACCGCGGAGGCGCTGGCCGAAAACTACGGCGCTCCCGCGAAGCAGGCGCGCATCGCCGGAGTCCTTCATGACTGCGGTAAATTCCTGAAGGGTGACGAGTATATCCGCAGAGCACAGATGGCGGACATCGAACTGAGCGAAGCCGAACTGGCAAATTCGGCTCTGATCCATGCAAAGCTCGGAGCCTATTATGCGAAAGAACGATATCACATCCGCGATGAGGATATCCTCTCGGCGATTCGAAGCCACACCACGGGGCATCCGGATATGACGCTTCTCGAGGAGATCATTTATGTGGCGGATTACATCGAACCGAACCGGGATGAAGCCCCGAACTTGGAAGTCTACAGAAAAAGCGCCTATGAGAATCTCGGAAAAACGGTTATGATGATAGCGAACGATGTGCTGGAACACCTGAAGCGAAAGGGCAGCACGATCGACGATCTGACGAGGGAGACCTGGCTCTGGTACCGTGAGCACTACGGGGATCCGGTTACGGAAAAATAGAAAGGAAGAGAATGCAGGATAAGAGTTTATCACTGGAAATGGCCAGGACCGCTTACGCGGCGCTGTCAGCGAAAAAAGGGCAGGAGATCGTCGTGATCGATATCTCCGAGATCAGTTCGATCGCCGATTATTTCGTGATCGCACACGGAAATAATGTCCGGCAGGTCCAGGCCATGGCGGACGAAGTCGAACTGAAGATGAAGGATGCGGGATTTATCCCCGGACACATCGAAGGATATCAGAACGCGAACTGGATCCTGATGGATTATAAAGATATCGCGATCCATGTATTCTCGGCTGATGACCGTGCGTTTTACGACCTGGAGAGGATCTGGCAGGAAGGAAAGAAACTCACTGAAGAAGAGCTGGCCTGACCGACCGTCCGCAGCACGCAGTTTCATTACCGATACCGTTCATAATATTGTTTTAACGCCCGCCTTCCGGCGGGCTCTTTTAATGGAACTCACAAAATTTGAAAGGACAATGTTTTTTAATAAAAAAACGGCATAATCTGTTCATTTTTCGATACGGTGTTATAATGATTACAGTTTGGATAATTTTCGGAACTTAATAATTTACATTTCACTTACATAAAGTGTATCTGTGCGATGTTATGACTGATATTTCCTTCGGAAAGATGAATAATCAGGCTTTCACAGCGGCATTTCGCATCGGAAAGATCCGTTCCCTGAACGAAATGAAGAGGCTGGCGGCGGGTCTGAAAGGATGGCAGCGCGGCGAAGGTATGACCGCTGTCGTGTTTGCTCCTGCGCCTTATCTGGCGCTTCTGGCGGAAGAACTGCGATACGAGCCCTTTCTGATCGGGGCGCAGGACGTAAGCTTCCCGCTGGGATGCGGCGGATATAAGACTTCTGATCTGAATTGCTCCTGTGCTCCTACCGGCGAGCTGTGCCCCGACGATCTGACGGCGCTCGGTTGCAGGGCGGTCCTTCTGGGGAGCATGGACCGGCGGATCGTTCTCGGCGAGACGCCCGAAGTCATTGCCTGTAAGGCCGCATTCAGCGCAGTACACGGACTTCGACCTTATATCTGTATCGGTGAGCTGTCGGCGGAACACGGACGTCATCTCTGCGGTGACGTACTGGCCGCTCAGCTCGATCCCGTTATCCGGATGCTGCGGGAAAACGACGACGTCTGCGTCAGGGATATTTCCCTGATCTATGAACCCTGGGTCGATGCTCCGGGACAGGCGCCCGCATTGAACGAGATCGAAGATGCTCTGAGCTTTATCCATGCTTATTTCAGTGACAGGATCGAGTATGTGCCCGAGATCCTTTACGGAGGAGACCTCGGCGCGAACCGTTTCTGCGACCTGATCACGATGAAGGGAACCCGCGGTCTGCTTTTGGACTTGGATGAATGAAGGATCGTTTCGAAAAAGATGAGATCCGGACAGTGGTCCGGCGGGCGCTCCGGTATCTGGAGTTCCGGGCAGAAGACAGCCCGCCCGGAAAAGTACTCGTGCTGTTTCCGGCAGGCGCCTGCGAGGCGAAGGAACTGATCGCGGAGTATGTCCTCAGCGGATACGCCGATGACGCGGTCTTTTGCTTTGAGAGTTCGGATGATATTCCGGACGCGGCTTGCAGCATGGATGAGCTTCGCATCGTGTCGGAGGACCGCCCCCGCGAGGCCGGACGCATATACGGAGATCTCAGCAGATATGACCGCGTCGAGATCTGCTCGCCGTCGGTAAGCTTCATGAAACGGCTGGCGTCGGGCGGCGACGACAGGATGGTAAGAGCGGCCTCCAGTTTTTTCATGACCGGCCGTCCCTGTGTGATCCGCACGCCTTATCGGCCGGACCGGCTGCGTCCGGGGCGTTTCGCACGTGAGCTGAAGCAGCTTTACGAAGACCTCTGGGATATGGGAGTTTCCTTCGCGGGCATGACGCCGGAGCCGGCGGGCCGTACGGAAAGCACAGCCGATCTGGTGACGGAAAAGGACGTCATTGACGCACATCAGAGAAATATAAGCCGCATCATATGCGGCCCGAAGGCAGTTATCACACCTCTTGCCGCAGAGGCGGCGAGAGAACGCAGCATACAGATCATATTCGGGAAGGAGGATCACTCGAATGAGCATACCGGCAAATGAGATCCTGAAATATATCAGCGAAGTCCGGTCGGAACTGGACGCTCCCGCACAGGCCCCCGCGCCGACGGGTACAGCCGGAAGCATCGGAAACAAATTCACCGGGCCTTATCCGACCCGTTTTTCCCCGCGCTCGAAAACGATCGAGGAGATCTACGGAGAAAAACCCACTGCCGCGTCCGTACCGCTGACGTCGAACGTCTATAACACCCGACCGTCCGGCATGAACGGGATCTTCGACGATATTCATGACGCGATCGACGCCGCCTGGAACGCCCAGAAGGAGCTTGCGAAAGTGACTCTGGAGCGAAGAGGAGAGTTCGTCGAAGCGATGCGCAGAGCCGCGCGTGCGAACGCTGAGTACCTGGGACGCCTGGCCCTCGAAGAGACCGGATACGGCCATCTCGAACACAAGACCGCGAAGAACCTCATGGCCGCGAATAAGACGCCCGGCATCGAGGACCTTTACACGATCGCGAAGACCGGCGACTACGGTATGATGCTGACCGAGATGGCGCCTTTCGGAGTCATCGGCGCGATCACGCCCTCCACGAACCCGACCGGGACGATCATCAATAACGCGATCGGCATGATCGCCGCGGGCAATGCCGTGGTGTTCAACCCGCATCCCGGTGCGAAAGGCTGCTGCATCGAGACGATCAAGATCCTTAACCGCGCCATCGTGGCGATCGGAGGCCCGGATAACCTCATGTGCTCCGCTGCCGAACCCACGACGGATACCAGCGCGGTGATCATGTCGTCCCCGAAGATCCGCCTTCTCGTGGTGACCGGCGGCGAGGCAGTCGTAAACATTGCGATGCGGTCCGGAAAGCGCACGATCGGCGCCGGCCCCGGAAACCCGCCGGTACTCGTCGACGAGACCGCTGATATCGCGAAGGCAGCGAAGCATATCATCGACGGCATCTATTTCGAAAACTGCATCCTCTGCATTGCCGAGAAGGAGATTCTGGCGGTCGACTGCATTGCCGACCAGCTGATCGAGGCTCTCGTCCGCGAAGGCGCTTATCTCCTGAACGACCGCGAGCTGCGCGCTGTGATGGAAAAGGTCATCATTGAAAAGGACGGAAAGTATTCCCCGAACAAGGCTTTTATCGGAAAAGACGCCTCCTACATCCTGGCCGCCTGTGGTATCACCGGCGGCGAAAACGCGAAAGCCGTGATCGCCGAGACTCCGTTTGAGCATCCGCTGGTCATGACCGAGATGCTGATGCCCGTGGTCCCGGTCACGCGCGTGCGCGACGTCGACGACGGGATCGAAAAAGCTGTGATCGCCGAGAACAACTGCCATCACACCGCCATTATGCACTCGACGAACGTCTATCACATGAATAAGATGGGCAAGGCTGTGGACACCACGATCTTCGTGAAGAACGCGCCTTCCTATGCCGGACTCGGCTACGACGGAGAAGGTTACGCGACCCTGACGATCGCGACCCCGACCGGCGAGGGCCTGACCTCGGCGAAGAACTTTACGCGTTCGCGCCGGTGCACGCTGAGCGACGCTTTCCGCATTATCTGAGCGGCGCGGCGTATTACTAAAGTGATCGGAAAACGGAATTTGGTATAAATCAATGGCACGCACGAAAGAGCAGATACTCGATCTCATACAGGCCGCGGGAGTGGTCGGCGCGGGAGGCGCCGGCTTCCCGACGCATGTAAAACTGAACAGCTCCCCGGAGTATGTGATCGCGAACTGCGCCGAGTGCGAACCGCTGATCCGTTCCGATAAGTACCTGATGGAGATGCACGCCGAAGAGATCGTCGACGGCATGCGCGCGGCTCTGGAAGCGACAGGCGCGCGGTACGGCGTGCTCGCCGTGAAGGAGAAGAACCACGCGGCCGTCGATGCACTGGAGCGCGCGTGCGCGGACGATCCGCAGATAAACGTGCACCTTCTGGAAAACTATTATCCGGCGGGAGACGAACAGCAGATCATTTATGAAGTCACGGGACGCGTGATTCCGGTCGGACAGCTTCCCATCAGCGTGGGATGCGTCGTGATCAATGCCCAGACCCTCCGCCATGTCGCACAGGCGGTGCGCGGAGTCCCTGTCACTTCCCGGAACGTGACGGTCTGCGGTGAAGTCGCTTCTCCGGTCACGCTGGAAGTTCCGATCGGAACCGCAGTCGACTATCTGATCGAGCTGGCCGGCGGATCCTTGCTGGCGGACCCGGCGGTGATCATCGGCGGACCGCTGATGGGACGTGTGACTTTTGACATTGCCCATGAGTTCGTAACGAAGACCACGAACGGCGTGATCGTACTTCCGAAAGACCATCCGCTGATCGATAAAAAGAACAGCGATTTCGACCGCCAGTATCGGATCGCGCGGTCGGCATGCTGCCAGTGCAACTACTGCACGCTGATCTGCCCCCGGAGTCATCTGGGGCTCGGCGTTCAGCCGCATAAGATCATGCAGGCGCTGACCCTGAACCGCGCCGAAGTCCTCACAGACGGTCTTTCGGCGCTCGGCTGCTGCAACTGCGGACTCTGCACTTACGTCGGATGCAATATGGGCCTGACCCCGAACCGCTTCATCTATGCGGTGCGTGCGGACCTGCTGAAGAAGAAAGTGAAGACCGATAAGCAGCCCGCCCCGGTCAATAAGATGCGCGACCTGGTAAAGGCGCCGACCCACCGCGTGATCCAGCGCACCGGAATCGCGGCTTATGACGTCGATGTTCCGTTCCTGTCGGATCACCGGCCGCCAGCGGCCGTACGGATCATGCTGCGGCAGCACATCGGCGCGGCATGCGTTCCGACCGTCGCACGGGACGACCGTGTGACCTGCGGCCAGTGCATCGGAGCACCGCCCGAAGGCGCTCTCGGAGCCCGCGTGCACGCGTCGATCTCCGGAACGGTCATCGCGGTGACGGAAGATCATATCGATATCATGGATATCTGAGTCCGTGATCTTTGAGTTTTGAGAACGTTTTGAAGGAGAGCATATGAGCACAGCCATCGGCTCCGTGGAGCTGAACAGCATTGCCAGCGGGATCGTAACGGGCGACCAGATGCTGAAGACCGCGTCCGTGGATCTGGTCATGGCGCAGCCGACCTGTCCCGGAAAGTATGTGATTCTGGTGGCCGGAGAGACTGCCGACGTGAGCACGTCCGTGAGAGCAGGCATCGAGACAGGAGCGGACAAGGTCGTCGACAGCATGATCCTGTCGAATATCGACCCGCAGGTCATCTCGGCGATCACACGCACGACCGAGATCGACCAGAGCGAGGCCGTCGGAATCATCGAGACCTTTTCGCTCTGCGCGTCGATCCAGGCCGCCGACTGTGCGGTCAAGACCGCAAACGTCGAGCTGATCGAAGTGCGGCTGGGCCGCGGTCTGGGCGGAAAGTCCTACGTGATCCTGACCGGTACGGTCGCGGACGTAAAGTCTGCCTGCGACGCGGTCACGGCGAATTTCGGCCGGGAAGGCATGCTGCTGAACGTGGAAGTCGTTTCCTCGCTGCATCCGGATATGTTCCGGGCGCTGCTGTAACATAGAGTTTATAAGTCAAATTTTTAAGAAAGAGGTATTCACATGGAAAAGAAAGCACTGGGAATGGTCGAGACGAAGGGCCTGGTCGGCGCGATCGAGGCGGCCGACGCGATGGTCAAGGCGGCAAACGTCACGCTGATCGGCAAGGAATGCATCGGTTCCGGTCTCGTGACCGTGATGGTGCGCGGTGATGTCGGAGCCGTGAAGGCTTCCGTCGAGGCGGGTTCCGCGGCTGCGAAGCGCGTGGGCGAGCTCTACAGCGTACACGTGATTCCGAGCCCCCACACCGACGTCGAGGGCATCCTTCCTCAGATCTGATCAGGAGGTTTATAAGCTATGGTCAACGAAGCATTGGGAATGGTCGAAACGAAGGGCCTGGTCGGCGCGATCGAAGCGGCCGACGCGATGGTCAAGGCTGCGAATGTTCGCCTGATCGGCAAGGAGCGCATCGGTTCCGGTCTCGTGACCGTGATGGTGCGCGGCGACGTCGGTGCGGTCAAGGCCGCTGTCGAGGCGGGCTCCGCGGCTGCGAAGCGCGTGGGAGAGGTGTTCTCCGTGCATGTCATTGCGAGTCCGCATACGGACGTGGAGGGCATCCTTCCCCAGTAATCTGCTATGGGCATGAATATCGAGAAACTGATCGATGAGATCACGGACCAGGTCTACGCCAGGATACAGGCGGATACTGCGTTCGCGGTGTCCGGCGATGCGGCATGTCTGGAAAACCTCGCACCGCAGGCGGACCTGATGATCGCGGATCCGGCGGACGGTGAGATCCGCATCCTGCAGCTTTGCGGCGATGCGGCGGAGCTCGGTTTCGGCGCGGTCTGTGTGAACTCATCCTATACCGGAACAGCAGCCGGTGCGCTGAAAGGGACCGGGGTAAAAGTGTGCACTCTGGCGGGATATCCCTCCGGAGCCGCTTCCCTGACCGCCAAAGCCGCCGAAACGCTGGAAGCCGTACGCAGCGGCGCCGAAGAGATCGAACTGGTCGTAAATCCCGGCGCTGTCCGTTCGCATGACTGGAGAGCTGTCAGGGACGAGATCGGAGCCGCGGTCAGAGTGGCTACCGGCCGCGCGAAAGTCAAGGCAGTCATCGGAACCGCGGATATGTCACCGGAAGAGCTCGTCAAAGCTGCCGTCGCCGCCGAAGTCGCAGGTGCTTCGATGGTCGTGATCCAGGCTGAGCCGGAAGACTGCGAGGCTGTGGCCGGGGCATTGGCCCTGGTGAAGCAGGCGGTGGGTCCGGAGACCGGTATCAAGATCTGCGGCATTACGGACGTCCGAATCGCGGCTCAGCTGCTGTCCGCGGGCGCCTGCAGGATCGGTATCTGTAAGAAGGAGAAGTAATATGTACGCGGCAAAGATCATCGGAACCGCGGTCTGCACGGTAAAAGACGCGAAAATGACCGGCCTGAAGCTCCTCGTCGTGCAGCCCATCAGTCTGCTGACGCTGGAAAATGAAGGAAAGCCGGTCGTCGCCGTCGACGTCGTCGGGGCGGGAGAGGACGAAGTCGTACTGGTCGTCGCGGGAAGCTCCGCGCGCCAGACCGACCTGACGCAGAACCTTCCCGTGGACGCGGCGATCATGGGCGTTCTCGACTTTATCGACATTGAAGGAAAAAAAGTATTCGAAAAGTTCCCGGACGCGGGAAGGGACGCCTGATCCCGGAAAGGTTCGGTGAACTATGCAGATCGCGAAAGTCATCGGCACGTGTGTGGCCACGAAAAAGGATTTCCGCATGGAGGGGGTCCGCCTGATGGTGATCCAGCCCGTGGACAGCGCGGGCAGGAACATTGGCGGTCCGATCGTCGCCGGCGACGCCTGCGGCAGCGGAATCGGAGACACGGTCGTTTGGGCGAAAAGCAAGGAAGGCGCGTTCGCGCTTCCCCGGCAGAACGCCTGCTGCGACGCTGCTGTCACGGCCATTATCGACAGCCTTTACACGCGGGAAGGAGGCGAAGTCACATGCTCATAGCCCGCGTGACCGGCAATATCGTCTCTACGGTGAAGCACTCCGACTATTACGGTCAGAAGCTTCTGATCCTGCGCGCCGTCGGACTCGACGGCGAGCTTTACGGGGACGAGATCGTGGCGGTCGACGGTGCGGAAACGCACGCCGGCATCGGTGAGCTCGTGCTCGTGATGCAGGAAGGCGGATCGGCCAGACAGGTCAGCCGCATCGATCATCCGGGACCGGTCGAATACAGTGTGTGTGCGGTCGTCGATCATATCGAGACCAGCCAGGGAGACCTGTACGGATAAATTCCGTACGCAAGACCGCCGGCGGAGAACATGCCGGCCGGAAGGAGACAGCTATGTCATTTATCGAAGGAATCAAAGAACGCGCGAAAGAAAAGAACTGCAGGATCGTACTTCCGGAAAGCTATGATCCGCGGGTATGCGAAGCTGCACGGATGATCTCGGAGGAAGGCCTCTGCAGGATCATTCTGTTTTCGGAAGACGGAAAAGAGTTTCCGGATCCCGGCGTGACGTCATTGCCCGGAATCGAAGTCGTCGACTATCAGCACAGTCCGAATCTCCCGAAATTCGCGGAGCAGCTGTACGAACTGCGGAAACATAAGGGCATGACGCCCGAGAAGGCCGCGGAGCAGGTCCTCGACCCGATGTTTTTCGGAACGATGATGATGTACAATGACGAGGCCGACGGCATGGTCGCCGGCGCGATCCACTCGACGGCCGACACGATGCGTCCCGCGCTCCAGATCATTAAGACCGCGCCAGGCATCCACACCGTGTCTTCCTATATCGTCGAGGTGGTCCCGGACTGCGAACTGGGCGACGACGGCATCTTCCTGTTCTCGGATCCCGCGGTCGTGGAATTCCCGACGGAAGACCAGCTCGTGGACATCGCGGTCGCGAGCGCCAAGACCTTCGAGACCCTGACCGGCCACGAGCCGATCGTGGCTCTGCTTTCGTATTCGTCGAAAGGAAGCGCGAAAAACGAACGTCTTCAGTACATCATCAATGCGGCGGCCCGCCTGAAGGAAGATTATCCGAACCTGAAAACGGACGGTGAACTGCAGCTGGACGCGGCGATCGTTCCTTCCGTGGCGGAACTGAAGGCCAAGGGCAGCCCGGCGGCCGGACAGGCGAACGTCCTGATCTTTCCCGATCTGAACGCCGGCAATATCGGCTATAAACTCGTACAGCGCCTTGCGAAGGCGGAAGCCTACGGCCCGGTCATGCAGGGCCTGAAAAAGCCGATCAACGACCTGTCCAGAGGCTGTTTTGCCGAGGATATCGTCGGAACCGTGGCATTGACCTGCCTTCAGGTCTAAAACGCCGTAAAACGCCTTATACGGCCTTTCAGGGGCATAATAAACCCCGCACGCGTACATGTGCGGGGCGGAAGAGGCGTAAAACCGTTTAAATATCTCTTAATTTGACTTTGTTTCTGGCACTGCGCCTGTGCTCGTCCTCGAGCGCGGCGTAGTGCTTTTTCGTGGTATTGACATCGGAATGTCCGAGCACGTCCGCGACCAGATAGATGTCGTCTGTCTCGCGGTAAAGGTTCGTGCCGTAGGTGCTGCGGAGCTTATGCGGCGTAATATTCTTGATCGTCGTGACCTGCCGCGCGTACTTCTTTACGAGGTTCTCGACGCTGCGCACACTGATGCGTTTTTTCTGGAGGGAGAGGAAAAGCGCCTGCTCGTGTCCGGAGACCGGGATGATGAGCTTGCGTTCCTCGAGATAGTCCAGCAGCGCGCGCTCGACCTCGTCGCCGAAGTAGACGATGACTTCCTTTCCGCCCTTTCTGTGAACGCGGATGCCGTCGTTGCGGAAGTCCACGTCGCGGATATCGAGTCCCACGCATTCGGAAACGCGGATCCCGGTACCCAGCATCAGCGTCATGATCGCGAGATCGCGCACGGCGGTCTTTTCGTGACAGCGTTCCTGGGCCTTTGACATGCGGCCTCCGTCCTCTACGATGTCGAGAAGACGGGCGACCTCGTCCGTATCGAGGCGTGTGATGACTTTTTCGTGAGTTTTCGGGAGTTTTACCAGACTCGGCGGGTTCGTCGTGATGACCTGCTTGCGGTAAAAATAGTTATAGAAAGAGCGCAGGCCGGCCATTTTCCGCTTGATCCCGAGCTCCTTGTTCGTGCGGTCGATGACAACTTCCTCCGAAGCGCCTTCACCGGGCACATAATATTTCATGTATTCCATGAATTCCTCGAGGTCCGTGGTAGTGACCAGGTCCAGGTCGGTCACACGGATATCCGCCATGGTCTTTCCGGCAAAATCCGGAACCTCGTTCAGCAGATAATCGAAGAAGACCTTCAGGTCGTACGCATAGGCGATCCGCGTGCGGGAACTCGTTACCTGTTCGATCCCGCGGAAAAACTCGGACGCAAACGAAGGAAGCCTCCGGCAGAGCTCCCGAAGCTTCTTCGTGTTTCGAATATCGACCTGTTCATGGTAAGGACGTTCCATGACTTTATCATAGCATCACCGGGCTCCGGACATTAAAAAAAGCCTTATATATTAAGGCTTTTGTGACATTTACGGTTCGCAGGCGGCATCGGGATCGGCGGCTTTCCTGCCTTTCGTGCCTTTCCGCGGATCTGGAAAATGTTCGGGCCATCCTGCAATATTGCCTTCACAGACCGCATGGAACATGCGTTCCTTGACCCCGGGCGCGTCGCGGTTCAGATCCGCGAGCAGATCCTTCATATACTGGCGCCTCGTGTAGCCGTCCGCCGGGCAGGGATTATGCACGACAGGCACGTTATAAAGCTTTACGAAGCCCTTAATGTCTTCCTCGGGCACGAACATCATTGGCCGGATGACCGTGATGCCGGTGCGGTCCATATAGGACATCGGCGAAAACGTAAAGAAACGCGCCTCATAGGTCAGCGACAGCAGCATGGTCTCGACGAAATCGTCCATATGATGGCCGTAAGCCACTTTATTGCAGCCGAACTGTCTGACCGTGTCGTAAAGCTGGCCGCGCCGCAGCTTCGCGCAAAGCGAGCATGGATTGGACTCTTTCCGGATATCGAAGATGATCTCGGCAATGTGAGAGGGCAGGACATGGTATTCGACGCCCAGTTCGCTGCAGAGCTTCTGTACCGGCGAGAAATCCACTCCTTCGAAACCGAGGTCGATCGTGACGGCAATGATCTCGAACTTCTTAGGATAAAATCTCTTCAGTCCGTGAAGCGCATATAAAAGAGTCAGGCTGTCTTTTCCGCCGCTGATACCGACGGCGATGCGGTCGCCGCCCTCGATCAGATGATATTCGTCGACGGCTTTGCGCGTCAGACAGAGTAAACGCTGAAGTTTCATGGGAAATACCTGTAAATGCTTGAAACGGTACGAGCGGACCGGGATACGTGCCGGACCGCTCTTTTCGCATATATCTATTCGTTAAACATGAGTTTTGCGAATAGTTCTAAACCGGTCTCAAAGGACGACACGCCATACCGCCTTATATTTCATGTCCTCTCACAACATGCGCGGCGCTCACGCATCACTATAAAACGCTCCGCACAAATCTGTCAAATGCGGCCTGTCCGTCGGGCGTGCGTTTAAATACGCCGGCGTCCTCGAGCACTTGTGCAAATACTTTGCCGACCTCGTCACGCAAAATGGTTTCCGCATGTGCATCGTCAATACTGCCTTCAGCCGCACCGTACGACGCGCGCAGTTCGCGCAGCCATGCGTCGTGTTTTGCGAGGCTTTCGGGAAGCCCGTCGTATTCCCGTGCGCACAGAAACGGTTTCATCGACTCAAGCTCGCCCTTCAGCCTGGCCGGAAGCACCGCCAGTCCCATGACTTCGATCAGGCCGATGTTTTCTTTCTTGATATGATGCAGTTCTTCATGCGGATGAAAAAGCCCCATGGGGTGTTCTTCCGTGGCACGGTTATTCCGCAGTACCAGATCGATCTCGTATAGATCGTTCGACCGCATCCTGGCGATCGGTGTGATCGTGTTATGTGCCGCGCCTTCAGTGTGTGAAAATATTAACGAGTCTGCATCATCATAATCTCTCCAGGTATTCAGGATCTTATCAGCAAACGCGATGAGCTTCTCCTTATCCGCTGAACGCAGCCGGATGACCGACATCGGCCATTTTACGATGCCTACGGACACCTCCGGGTACTCTTCCGAGGCAAATTCGCGCTCCACCGGCGCTTTTGCCATGGGAAACATATAATTTCCGCCCTGAAAATGGTCATGAGAAAGGATCGACCCTCCCACGATCGGCAGATCCGCGTTCGACCCGATAAAATAATGCGGAAACTGATCCAGAAACGCGGTCAGTCGGTCAAACGTCCCGCGGCTGATCTTCATCGGCCGGTGTTCCTTCGCGAAAACGATGCAGTGTTCGTTGTAATACACGTAAGGCGAATACTGGAAGCCCCACTCCTCTCCCGCCAGGTCCAGAGTGATCACGCGGTGGTTCTGCCGGGCGGGATGATCTATGCGGCCCGCGTATCCCTCATTTTCCAGGCACAGCAGGCATTTCGGATAGCCGGTCTGCGCGGCCTTCGCCGCCGCCGCTATATCCGCCGGGTCTTTTTCCGGCTTCGAAAGATTGATCGTGATGTCCAGATCCCCGTATTCCGTGGACGCCTTCCATCGCAGATCTTTTTTGATGCGGTAGCGCCGGATGTAGTCATTGTCCTGCGAAAAGCGGTAAAACCAGTCGGTTGCATGATCGGGGCCGTCTATAAAGAACTTCCGCATAAACCGATCGCTCGTCTCGTTCGGACGAGGCGTCAGAGCGCCCATAAGCTTCGTGTCGAACAGATCGCGGCAGACGACGCTGTCGCGCTCCAAAAGCCCGTTCTCCGCGGCATAGTCGTCCAGCGCAGTGAGCGTCTGTTCGAGGAAACTCCCGTCTTCGATCTGTTCGTTCGGGATGGTCTTCTCGCGGTCAATGACGTCCTGAGCGGTCACTTCCATGCCGTCCAGGCGCAGAATGCCCAGAAGTGTGTTCAGTGCCCAGACGATGTCGTATCCCGTGATCAGCTGCGTATGCAGCGCGTACGCTGTCAGATCCCGCAGAGCGTGTTCCGTTCTGTCGTTCATATTCTTTATCCTTTAAAGCTTTCTCGGTCCGGAGCCGATCCCGGCAATGTAGAAATCGGCTTCCAGCCCGGTCTTATCGCGGTATTCGCGTGCCACATGTTCTTTAAAGCGTTCCAGCGCATCGTTCCGTACGATCGAAACCGTGCAGCCGCCGAAGCCGCCGCCGGTCATGCGCGATCCCAGGCATCCGTCGACCTCCCAGGCCGCCTCCGCGAGCGCGTCGAGCTCGGGGCCGGTGACCTCATAGTCGTCGCGCAGCGAAATATGCGACGCGTTCATCAGGATGCCGAAAACCGTGAGATTTCCCTCGCGCAGCGCTCTGACCGCCTGTTTGCACCGTTCATTTTCACTGGCTGCATGACGCATGCGTTTGATCAGTTTCAGACGTTCTTCTTCCGGGAACTCCTGAAACCATTTTTCCGCCATGGCATCCACCAGGGCGCTGTCGAGGTCGCACAGACCGCGGATCACCGTGGGATAGCTTTCTCCGTACAGCAGGGTGTTGACGGCGGACAATGACATCAAAAGTTCCGGCGTGCATCTCCGGCGGATCACCGACAGCGCGGTCTCGCACTCTCTCCTGCGTTCATTGTATTTGGAATCTGTGAGCTTGTGCTTCACATTCGTGTTCGTGATCACGATCGCATGACCGTCCATGCGCACCGGGACCGTCTCATATTCGAGCGCTGCGGTGTCCAGAAAGATCGCATGGTCCTTTTTTCCGAACGTGACCGCGAACTGGTCCATGATTCCGCAGCTGCAGCCGTTATAAACGTTTTCGGCTTCCTGACAGATCCGCGCGATATCCTCGCGGCTGATCCCGGCAGCAAAAAAGATCTCCTTCCCCGGAATCTCACCGCGCAGCCGTTTCGGATTGCCCGCGTCGTTGTTTCGGAACAGGCGGACCGGGCCGCCGCTTTCGAGGTCTCCGTACAGTCCGCACAGAATCAGGGCCGTGAGCACCTCGATCGATGCGGATGAGGAAAGGCCGGCTCCCGAAGGGATATCTCCGCAGACCGCCATCTCAAAACCCGTTTCGATCGGATGACCGTGATCTGCCATCATTTTGATCACGCCCTTCGGATAATTGGTCCATCCGAATCGCTCTTCCGGCACCAGCTCATCGAGAGAGGTCTCAATGATCCCTTCTTCGGGAAAGCCTGTCGAATAAAACCGCAGCCTGCGGTCCTCACGCCTGCGCACAGCCGCGTAGGTGCCCATCGTCAATGCGCAGGGAAACACATGCCCGCCGTTGTAATCCGTGTGCTCGCCGATCAGGTTTACCCGTCCTGGAGCAAACCACACCGACACGTCATACAGCGGTCCGCCGAATGCTTTTACAAACGCGTCGAGCGTCTGATCTTTCATGCTTCGTTCCATAATGGCTCCTGTAAGAGTCTTACTGCTCTTCCGCTTCGTTTTCCGCGGGTTCGACCATCTCCATGAAATACAGTCTGGAACCCAGATCCTGGAAATGTCTCGTCTGATCGTTGTAGCCGGTTCCGGTATATGCACCGGACAGTTTTATCCCTGCGCTCATCAGGATCGATCCGGGGACCGTGACGTCCTCGGACTCGCCCGGCATGGTGATATGCCGCGCCAGTAGCCGGTGCATCGCCGAATCCTGCTTTACATGGATCGGCGAGACCGTGTTTACCAGATCGCCGAACGTGCGGATGTCATGGTCGAATTTGACATTGTAAAAATGATACATCGCGTCCGGATCCAGACCGGCTGCGCGGAACTGCCCGAACGGGCGGTTCGGCTGCACGAGTGCGTGGAAAAACAGCCCGACCGCCTTCTTCCGGTCCGGAGAGACGCAGGTCCACTCATGGTGATTGCCGGAATTAATGCGGTAGAAAGTACCCTTCTGCAGCACTTCGCGCCATTCCTTATAGAGCGCGATCGACGCCGCGATCTTTTTCAGCTCCGCTTTCGGCAGGTCCGCCAGGTTCAGTTCGAGGCCGAACGATCCGAAGACCGCGACATTGAACCGCGTCACGAACGAGCTTTCACGCAGCGTCTGATGGTTCGGCGACGAGGAAACATGCGCGCCCACGCACGACAGCGGATATCCGAAGCTGTAGCCTTCCTGAATGAATACGCGCTCCAGCGGATCCGTATCGTCGCTTCCCCAGATCTGCGGGAAATAACAGAGGATGCCGAGATCGAAGCGGTTTCCGCCCGAGGCGCAGCCCTCGAACAGGATCTGAGGGAACCGTTCGGTCAATGTCTTCATCATCCGGTACACACCGGTCATATAGCGGTGCGCGGTCTCCTTCTGGCGTTCCGCCGGCAGCGACTGCGAATAGCGGTCCGACATGATTCGGTTCATGTCCCACTTTACATACGAGATCTCCGCCGAGGAGAACACGCGAGTCATCTGTTCGGTCATATAGTCGACGACTTCCGGATTCGCGAAGTCCAGCAGCCGCTGGTTCCGGCCCTCCGAGTGCGGGTGTCCCGGCACTTCCATCGTCCATTCCGGATGCGCACGGTACAGATCGCTCTGCGTGTTCACCATCTCGGGCTCGACCCAGATGCCGAAATCCAGTCCCAGCGCACGAATCTTATCGGCGATCTGCTTCAGTCCGCCCGGAAGCTTCTTCAGATCCGGCTCCCAGTCGCCGAGGGAGTGGCTGTCGTCATTGCGCTCGCCGAACCAGCCGTCGTCCATGACGAAGAGCTCGACGCCGATCTCCTTCGCGGCCTTCGCCATCTTCAGGAGCTTACCCTCGTCGATCTTAAAGTACGCGGCCTCCCAGCTGTTCAGCAGCACGGGGCGCACGCGGTCCTTCCAGACGCCGCGCAGGATGTGTTCCCGAACGAATGCGTGCATATTCATGCTGACGCCGCGGAAACCGCGTCCGCTGGCCGTCATGACCGCCTCAGGCGCCTCAAATGCGTCCCCCGGCTCCAGCAGCCAGGAAAAATCAGAGGGATCGATACCGGTCATCAGCCGTGTCTTTCCGTATGCGTTTACTTCGCCGGCTTCATAGTGATCGCCGCTGTAGATCAGGTTCATGCCGATGCAGCGGCCCGAGGTCTCCGTCGTGCTGTCGCGGAACAGCATCGTGAACGGATTTGCACGGTTCGAAGACGTTCCGGTGTGGGAGGAACTCACGTAGCATCCCGGGACGAGCGTGACGTCATGCGGATGCATCTCCCTGGCCCAGGCGCCGTGGAACGTGCGCATGACCCACCCGGCGTATTCGAAGTCCAGCATCGCGCTCATCAGCCGGTCGATCCGGATCGGAGCGGCGCTTTCATTGACCAGCTTCGCGCTGCGGCAGATACAGTCGCAGTCCTCGTACACATAGTAATGAAGCTCCAGCACCGCGTCGTAGAGACGGTCGCGCAGCGTGACGGTCAGGTGCTCCGCGGGACCCTCCGCGTACGAACCGGGCAATGTCATAAACTCCGGCTTCGTATCAGACAACTCCGCGGACTCGAACAGGAAGTCCGAAGTCCGGTTTCCGTCGGCATAGACCAGGCTCACGAACGGCTCGCGAATGTCCCCGCGCCCGCGGGAAGACATCTCCAGCCTGAGATCCTCCAGCGTCAGCTCCGGGTGTTCCGCATCGTACGAGATCATGTTTCCCGCCGGAAACGCGCGCTTTTCGGTCAGGGCATCCGCGATTCCGCTCAGAGCCTCATCGCTGAATCGATCCAGGTCCCCGAGCGACGATCCGTAGTAGAGATGCTCAAGATGACCGGTCGGCAATACCCGGAACAGATAATGTGTTCCGGGCGTGCCGAGGATATAAAGATCATTGGAAATCCGAATCATGAGTCGTCCTCCGATCGATGTCTTCGAAATTCAGTCAGCGGTCCTCTCCGCCTTCCGCGGTGTCGTCTGCGATCTCGGCGGCGTCGCCGTGGATCTGCTCGCTGATCTCCTTCATGCGCTCGTCATTGAGCTTATAGAAACGCTTGAAGATGATGAACGCCGCGATCAGGATGATGATCGGCGGAACCGTCATGACCAGGCGCAGCTTCGAGAGCGTATCGGCACTCGTCGCGGCGATATCGGAAGCGGAAGCCTCGGAGCTCAGGTGCAGCATATCCACGACCAGGCCCGAGAAAAAGACCGCGATGCCGGACGCAAGCTTTACGGTGAAGGTCTGCATCGAGAAGATCACGGCCTCCTCGCGGGTGCCGTTCTTCAGCTGGCCGTAGTCGACCGAGTCCGAAAGGAACACGGTCAGCATGACGTTCAGCACGCCGTAGCCCGCATAGACCATCATGCCCGGCAGGCAGAGGATCGCCCAGGAAGTCGCCTGATAGAGGCCGGTGAACGAGAAGCCCAGCAGGATCAGGAAACCGATGATCTGGACCAGGATGCCGACCGCGAACAGCCGCAGCTTCGGAATCTTTCTGCGCAGCGCCGGAATCAACAGCATGAAGATGACCTGCGCAAGGAACGCGACCGCGGTGAAGATACTGTAGACGTTCGTGTTTCCGACGTCATACTGGAAGAAATACAGGATCAGGTTTCCGACGATGTCGAGCGCCAGATACACCAGGATGATCGCGCCGATGACCGTCATGGCCTGGTCGTTCTTGAACAGGGACTTGAACATGTGTCCGATGCCCACGGTCTTCATGTCCTCGGGCTTCTTTTCGGGCACGTTCAGGCAGAACACGATCTCGCTGATCACGAACACGACGGCAATGATCAGGGCCCAGTACTTAAATCCCAGCCGGTAGCCCGCGATCGCGGTCGTTCCGGAAAGGACCGGGACGATGACCATGGTCAGGACCGTGGGAAGCGCATCGCCGATGCCGGAGCTCGAACGCGCGAGCGAGGACAGCTGCTCACGCTCCTTGCCGGGCTTCGTGATCGCCGGGATCATCGACCAGAAAGGAATATCCATCAGGGTGTAGGACACGCCCCAGAGAATGTAGAACACCGCGAGCCAGATCCGCATGGGGTTGTCGGCCATGCCGCCCGGAACCGCGAACAGCGCGAACAACACGAAGGCATTGACCACGGTGCCCGAAAGGATCCAGGGACGGAACCGTCCGAACCGGGTCTTCGTCTTCGCGACGATGATGCCCATGAACGGGTCGTTGATCGCGTCGAACACGCGCGCGCCCATCAGGACCGCGCCGACGAACGTGCCGGAAACGCCCAGGACGACGTTGTAGTAATACAGGATGAAGCTGTTTACGAGCATGTAGACAATATCCTTGCCGAACGCGCCGAAACAGAATGCCAGCTTGTTTCTGAGTTTGAGTTCCATAGTCGTTCTCCTCTTATCTGTTCTTCAGATCCATCGCGATCCGAACCGCTTTATACGCCCCGTCATAGATGCCTGTCTTTTTATTTTCCAGAATGTTCGCGCACATTTCCGCGAACAGGACTTCGTCTTTCATGAACATCCGTATCATCGCCAGCGTGTGCGGGATGTCCTCGCATTCGATCGTGCCGTCCCCGATCTCCGCGCTGTGGATCGCGCCCCATTTCTCATGGCCGCCGATGCGCTTGATAAAGAGCTTCGGGACCGGGTAGAACGCGAGTTCCGAGGGCTTCGTGACCAGAACGTCGCAGCTGCGGATCAGCAGGTTCGTGCAGTAGACCGCCTCGAAGATGTCCTCGTGCCAGAACGCGTGGACGCCGGTCACGTCATCGGTCAGTGCCCGCTCCGTGAACGAGAGGGTCCCGGCCCAGTCATTGAAATGCTCCTCCGCGACGTCGCTCAGACCCTCGATCTCCGCGGCCAGCGCGTCCCAGACGTTCCGGTAGTCGCCGACGTTCACGTAGAGAGCTGCCTTCTCCTTCTTCACCGCGGGAAGCAGGTAGCGGATGATCGCGGCGAAGATCTCTTTCTGCGCGCCGGCGCCGCCGATCGTGAGCAGGAAGCGCATGGGCTTCTTCTCTTCTTTTCTGCGGAGGCGCGCTTCGCAGTCGGCCTCGAGGTTCCTCACAAGCTCGTCGTCGATATAATGACCGGTGTACACCAGGCTCTCCGCGGGCATCGGCTTCAGAACTTCCTTCCCGCGCATGCCGTTCAGCGTGCGGTAACCGATGTAGCTCTGCTTCGTCTGGATCGTGTGGACGCTTCCCTCGGCCAGGTGCAGCGCCATGGGCCAATTGTCCGGGATCGCGTTCACGACGTACTTCATGCCGCCGTGCAGCGCTGCCTGCGCGGGCCAGACGTGCGTGCCGATGAGCGGGATCTCCTTCGGAATGTTCTTAAAGACCGTACCCATGATCTCCGCGTTCTTCTGGTCGGACGCGTTATAGGACAGCTTCCGGAAGCCCTCGTAGTTCATGGGCTCCCAGACGATCTTATTGAACAGGCGGCTCTTCTGCGAGATGCGCGAGCCTTTCGAATACAGGTCGTTCTGTGCGCCGATGACCTTCGTGCATGAGGTCTCCGGGAACGAGTTCAGGTCCATCCAGTAGGGCTTGTATCCCAGCGCGTTCGCCGCGGAAGCCATCGCCATCGAGATGCGGTAGTGTCCGAAGCCCATACGGATGTTTCCTACGATCAGACCCTTTTCGAGATCGAATTCCTCGGAAGGTCCTTCCTCTGCGACACGGATGTCGCTGACTCCCAGCAGCGGCCCGATCACCGGATTCGGCCGGATAATGACCGGATAATCCGCCGACGAATCGTCCCCGAACCTCTTCATGAATTTTTGTTTCGAGCGTTCCGCTTTTCTGCGATCCCGTTCGCTGATAGGGTTTCCGAATATCATACCGGATCTGTCTGTCATGTCTTTCTGCTCCTTTTATGCTTCCTTCGCGATCCGGAACCGGATCACGCTGTCATCCGTCTGATCGCTCTTTACGGTCAATACCGCCTCACCGGCCTCGCCGGTCGTCCGCAGGTAAGTTCCGCCCCGGCCGCCGCGCAGCACCGCGGTCTTCGGACCGACGATCTCGAGCGGGCCTTCGGTCTCCAGTGTTACCGTGCCGTTGAAGTACGGCATCACGTTCCCGTTCGCGTCTTGCGCAGTCAGGCGGACGGCGCACACGTCATAGGTCCTGCCTTCGACCAGATCCGTGCGGTCCGCTTCGGCACGGATGCTCAGAACGTCAGCTGGCGCCTTCACGAGCGTTTTTACGACCTCACCGTCCACGACCGCCTCAAAGCGGTAAGCGGTCGAACTCTCTCCCCAGTTTCCGATATACTTTCCGTAAAGACGGTATGCGTCGGAAAAATCCATATGATACTTCAGCATAAGCTTCGCGGCTTTCGCCATCACCTTCGGCGGAAACTTATCCATGCCGTACACTGCTGCGTGATTCAGAATGTATTTCGCCGCGTCGCTCTGTTCTTTCGTGTATCCCTCGCCGCCGATCATCCGATCGCCGACGTAATCGTCGATCAGGATGGGCCCGCCTGACAGTCTGCGGTACGGACTGTCCGCATGCGTGTATTCCCGGATGAACTCGCCGTTTTTATACATGCGAACGCTGTCGGCATTGGTAATGATCCAGATTTTTCCGGGAATACCTGCCGGGCGCTCTCCGATGTTCATCCCGGAAGTCACCTCGAGCACGGCCGAAGCCGGATCGGGCTTTCCGGTCGCGGCATCCATCCGCACCGGGCTCTGAGCTGCATAGACCGCCGCTGCGGGTTTGGGATTTCGGAACATGTCGCAGACGCCGTGGTAGCAGATCCTGTCGCCGCTGCCGAAATCGCGGTGCGTATTGTAGTCGGCGAAACACCAGCCGAACGCTCCCGCGATATCCCCCTCGGCACGTACGGCTTCCAGCACGTTCGCGTGACGGATCGCCTGTTCCTGCACGGAGCCTTCGCTGAAGAAGGCCGCGGTCGGATACATATGACCGTTATACTCGCTGATCAGGTACGGCTTCGTCATGTCGGGCGTGACATTCTTCTTCTTTTCGCATCCGGCGTTCGAACCGCTGTGAAGGAAGTCATTATAGGTGTAGACGTCCTCGAGCAGACTGCTCTTTTTCAGGTAACGGACGCCTCCGGTCGCGCGGGTCGGGTCGAGTTCGTGAGCAGCCGCGTTCGTTCTGGTATAGAGCGCGTCGTCGTCCTGCGATTCATTGACACGGACGCCCCAGAGAATGATCGAAGGATGGTTTCGATACTGCAGCACCATCTCGCGTGTGTTTTCCACGACCTGTTCCTTCCAGGCGTCTTCACCCAGATGCTGCCAGCCGGGGATCTCCGTGAACACCAGCAGACCGATCTCGTCGCAGCGATCGATGAAATGACGCGACTGCGGGTAATGCGACGTGCGGACCGCGTTCAAGCCGAGCTCGTACTTCAGAATGTCCGCGTCGCGTCTCTGCATGCTCTCAGGCATGGCATAGCCGACGTAAGGAAAGCTCTGGTGGCGGTTCAGGCCGGTCAGCTGGACCCTTCGGCCGTTCAAATAAAAACCGTCGGTCTTCCACTCGGTCTCGCGGAAACCGAATACGGTCTCGGTGCGGTCAATGACCTTTCCCTCATGAAGCAGTTCCGTGACCGCCGTGTAGAGGACCGGCTTTTCGATATCCCAGAGTTCCGCGCCTTCGGCGGTGAGCGTGCCGGTCACCGGGCTGTGTCCGGCGGCGACGAACTGATCCGCGATCTGAGCGTTTTTCCCGTCCGAGCGGGAAAATATACGGTTTCGCACGAAAAACGGCTCTGAGAGCCTCTGAGGGGTCCTGGAAGTGAAGCCGGGGCCGTCGATCGACGTCTCAATGCTGACGTTTCCCGTGAAAGTACTTCCGTCGGCGGTATTGACGCGCACGAGCGGTTCCGTACGCACGCAGACGTCAGCGATCCGCCAGCTGTCGGTCACATCGATCCATGCTTCCCGGTAAAGCCCGCCGAAGGTCATATAATCGATCACATATCCGAACGGAGGGATGTTCAGGGTCTCCCGGGAATCGACCCGGACCGCCAGGATATGACTGCCGGACGCTTCAGCGGTTTCGTTTTCTTTCCCGAGGTCCAGCGCGTTCGTCAGTTCCGCGGTAAATGAGGTGTATCCGCAGTTATGCTCCGCGATCAGCGTCCCGTTCAGATACACCTCGGCGTGATGCCCCGCCGCCTCCACCGTGAAAAACACGCGGGAGCCGGATGCCATTCCGGTGGTGTCGAGCCTTCTTCTGTAGGCGCAGTCCATCTGGTATATGCCTTCGTCAAAACAGTTGTAAGGCACTTCCCTGCAGGTATGCGGCAGACGCACCGTGCATCCGCACTCCTCGGTTCCGTCCAGAAACGCGTAAGTGCAGTGTTCGGTGAACTCCCATCCGTTATTCAGCCAAATACGCTTTGACATGTCGGCTCCTTTCATCGCACGGGACGAACGGTTATGCCGTCGACCAGAATGTCGACGACCTGTGCGAGCGCTTCGTGATACGTGATTCCGTTTTTAACCAGGATGTCTCTCTGGAAAAACTGTTCGAGCGTAGCCTGCATCATGGTGCGGAACACCGGGATCGAGACAGGACGGATCACGCCCTCTCTCATCCCCTGCTCCATCAGCGCGACTGTGGGCTCCCAGTCCGTCTCGAGCCGCCGTTCCACATGCGCGTAGATCGCGGGGTACTTTTCTTTCAGAACATAAAGCTGACGAAGGTCGACCGACCGGTATTCCTCCGGCATCGCGCCGAGAACGCGGCGGATCTTTTCGACCGTACTGAGAGACGTATCGTCCGCGATGCGGCGTTCGCTGTCTTTGATCGAATCAAAGATGTAGTCGACCATCTCGTCGAGCAGATGTTTTTTATCGGGGAAAAAGACATAGATGGTCTTTTTGCTGCGGTGCAGTTCCGCCGCCAGATCATCCATCGTGAATCTCAGACCCTTCCGGTTAAAAAGGCCGATGGTGGCGTCCAGAATCTCTTTTCTGACGTTTTCGGACATGAGCGCTCTCCTGTCTTCGGGGAAACGAAAAATAACAAAATGGTTTCCATGAGAAATGTATCATATAAACATATGTCGACGCAAGAAACTATCTGCATAAAAATCGTTTCCGCGGCTCGTCATTTTACACAAAAAAAGGCATCCCGTTTCCACGGGATGCCCTCAGGATGCATAATAAAACGATCCGTCAGTCTTTTTTAATGCGCGCGGCCACATCCAGAATAATGTCCACGCAGCCGTCCACGCCGAACTTCGAACTGTTCAGGCAGAGGTCGTAATTCGAGGCGCTGCCCCACTCTTCGTTCGTGTAATAGTTATAATATGCGGAACGCTTCTTATCCATCTTCATGATGAAATCGGTGGTCTTCTTAATGCCTTCGATCTTATATACGTTCTCGACCTGGTTCACACGGAAATCCATGTCGGCGTATACGAAAACATTCAGAACGTTCGGGTGGTCCTGCAGCGCATAGTTTCCGCAGCGGCCCACGATCACGCAGGACTCCTTTTCGGCGAGGTTCTTGATCGTGTCGAACTGCGCCAGGAAGACCTGCTGCTCGAGCGAAACATCAACGAAGCGGGACTTCGAATAGCCCGAGGAAAAAATGTCGGAGACCATACCGCTCAGGATGCCGCTCATGGGCTTCTCGTCATGCTTCTCGAGGATATCCTGAGAAATGTTATTCTCCATGGCCGCGAGTTCGATGATCTCTTTATCGTAGCACTTCACACCGAGACGCTCCGCGACCGCGCGTCCGATATCCCGGCCGCCGCTGCCGAACTGTCTGCCGATGGTGATCACAAAATTATCCGCCATATTCCCATACCCCCTTCGATATCACTGCTCCCGGCACGCGCCGGATCAAATACCTGACTGTATTATATCATAATTATGCTTCGATGTTATCAGTTTTGTTTTTCGGCCCAGGCCAGCGCCTCCAGAAAGCTCTCGGGCAGGGGCGCAGAAAACTCCATGTACTCGCCCGTGGACGGATGGATAAAACCGAATGTCCGCGCGTGCAGGACCTGACCGCCGAAGGCGGTGACCGCCTTTCTCGGCCCGTAGACCTCGTCGCCGAGGATCGGAAAATGTCTGGACGCCAGATGTACGCGGATCTGATGGGTCCGCCCGGTCTCGAGCCTGCAGCGCACATAGGTGTATTTTTTGAAACGTTTTATGACCTCGACGTGCGTGACGGCCCGTCTCCCGTCCGGGTCGACCGCCATCTTTTTACGGTCTTTCCGGTCTCTTCCGATCGGAGCATTGACCGTGAATTCGTCTTCCTTCACCACGCCGCAGACGACCGCCTCGTACACGCGCGTGATGCTGTGTTCCTTCAGCTGTTCGGAAAGCGCCAGATGTGCGCGGTCGTTTTTGCATATGATCAGAAGTCCCGAGGTATCCCGGTCTATCCGGTGGACGATGCCGGGACGCAGTTCGCCGTTGATGCCGCTCAGCGAGTCCCCGCAGTGATGCATGACTGCGTGGACCAGCGTACCGGTCAGATGACCGTGGGCGGGATGAACGACCATCCCCTTCGGCTTATTTACGAGCAGAACATCATCGTCCTCGTAGACGATGTCCAGCGGAATCTCCTCCGGTGTGATCTGAACCGGTTCGGGTTCCGGAACCTCCAGGCTGATCTCGTCACCGGCCGCAAGCCGACGGTTCGCCTTGACTTCGGCACCGTTCACCAGAACCAGCCCGTCTTTGATCAGCTGCTGGATGCGCGAGCGCGACAGATCCCCCGACGTTTCGGACAGAAAAGCGTCGACGCGGCTTCCCGCAGCCTCGGATGGAACCCGGATCGTCATGCGGCGTCCTTTCTGCCTTTTCCGGGGCGCAGACAGGCGAGATCTCCGTCCTTATACACGAAGATCACGCTGATGATGACCAGAGCGGCGCCGATCGTAACATAGCAGTCCGCGACATTAAAGATCGGAAAATCGATCAGGCGGAAATACATGAAATCGACGACGAAGCGGCGGAAGATCCGGTCGATCATGTTCCCGATCGCGCCGGAAAACAGAAGCAGCAGGGCAATGTTGAGCGGCAGGTAATGCCTTCCGGCCGGCAGACGCAGGAAACACCACAGCACGACGATCAGGATCACGACCGCGATCACCAGGAAAAACGGAATGCTGTTCTGCAGGATACCGAACGCGGCGCCGCGGTTTTCCAGATAGCGGAATTCGAATACGCCTTCGATCAGCACATAAGGCTGCCCGACGAGTCTGGCCAGCACGATCTTTTTCGTGATCTGGTCAAACACGATCAGGCAGACCGCCAGTATCAGATAAATGACCCTGTGACGGGTCCTGTTCACTTCCTGCATATGATCTCTTCCAGTCCTTCGCCGATCTGTTCTTTCGTGACGTCCCCGCAGACGTACGATCTGCCCGGTCCGTCCAGGAGAACGAACGCGACGGCGTCCCCCTGCTTCTTTTTATCATGCATCATCGCTTCTGTCACGGCGTTCCGGTCGATCGACGGGATTTCGGTCCGCAGACCGTAGGAAGCGAAGATCCGTTTCATGCGCGAGAGGTCCGCCTCGGTCAATGTTCCCCTCGAGACGCTGATCCTGCCCGCTGCGATGCTTCCAAGCGCGACGCACTGGCCGTGTGTGAATGAAAGGCCGGAAGCCTTCTCCACTGCGTGGCCGACCGTATGTCCGAAATTCAGGAGCCGGCGCTCGTTCCGCTCGGTCGGATCATGCTCGACGATCTCCGCCTTAATGCGGACACTCTCTTCGATGAGATCCGCGAGCGTCTCCGGCGACAGCGCACGGACAGCATCCGCATCGCGTTCGAGCATGTCCAGATAGTCCGCGTTTCGGATCAGCCCATGCTTGATCACCTCGGCCATTCCCGAAGCAAACTGCTCTGCCGGCAGCGTATTCAGCGTTTCGACGCCCATGTATACGAGCCGCGGCTGATGAAACGCGCCCACCATGTTTTTATAGCCGTCCAGATCGACGCCGGTCTTTCCGCCCACGCTCGAATCGACCATGGAAAGAAGCGTCGTGGGAACCTGGATGAAATCGATCCCGCGCAGATATGTCGCCGCGGCGAACCCGCACATGTCTCCGCAGACGCCTCCGCCGAGCGCGATCAGCAAGTCCCGCCGGTCAAACGACTTTTCGATCAGGTGTTTATAAAGCGCTCTGATCTGATCGAGATCCTTGTGTTCTTCTCCGGCCTCAAAAGTAAAGACCGATGTCTCGAACCCCGCTGCCTCCGCGGCACAGCGCACATCCTCCGCGTAAAGCGGCCCGACGCGGCTCTCTGTCACGACGCAGGCGCGTTTCGCGGGAAGCGCGAGGCCGGAAAGCATGGCGGAAAGTTCCGACAAGTCCCGGCGGATCTCAATAGAATAGGGGGCAGAAACCGCCCCCTGAATCTTTACACTCTTATGTATCATAGATAGCCCTTAAAAATCATTCCCGAAAGGGTTCAGAGACATATTGTCTTCCTCGGGGATGTCCTGGAAATCACCGGACAGCTCGATCGCCTTCGGGGTCACGATGAAGATGTAATTCGAGATCTTCTGAAGGTTTCCGCCGAGCGAATAGCACGCGCCGGAAGTAAAATCGATGATGCGCTGCGCAGTCTCGACATGAATGCCCTCAAGGTTTATCACGACCGCTCTTCCGCTCAGGATCGTATCGCAGATGTCGCGCGCATCGTCCACGGAAACGGGCTTGATCATGCACACTTCCATGTTACCTCTGCCGGATCTCATCGGAACGACAGGGTTCGAAGTACGCTGCTTTCTGCGCGAGAAGTTCGACGGAGCCTCACTCTCCGCAGGCGGAACCGGCGCCGCCACCGGGATGTCGTCCATACGGTCCGCGGGAGCGTCATAGTCGTCTTCCGGCTCCGGCTCGAACATGTAATCGTCCTCGGGATAATCCGCATCATCCGTAAGCTTCATGGAGTCTAGGATCTTATCGATAAACTTAGCCATAAATATGTCCTTCCTTACTTCGTCATAACGACGTCGGTTTCACGAAATCTTATCTGAAATAATTATCATTTTTCAGACTTTTTCTGTCAATGTCAAAATGCCGTCCAAATGCAACGGCCGCCTATAAATAATGCATAGGAAATGTATATGCCGGGTCAGTTGAACAGGATCTGGTCTTCGTCCGCCAGCGTCGCGTTCAGAATGATATGGTCATAGACCGAAACACCGTAGGGCGTTCCGCTCGAAACGATGTAATACTCATTATTCTCAGCCAGGATATCCACCAGCCGGAACACGGCGTAGCCGCGGTTCACGTTATAGACGCCCTGAAGCGGCTGCGTCGCGGAGACCGTGTAAGTCTGGGAGCCGTCCGCGCTCTGCAGGACGTCGCCGGCCTCGAAACTGTCCGTTCCGACGTAATACATGCCGTCCTGTTCCCGGAATATGCCGGCCTCGACATCGTGAACGCTCATGTTTCCTTCATCGTCAAAGGTCTGGACCCGGAAGAATTCCGACGTCGTGACGTTCCCCTCCTCATCCGTAGTCGAAGTCGAGAGCAGGTACTCGGTCGGAATCACGAACAGGTCTCTGGTCACGACGCTGGAAACAGGAAGCTTCAGGCCCGTCGCACCGGGGATATTCAGGGTAATGTCCACATAGCGTCTGTCGCAGTAGCGGATCATGTATTTATACAGATGAAGACGCGCGTAGACCTCTCCGTCCGAACCGATCACGGTGCTGTACTCGGCATTCACGGTGATCTTTGTGTCGTTAAAGGTGATCGAGACGACGGCGTCGTCTTCGAGCGATACCGCGTCCTCCGAAGAGATCGGAATGATGATGTCCCACTCTTCGTTGGTGATGATCTTACAGACCGGGCTGTTCGCTTCGATCAGATCGCCGGGCGAGTATACCGTCTGAGTATAGCCGTCGGAGTTGACGAGGTCCTCGTTCACGTCGCCGGGCTGTACCGTCTCGAACCCGTCCGTCCGGAATGTCACGACGCCCGACTTCTCGGAATAATTTCTGGAGAAGTTCAGGTTCTCTCCGGAAGACTCGATCAGCGAGTTCAGCGCTTCCTCGCTCAGTCCGGTCCCGAGCGACTGCTGGATGCGGGTGCTGAGCGCATAGACGTCCGAAAAACTCGAAGGGTCGTAATTCGTACTGAAATTCGAGAGCTGCCCCCGAATGCCGTTGATCGTGTCGGTGGAAACCGCACTGTTTCCGGCATCCAGGCTGCGCAGGAGTTCCGCCATCCGGCCGGTCTCGTCGACAGTAAACATGAGCGATCCGACCGATACGCGGCTGCCGTCGGGCGCGTAATAGTTCAGATATCCGCTCTCGGAGGCATTGCACACGGTCTCGTCGCGCAGGATCAGGCCCGTGTAGGACGACGTCTGCGACATCGTGCCGGCCTGCACCTCATAGACCCTTACGGTGTCGCTGGTCAGATAGCGCACGACAAAGATCATCAGATAAATAAAAATGATCAGGAAAATAAGGAGACCGATATTAAATCCCGGTCTCCTCTTCTGGAAGCGGATAATATTACCGGATCTGCCGGTGCTTTTCTGGGTCTCGCGTGCTATCTCGCCACCTGTTTCCGAAAATCGACGGGACGCCGGAACGTCCCGTCGAGTACATGAGCCTCTGTGTTACAGCGCGATCTCCACGAACGGGGCTACGCCCTCGGGAAGATCGATCTCATCCATGGAGACGGAAAGCGTCATCTCCAGGTTGTGCTCATCGGCGATCGCCGCCAGTTCCTTGATCGAGGCGGTGATGTCCTGCCCTTCCAGATGAGAGACCTTCAGGAAGCTGTCAAGATAGATCTCCTGGAGGTCATAATCCTGAGAAATGATGCCGCAGATAAAGCCGACAAACGCGTTATAAGATCTGATCGGATACTGGCTGATGTCGATCAGGCGGACGCGGTTGCTCAGTTCATGCATGTGCTTATCGTTCTTATCCACATACACGGTCGAACCGGTGGCTTCCTTGACAGCAGCATTCGCCTTGTCCAGAAGATATTTCGTTTTGCCTTTTCCTTTTCTGCCGGCAATGATATGAAGCATATCGCATTCCTCCTTTGATGAATGAAATCAATTACTTAAAGTTATTTCTCCACTCCACGTCTCCGCGTTCCAGCGCCAGTACCAGGAGCTCGGATGAGGCCAGGTTCGTGGCGATCGGTACATTATGAAGATCGCAGAGTTTCAGAATGTTTACGATGTCCGGTTCATTCTTACTGTTAAAGTACGGATCCTGCAGGAAAAAGACCATGTCGATGAGGTTATTCTCGATGTTCATGGCCATCTGTTCGCCGCCGCCCAGGTTTCCCGCGTGAAACTTATGGACGGTGAGGTTCGTGGCCTCCTCGATCATCCTGCCGGTCGCGCCCGTGGCAAAAAGCTCATGCTGCTTCAGGATCCTGTAATATGCGATACAGAAATTCTGCATGAGCTTCTTTTTATTATCGTGCGCGATCAGTCCGATATTCATGGTTCGTAGCTCCCTGACGACGATCTGGAGATCTCACGCTGCATTCCTACATTCAGGACCAGACCCAGTCCGATGAACAGACTGACGATCGAACTGAGACCCGCGCTCAGGAACGGAAGCGGAAGTCCGGTGTTCGGCAGGAGGCCGGTGGCGACTCCGATGTTAAAGAATGACTGAAACATCAGGATGCCTGCATAACCCGTACAGATCAGGCGCCCGCCCATATCCTTCGCTTTATATGCCAGATACAGGCACTCCAGGATCAGCAGTACGATCAAAATAATTATAGCACAACTTCCTACAAATCCAACCTCTTCTCCGACGACCGCAAAAATAAAATCGGTGTCCTGCTCGGAAAGATAATTGCCGTTTTTGACCGCTTCCAGCGTCGTGTTGAACAGGCCCATGCCGCTCATTCCGCCGTTTCCGATCGCCATGATCGAGTTCGTCTGCTGATAGACGATATCGGGAAACAGTTCGGGATTGAGCCAGGCCATGATGCGCTTGATCTGATAATTCGAGACCGTCGCCGGATCGGCGATCTTTCCCGCGTATACCATGATGCCGGCAATGCCCGCCCCCAGCGCGGTCAGCACGACTCCTATGATCTTATAGTTCAGACCCGCCACGAAGAACATGACCGCGAACACCGCGACGATGACGAGCGACGTCGAAAGGTCCGGCTGCAGCATGATCAGCCCGACCGGGACCGCCATGACGATCAGAGCCTGGGCGATCGTGGGAAGCTTACTGATCTTCTGATCCTGCGCGCAGCGTGCGAAAAGCGCCGCGAACACGATGATCAGCAGGATCTTGCAGAGCTCCGAAGGCTGGATCGACACGCGTCCGCCCAGAATCTCGATCCAGCGGCGCGCGTTATTATACGTCGCGCCGAAGAGCCGTACTCCCACCAGAATCGCGATGGTCACGATCCAGACCGGCAGCCCCATGCGCAGCAGGAAATGATAGTCCACGAGCGACACGATGAGCATCATGACGACGCCCAGGGCAATGCCGACGACCTGCTTCATCATGGTCGCCGAAGGATCGGCCGTGTTCGCAGAAGCGCTGCCGACGAACTGCACGCCCATGAAGCACAGAATCGCCACATAAAGGAGGATCCTGAGGTTAAAGAACCGGAGTTTGTAATCTCTGAATTTAAAGATCATGTCACACCTCCGCTTCCGTCAGTCACGGACCGTCACGCCGGACAGGTTCATCGCGCCGCCCTCAAGGATCTCGTCCAGAGTAACGTCGCCGAAGTAATAGTTCAGCAGTTCCCGCCCGATCTCGGCCGAATGTCCCGAAGTGTAGCCGAACGGAATCATGACCGCGTAGGCGATCTCGGGATCATCGTACGGTGCGAAACCGATGTAGTTTGCGTGAGGTCCTCTCACGGCGGACTGCTCAGCGGTACCGGTCTTTCCCGCGGAATCGACGGGAGCATCCTGGAAGATCGCATAGCACGAACCGCCGTCGTTCACCACACCGTTCATCGCGGAGCGCACGGTCTGGAATGTGGAAGGCGATACGTCCGCGGTGCCGATCACTTCCGGCGCGTAGGTCTCGATCGTCTCTCCGAGATAATCGGTCCTGTGGTCGAGCAGCGTCAGATCATACAGTGTTCCGCTGTTCGACAGCGTCAGCGCGTAGCGCGCCAGGTTCATGCAGGTGTATGCGTGCGTGCCCTGTCCGATCGCGGAAGGGATCGCGCTGAAGTCCGATATCTGAGGCTCGTTTTCCGGGATCTCCAGTCCGGTCGTGGTATCGAGGCCGAACATCTCCGCATACTCTCTGAGAATCGAAAGGCCCTGCGCGTCGCTGTAGGTATCCTCGTCGATGAACGACATCTCGTACCCCAGCTCACTGAAGAAGTAGTTGCACGATACCATGATGGCTTCGCGGACATTGATCAGGCCGTGCGTTTCCGGATAGAACCAGCAGTGCAGGTTCATGCCCTGTTCGGTAAAGACGCCCAGGTCCTCGATCTGTGTGGAAGGCGTAATAAAGCCCTCCTCCAGCGCGGCGATCGCGGTGATCGGCTTAAACGTCGAACCCGGAGCGACGCGCGCCTGCGTGGCGTTATTGTACAGAGGGTTGCTGCCGTCCTGAAGCAGACTGCTGTAATAGGCCGCGTCGATCGATCCCGACATGCGGTTCAGATCATAGCCCGGATACGACACCACAGCCAGCGGTGCCGCGGACTTCGCGTCGAGGACGACGCAGGCAGCCGTGCAGGGATCCAGCGCGATCTGAGCCGGCGTGATCTCGATGCTTTCGATCTTCATCTGCATGAAGGTATACGCATCGAGCGATTCGGAAGCCAGACGCTCATACAGTTCCGCGTCTTCTTCCAGAACCCCCTGATCGTAAAGCGCCATACAGATCTGATTTCCGGTGATCTCGTGCGAGTGGATCAGGTCTTCGTAGATGAGTTTGTCAAATGCGGAATCCTCCGCCAGAACGTCCAGAGTCCAGGAGCGAAGGGCCTCGATCGTCTCATGCGTTCCGGCATAGGCATTTTCCATGCCGATACCGGAGACATTGACCAGACCCTCGGTCACTTTATGACGCATCAGCTCGTAAAAACTGGTCTCTCCGTGATACCAGCTGACATAGCTTTCGTCGGTGTTGCTCGTGGCCAGGATCCCGTCCTCGTTCATCCGGTCAATGACATGGTCCAGCAGGTCGCGCAGATTCTCCGACACCTCCGAAGGGCCGTCCTGACGGAACGAAGCGGCGATCGCGTTCACATCGCGCTCCCTCTGCGTCAGGAATGAAATATACATGGCGCGTTCGGCCGGCGAAGCGCCGTCCGCGGCGAAATGCGCGATCGACAGCACATTATTATTGATCATCTGGAAATAGATGTCATAGATCGAGATCGGGATCGTCGCGGTATCCTCATAGGACTCTTCGTCCACTTCGTCATTGATCATATGCTCCAGAATGATCGAGGCCAGCGACTGCTCAAGCATATGATACACAGCCACCTGAAGGTCTCTGTCCAGCGTCAGATAGATATCGTCGCCCGCTACTGCCTCATGCTCTTCGAGCGTCTCCATGATGCGGCCGCGGCTGTCGACCATGACGGTCGTTGAGCCTTTGCTGCCGGACAGATCGGTCTCCATGACCTGCTCGATTCCCGCACGGCCGACTACATCGCCGATCTCATAGGTCGGGTCTTCCTGCTGAAGGACCGCCAGTTCTTCCTCCGAAGCGGTTCCGGTGTAGCCGAGGATGCCGGAGAAGCACTCCGGATCGCTGTAGACGCGTACGACTTCCTCGCTGATCGATACGTCGCGCAGAGTGTCCGCGTGCTCGAGAATATCCGTCACGGTCGCCTGGTTCACGTCCGAGGCGATCGTCACGGTCTCATAGCGGATATAGGACACGAGGTACATCGCATAGCGGATATTCAGCATCTTCAATGCCGTATCCGGATCGACCTCATAGGTCGTACGGTCGCGGTTAAAACCGATGCCGAAGCGCTCGAGGGCCATCCGAAGGAATACCTCCGGCTCCGGGTCCGAAGGATAGCGGAGGTTTCCCTCGTCATCCACGGTGTCGAAATCTTCGGTGCTTCCCAGACCGTAGATGTTCATGAGAAGCGTATTCTTTTCGGCCTGCGTACGGGTCGTGAACTGCGGGTGTCCGTAATCGTCATAAGCCATCGGAAACGCATTTACGATCCGCGCTTCGTCCCGGTCCAGGATCGGAACGAGTTCCCGCAGCATCTCGTTCCACTCATATCCGTTCGCATATACTCCGGTATCGGTGATCGTGACCGCGTAGCTGACCTGATTATAGGCCAGAGGCACGCCGTTCCGGTCGCAGATCATGCCGCGGGTCGCGTCGTTCGTGATCGTGGTAAGAGAAAGCTGGGTGTAGTTGTCGCGGTATTCCTCGCCGCGTACGATCTGGATGTTAAATAGCTTCGCGATCAGGATAATAAAGAGTACGCAAACGATCGCCCCGAGGATAAACACACGGGACGAAAAGATGTGCAGAGCCAGGCCTTTGATCTTCTCGATGAGCGATCTAACCAAACTTTCTGGCCCTCCTCTTTTCATAGCGGCTTACGGCATTAAACTGTGCGCGCATGACCCAGAACAGGATAAACGCGGCGATGGCCGTGAAAAGCGCCTCCGGAAAGATCACGCGGTTCAGGTACAGCCCGAACCGGAAATCGCCGCGGAGCATAAACATGAAAACATAGACGTACAGACCGTATACCAGGTCGCATATCACGGTCATGATGACCGGAAGCGCGAACTCCTGCTCGTTCAGGAAGCGGTGCAGCAGACCGCAGGCGATCCCGAGAAGCGCATAGATCAGCATATAGAAACCGATCAGCATGGTGCCCGAGAAGATATCCGTCAGAAGTCCGCAGACCGCGCCCACGGCCAGCCCCGCGTAACGGTCATACCGGAGGCCGTACATCACCGTGACGAACAGCAGGATGTTCGGAATCGAGTAAAGCCGCAGAATCGTGGAGCATAGGCAGGTCTGAAGGAGAAATCCGATGAGAATGGCCAGCGCGGCCGTGATGACTTTTACGATGAAGGGGCGGTCCATATCAATCCTCCCCTCCTTCGTCGGGAGCCGGCTCCGGCTCGCCCGCCGTTTCGGTCTCCGCCGAAGTTTCCATGCCCGCCTCCGGATCCGTGGAAGGATCTTCGAGCGCACCGTCGCCGGACGCCGAGATCGCGTCAAGCGTGTTCGGCGTCACGATCACCAGAACGTTCTCGAGATCCGAGAAATCAGCGATCGGGGTGAGCCATCCGGTCTGCGTAAGGTTATTCGCGGACATCTCGACGCCCGAGGCGTAACCGATGGCAATGCCGGGGAAATAAACGTTCGAAGTATTCGACGTGACGATCAGGTCGCCGTCTTCGATCACGGCGTCGCCGCGGATATGGTCAATGCGCAGATGACCCTCCTGATAAAGGGCCAGGTCTCCGCGTACGACACAGTAGCTGCCGTTTTCGCGGGATACGCCGCCGACATTGCTCGAATCGTCAATGATCGAGAGCACACGGGAATAGTTCGGTCCGACGTAGGTCACACGACCGACCAGAGCTCCGTCCGCGATCACGTTCGATCCGAGGTAGATGCCGTCGTCAGAACCTTTATTTATCACGAATTCATGATACCAGTTTCCGTTCGAGCGCTGGATAATGCGGGCTCCGACCATCTCGAACTGATGATAATCCTCGGACAGGCCGTACAGTTCGCGCAGACTGTCGAGTTCATAGAGACTCTGGTAGAGAAGGCGGTTCTCCTCTTCCAGCTCTTCGACGCGCGCGGAAAGAGCGGCATTCTCCTCGCGGAGACTGCTCATGGATCCGATCTCGGAAAATGTGGAAGTCAGACTGTTCCCCGCACGGTTCAGAGTGTTCTGGATCGGGGCGAGGACGCGGTAACCGACCCCGGTCACGGCGTTCGCGAAAGAAGGGCTGACGACGCTCGCGACCATAAGGCCGACACAGACGAAAACCAGTATGAATATAATATATCTCAGAGGTACGTTTACCCTGCGTTTATTCATAAAAGCCTCTGTTCCCGGAAGCTGAACCAGTTTTTTCCGGCGATGATGATGTGGTCCACCAGCCGTATGCTCAGCATCTCTCCCGCTTCGCGCACTCGTTCCGTGAAGCGGATATCCTCGTCGCTCGGGCGGCAGCTCCCGCTGGGATGGTTATGCAGCAGGCACAGGAATACCGCCTGGTATCTCAGCGCCTCCAGAAAGATCTCGCGCGGCGAGACCAGCGAGGAATTGACCGTCCCCTGAAACAACACCGCGTCATGGATGTACTGCGCCCTGGAGTCAAAAAAGACCACCCGGAGCTCCTCGCGCTCCTTATGACGCATATCCTCCATAAAATGCCGCGCGATCAGCGACGGTTCGCGCATGGAGATCCCGGGGGAAGGCGCATCTTTCGCCATCCTTCGGGAGATCTCCGCCAGACACTGCAGCTGTACCGCCTTTACCTGTCCGATCCCCGGAAGCTTCCGGAGTTCGGGAAGCGAAAGGTGATGCAGCGCCGAAAGCCCGTAACGGGCTCCGGATAGTCCGAGAATCCGCTCGGAAAGTTCCACCGCGGTCTCGTTCTTCGTGCCGGACCGGATGATCACTGCCAGAAGTTCCGCGTCACTCAAGGCTCCGGGGCCCATCCGCATACACTTTTCGACGGGGCGCTCCGCAGCCTGGTGATCCTTAATGGTTTTATGATCTGTCATCGACGTCCTTTCTCTTCTCCGGGAGCCGGAAGTCTTTTGACCGACCGTTTCAAAATTTTACCACATCACACATGAGTTATGTGTGAAAATACTGTTTCAAAGAAATAAACAAAAACATACGAACGCCATACGCCAAAGTATACATTCGCGCGCGGATGCCGTCAAATTCACAGGTCCAGCAGACCGTCTTCGAGCAATGCCTGCACCGACATCAGCACGCCCGCCTTCGCGTGATACCAGGTCAGTCCGCCCTGCAGAAAGACGTCGTAAGGAGGGCGCAAAGGACCGTCTGCGGACAGTTCGATCGATGATCCCTGCACGAAGGCGCCGGCTGCCATGATGACCTGAGAATCATATCCCGGCATATCCCAGGGTTCAGGCGTCACATAGCTGTCGATCGGTGCGGCAGCCTGAATGCCGCGGCAGAACGAGACCAGTTTTTCCGGTGTTCCGAGCCGGATATTCTGGATAATGTCCGCCCGCGGTTCATCCGGTCCGGGGAACACTTCGAAGCCGAGCTTCTGATAGAGCTTCGCGGCGAAAACCGCGCCTTTTTCGGCGCCGGCGGTCACGGTCGGGGCGAGGAATATCCCCTGGAAGAACGACGGGTTCTGACCGAGGGAAGCACCCACTTCTTTTCCGAGTCCCGGTGAACTGAGCCGGTAGGCTGCCCGCTCGACACAGGCCTTCGTTCCTACGATATAACCGCCGGACGATGCGAGGCCTCCGCCGGGATTTTTGATCAGGGAGCCCACCGCCATGTCGGCGCCGATCTCGACCGGTTCGCGCTCCTCGATGAACTCGCCGTAGCAGTTGTCGACCATGATGATGACTTCCGGCTTCACGGAGCGCACGAACGCGATCAGTTCTTCGAGGCGTCCGATCGTCAGCGAAGGACGCGAGGAATATCCCCGCGATCGCTGCATGATCACCATCTTCGTGCGGTCATTGATCCCCGCGCGGATCGCATCAAGATCAAATCCCCCGTCCGGCAGCAGGTCCGCCTGCGCGTAAGTGATTCCCATCTCCGCGAGAGAACCCGGCGAAGGACGGATGCCGATCACTTCTTCCAGAGTGTCATAGGGTGCGCCGGTCGCCGAAAAGATCTCGTCGCCGGGCCGCAGCTGGGATGCGATCGCCACGTTCAGCGCATGCGTGCCGCATGTGATCTGTGAGCGAACGAGCGCGTCCTCCGCGCGGAAGATATCCGCGTAGACCCGTTCCAGGCCGTCGCGGCCCGCATCATTGTATCCGTATCCGGTTGTGCCGTGCAGATGCATCTCACTGATGCGGTTTTTTCTCATGGCCGCGAGCACCTTCATCTGGCAGGTCTCGGCCACACGGTCGATCCGGGCGAACTGTTCCGACAGTTCCGCCTCGGTCTCTTCCGCCAGTCTCAGGACGCGCGCGTCAATGCCTAATTCCTCGTACATGCTTCTCCTCCGATCGGCCCGGTTTCGATCCGTTCCAGCAGATATGCCGTAAGCTCATCCGGATCCGGATGCTCCGAAAGCTCGATCCACTGCACGTTCCGTTCTCTGCGGAACCAGGTCAGCTGCCTTTTGGCATAATGCCTGCTGGCGGTCTTGATGCGCCCGACCGCCTCATCGCGCGTGCAGCTGCCGTCCAGATACGCGGCGATCTCCTTATATCCGATCGCCTGCATGGCCGTTCCGCCGCGGGGAACGCCGGCCGCCAGAAGCCCGCGCACTTCTTCTTCCAGCCCCGCTTCCATCATCAGGTCCACCCTGCGGTCGATACGCCCGTAGAGCTCGCTCCTGGGACGGTTCAGGACGAAATATGACAGGTCATAAGGCGATTCGGACTGTCTCTCGCGGGCATTGTGCTCTGAGATCGGCGTTCCGGAAAGTTCCAGGAACTCCAGCGCGCGGATGACCTTGCGGACATTATTCGGGTGGATCGCTTCGGCCGAGGCCGGGTCCGCTTCCCGCAGCATCGCGTGAAGCGCCTCGGGGCCCTCCCGGTCCGCGATCTCCTTCAGACGTGCGCGCACCGCGGGATCCTCTCCGTTTTCCGTCAGGTCCACGTCGTAGATGACCGACTGGATATAAAAGCCGGTGCCGCCCGACAAAATCGGTATCTTCCCGCGCGCGTGGATGTCCGCGACCGCCGCGCGTGCCATGGCCTGAAAGCGGTACAGGTCAAAATCCTCGGAGGGGTCCAGCACGTCGATCAGATGGTGCGGTACGCCCTGCATCTCCTCCGGAGTCACCTTCGCGGAGCCGATATCCATCCCGCGGTATACCTGGACCGAATCACAGCTGACGATCTCCGCGTCCAGTTTTTTCGCGAGACGCACGGAGAGCTCGGTCTTTCCGACTGCTGTGGGGCCGGTCAGCACGATCAGTTTTTTCTTTTCCTGCTTCTGCGTCATGGGCCCTATACGATCCTCTTAAACGCTTTCTCGATCTCCGTGCGGGTCATCTCCACGGTGGTGGGACGCCCGTGCGGGCAATGATAGGGATCCTCCAGTTTCAGCATTTCCCGGATCAGGCTCTCCGCCTCCGCGAAAGAGAGCCGGTCGCGGCCCTTTACGGCGGCCTTGCAGGACATCGTCGCAACGCGGTCCCTGATCACGGCCAGTTCCGCGCCTTTCGGCCCGGGCGGCTCGTCCAGCAGCTCCTTCAGCTGTTCCGCGGCTGGAACCGAAAACAGGTTCGCCGGAACGCCCCGGACGCAGATCTCATTTCCTCCGAACTCCTCGATCACGAAGCCGAGCCGCGCAAACACCGCGGACTGCCCGGACAGGTTCTCGCGTTCGAGCGCGGTGAGAGTCAGGATCATCGGCGGATCGATGCGCTGCGTTTCCGCGTGTTCCTCATCGTCGAACCCGCGCATGATCCGTTCGTAATACACTTTTTCGTGTGCCGCGTGCTGGTCGACCATCAAAAAGCGGTCCCGGTACTGGCAGAGCCAATAGGTGCTGAACAGCTGCCCGATCAGGCGGAATTTGCCGTAAAGCTCTTCCGTCTCGCCTTCGGGCAAGGCGTCTGAGAGCGATACGATCGGGAGCTGTTCCGTATCGAACACCGCGGGTTCCGCAATGTGTTCGGCGCTGTCCGAAGGAACTTCCCTCTGCGATATGGTCTCCGCTGGAGTCTCTTTGCGGAAGCGTTCGGAAAAATGCGTCTCAAAAGGTTCCGGAGGCACTTCCGTCTTCCCCGGAGACAGTTTCGTCTCCTCCGGAACCGCGGCAGCTTCCTTTCTCTCAGGCTCTTCCAGATATCCTTCAGGTCTTTCAGCCACCTTTTGCGGCGCCGGCAGCACGAGATCCGGAATCTTATTTGCGTTCTTCAGCGCGTCGGAGATCACGCCGCTGACCCACGATGCGATCTCCTCGCGGTCGCGCAGGCGCAATTCCATCTTCGAAGGATGGACGTTCACATCCAGAAGTTCCGGCGCGATCGTAAAATACAGCGCGGTGAACGGAAAACGGTGCTGCATCAGGTAAGGAGCGTAGGCCTCCTCGATTGCCGTACCGATGTCCGCCGAGCGGATATAGCGGCCGTTGATGTAATAGTTTTCGAACGCGCGCGATCCGCGGCTGACGAACGGTTTTCCGATATAGCCGCTCAGCCGGACCCATTCGCGTTCCGCTTCCACGGGCACGGTGCCAGCCTCGATCTCGCGGCCGAAGACGCGGTAGATCAGCTCGGAGATATTCCCGTTTCCTGTCGTAAACAGCTTCTCGCGGCCGTTCACTTTATAACGGAAACTGACATCGGGCCGCGACATGGCCAGCTGCTCCATCAGATCGCTTACGTAGTTCGCCTCGGTCTGGGGCGTTCGCAGAAATTTGCGTCTGACCGGGGTGTTGTAAAACAGATCGCGCACCACGAAGGTCGTTCCGTCCGGTGCGCCTACGGACTCGAGCCCGAGTTCCTTCCCGCCTTCGATTCGGTACAGACTTCCCAGTACAGCGTCCTGCGTCTTCGTCGTGACCTGTACCTTCGCGACTGCAGCGATGCTCGAAAGCGCCTCTCCGCGGAATCCCAGCGACCGTACGGTCAGAAGGTCCGCCGCGTCACGTATCTTGCTGGTCGCGTGACGCAGAAAGGCTCTCGGCAGATCCTCTTCGGTCATGCCGGAGCCGTTGTCCGTAACCCGTATGAGATCGATGCCGCCGCCGGAGATCTCCACAGAGACCGCCGAAGCGCCGGCGTCGACGGCATTTTCACAGAGTTCCTTAACGACGCTCTTCGGGCGGTCGATGACCTCGCCCGCCGCGATGCGGTCGATCGTCGCGGAATCGAGAATATGAATCATATCGCTGCTCCGTTCATCCCGCGGCTACGGTCCGATCGATCTTCTCGACGAGATCCGCCACCGACGACGCATATTCCAGAAGGGTCGCTTTCCAGTTCGAGAGACAGCTGCGTCCCTTATCGGTGATCGAATAGATCTTCCTGGGCGTGTTGTTATCCTCCTCGAACTCCCAGCGGGATACCAGGTACCCGGAGGCCTCCATCCGCTTCAGATACCGATAGACGCCGGTCTTATCCGGGCTGGTGCCGTCGAACATCGGATTCTCTTCCAGGTCGCGGATAATCGAATAACCGTACTTATCCTCATGAAACAGGCTGATCAGGATCCCTGGTTGAAGCATCTTATCCAGGTTCTTGCCTTTGCAGGGACAATCCATCTCTATATACATCCCACACCTCCCACATAGTGACCGGTTACAAATGCAACTGCATGTATCTTACCACCCGCAGAGCAAAACATCAAACAGCCTTGCTCCCGGTATTTCTGCCTTCGTCTGTTCGCAAACGGCGGATCAGAGGGAATTCGTTTTGATCAGATAATCGAAATCCAGCGGGATCTTCGACTCGTCTCCGCGGCGGATATAATCGAAGCCGCACTCATAGAGCATCTTCCGACAGCGGCCCATGTCCATGCCGCGGCCCTTGGAAGTGTCGCCGGTGTTGTCACGGGGGTTCGCACCCGACTCCGCGGTAATGATGTTCGATCCCGACAGGTAACCCAGTTCGTTCGGCTCGTGGAGCCCCATGTAAGCCAGTGTCGGCACGGTCACCGAAGTAAGGGCGATACAGGCGGCGATATGCGCCAGCCGGAGTTCGCTGATCTGTCCGCGTTCCGCCAGCGGGGCGCCCGGAACCGCTACCCGACGCATCGCAGCGTGCTGGTAAACGCCCATCTCCACGCCGATGAAGATATTTTCGACCAGTTCTTCGATCGTGTGCTCGGGGCCGATCGGTTCACAGCATGTGTAGAGCTCCAGCCCGGCTTTCTTCGCGTTTTCCATCGTACGGATGCGGTCCTTCGGATCCAGTTCCGTATCTTCTCCTTCGCGCAGACGGCACACGTGATAGATGCCGCTGACGCCGGCGTCATGGATCGCTTTCAGATCCTCATAGCTCGAATCGCCGATATTCGCCCAGATCTGCGTCGTCGCGGGAGCGACTTTGCGCGCGTGCTCCACGATCCGGAGATAATTATCGAGGTCATACTCATGCATGGTCATCAGATAGAGTCCGTAGAGGTCGCCCTCGTCGCAGAACTCGTGCATCTTCCGCTCCAGTTCTTCCTCCGACATCTTCGACGGCTCGAATTTCGTGTGCAGTTCACCGAATGTGCAGAATTTGCATCTGCCCGGGCAGGGTCTCACATCCACGCCGATCTGGCCGAGAATGATCGCGGAGTTGTCGGTCTTTTTCCGGACGACGTCATTGGCAGTTGCACGGATCAGCGCCGACTCGTAGCTTTTCTCATCAAAGGAGAGCAGATAGGCGCAGTCTTCCCTGGTCAGGGCAATGCTGCTGCGTGCCTTGTCAAAGATCTTTTCCAGTTTCGGGTCAATATTCATGATGTCTCCGTAAGTTTTAAGCTGAATAAGTCATATCAATGACATGGTGTTTCAGTAGACCATGTCTAATTACCAACGAAAAAAATATATCACATCAAAGCATCAGAAATCAACGGTCCCGATCAGATCCGGATACCAGGAGACCGCTTGTTTCAAATGCTTTACTACCGGCATTCCGGCGCCCGAAAGCACGGTCAGCTTACCGGCCTTCTCCGCGTCCACCGGAAGGTCATAAGGCTTGATGCTTACGATATTACCCACGCAGTCCGCGAGCATCATTCCTTCCGCGGTCTGAATGAATCCTTTCACGCGGAATGTCTGTTCCACGAACATCTCGATGAATTTCCGCAGCTGATATGCCGTGATCGTCGGTTCGATCGTGACCGTGAGGCTCCGCACCGAAATGTCCGGAGCGGTATTCATCAGGGAATCATCCTGCGAGTAAGCGTCTGCGATCGTTTTCAGGATGCCTGCTTCCACACGTCCGAACGACGTCTCCATGACGACCGCGTCCGGGCGCTGGTTCCGGATCAGTTCTCTCGTGCGCGCCAGCTCATCTTCCGATGCCAGGTCCGTTTTATTGATCAGGATCACGTCGCTTGCCGCGATCTGCTTCACGACGGTCCGCGACTTCGCGTATACCTTCGGAAAACGGACCGCGTCCACGAGACAGACCGCTCCCTGATAATCGATATTCGTATATCTGCTGTCCGGCCCGAACAGTTTCTTCACGCCGGTCGGATCCGTGAGGCCGGAGGCCTCGACCAGAAGCACTTCCGTATCGGGCTGCACAAAAGTCGTCATCGCCTTCTCAAACTGATCCAGACGGCAGGAACAGAATACCGAACCCCCGGTGATCTCTTCCAGCCCGATCCCGAGCGCGGCGAGGAGGGCGCCGTCGACGCCCTCCTTTCCGAACTCATTAATAATGAGCTGCATCTTACGGCCGTCGAACAGGTGCATGAAATTTTTCAGGAAGGTACTCTTCCCCGCACCCAGAAATCCGGTAATAAGATACAGCTCAGTCATGTTTTCTCCCACCGGTCAGACCGGCACAGGCTTCATTATTTGCCCATCGCGGCGATCGCTTCATTGATCGCGTTCTCGAGCTCTTCCTTCGAAGGAATGATGGACTCGAACTTGCACTCGCCGTTAATGTACAGGGAAGGCAGCTTCGCAACGCCCATCTTCACGACACGCGCGATGTTCTCCTTATAGATGAACTTATACTCGATCATGTCGATCTTATCGCCGAACGTCTCCTTCGCCTGGTTCGCGGCGCCCATCATGTAGCTGCAGGCCGCGCACTGCGCGGAATCCAGCGTGAAGACTTCCACGAAAGGCTTCTCAAGGTTCGCGTAATCCGGGATCTCGACGCCCGAGGTGTCGATCTCTTCGGGAACATAGTTCTTCACCATCTCGCGGACCGCGTCGGTGTCGATCGCGGCCTGCGCCAGAGCGATCGTGTTCTCCACGGGAGTCGCGTAAGGCATGTCGCAGCCGGGGGCAATGATGAAGTTCTTCTTATTCGGGAAGGTGTCGAGCAGCTCGACCGCATACTTCATGTTATCGTTCTGATTGCCCAGCAGCATGACGGAGGTCAGCGGGATGTTTCCGCCGATCGCGATATTATACTTATCGCAGATGGCCTTCGCCGCCACGATGTCGACGTTCTCATCGACCGAGATCGAGTCGGGGCCGGTCTGGCACATGACATCGATGTTTCTGGTCGCATCGCCGCAGACGAAGAACGACGAGAACGCGCCCTTCTCACGGATGAAGTCGAACAGTTTCTTATAAGGCGCGGAGCAGAAATCCTCGAACGTGTCGCTGCCGATCTGGGAGATCAGCGGGTCGACCGATGCGATGACGTCCATGCCGGCATCGATGTAATACTCGGACATCTTGATCGCGACGTTCGCGCAGTAATCCATCAGCTCCTCGACTTCCTCATCGAAATCATAGCAGTCGGTGAAGATCTGGTTTCCGCGAAGATGCGACGCCAGGGTGAAAGGTCCGCAGATGAGACCGTAGAGAGCCGTGGTCTCGCCGACGGCTTCCTTCATGCGCTTCATGACATCCAGAACGTAGGGAATACGACCCTGATCCGGCGTGGGAATCGTGCACTCGCAGGGAGTTACGGGAGGCTCTTCCTCGTCATCGGTCTCCAGCGGATGCGTGGAAACGGTCGGAGGGCAGTCGTCCGCCCACTCCAACTCGCAGCCCAGGCACTCGGCCTCGATCTGCAGGTCGAAGATCACAGGCTGACCGTCCGGACGATACAGGCGATTGACTTCCAGCAGAGACTCGACGGCCTTATCGGCATCCGTCAGCATCTCGGTGGCGGTGTAGCCCTTCAGGCTGGCCGCATGAACGCCGGCGAACGGGACCCAGGGCGCACGCTCGATGTCTTCATGCCGCAGGCAGCGAAACAGTAAATCTTTCATAAGAAACTCCTCCTGTAAAAAGATATTAGTACAAAGTACGAGAGTTTAAAATTCCTAGCAATATTGTATAAAAATCGACAAAATCTGTCTTTATCTTTTACACATAAAATTATTGAAACTCTTTTGGCAGTATCTCCCATGCGGAATAGGTGACAATGTCATAGCGGTTGACCTTGTCTAATGCACATGACCGGCTCTAAAACCTCTTTTTCCACTCATAGAGAAGGTTCAGCGCATCCATCGGGGTCATATTGTCCGGCTGCAGTTCGCCGAGCGCTTTCAGGAGCTCCTCTCCCTTCCCGTTCCCGGGCGCGGGTGCAGGGGCTGTCTTCGCCTTTTTCGCGATCTTCGGTGCGATAAAATCAAACGTCAGCTGTCCCTCGGTCTCCACAAGCGCTTTCGCGTGCCGTGTCAGGTCGGCCTTATCGAGCTCCGCGAGGATCTCGGACGCGCGATCGGTCACACTCTTCGGAACGCCGGCCAGTTTCGCGACCTGTATGCCGTAGCTCTGGTCCGCACCGCCTTCGACGATCTTTCGAAGAAATACGATGTCCTCTCCCGACTCGCGCACCGCGACAGAGAAATTACGTACGCCGTCGAGCATTCCTTCGAGCTGCGTCAGCTCATGATAATGCGTGGCAAACAAGGTCTTCGCGCCGATCTCCGCGCGGTCCGCGATGTACTCCAGCACCGCCCATGCAATGCTGAGGCCGTCGAACGTGCTGGTTCCGCGGCCGATCTCGTCGAGAATGATCAGGCTGTCCGGGCCGGCATTGCGAAGAATATTCGCGACTTCGCTCATCTCGACCATGAACGTGCTCTGTCCGCTGCCGAGGTCATCCGATGCGCCGACACGCGTGAATACGCGGTCACAGATCGCGATATCCGCTTTCGAGGCGGGAACGAAGCTTCCGATCTGTGCCATCAGCACGATCAGTGCCGTCTGACGCATATACGTCGACTTTCCCGCCATATTTGGGCCGGTGATGATGCTCATACGGCTGTCGCCGCCGTCGAGATAAGCGTCGTTCGGGATGAACGCGCCGTCCGGCAGCATCTTCTCGACGATCGGGTGGCGTCCGTCTTTGATGACGATGCGGCCCTCGGCATTGATATCCGGCCGCACGTAACCGTTCTGTTCGGCGGTCTTTCCGAGCGAGATGAGCGCGTCGAGCGCGGCCAGCGCGCGTGCGGTCTTCTGGATCCGGAGCACTTCTCCGGCGATCCGGTCGCGGATCCGGCAGAACAGTTCATATTCGAGCGCGGAAAGCTTCTCGTCCGCCCCCAGGATGATATTTTCCAGCTCCTTCAGCCGCGGGGTCGTAAAACGTTCCGCGGTCGTGAGCGTCTGTTTTCGGATGTAGTCGTCCGGCACCATATCCAGGAACGAATTCGTGACTTCCAGATAATATCCGAACACGCGGTTATAGCGGATACGCAGGTTTTTGATGCCGGTGCGCTCCTTCTCCTCCGCCTCGAGTTCCGCCAGCCATTTCTTTCCGTCCGTCGAGGCGCTGCGGAGCGTGTCCGCTTCCTCACTGAAACCCGGGCGGATGATGCCGCCTTCCTTGACGGCAAACGGCGGATCCTCCACGATCGCCTCGCCGATCAGGCTGCAGAGATCCGTGAGCGGATCCATGTCCGCGTAAAGGTGTGCGAGCAGAGATCCGCGGGCGTCGGCCAGCAGCGTCCGGACCGCGGGAACCGGTTCGAGCGACTGACGGAACGCCGCGAGATCGCGCGGGTTCGCGGAACGTGTCGAGATCTTTCCCATCAGGCGTTCCAGATCATAGACCGGTCCCAGATACTCGGCCAGTTCTTCACGGGTCACGGGGTCCGCGTTCAGCTCTTCGACCGCGTCCTGCCGTTCCAGGATCGCCTCACGGTCGACCAGCGGACGCTCGATCCAGCTGCGAAGCAGCCGGGCGCCCATCGCGGTCTTCGTCTTATCCAGCACCCAGAGCAGAGATCCGCGCTTTTTCTTATCGCGAAGGGTCTCGGTCAGCTCCAGGTTTCTTCTGGCGGCGTGGTCAAGCAGCATGCATCCGTTGCTCTCGTAAACGCGCAGATTCGTAATGTGGGACAGGGAGTTTTTCTGCGTCTCGTAAAGATATGCGAGAAGCGCTCCGCAGGCTGCGGCGATCTCGGGCTCCGAGGAAATGCCGAGCCCCTCCAGGCTTCCGACGTGAAAATGACGCTTCAGAACGTCCGTTACGGTCCCTTCGGAATATTCGTGTGCGGCACGTCCGGTCAGGCATTTCCCCGCTTCCAGGACCGCGTCCGCGTTAAACAGTTCGGCATCTCCGAGTATCTGCTCGGGCACCAGGATCTCGGCCGGATCGTACTTCAGCAGCTCATCGGAAAGCTGCTCTTTCGAGCGAATCGACGCCGCAAACAGGTCTCCGGTCGAAAGATCACAGAACGCAAGACCATAGACGGCGCGGGCCTGGGCATTGGCCGCCGCGCGCCCCTGGGCACGCGACACGTTCGCGCTGACGCAGGCGATATACAGATTCCGATCGCCTTCCAGCGCCGAATCAGACGTGATCGTTCCCGGCGTGACGATGCGGATGACCTCGCGCTTCACGAGTCCTTTCGCTTTTTTCGGATCCTCGACCTGTTCCGCGATCGCGACTTTATAACCCTTCTCGACCAGACGGCCGATATAGGTCTCGGCCGCATGGAACGGAACGCCGCACATCGGCGCGCGCTCTTCAAGGCCGCAGTCCTTGCCGGTCAGGGTCAGTTCGAGTTCCCGCGACACGAGCTTCGCATCGTCGAAAAACATCTCGTAAAAATCCCCGAGCCGGTAAAAGAGTATGCAGTCCGCGTACTCTTCCTTCATGCCCAGATAATGCTGCATCATCGGTGACAATGCCACTTTACTGCTCTCCTTACTGCTCTCCGCCTTTGCGGAGATCTGCTCTGCGGACGGATCGATCCCGGATCACTCCGCGATCTCTCCGGTATAGTAAAACCCATGCTGCTTCAGGATCCGCACCGGGACCATGGTCCCGATTCTGTCCGCGGGACCCGGGAAATGGATCATGATATTATTTCCCAGGCGGCCCGAAAGCATGCCGGGTTCTTTCGGATCCGTGCTTTCGGCCAGCGCAGTCATCGTTTTCCCGACATGCCGCGCGATGGTCTCGTTCGCGATCTGCTGGACTTCGGTCAGCAGGCGGTCGAAGCGCTCCTGCGCGATCTCGTGCGGAATCTGATCCGGCATATCGGCAGCCAGTGTCCCGGACCGCACCGAGTACAGGAACGTGAACGCGCTGTCATACCGGACCCGCCGTACCAGATCCAGCGTTTCCAGAAAATCGCTCTCTGTCTCGCCCGGAAATCCGACGATGATATCGGTCGTCAGAGAGATGTCGGGCATCTTCGCGCGGATCCGTTCGACAAGCGCCAGATAATCTTCCTTCGTATAGCGGCGGTTCATGACGTGCAGCACACGGCTCGAGCCGGACTGGACCGGCAGGTGCAGGTGATCCGCGATCTTCGGCGAACCCGCCATCACGTCGATGAGTTCGTCGCTCAGGTCTTTCGGGTGTGAGGTCATGAAGCGGACGCGCTCGATGCCGGGAACCTCCGCGGCCCGCGCGAGCAGTTCCGGAAACCGCATCCCGCCGGGAATATCGTTTCCGTACGAATTCACATTCTGTCCCAGCAGCATGATCTCGATCACGCCGTCTTCCGACAGACGCTCGATCTCGTGAATGATCTCACGCGGGGACCGCGACCGCTCGCGCCCGCGCACGTAGGGAACGATGCAGTAGGTGCAGAAATTATTGCACCCGAAACTGATGTTCACGCCAGACTTCCAGGGGTATTCTCTCCGAACGGGCAGCCCTTCGACGATCTGCTGCGTATCTTTCCAGATCTCGATGACGGTCCCGTTCTTACCTGCGCCGCCTCCGGACAGCTTTTCGTACAGAAGCGTCGCGAACCGGAACAGATTATGCGTTCCGAAAATGATGTCAATGAAAGGGAACCGACGGTGGATCTCCTCCGCTGCCCCTTCCGCCTGCGGCATGCAGCCGCAGATGCAGACGATCATGTCCTTTCTGCTCTTCTTAAAGTGATGGATCTGACCGAGCCGGCCGTACACGCGCGTATTCGCGGTATCGCGCACCGTGCAGGTGTTGAAGATCACCAGATCCGCGTCCTCATCGTCCGTCAGAAGATAGCCGCAGCGCAGCAGAACGCCAGAAAGCTTCTCGGAATCTCTGGCATTCATCTGACATCCGAACGAACGGACGCAGGCCGTCAGCGGGCGGCCTTTCATCTCTGAGATCTCTCCGACCAGCTTCCTCACATTCAGGATCGCGTTCTCCTGAAGAGCCAGCTCCGTGAGATCTTCGTCTCCGAAGCCCCCGGCGTCCCATATCGATGTATTTTTCGTGTTCTCCGTCACCTGATCTGTCCACTTCCGTAAATGATGAATTTCGTCGTCGTGAGCGCCTCCAGACCCATCGGTCCGCGCGCGTGCAGTTTCTGCGTGCTGATGCCCAGCTCGGCTCCGAGGCCGAACTCGCCGCCGTCGGTAAAGCGCGTGGACGCGTTCACATACACTGCCGCCGCGTCGATGCGGTCGAGGAACTTCTGCGCGTTCGCGTAGTCGTTCGTGATGATCGCCTCGGAGTGCCCGGTATTATAACGGTTTATGTGTTCGATCGCCTCATCGATGCCGGAGACCGTGCGGACCGAAAGGATGTAGTCCAGATACTCGGTGCCCCAGTCTTCTTCGGTCGCGGGGATGACTTCGGAAGCCCCCCCGGACGCCTCGAGAGCGGCTTCGTCCGCCCGGATCTCGACCTGTTTCTCGCGAAGTTTCGCGGTCAGCATAGGCATCAGTTTCCCGACGACCTTCTCATGAACGACCAGCGACTCGCAGGCATTGCACACACCGATGCGCTGCGTCTTCGCGTTAAAAATGATCTCGACCGCGTTCTCAAGATCCGCGCTCTCATCGACGAAAATGTGGCAGTTGCCGCTGCCGGTCTCGATCGCGGGCACCTGGGAGTTCTCGACGACGTGGCGGATCAGCCGCGCGCTTCCGCGCGGAACCAGCACATCCAGATACTCCCGCATCCGCATGAACTCGGTGGTCGTCTCCCTGTCCGTGGACTCGATCAGCTGCAGCGCATCCTCGGGCAATCCCTCCGCCGCGAGCGCCTCGCGGATCACGCGGACGATCGCGATGTTCGAGTGAATCGCGTCGCTGCCGCCCTTCAGGATCGCGGCATTGCCCGTCTTAAAGCAAAGAGCGAAAACGTCGCTCGTGACATTCGGACGCGCCTCATAGATCATGCCAACCACGCCGAGCGGCACGCGCTTCCGGCCGATCAGAAGTCCGTTCGGGCGCTTTTTCATATCCTCGACGGCGCCGATGGGGTCGTCGAGCTTCACGATGTCCATGATGCCGTCGGCCAGCCCGGCGATGCGTTCCTCGTTCAGCATCAGTCGGTCCAGAAGGCCTGCGTTCAGGCCCTTCTCCCTGCCGTTCACCATGTCGGTCTCATTCGCCGCGATGATCTCGTCCGCGTGCGCGACGAGCGCTTCGGCGGCAGCTTTCAGACCGCGGTCCTTATCGGGCGTGGACAGCTGTCCCAGCACGAATGCGGTCTCTTTCGCTCTTTTCCCCATCTCCTGCAGAGTCATAAAACACCTCTTTCTTCCTTCACCTCTTCCGCTTCTCCGCCGAAGAACACTTCGTACCAGCGGATGAAGCAGTAGATCGTCCAGACCTTGCGGTAATTATCCTTCTTCCCGGCCAGATGCTCGTCAAACAGCCGGTGGATCATACGGTTGTCAAAATACTTCTTCGAGACCTCAGTGTCGAATGCGCGGCAGATCTCGTTCCGGACCGCCTCGTCACGGATCCACTCGCGGATCGGGACGGGAAATCCGAGTTTTTTCTTCTTATAGGCCTCCGTCGGAATCACAGCCTTCGCCGCGTCACGCAGCGCTACCTTCGTGTTTTCCTTCGTTACCTTCCAGTCCAGCGGCAATGACGCCGCCGTCCGGAACACTTCGCGGTCCGTGAAAGGGACACGGCCCTCGAGCGAGTGAGCCATCGTCATCCGGTCTGCCTTCAGCAGAATGTCCTTGATCAGCCAGAAATGGATGTCGACCGCCTGCATCTTATCGATGTTCGAACTGCCGCGATAGGCTTCGTAGACCGGCCGCGCCACGTCGGCGCCGCGCAGCCTGCAGGGTCTCCTCAGGACCCGGCGCGCCATCTTTTCGGAGAAATTCCGGTTCACGCCGATATATCCGTCCTCAAGTCTGGTCCCGCGCCGCACGATAAAATTCAGTCCGCGGCCTTCCGGAAGCAGACCCGCGACCGCGGCCGCAGCACGCCGGAGCGGGAACGGGATCCGGTTATACGCGGAAAGATCCACTTCCTCTCGGTAATAGTTATATCCGCCGAAAAACTCGTCCGCACCCTCGCCGGAAAGGACGACCTTCACGTCGCGCGCAGCCATCTGCGCCACGAAGTAAAGCGAGATCGCCGCAGGGTCGCTGGTCGGCTCGTCCAGGTGATACAGTGCTTTCGGAAGCACGCGGAAAAACTCATCCTCCCCGATGATCTTCGAACGGTTCGTGATCGAAAGCTTTTCGCAGAGATCCTCCGCATATGAGATCTCGTTATACTTTTCCGCCGAGTATCCGACCGTATAGGTCTTATCCGGGCGCGCGAGGCTTACCAGATACGACGAATCGATACCGCTCGAAAGGAACGATCCGACTTCAACGTCGGCGATCATATGATGCTCGACCGAATCGCGCATCGTCTCTCCGACTTTCGTGACAGCCTCCTCATAGGATGCCGGCCGGACGCCCCCGAACTCAGGCCGGTAATAGCGCACCGTCTCCGCTTTTCCGTCCCGGAAACGCAGCGTATGCCCCGCGTCCAGCCGGAACACCCCGCGGAAAAACGTCTCGGTCGTCGGAACGAACGAAAACTCCAGAAACGGCTGGAGGATATCTTCGTTCAGCTCCATGCGGAACTCCGGAACATCCAGAAAGGCCTTAATCTCGGAAGCGAAAAAAAACGCCCCGCCCATCTGCGCGTAATACAGAGGTTTGATCCCGAAGTGATCGCGTGCCAGAAACAGTTCTTTCTTCGCGATATCCCAGAGCGCGAATGCGAACATCCCGCGCAGCTTCGAGGGGAGCTCATCGCCCCACTCTTCAAAACCGTGAAGCAGGACCTCTGTGTCGCTGTTCGTGCCGAACACGTGTCCGGCTGTGAGCAGCTCTTCCCGCAGCTCACGGTAATTATAGATCTCACCGTTAAAAACGACGACCAGCGAACCGTCCTCGTTATACATCGGCTGCGCTCCGCCCTCGAGGTCGATGATCGACAGTCTCCGGTGCGCCAGGGCAATGTCCTCATCGACATACATCCCGGCCCCGTCCGGGCCGCGGTGCGCGATGCGTTCGCTCATCCGCTCAGCGGTCTCACGCTTATGCTGTTCTTTCGTAACGATTCCGGCGATACCGCACATATTCCGCCTTCCGCTTTCTCCCCCTGAGAACCGCTGCAGCCGCGAATGACGTCACTCACCGCAGACGATCTTTCTGGTCTCCGTATAGATCATATCGACCTTCACATCCGTCTCTTCGGTCGGTACATGATCCGTGATCTGCAGGTCAAAAGCCAGAGCGGCCTTCCGCAGACCCGGATACCGTTCGAAATACCTGTCGTAATAGCCCCCGCCGTATCCCATACGGCGCCCCTCCTCGTCAAATGCCACGCCGGGCGTGATCATCAGCACGCGGGACTTATCCTCCGGCGGGATATACTCCGGGCAGCGGTCGCGAGGCTCCATGATCCCCATGCAGCCGGGCTCCGTGTCCTCCGGTCCGTCCACGATGTAAAACCGGATCACTTCGCCTTCGACTCTGGGGATCGCGAGCGTCTTTCCGGAACTCACGACCAGATCCATCAGTTCCCAGGTGCGGACCTCGGTCTTATATGAAACGAACATCATGATCGTATCGCTGCCGATAAACACGTCGTCTCCGATGAGCCGCCGCGTGATCGCGCTGCTCTTCGCGTAGATCTCCGTGTGTGACAGTTTATTGCGTTCAGCGATGATCTGCTTCCTGAGCGCCTTCTTTTCTTCCGCCTGTGTCATATCCGCCTCCGAAAACGTCTGCCGGTCCGCCAGGGCCCGATCAATACTCCTGAATATACTTCTTCAGGTCAAACTCAGGGTTCTTATGCGCCATGATCATGGTGCCGATATCTTCACCGTCGAGGATCCTGTGGATATTAAGCGGATCGTCCCCCTTCGCGATCACGACGTCGGCGCCTGCAGCGGCCGCCATCTGCGCCGCGAACAGCTTCGCCGCCATGCCGCCTGTCCCCACGTCCGAGTTCGTGCCGGTCGCGAGCGACATGATCTGATCGTCGATATACGAGACCTCGGGAATGCGTGCGCTGTCCGGATCTACGGAAGGGTCCGCAGTATACAGGCCGTCCGTGTCCGTCAGGAGGATCAGAAGATCCGCACCGGTCAGCGCAGCCACTATGGCGCCGAGCCGGTCGTTGTCGCCGAACTCGATCTCATGCGTGGCGACGGTATCGTTCTCGTTAATGACGGGCACGACGTTCATCGCGAACAGCTCATGGAACGTGTTCAACGCGTTCTCGCGGTTCATATCGTTCAGGAACGTGTACTTCGTGATCAGGATCTGCGCGATATCCTGGTTATACATCGAAAAGACGCGCTCGTAGGCCATGATCAGCTGTGCCTGTCCGACGGCGGCCAGCGCCTGCTTCTCCGCCACGGTCGCGGGACGGCGGTCGATATGCATGGACTGACGGCCCACCGCGATCGCGCCCGAGGATACCAGAGCCACATCGATGCCCCGGTTCCGCAGGTCCGTCAGGACGCGGGCGAGCGATTCGATGACGCGCAGGTTCAGATAATTCGTCTCCTTATGTGTCAGGGACGATGTTCCGATCTTTATCACGATACGCTTTTTATCTTTTAAATGATCCCGAAAACCGTTCTGCATAGATCGTTCCTTTCCGGCCGGCGCCGCGCGCATGACGGCACGGCGTTTTACTTGGATGATATGGTGATTAAAGTATTATTTTATCGCAGATCGCGCGAAACGTCCATCTTTCCTGCCGCACGCTCCGCGGTGATGATGCCGTCTACCGCCGCGGACATGATGCCGCCAGCATACCCGGCGCCTTCGCCGCAGGGAAAGAGTCCTTTCAGGGCGGACTGCCCGTCATCGCCGCGGTCCACACGGACCGGCGAGGAGGTGCGGCTCTCTACACCCGCCAGAAGGACTCCGGGAGCATTGAACCCGGGGATCTTTCTGCCGAACTGATCCATTCCCTCGATGAACGCATGCGTGATCTCCGGAAAAAGGATGTCGGAAAGATCCGCCTCCGCATATCGTCCGCGGATCATCGGCTCGGGGCATATCTCGCGGACCCCGGCCTGCGCGAACACGCGGGCGGTATGTTCCGCGTCCGCAGCTTCGGAAACCCGTTCGCCGGTCACAGTTCTGTGAAGATCCCCATACCGCTGGACCGGTATCACGCCTTCCGCCCGCCGGAACGCCTGTACTTCGAAAGCTTTCTGACAGATCAGGCCTCCGAGCGGATCGTCGCTGCGGAAATCAGCCGGGCCTATATTGACCACGATCGCGGAATTGGCATTTTCGCCTGCACGGTCATGATAGCTCATGCCGTTTACACAGAGCTGCCCGCGCTCCGATGAGGAATCCACTACATATCCGCCGGGACACATACAGAAGCTGTACACGCTGCGGCCCGCGGACGTCTTCGCCTGCAGGCGGTATTCCGCCGGAGGCAGCAGATGTGCGGACGGCCCGTACTGTGCGGCGTCGATCAGACTCTGCGGGTGCTGTACGCGAAACCCCACCGCAAACGGTTTCTGGCGGATCGGAACGCCGGCGTCTTTCAGCATTCGGAAGGTGTCGGAAGCACTGTGTCCGACCGCGAGGATCAGCGTATCGCAGGCGATCGTCTCTGCGCGGCCTGTCACGGTGTCGGTCACACGAATGCCCGAGACTTCGGTAAACGCCGACTCTTTTGTGAGAATCTCATCCAGCCTCGAATGAAAGCGGACCTCACCGCCGAGGCTGACGATCTCTTCCCGCATCCTGCGGATGATCGGACGAAGCGCATCCGTCCCGATATGGGGGCGGTACCAGCTCAGGATATCCTCGTCCGCGCCGAAACGTACGAACGTCTCGAGCACATGCGTGCTGCGCTTCAGTGGATCGTTCGCGGAAGAATTCAGCTTGCCGTCGGAAAACGCACCCGCGCCTCCCTCGCCGAAGCAGACATTGGACTCAGGATCCAGAGGATCGCCGTTCCAGAAAGCGTCGATCGACGCTGCCCTCTCCTCCACCGGTGCGCCGCGCTCGATCACGAGCGGACGATAACCCGCGCGCGCGAGCTCATAGGCGCAGAAAAGCCCCGCCGGGCCGAAGCCCGCTATCACCGGCCGCAGGCTCATCCTGCCTTCGGCAGAAAGACCCTTCGCGGTATACGGAAATACATAAGGCGTTTCATCCAGAACGGACAGATCGAACGACCGCGCGCGCTTCTTAAGCAGGAGCCTCTCATCGGAGGGGTCCCGCAGGCAGAGATCCGCGGTCATTACATAAAGAATGCGGTCTTTTTTCCGGGCATCGAGCGAACGGCGCCGCAGCGCGAAACGCTCGATATCGGAAGGATCGACGCCGAGCTTCCGGGCGGAAAAGGCGATCGGATCTTCTCGGGAGTCTACCGGCATTTTCAGGTCATGGATCCGTATCATAACGCGGCCGCCTTTCCTGCCAGCGCGCCTGAAGTCCAGGCCCACTGCAGATTATAGCCGCCGCAGATGCCGGTCACGTCGATCATCTCGCCGGCAATGAAAACTCCCGGGACTTTCCGCACCTGCATCGTACGCGGATCGATATCCTCCGTGCGGACGCCGCCGGTCGAGGTCTGGGCGCGATCGCAGCCCGCATGTCCGCGGATCTCCACGGAAAAGTCTTTCAGAAGGCGGATCAGCTCCCGGACGCGGTCTTCTCCCGCGTCAGCGATATCCTGTTCCGCTGAGTCCTGCAGTCCCGCGAGCTTCAGAAAATGACTGCACACCTTTCCCGGCAGCAGTCCGTTCAGCGCGGTAAACAGCGTCATCTCCATCGACCGCGAAAAGATCGTCTTCATGAGGTCTTTTTCCCTGAACTCCGGAAGCAGGTCAAAAACGACGGAGACTCGTCTTCCGTCTTTCAGCGCGCGGACAGCGGCCCCGCTGATATTGAAAACAGGGATTCCGGAGACCGTATCCTGCGTAAACTGGACTTCTCCGGTATCGGAAGCGGTATAGCGCCCGTCCAGGAACAGAGACGCCTTCGCGTGCGTCCGAATCCCCGCCAGAGCGCGGAAGCGTTTTGCGTCGCCTTTCAGCGGCACGAGCGCGGGAAGGGGCTCCGTGACCGGGATGCCCAGCCTGTCCAGAAGAGCAAACCCGGATCCGTCCGAACCGCTAGCGGGTGCTGCGGTACCGCCGCATGCAAAGATCAGCCGGTCGCAGAACACCGTCCCGGTTCCTGTCTCCGAAGCCGTACGGACCATGATCTTTCCGCCCTGTCTCTCGATGCGCTCTGCGCGGACCCCGGTGCGGATCTCCGCGCCTTCCGAGGCGCACGCGGAAACCAGCAGATTGCGAACAGACGCCGCATTCATCGACCGTGGATAAACATATCCGCCGCGGTCCGCGGTAAACAGGCCGATGCTGTCGAAAAACGCAGCCGTCTCGGCCGGTCCGAACGCCGCAAGTGCGTCTCCTGTAAAAACCGCGTCCGTTCCCGGATAATATTCGGTTCCCATCCGGACATTCGTGAGATTGCACCGGCCTCCGCCGGTCGACAGGATCTTCTTTCCCGGCTCGGATCCGTGCTCAATGATCAGTACGTCAGCGCCCGCGCGCGCGGCAAAAATACCGGCGCACATTCCCGCCGGCCCCGCACCGATAATAATGATCTTACGCGCAAGTTTCTCCAAACAGACCTCCCGCTTCATGCAGACACGGAACCGGACGAGCCCTTAAAGCAGCCGGATCTTCTTCGCGATGCGTACGAACCGCGCGCCCATCGGAGCGTCCAGCAGTTCGAGTTCATCGATTCCCTTCAGTTTCAGAAGCAGCACGAAATAAACGATCAGAGCCGCGAGGATCGCCGCCGCCACGGAAACGATATTCCTGTGTATCAGACGGAAGCAGCCGTGATACACGCCGAAGCAGGCGGCTCCCATGATCACGGAGCACACCGCGGGAATCACGAAGGTCTTCCGGATCTCCTGCCGGTAGCTCAGCGCGCGCATAATGTAGCGCAGATTCAGGATCGTCGTCAGGATATTAAAGAAGATGATCGCGAAGATCACGCCGTAGATGCCGGTCTTCATCACAAACAATGCGACTGCCAGGAAACCGAAATGCGCCGCCAGCGCGACAGCCGCGTGCGTCACCGGAATCACGACCTTGCCCATGCCCTGCAGGATCGCGCTCGTGATCGTGGTCAGGGAAGCAAACACCACCACCACAGAGCCGACCAGAAGCATACGCGCGGCAGAGCCTTCATTGTACGGGAACAGCATCTTCACGACGGGTCCGCCGAGCACTGTCAGGCCGATCGTCGAGGGAATCGCGACGATCATGCAGAAACGGATGCTGAGGGCGATCTTCGAGAGCATCCCGGCCCGGTCTCCCCTCGCGTTCGCCGCCGCGATCGAAGGTGCGGTCGACATGGCCATCGCGGTCGAGATCGCGATCGGAAGCGTCGTCAGGAGCACATAAATGCTCGAGTACGCGCCCCACACCGGCATATACTGATCCGTTTGCGAGACGAACTCCATGTAATGTCCGAAAAAGCTCTGATCGACGACGGTGCTGATGTTCGTCACGGTTCCGCTCAATGTCACGGGCAACGCAGTCAGAATCACGATCTTCAGAAGCGTTCCGAAGCGTTCGCCCGCCTCGGTCCTGTCGCGGCGCACCATATTCGTAAACCGGCCGCGGAACATGAAAAAGATCACGATGCAGACCACCAGAGCAGACAATGCGCCGACCCCGGTGCCGATGGTCCCGCCTCCGGCACCGTAGGCCGCCGCGAGATCCGGTCCTCCGTTCGCCGCGGTCATGCCCAGCCGGAACAGGCCGTAGGCGCAGGCGACCGAAAAAACGGCATTGAAGATCTGTTCAATGATCTGCGAGACCGCGGTCGGAATCATGGTCCCAAGTCCCTGGAAGAAGCCGCGCATGGTGCTCAGGAACGCCATGACGAAGATCGTAGGCGCCAGCAGGCGCAGCGCGAAAGCGGTCTCGGGCGCGTTCAGGACCGTGCCGGCGAAAAAGTCCGCGCCGAAAAAGATGATGCAGAATGTCGCTCCTCCCAGGAAGCATGAAAAGACCAGGGAAGTGCGCAGGACCGCGCGTACGTTTCGATACTGCTTTTTCGCGGCGCGTTCGGCGATCATTTTCGAGATCGCCAGAGGAAGGCTGGACGACGACAGCAGAAGCAGGATCGCGTAGATGTTATACGCGGACGAATAAATGCCTGCGCCGTGGTCGCCCAGGATATTATTCAGCGGAACACGGTAAAAGAGTCCTATCAGGCGGACGATAATACCGGCCGCGGCAAGGATAGAACCCTGTACCAGAAAGCTGTTGTCTTTTTTTCCGTTCTTCGCCATTCTCGGGGAAAGGTCACTCGTTCACGGTGCGGTCACTCGATCACGGTATACTCCGCGCGGTAATTCGGGACGAACGTGATCCAGGTGTTTCCCGGAGTCATCAGCAGGCGCTCTCCGTCTTCCGTGTAATACGCGGTCGAGGTGTCCAGGCTGTCGCGGCTCCAGGTGATCGGGATGCACTTTCCGCCGGTGATGTAATAGCCGCTGCCGGATCCCACGGAATCGACCAGGAGATACTCGGATCCCTGGAAGTAATCGTGCGTCACATACTGGATCAGAATGTTCACGGTCGTGACCTGACCGTACGGTTCCTGCTCGTCGACGTGCGGCCGGTCAAACTGGTAGCGGTAGTAGACGCCTTCTTCCTCGTTATACTCATAATATGAGTGCGAACCGCTGATGCCGGTCTCGACGCTCACCGCAGAAGTGCCGCCGGTCATATCCGCGGGCTCGCCGTCTTCCGTGAAGCGGAATGGCGGATCAGCCCAGGGGTCCCACTCCATGCTGTATTCCATATACTCGATCGCTTCGCGGATCTCCTCGCCGGAAGTATACGCGTTATGCGGCGCGCTTCTGTGAGTGGTGCGGTGATATGCGGTATCGCCGACCGCGCGCATGCCGTTCACGTTATCGATGTAAGGGGTATTATCCGCGAAATCCTGCGCGAACCAGGGCTGGCCGAAATGGAACAGAATCGCGTCCCACTCGTGCGCCGCATACATCGTGTAGAAGCGCGCGCTGCGGACCGAACCGAGTGCGTTAAAGTCGTCCCATGCCTCATACAGGGGCATCAGACGCGTGTCGCCGCCCTCGTAAGGAAATTCATAAACGACCTGCGCCGCGGTGATGTTCGACTGCGGCAGGGCTGCGGGAACATTGTTGATCATCACGGCGATCGGACGGCGGGCCGCGATATCCTGATCGATCCAAAGACCGGTCAGAGCGCTGCGCTCCATCCCGGGGTGCAGATCGACGGGCTCCGTTTCCGTCTCGGTCTCGGTCTCTATGGCCGGGGCTTCCGTTTCCACGGGCTCCTCTTCATCCTTTTTGCAGGCAGCCAGTGAAAGCGCGAACACGCCCGCAAGCACCAGTGCCAGAATCCGGAATCTCAGTTTCCTCATATGCCCTCCTTTCAGGTCTCACATATGCCGATGCAAAACAGTGTTTATCTCGAAATGCCAAGTCTGTCCAAAAGATCTCTCTGCTTCCGCTCCATTACGGCACGGTCGCCTTCGGTCTCATGATCGTATCCGAACAGATGATACATGCTGTGCGCGACCAGAAAAGCCGCTTCCCGTTCGACGCTGTGCCCGTACTCTTCCGCCTGCGCGCGGATCCGGTCCGCGCTGAGAACGATATCGCCGAGCAGAAGCTCTCCGGTCTCCGGATCGAACAGGTCCCAGTCCTCCTCCGTTACGAAGGAAAAGTCGCCCGGCTCGGCGAATTCGAGCATAGGAAATGACAGCACGTCTGTCGTGCTGTCGATCCCGCGGTTCTCACGGTTCATGACACGCATACTGTCGTCGTCGGTGACCAGGATGTTCACCTGAGCCTCCCACGGGCAGCCCGCATCTTCGAGCGCCGCGTCGACCACGGTCTGCGCCAGTCCGGAAAATGCCGGGTCCGTGACCAGTTCAGTCTCCGTTTCTATAAGCACAGCCATATTTAGCACCTCATCCGTATAGTATACTACAACATTTAGTGCTTTGCACCTTTTTCGTTCACGGAACGGGCAGGGTGTTTCTCGTTATACTTCTCGAAAGCCTTGATAATGTCACGGACGAGTTTGTGCCGGACCACGTCGCGCGTCGTCAGACTGATAATGGCAATGTCGTCGATTCCCTTCAGTATCTGCGAGGTCTTTTCCAGACCGCTGGCCTTGTCTTTCAGGTCGATCTGCGTCACGTCGCCGGTCACGATGATCTTAGAGCCCTCGCCCATTCGTGTCAGGACCATCAGCATCTGTTCCAGACTCGCGTTCTGGGCCTCGTCCATGATGATGAACGCCGAGTTCAGCGTACGGCCGCGCATGTAGGCCAGCGGCGCGACCTCGATGATGCCGCGGTCGAGATAACGGTGGAAGGTCTCCTCGCCGAGCATCTCGAACAGCCCGTCATACAGCGGTCGCAGGTATGGATCGACTTTACTCTGCAGGTCGCCGGGCAGAAAGCCCAGGTGCTCGCCGGCCTCTACCGCCGGTCGTGTCAGGATGATCCGCTCGATCTCTTCGTTTTTCAGCGCCTTCACCGCCATCGCGATCGCGAGATAGGTCTTTCCTGTACCGGCAGGTCCGATGCAGATCGTGACCGGGTGGTCGGCGATCGCCTTCACATAGTTACGCTGGCCGAGCGTACGGCATTTGACCGGACGGCCCTTCGCTGTGAAAGTTATCACGTCCTTAATGACCGCGACCGCCTCGCGCGCGCCGGCTTCCTCCGACATATCCAGCGCCTGGCAGACTACGAGGTCCGTGATGGGTTCACGGTTCGACCACATGACTTTCAGCGTCTCGAGCGCTTCTTTCGCCCGTGTGCAGTCTTTTTCATCCCCGCGAATAAACACCTCGCTTCCAACCGCGCTCACGGTAACGTGAAGCGCCTTTTCGATCTCCTTCACGTTCCGGTCGAACGGCCCGAAGACCGCGGTCATCTGCTCGGTGCTCTCAAAAACGATACTGATTCTGTTCTCCAAATCCTTCCGTTCTCCTGATCTTTTACTGCGGTGATCCGCTCAATAACATGATACATGAAATGAACGGGTTTCGGTAGATGGTTTTTCGGGGTGTACGCGCTCAGACACACCCGGAACAAAAAAACCCGACCCGGGAAAGCATGCTCTCCCGGGTCGACTTTATTCTGTGTTCAATCGCCGCTTACCGCATCAGTTATACTTCCGCTTTCTCGCAGCTTCGGACTTCTTCTTGCGGCGAACGCTGGGCTTCTCGTAATGCTCGCGCTTACGGATCTCCTGCTGGATGCCGGCCTTCGCGCAGTTTCTCTTAAAACGGCGCAGCGCGCTGTCGAGACTCTCATTCTCTTTCACGATCACGTTAGACATTTCCTACCCTCCCTTCCATAGTTGGAGTGGTGCGCGTTCGATAAACGCACTGTCTTATAATAATCAACGAACAGACATTAGTCAAGCGCTGATTTTATCTCTTCGAGAGCCTTCTCCAGAGCTGCCGGAATGCCTGCGGGATCCTTTCCGCCGGCCTGTGCCATATTCGGTCTTCCGCCGCCGCCTCCGCCGACCAGAGGTGCGGCCGCCTTAATAATGTTTCCGGCATGAGCGCCCTTTCGGACCGCCGCTTCCGAAGCCGCCGTGAGCAGACTGACCTTTCCTTCCGCAGCCGAAGCCAGAACGACCACGCAGTCGCCCAGCTTATCCTTCAGCTCGTCCGAAAGATTCCGCAGCGCGTTCATATCCATCGCGGGGATCTCCGCGCAGAGGACCTTAAATCCGTTCACCTCGACCGCCTTGTCCGTGACGTCGCCGAGGCTGGACTTCGCGGCATCCTCTTTCAGCTTTTCGTTTTCGTTCTGCAGGGCCTTGATCTCGGCCTGCATCGCACGGATGCGCTTCGTCAGATCCGCCGGCGCGGTCTTCGCGGCCTGCGCGGCCTCGTTCAGCTCGCCTTCGACGCCCTCGTAGTACTTCATAACGCCGTCGCCGGTCAATGCCTCGATCCTCCGAACACCGGCCGCGATGCCGCTCTCGGAAAGGATCTTAAACGCGGCGATATTTCCGGTACGGTCGATATGCGTGCCGCCGCAGAGCTCGACAGAGTCTCCCATCTTAACGACGCGGACCTCTTCGCCGTACTTTTCGCCGAACAGCGCCATCGCGCCGGTCTTCTTCGCCTCATCCAGCGACATGACCTGCGTATCCGTTACGAAGTCACCCGCGATATCCTCGTTCACCTGCCTCGTCACTTCGGCGAGCTCCTCCGCGGTCATCGCCTGCGAGTGCGTGAAGTCGAAACGCAGCCGGTCGGGTCCCACATAGGAACCGGCCTGCTCGACATGAGGCCCGAGCACGTTCCGCAGCGCCTTCTGCAGCAGATGTGTGGCACTGTGGTTCTTCGCTGTCGCACGCCTCGCCGCAGCATCGACCTTCAGAGTCACGGTCTCGCCGGTCGTAAACATGCCGGAGACCACACGGCCGATATGGCCGAACTTATCGCCCTGGAGTTTGATCACGTCGAGGACCTCGAACCGTCCGTTCGCACTCTCGATCACGCCGACGTCGTTCTTCTGACCGCCCATCGTCGCGTAGAACGGCGACTGCTTCGTCAGAATCGTGCCGATATCTCCGTCCGCGAGCGCGTCGACGATGCTCTCATCACTGCACATCACGGTGATCTCGGAATCACACTCGAGCTTATCATATCCCACGAACTCGGACGTCAGCGCGGGATCGATCTGCTGATACACGGTCTCGTCTGCGCCCATATAGTTCGTGGCCTTTCTGGCCGCGCGGGCTTTCTGACGCTGTTCTTCCATGCAGGCAGCGTAACCTTCTTCATCGAAGGTCATACCGCGCTCCTCAAGAACGTCCGCGGTCAGGTCCGTCGGAAATCCGTAAGTGTCGTAAAGTTTAAAGCTGTCCTCGCCGGAAAGCTGCGTCTTACCCTCCGCCTCGAGCTTTTCGATCATGCCTTCCAGGATCGCGAGGCCCTGGTCGATCGTCTTCGCGAAGCGTTCTTCCTCCTCGGTCAGGACCTTCCGAATCATCTCGCGCTTCTCGTCGAGTTCCGGATAGCCGTCCTTCGAACCCTCGATCACGGTGTCGCAGAGGTTCGCGAGGAACAGTCCGTCAATGCCGATCGCCTTCCCGTGTCTGGCCGCCCGCCGCAGCAGTCTGCGCAGGACGTAGCCGCGTCCGTTGTTCGAAGGCGTGATGCCGTCCGAGATCATAAACGTACAGGAACGGATATGATCCGTGATCAGACGCAGGGAGATGTCGGTCTTCTCATTCTCGCCGTACTTCTTTCCGGCCATCTCCGCGACGCGGTCCAGCAGGCTGCGGATCGTGTCGACATTGAAGATCGAATCCACGTCCTGAACGACCACCGCCAGACGCTCCAGGCCCATGCCGGTGTCGATGTTCTTATTTTCGAGTTCGGTGTAGTTCCCGTGGCCGTCGCCGTCAAACTGCGTGAAGACGTCGTTCCAGACCTCCATATAGCGGTCGCAGTCGCAGCCCACGGTGCAGCCGGGCTTTCCGCAGCCGTACTTTTCGCCGCGGTCGTAGTAAACTTCCGAGCAGGGACCGCAGGGGCCGGAACCGTGTTCCCAGAAGTTGTCTTCTTTTCCGAAACGGAAGATGCGGTCCGCCTCGATTCCGATCATGTTATGCCAGAGATCGAACGCCTCATCGTCTTCCTCATACACGGACGGATACAGGCGGTCCTTATCGAGGCCCACGACTTCCGTCAGGAATTCCCAGGTCCAGGTGATCGCCTCTTTCTTAAAATAATCGCCGAACGAGAAGTTTCCGAGCATCTCGAAAAACGTACCGTGACGCGCGGTCTTTCCGACGTTCTCGATATCGCCGGTGCGGATGCACTTCTGGCAGGTGGCCACACGGGTGCACGGAGGGATCTCCTGTCCCGTGAAATAGGGCTTCAGAGGCGCCATGCCGGCATTGATCAGCAGGAGGCTGTTATCGTTATGCGGCACGAGCGAAAAGCTCTTCATCACCAGATGGCCCTTGCTCTCGAAGAAATCAAGGAACATCTTTCTCAGTTCGTTTACACCGTAGTACTTCACTTTGCGTTCTCCTTCGGTTTTTTTAGTCACATTAGAACGTATCATAGCACGCGTCCGCGCGTTTCTCAATGCGATTTCTCTATCCTTCCGGGCTGAAGCCGGGATCCGGTCCGAGCCCTTCCCGGTCCGCAGCCGCAGTCGCCAGCGTGTCGCAGCGCTCGTTTCCGGGATTTCCGGCATGTCCTTTTACCCAATGCCAGCGCACCTCGTGCGGCTCCATGGCCGCCAGCAGCCGTTTCCAGAGGTCCGTGTTCAGGACCGGACCGCCTTTCCTCTTCCAGTTTTTCGCGAGCCATCCGTCGATCCAGTGCTGCTCGAAGGCATTGACCAGATACTGCGAATCCGTGTACATATCCACTTCGCAGGGGCGGTTCAGTGCTTCCAGCCCGGTGATCGCGCCCAGCAGCTCCATGCGGTTATTCGTTGTGATCGAAAAACCGCCGGACAGCTCCCTTTCATGAAGCACGCCCTTCGGATCCGTGTACTGCAGCAGCGTTCCGTAACCGCCCGGGCCGGGGTTTCCGCGGGAGGAGCCGTCGCTGTAGATCACGACTTTCATTCTGCGTTCCATGTCCATTCTCCCGTGCGTTCATACTCTTCCGCCATGGCCGCCGCACGCGCGGTCAGTTTCGAATCGAAGCCCGTGCGCGACAGAAGGCTGATGGCGTTTCTCGTCTGTGCGGGTCCGGGCAGGATCCGGTAGGTGAACGAGACGTCGGAGGAGGCGAGTTCTTCCTCGAAATGATAGTTGTCCAGCGTTCCCTCGAGGAGCTTCGTCAGCTCGAGGTCATGCGTCGCCGCGAAGACCGTGACGCCTTCCTGCGCCAGCGCCTGCAGCAGACTCGACGATGCGGCGATCCGTTCGACCGTGTTCGTGCCGCGCAGTACCTCATCCAGGAAACAGATGACCGGAGCGCCTTCCCGTCCGGCGGCGTCTGCCACGCGCTTCAGCGAACGGATCTCGGCCACGTAATAGCTCTCGCCTTTTTCAATGCTGTCGGAAAGCGACATCGACGAATACAGCCGGAAAAACGGAGCCCGGTAGGCCTCCGCCGGCGCAAATCCCGTCGTCTGCGCGAACAGGACGCAGATCGCGGCGGTCTTCAGGAACGTGGATTTTCCGGACGCGTTCGAACCGGTCAGCAGAATGCCCCGGTCCGCTTCCAGTCCGTTCGGGACAGGGTCATCCAGCAGGGGGTGCGAGGCATCGGCCAGACGGATGCCGTTCTCCCCGCAAAATTCCGCGCGGCAGAAAACGGGGCGGCTCTCCATCCAGGATGCCAGTACGATGCAGCTCTCCCATTCGCCTACCGTACAGAGCAGGCGGGTGATCTCCTTCTCATGCCTGGCCGCGCGCGAACGCAGCGCCTCAAAAGCGATCAGGTCCAGATGCGAAGCCATGCGTACGTAATCGAGCAGTCCGTCGATGAACGAGCCTTTCATACCGCCGGCGGTGATCAGCGTGCCGAGACCGGGAATTCCCGAAAGCGCCGACAGGGATGCTTCGATCTCTCCGCGGATCCCGCCGAACAGCGCGTCGTCACTGTCGCGTTCACCGGGCCGCAGAATGCGCACGGCGCGCTTCGCGACCCTGATCAGGCAGATCAGCCAGTTCACCGAAACGATCTGGTCTCCGACGACTTCGCGCTTGCGGAAATACGTCACGATATTATAGATCAGGATGATAAAAAACGCCGGAAGCGCGAACCGGATGCGGAACACGATCATCAGGATCGTCACGATCAGCAGCGCGAGCTGAATTACCGAACCGATGATCGAGATATGTTCCGCGCCGCTCAGCGCATGGATGGTCTCGGCAAACGAACAGTCCCTGACTTTTCCGAGATCGGACAGCTGCAGCAGGTCCCCGACCGCGTCGTCGGGGTGATTGCGGAAGTATGCGACGCGTCCGCGTCGGGCCGAAAGGTGTTCTTCGTCCGTATACGGCGTTCTCAGAAGGTGATACAGATACTCTTCGCCGGCGGACGACACACAGGTGTCCGCCGCGGCGTATACCGCATCCATGCCGAGATCGTTCCAGGTGATGTCATCGACGCGGAACCGCGATCCGTCCGCAGCGGTCTCCCGCGCCAGTACGCGGTCCAGACCGGCGATATCTTTCATCTTATCAGAAGAAATGGGGCGGTCCGAACGGCGTCCCCATTTCTGTTCTCTCTTTCCGCGCTCTTCATTCTTTACGACCGTGCGGTTCCGCAGGACGACCAGAACGATCAGCGCGATAATTATGATGATGACAACGGTGCTTCCACGCATAACGATCCCGAAGCCGCTCCGTCAGGCGGCGGCTGTCAGCCGGGGCAGGTCATCTGCCGCAGCAATGCTTATACTTCTTTCCGCTTCCGCAGGGGCAGGGATCGTTTCTTCCGACCTTCTTCGTCTCCCTGCGGACCGTGCCGGAGCTCTTCTGCTCTTTATAAAGCTCTTTTCTGCGTTCCTCCGTGAGCAGGCCGTCCCACTGCGGAAGCTCGTAGAGCCAGTCCGCCTTGCAGGCGACCATGTTATAGTACAGCTTTTCCGGATCGAACTCCAGGGAGACCTCGGTCTCCTCGGTCATCTCCTCGATCGGGTTCGGGGTCTTCAGACTGTCGTTGATTCCGTCCAGAAAACCGGTCATCTCCATGACCGTCATACCGAAGCGCTCTGCCAGACCCGCGACGGTCCCGGTCACGGGCTCCGCCGGAAGGATCTCTTCATATACCGCCTTTTCCTTGACGAAATACGCGGCCCAGAAACGGTCTGCGGACGCCTGGTCGGTATGAGCCTCATATGCGGCTTTTCTCCACTGTTCCAGTAAACTCATGGGATCTTCCTCCTTAAGTCAATACGATGTTTCCCTATTATACATGTTAAAGCAGTAATCTGTCGCCGTTTTCGCACATATACGCGTCTAATCTTTCCGCCAGCGCCCTGTGGCCGGTCTCTTTCAGACCGGGATCCGTCTGAAACAGGAATTCCGCTTCATCGGAAGCCGCTTTCAGAGTCCGCGCATCCAGATAGATATCCGCGACGCGGAAAGCGAGGTCGCCGCTCTGACGCACTCCGAACAGATCGCCGGGGCCGCGCAGCTTCAGGTCCTCCGAGGCGATCCGGAATCCGTCATTGGTCGAGAGGAGCACTTTAAGACGTTCGTTCGTCTCCTCACGGCCGCTGCCGTCCATAAAGATGCAGTAGGACTGTTCCTTCCCGCGGCCGATGCGGCCGCGCAGTTGATGCAGCTGTGCCAGGCCGAAACATTCGGCGTTCTCGATCAGCATGACCGTGGCGTTCGGCACGTCGACGCCGACCTCGATCACGGTCGTGGAGACCAGAATATCGGTCTCACCCGCGGCGAACGCGCGCATCACGTCTTCCTTTTCCGCGTTTTTCATGCGTCCGTGCAGGAGTCCGACGGAGAGCCCGCGGAAACGTTTACGGAGCAGCTCATATTCGGTGACCGCACTGGCGGCGTCGGTGATGTCATTATCCTCGATCATCGGACAGATCACGTAGCACTGACGTCCTTCCGAGACCTGTTCTTCGATGAATTTCCAGATGCGTTCGCGATAATCCTCGTTCACTACCGCATTTTTCACCGGGAGACGGCCCTGCGGCTTCTCATCGAGCACGCTGACCGACTGTTCGCCGTACAGAATGATCGCGAGCGTACGCGGAATCGGAGTCGCGCTCATCACGAGGATGTGCGGCGTCAGCTGTCCGCCTTTCGCCGCGAAGGTCTCCCGCTGCTTAACGCCGAAGCGGTGCTGTTCGTCAGTGATCACGAGCGCGGGCGCGGCGAAGCGGACCCCTTCCTGGATCAATGCGTGCGTCCCCACGATGATCTCGGCTTCTCCGCTTTCGATAGCAGCAAGGGCCTCCGCGCGTTCGGTACGGCTCACGGCGCCGGTCAGCAGAACGATCTTCCGGTCCAGTCCCGCCGCGCGGAACATCTCCTTCAAATTCTCATAATGCTGTTCCGCGAGAATCAAGGTCGGGGCGATCATCGCCGCCTGATACCCGCAGGACGCGGTCTGGGCAAGCGCCAGTGCAGCCACCACGGTCTTTCCCGAACCCACGTCGCCCTGAAGCAGGCGGTTCATAGGCTTTCCGGACGCGAGATCACGGCGGATCTCCTCCCATGCGCGCTTCTGCGCACCGGTCAGCTCGTACGGCAGCGCCGCCATCAGGCGGTCCGCGTCGGGGCCGTCGAGCACAGGGGCCGTTCCGCCATCCGCGGCGGCCTGTCTGAGGCGCTTCAGCGCCAGCAGGAACAGGAAGAACTCCTCGAAGACCATACGGCTGCGACCGGATATCAGATCCGCCTCATCGGCCGGGAAATGCATCGACCGCAGTGCAGACTCCGGATCGCGCAGATCGTACTTCGCGAGGATCTCCTCGGGCAGATACTCCGCCTTCTTACCGGCGCGGTCGAGCGCGGCAGCGGTCGCCTTCCGCATCAGGGCGTTCGTCACGCCGGCGGTCAGGCTGTATACCGGAAGCAGCGTTCCGGATATCGACTCGTAATCCTCCGCGTCCCAGACTTTCGGCTGGGTCAGAAACCGCGCATGGTCCCGCCTGGTCACATGTCCGCGAAAGACCAGGCGCTTACCCTGCCGCAGCGAGTTCGCGATCCAGGGATTATTAAACCAGAACACGCGGATCTTCGCAGTTCCGTCGTCCACCCAGACCGATACCGTGACCCTGCCGTTCTTCGAACTCCGGAACGGTTTCGACGTGATCACGCCGCAGATACTTACGATCCCGGAGTCGGGAAGCGAGATGACCGGAGTCGGTCTTTCGAAGCTTTCGTAGGAACGCGGAAAGTTCGCGGTAAGATCTCCCACGGTTCTGAGGCCCAGCTTCTCCAGCTGAGCCGCAGTCTTATCGCCGATCCCTTTCAGAACGGTGACTGGTTCGTTTCCCACATCCGTGATCACGCCGCAGATCCTTCCCCGTCAAAAAGCAAAAGAGACCCGACGCGGAACGGACCGCACAGAGTCTCTTTCAAAGCCTAAACGAACGATCGAACTCACTGAGCTCTCTCGACCCTGCCGGACTTCAGGCAGGAAGTGCAGACGTACATCTTCTTCGAGCCGCCGGGAACCTTAACACGGACCGACTTCACGTTCGTACGCCACATCTTATTACTTCTTCTATGAGAATGGCTCACCGCGTTACCGAAATGAGCTCCTCTTTCGCAGATAGCACACTTAGCCATGAACTACACCTCCTTCATCATGCGGAATCGGGCGGAATCTCCATACGTCGAAACCGCAACAGCGGTAATATATCAAAAACCGCTGTCGAATGCAAGGCTTTTTTGCAGAAAATGGTTATCAAATTTTTACGGCAGATGCTTACGCCGGGTCAGCGTTATTCGACGCTCTCGCCCGCGGATTCGAACGCTTCGTGGATGATCGCCTCGTCCTCGCCTTCTTTTCCTCTGCTGCGGAATTTATTAATGATCTCGGGGACCAGATCCATGATGCGGTCGAGCGTGTCGCGGTTCTTCACCGGCAGTATGCGGACCAGATCGCCCTGCATGACCAGCACCGCGCACGGGCTGACCTTGCCCGCGAGGCCGCCGCCGACTCTGCCCTTCGAGTTTCCCTTATCGGCGAACGTGCCGGAAGCGGCGCCGAACGAGACGTCCACCATGGGCACGATGACCGTGCGCTCGTTCAGCATGATCGCCTCGCCGACCACGGTCCGGCTGGAGACATAGCGGTCGATGCCGCTCAGGATCGAATTAAAGCTCTCCGAAAAAGTGTTCTGTGACATGTTCTTTCCTCCGCGTGTTATCTGGGTTCAGATCGTTTTCAGTTCAGTATCCGATCAACGGTTTTTCAGGTAGGCTTTCACGAGCCTCCGGATATTCTTATCCATAAGCAGCCGGACCACGAACGACGCGATCCAGATGATATGGACCCTTCCTTTTACATTTAACAGCAGTTCCACGACCGGTTCGTCGAAACTCGCCGCGATATTCAGCGAGTTCCCGCAGAACGGCATCAGGGAGGCGAGTCCCGCGAACACCATCCCGGTCAGGGCCGGATCCTCGAAGCCCAGAACGCCCTCGGCCTGAAACTTTTTCGGGACGATCCGCTTCAGCAGTTTCGCAAGCTGCCGCTTAAACAGCTCGAACGACCGCTGATTCTCCGGCTTCTGGAACTCCTCCCAATAACGCAGCAGTTTCTGCAGCCTGGTCTCTTCCTTCTCTTCGGTTTTATGCTCCCGGTACTGTTCCATCAGCCCTCCTTCTTCGGATAGATCTGATGTCCGAACAGTTTGACAGCGTAAGGAAACCCTCCGTCCTCATACCGCAGCGTAAAGGTAAACACTCCGAACAGCCATCGGGCCTTTACGTCGAGATCCTTTTTCACGTGATCCGTCTCGGCGTGGACCTTCCAGCGGACCGGCATAAAGAGGATCAGCAGGACCAGACAGACGACCACCGCAAGGATGATCAGCAGAACGATGCCGATCACCTTCAGTATGGATAAAAGCAGAATCGCAGCCAGCATCGGCCTTCTCCTTCGCTACTCCAGCCTCTGTCACATGCCCCCGTTCGTGAGGACCTCTTTATTCTTTGCGATGTAATCGATCAGCGAGATGACCGTGAGGATCAGCGCAGCCCACATCAGGATGATCTCCAGTATGCGAAGCGCCGGGATCCCGAGCATCATAACGATGATCAGGGCCATCTGTGTGACGGTCTTCGTCTTCCCCCACCAGCTCGCGGCGATCACGATGCCGGCGTCGCTCGCGATCAGGCGGAAACCGCTGATAATGAACTCGCGTGCAATGATGATGATCACCATCCAGGCCGGCAGCATCCCCATCTGCACGAAGCAGATCAGAACGGAGCAGACCAGCAGCTTATCCGCGAGCGGATCCATGAACTTTCCGAAATTCGTGACCAGGTTCCGGCTTCTGGCGATGTGCCCGTCCAGATAGTCCGTAAAGCTCGCGGCCAGGAAGATCAGCAGCGCAATGATCCTGCTCCCCGGAACGAAGTCCGTCAGCAGGAAGAATACGCAGAACGGAATCATGACCACGCGCAGGCAGGTTAATTTATTCGGCAGATTCATGGTATATCCTCTAAAGCATGACCCCCAGCAGGTCATATTCCGAAGCGGCGGTGACCAGGACGCGCTCAAAGCGTCCGCTCTCCGTTCCCGCGTTTTCAAAAAACACATATCCGTCCACGTCGGGCGCGTCACGGTAGCTCCTGCCCACCGCAGTGCCTTCCTCGCTCATCTCGCCCTCGACGAAAACTTCCAGCGTCTGTCCGACGAACTCCTGTCCGCGTCCGAGCGAGATCTCCTGCTGGATCTCCATCAGGCGGTCTCTGCGCGCGCCTCGAACTTCCTCATCGATCTGATCCGGCATCACGGCGGCGGCGGTGCCTTCCTCCTGTGAGTAGGCAAAAACGCCCAGCCGGTCAAAACGGATCTCCCGGACGAAATCACAAAGTTCCCCGAAATCCTCCTCCGTCTCGCCCGGAAAACCGGTGATCAGTGTGGTGCGGAGCGCGATGCCCGGGATCTCAGCCCTCAGTTTCGCGATCAGGGAGCGGATACCGTCGCCGGTCGTACGGCGCCCCATCCGCCTGAGGATCCCGTCGTTAATGTGCTGGATCGGGATATCCAGGTAATTACATACCTTTTCATTTCCCCGGATCGCGGCGATCAGACCGTCGTCGATCTCCTCGGGATAGCAGTACAGCAGGCGGATCCAGCGGATGTCTTCGATCGCGGAAAGCTTCTCCAGCAATTCGGGCAATGCCTTCCGCCCGTACAGATCCGTCCCGTACAGCGTAGTCTCCTGCGCGACCAGGATCAGTTCCTTCACGCCGTCGGCGGCCAGACGCGAAGCCTCCGCCAGAAGGTCTTCCATCGGGACACTTCGGTAATCTCCGCGTACCGAGGGAATCGCACAGTAGGTGCAGCGCTTCCCGCAGCCTTCGGCGATCTTCAGATACGCGTAATGGCCGCCCGTCGTCAGGACCCTGGGATGCGTACCGGCCGGAAGCCGGTCGATATCTCCGCAGAAACGCAGGTGCTCCGCGTCTGCGGCGGCAGGGTCCGCATCAGCTTCGCCCTTATCCGCGAGAACGCGTTTCAGCGCTTCCGAGATCCGGTCCCAGGATGCGGTTCCGACGATGGCGTCCACCTCCGGAAGCTCCGCGAAAAAGTCGTCCTGGTAACGTTCCGCCAGACAGCCGCAGGCGATCAGCGCCCGGCAGCGGCCTTCGGTCTTCATCCTGCCCATCTCGATCAGCGTGTCGATGCTTTCCTCGACCGCATCCCCGATGAAGCAGCAGGTGTTTACGACGATCACGTCCGCTTCCTGTTCGTCGTCCGTCAGGGTATAGCCGTCCTTTAAGAGGATCCCGAGCATCTTCTCGGAATCGACGCGGTTTTTATCGCACCCCAGTGAGACGAACAGCACTTTCATGCGTTACTCCGCTTCCTCCGCGGGAGCCTCTTCGGCCGCAGCGGTCTCTTCCGCAGCGTCCTCAGCAAAACCGGGACCGCCCACAAGCTCGCTTTCGTCGATCGTCACGTCCGTCTCGCCGATCAGCTGATCGGTACCGCCGAGGATCCCCTCGCGGTCCATCGCCTCGCCCATCAGGATCGAGGGCGCGTCGGAACGCACGATATGGATCTGGCCCTCGGCCAGCTCTTTCACCGCCAGGCTCAGCGGCTTTTTCTCATCTCCGTCCGCCAGAGGGACCGCGCCCTCGACGAGCTGATGTGCGCGCTTCGCTGTCGCGTGAATGATCGAATAACGGCTGCGGATCACGGGCTCCTCGCCCGGAGCCACTTCCTGGTTCGCTTTCTCGATCAGTTCCACATAGGAAGGATGAAGCATCATAATTTCAGTTCCCCGCTTTCAAGTATATTCTGAATCTCGTCGGAAATGCGGGCGATCAGCCCGGTCACATCCGTTTTCTCATAGGTTCCCGCGATCATGGACCGGACGTCCTCCACGCAGAGGTCCAGATCGTCATTGACCACGATATAATCATAGTCCGTCATCAGGCGGCACTCACGGACCGCCGCGATCTCGAGCCGGTTCCGGATATCCTCCGGCGTTTCCGAACCGCGCCCCAGCAGACGTCTGACCAGTTCACGCATGCTCGGAGGGGTCACGAAGATCAGCACCGCGTCGGGAAAGCGCTCTTTCACCTGAAGAGCTCCCTGCACCTCGATCTCGAGGATCACGTTTTTTCCCGCTTCCTGCTGTGCAGTCACCCAGTCCAGCGGTGTTCCGTAATAATTCCCGTTAAACTCCGCGTGTTCGATGAACTTTCCCGCCCCGATCTCCTCTTCGAAGCGCTCCCGGGTCACGAAAAAGTAGTGTACACCCTCCTCTTCGCCCTTCCGGGGCTTCCGCGTCGTCTTCGAGACCGAAAGTACGTAATCCTCCGGATACGTCTCCAGCAGGCGTCTTACGATCGTGCCTTTCCCCGCTCCGGAAAACCCGGAGATCACCGCCATCTTACCTTCCATAGAAGCTCCTTCGGCCGGCCGCATGCCGGCTCTGCGCCGGTCACTCGATGTTCTGGATCTGCTCCCGGACTTTCTCGACTTCGGTCTTCAGCTTAACCGCGCACTCGCTCAGCGCGATGTCCGAAGACTTCGAGAGCGTGGTATTCACCTCGCGGTTCATCTCCTGAGCAATAAAATCGAGGTTTCGGCCTATGGGACCGCCCTTTTTCAGCGCCTGCTCCATCGCCGTGATGTGGCTCTTCATGCGGACCATCTCTTCGTCTACGCAGATCTTATCCGCGAAGACGGCGGCCTCGGTCAGGACACGCGAATCGTCAATGTTCCTGTCCGCCACCACGGCGCGGATCTTCTCGGTCAGTCCGGTCCGGTACTCCTCAATGACCTGCGGCGAACGCTCCACGATCTCGTCGACATAGCCGGCGATATCCCGCAGCTTTCCGAGCAGGTCTTCGCGCAGGCGCCCGCCCTCGGCGGCACGCTGCTCCACAAAGACCGCGCAGGCGCCCTTCAGAGCTTCCATCAAAAGCTCTCCGAGCTCTTCTTCAGGATCATCCGCAGTCTGCGTCGTGATCACTTCGGGACACGAAGCGAGCATCGACAGCGTCACATCCGGCTCGAGCGAAAAGTCCTCCGCCATCTTTCTGTAGATCTCCATGTAGCGGGCGGCCACGTCGCGGTTATACGTGACGCTCCCGGCCGCGGCGGCACGGTCTTCGTAGTTCACGAAGATATCGACCTTGCCTCTGGAAATGCTGTCCTTCATGTAGTTCCGGATGTCCGCCTCGAAAGCGTTAAAACGCTTCGACATCTTCACGGACAGGTCCAGATATCTGTGATTTACGGACTTCATCTCGACCGTGATCTTTTTCTGATCTTTCTCGGCAGTATAACGGCCGAAACCGGTCATGCTTTGCACATCCTGGCTCATGGCAGACTCCTGTAAGTAAATATCCGATAAATTATACCGAATTCTCCCGTTTCCGTCAAATCCGCGTGACTCCGTCCGGGATCGCCGGGCATACGTTCAGGGAAAAATTCGTGTGGTAGATCACGTATCCCGGGCGTGAATGCGGAACCTTTTTCACCTCCCTGCGGAGTACATAGTCGATCTCCGCTTTCTCGGCGCCGCGGGCGGTCGAATAGTATCCCGCAAGTCCCGCCGCCTGAAGAAAGACTTCATCCGGCAGTTCGCGGCCTTCGGTCTTCACGATCACATGCGATCCCGCCGCCTGCTTCGCGTGGAACCACCAGTCTCCGCCGTTCGCGATGCGGAACGTGACTTCCTCGTTTTGATAATTGTTTTTTCCGACGTAGATATGAAAACCGTCTTCGGTCACGAAATGCAGCGGACCGCTCTTTTCCTGGCGCTTCTTCTCTTTCCTGCCCGACGCCTTCAGGAAGCCCGCCTCGGCGAGTTCCGCGCGGATCTGGTTCAGATCCTCTTCGGTCTCCGAGCTTTCGAGCGAGGCCCGGACCGACTCGAGATGCTCGATCTCGGCCTCGGACTGTGCGAGCTGCGGGACGACCGCCTCGGCCGTCCGCTTCAGCTTCCCGTAGCGCGCAAAATACTTCTTCGCGTTCTCGGACGCCGAAAGCCTCGGATCCAGCGGAATCTCGATCTCCTCATCCGTGTAATAGTTCACACAGGAAAGTGACTTTTCACCGCCGGAAAGGCTGTATCCGTAGGTGTTCAGCAGTTCTCCGTATACGCGGTAGACGTCCTTCTTTTCCGTGTCCGCGAGCTGCTTCCGCTGGAGGTCTGCCTTCTTCGCCGCGCGCTCCAGGCGGGTCTGCACGACATGCCTGAGATCGGCCGAACGCTGGCGCAGCCGGACCGTACGGCCTTTTTCGCTGTAATAGGTCTCGATCAGCTCGCTCATACCAGAGAAGCGTGCCGTGTTTCTGCCCTCAAACAGCTTCATATCCACCGCGGAAAACTCTTTCGGCGCGTCTCCTTCGTACAGGATGCACGGAGAGAAATTTCCGGAACGTACCGCGTCCGCCAATCCCTTTACCTCACGGTAAAGGCCGTCCAGGTCCGCATCGGAATACGATGCCGCGGGCAGTGACGAATCCAGCCCCGCCCGCGCGCAGAGCTCCTCGCTCATCAGCGGACTGATGCCGGACAGACCGCGGTTCAGCGCCTTGGCAAGCGGCTCCGGGCGCCCTGCGATCCGGTCCCGGAAGATCTCCGGCGTCAGTGACAGGGTGTCCGCCTGATCCCGCGTGTTCAGTGTAAAATACTCTTTTCCGGGAAGCACTTCGCGAAGCGAACTCACATTCGCGGGAACGCGTTTGATGCTGTCGAGAATCACGCGGTCCGCGCCGCACAGAATGATATTCGAGTGCTTCCCCATCAGTTCGATGATCAGGGTCAGCACCTCGGTGTCGCCGAGCTCGTTTCTGTGTTCGATATCGAAGTTCAGAATGCGGTCCAGGCCCGTCTGGCGCACCGCCAGAACACGTCCGTTCGAAAGATACTTTCGAAGCAGCATGCAGAATGCAGGAGCGGTCATCGGGGCCGCGGCGTTCGACTGCGTGATGCAGACGAGGGGCAGGCCGGCATTGGCCGAAAGGCGCACGCGGTGATTCCCCGAATCAGAACGCACCAGGATCAGCAGCTCGTCTTTTTCCGGCTGCGAGATCCGGGAAATGCGCCCTCCCGCAAGAAGCGTATGAAGTTCCGCGGCCAAAGCCGCGACCGTAATGCCGTCAAATGCCATAACAGATCAGTGCGCCGCGGCGAAATACAGCAGGATCACGATACCGATGATGATGCGGTAGATGCCGAACGGCTTGAAATCGCGTGTGCGGATAAAATTCATCAGGAAGCGGATCGCCGCGATCGATACCAGGAACGACGCGGCCATGCCGATCAGAAGGACCGCGAGTTCATTGCCTGTAAAATGCAGGCCGAAATCGTGGATCTTCAGAACGCTCGCTCCCAGCATGATCGGGACTGACAGGTAGAACGAAAACTCCGCGGCAGCCGAGCGGCAGACGCCCAGCAGCATAGCTCCGATGATCGTGACGCCGGAACGCGATGTGCCGGGCACCAGCGCCAGCATTTGGAAGCATCCGATCAGAAACGCGCCGAAATACGAAAGCTCGCTGACCTCGTTCACATAGAAATTTCTGTCTTTGTTGAATCGCTCGATCAGGATGAAGATCACGCCGTAGACGATCAGTGCGACCGCCACGACCGTGGTACCGGAAAGATGTTCGTCGAAAAAGTCATTCAGCAGGAAGCCGGCGACGGCCGCAGGAATGCATCCGATGATGACCTTCAGCCAGTTCTGCCAGATCTTTTTCCTTTCGCGGTCGGTCAGATAGCTCGAAAAAGGCCACATCTTCCGGAAAAAGGTGACGATGACCGCGAGGATCGCACCGAGCTGGATCACGACCAGAAACATGTTGAAAAACTCGGGCGAGGTCTGCAGCGGCATGAAGTCGTTCAGCAGGATCAGGTGGCCGGTGCTGCTGACCGGAAGCCACTCGGTGATGCCCTCGACGATGCCGAAGATTATAGTTTTAATGATGTCGATAAAGCCCATCACAGCCTCCTTCAGATGTTTTCGATCTGCCAGTCGATCGGCGAGCTGCCGTGTGCGGCGAGAAATTCGTTCGCCCGGCTGAAATGCCGGCATCCGAAGAACCCGCGGGAAGCCGACAGCGGACTCGGATGCGGCGCCTTCAAAATCAAATGTTTCGGGTTCGTCAGCAGCGTTTCTTTCTCCTGGGCGTTTCTGCCCCACAGCATGCAGACGATCGGACGGTCCTGCTCATTCACGGCACGGATGACCGCGTCCGTGAACTGTTCCCAGCCGATACCGCGGTGCGAGTTTGCCTGATGCGCCCGCACGGTAAGGACCGCGTTCAGCAGGAGCACGCCTTCCGAAGCCCACTTTTTCAGCGATCCGTTATTCGGGATATAGCAGCCCAGATCGGAATGCAGCTCCTTATAGATATTCTGCAGCGAAGGCGGAATCTCCGTCCCCGGGCTCACAGAAAAGCACAGTCCTTCCGCCTGTCCCGGTTCGTGGTAGGGATCCTGACCGAGGATCAGGACCTTTACCTCCGACAGCGGCGTCAGGTGGAACGCCTGAAAGATCTCGTTCGCGGGCGGGTATACGACCCGGGTCGTGTACTCTTCCTTTATTTTCCTGTACAGGTCCGCGTAATACGGTTTCTTAAACTCCGCGCTCAGTGGTCCGAGCCAGTCATTGTCGATCGCTGCCATGGTCCCCTCCTAGAGTCTCACCGGTACGCCGCGCTCACGCAGGTACGCTTTCAGGTCCCGGATCTCCATTTCCTTATAATGGAACAGCGATGCTGCCAGAGCCGCTTCCGCGCCGCCTTCGGTCAGTGCATCGAAGAAATGCTCCATCGTGCCCGCGCCGCCCGAGGCGATCACCGGAATGCTCACCATCTCCGATACCGCCCGGGTCAGGGCAATGTCATATCCAGCCTTCGTCCCGTCGCAGTCCATGCTCGTGAGCAGGATCTCACCGGCGCCGAGCTTCCATGCCTTTTCGATCCATTCCAGCGCGTCGAGGCCGGTATCGATCCTTCCGCCGTTCTTATAGACGTTCCAGCCGCTTCCGTCCGCCCTTCTCTTCGCGTCCACCGCGACGACGACACACTGCGATCCGAACTTTTCGGCGGCCCTCGATATCAGGGTCGGGTCATTGATCGCGGAAGAGTTGATGCTGATCTTATCCGCGCCCTCCCGCAGGATCTCACGGAAGTCCTCGACCGAACGGATGCCTCCCCCGACCGTGAACGGGATAAAGACCTTCTCGGCCACGCGCCGCACCAGGTCGACTACGGTCCTGCGGTGGTCGCTCGTCGCGGTAATGTCGAGAAAAACGACCTCGTCGGCGCCCGCGGCGTCATAGGCCGCCGCGACTTCGACCGGATCGCCCGCGTCGCGCAGGTCGACGAAATTCACGCCTTTTACGACCCTGCCGTTATCGATATCGAGACAGGGAATGATCCGCTTCGTATACACGTTATACCTCGCAAAAATTCTTCAGGATATGCAGTCCGGTCTCCGAACTCTTCTCGGGGTGGAACTGGCACGCGAATATATTTTCATGCTCCACCGCGGCATGGATCTCGCAGGAGTAGAACGTTTTCGCGGCCACGTCCGACGGATCGTCCGCGTGCAGATAATAGGAATGCACGAAATAGACGAACGGTTCCTCCTCCAGTCCGGCCATAAGCCGTGATCCGGGAGTCACCTGAAGCGAATTCCAGCCCATATGCGGGATCTTAAGCCCCGGTGCATCCGGGATCCTGCGGATCTTTCCGGGCAGCAGGCCGAGGCCCCGCACGCCGGGATCTTCCTCGCTCTCCTCGAACATCAGCTGCAGTCCGAGGCAAATGCCGAGAAAAGGAGTTCCCTGTGCGCAGACCTTCCGGATCACTTCTTCAAGCCCGCGTTCGCGGATGCTCGTCATCGCGGCGCCGAACGCGCCGACTCCGGGCAGGATCACACGGTCGGCTGACAGGATCGTATCCGGGTCGGACGTCACTGTGTTCTCCTGCCCCATCGCCTGCAGCGCTTTTTCGACGCTCTTCATGTTTCCCGCGTCGTAATCAATGATCGCGATCATCGCACTCCTCCTTCGCGAGCTCGAACCAGAACACCGGGCCCTCCGGTGTGTTATATACGCCGCATTCCCGGCCGTGGCGGTCCATGATCGCCTTTACGATCGAAAGCCCGATGCCGTTCCCTCCGTACTCGCGCGAGCGCGAGCGGTCGCTGCGGTAAAGTTTATCCCAGATGCGCCCGAGATCCGCCTCGTCGATCCCCTCACCGGTATTAAACACACTCACCCGGACCGTACCTTCCCCGGTATCCGAGGCGCTCAGACGGATGACTTTTCCGTCTCCTTTATCCTGAACGTAATGGAAGGCATTGCTCAGATAGTTGTTCAGGACTTCCTCGACCATGAACTCGTCGGCGGACACTTCGGTCTTTTCCGCACCGCATTCGAGACGGACGCCGTCCTGTTCCGCCTTCAGAGCATAGGCGGCAGCCGTGGACTCGAGCATCTCCGCGATGTCGAACCGCTCCGGAACGGGCCCGTCGCTGCCGTACTCGATCTCGTTCAGGGCAATGAATTTCTGCATCATCGCATTCATGCGGACCGCCTCGTCCGAGATCACTTCACAGTAGTAATCACGGCTCTCCGGATCGTCCGCGAGGCCTTCCTTCAGCCCTTCCGCATATCCCTGGATCAGGGCGAGCGGCGTCTTCAGGTCATGGGAGATCGCGGAGATAAACTCACTGCGCATCCCGTCCATCTTCTCACGGTATGCGAGATTTTCCGTCAACTCCTCATTCGCGGCCTTCAGATCCCCGATCGCGTTTTCGAGACTATCCGCCATCGTGTTCATACTGGTTCCGAGCACGTCGAGTTCGCCGGAATACCCGCCGCGGTAGCGGGCGGAAAAATCCTGTCCGCTCATCTTTTCGGCGATCCCGGTCAGGTCCACGATGGGTCTCGTGATCCTGCGCATAAACAGAAAGCTCGCGATCAGCCCGATGACCGTGACGATCACGCCGACGAACAGGAAGAAACGGTTCGAGATGTCCACGCTCCGGGCAATGCTCTCGAGCGGCATCCGAATCAGAAACGTGTGGTGGTCGTCCAGCGAACCCCAGGCTTCGAGATAATCGTTTCCGGAAAAGCCGTCAAACGCGCGGTAGACCGTATACCGACCGCGCTCCACGATCCGCGTCGCAATGATCCTCGGTACCGTCACGACGCCGCTGCGCGGTACCGTTTCCATGCCGCCCGGCGAATATACGATCTCCCCGATCACACGGCCTTCCGA
>JAFWDI010000003.1 GCA_017513125.1 Lachnospiraceae bacterium | reverse complement strand
CGCGCCGGAAGCATCGTTCGTTCCGGTCGAGCAGGTCTCGCCGTTCGCGTCGGTCAGGATGAAGCTGAACTCGCCGGCAGTCATCTCTCTTCCGGTCAGCGTCTTCGTCGCCGTCAGCGTCACCGTTACAGGCTCCGCCTCATAAGGGTTCGTGAAGAGCGCTTCTTCGGCATCGCCATAGCTCACTTCCGCGGAAAGGATACCCTGGTTATCATTCACCGTGACCATCACAGGATAAGTCGTGGTGTCGTAGGTGTATCCGGCCGCATTTCCGGCCACTTCGCGGATCGTATACTCATACGTGCCGGGCTGCGAATAGGTGATGGCTTCGAAGTCCACATATCCGCCGCCGCTGATCGACGCGGAACGCACCACATTCTCATCAGCGTCGATCACTTCGAACGTGAAGGTCGCCGTGGGCGCCTGACCGGTCCGATCGTCGATCACTTTATGCGCTCTCAGAGCAGCCGTGGCGTCCTCGGGATCGTAGGTGTTCTCTACGGTCAGGGACGTGCTCGTCTCGGTCGAACCCTGCTCGCTGTAGGCTACCGCAGCTTCAAGTTGTCCGCCGTTATCCGTGACATTTACCGTTACGCTGTACGTCTTCGTGTCGTAGATATACCCGGCCGCATCACCCAGTTGCTCGGTGATCGTGTAGTTAAACGTTCCGGCCTGCGTGTAGGTGATCGCATCGAAGGAAGCCGTTCCCTCGCCGGTCACGGAAGACGTCACAGCCCCCTCTGCGTTCTCCGGCATCGGAGCCCCATCTACGGCGGTCAGCGTGAACGTAAACGTCGTCTCATGCGCAGTGCCCGTCGTGTCATTGATCGTCTTGTTGACTTCGATCGTGGTCTCAGTCGCTTTTGCCTGATACTGGTTCGTGATGGTCGCCGCCAGGGTCGAATTCTCCTCATCGACCACAAGAACAGCCGTCTCGAAGTTATCATCCACGATGACCCGGACATTATGGGTCGTCTCATCGTAAGTGAAGCCGTCCACACGATCCGTTACGGTCTCCTGAATGGTGTAGTTGTACGTTCCGGCCGCGGTATAGGTAATCTCCGGGAAGTCCGCCGCTCCGGTGATCTGACCTTCCTCATTCCGCGCCGTAGTAACCTCAACGGTCACAGGCCCTTCTGTCTCAGGCATGGGAGCTCCGTCGACGGCGGTCAGCGTGAACGTGAATGTCGCATTCTCAGGCGCGCTCAGCGACAGATCCTCGACGATCTTCGTCACATGCAGTGTCGCCTTCACGGACTCTTCCTTATACTCATTCACGATGTCGACACTCGTCGCGGTCTCCGTGGAATCCACAATACTGTAAGCATACCCGTTTTCCGGAATGAACAGTCTTCCTGTCGTGGGATCATCCTGTACGGTGACATCCACCTTATAGACTCTTTCGTCATAGGTGTATCCGGGTACCCTGTCGGCCTCAGCGGGGATGACCTCTCTGACGTAATAGGTGTACGTGTTGGCTTGCGTTATATGCAGAGCTGCAAGGTCATGATCCTCATTAAATGTTACGCTGCCCTTATAACCGTTTGATGCTCCCGTCGTAATCGACTGAGTGTCGATGATCGTCTCATCACCCTCCGCATCGATCGTATACAACTGGAAATTAAATGTTGCATCCGGCAGACCCGCGGGCTGCGTGGGAACTTCCTTGTTTACGGTGATCTCAATATCCGTGGGCGTCGGTACGTACGGGTTCGTGATGGTTGCACTCGTGGGAGTGTACGTAACCACAGTACCGATCGTCCCGTTGCCGTTATCGGTCAACGCGACATTGGCCGTGACGGTATTCGGGTTCGAGATGCCTGCAGGAAGCGTGGACGTCTCCGTGATGGTATACGTGTACGGAGCCGCACTCACGTCTGCCAGTGTATAATCAATTGTCCAGCTGGCTGTCCGGGCATTCGCCGTGACTGTCTGCGGCTCGCCCACAGCGGCACCGGTCGAATCCGTCAGTGTAAACGTGAAGGTCTCTCCATCCTGCCAGGCACGTCCGGTCAGTTCCTTTGTCACCTGGATTATGGCAGAACCGGTCGCATTGTAAACATTCGTAAACGTCCATCCGGCCTGGTCCGTGGTCGGGCTGACTGCCAACTCGCCCTGTCCGTTATCCGTAACAGTGAAGGTGATGGTCTTTCCGGCCGAGGCTGCGCTGTCGTTCGTGACACCGGCTACATTTCCGGACTCGGTCACCGTATATACATACGTTCCGGGAGCCGTAAATGTGATCTCACCGAACTCGTACCAATAGCCGGTCCTTCCGGAAGTGCTGGGAAGCCGATACTGCGGGCTGTCAGTAATTCTTTCGTTCTCCGGCATAGGCGCATCAATCGTAGTAGTTCCATCTACAGCAGTTCCCGTTCCGGAGATCGCAAACGTGAAGTTGCCCTGATCGTACAGCTGGTCTCTTCCCGTGATGATCTTCTGCACCGGCGGATCCACGCTGACAGGCTCCACGCCATAAGTGTTCGTAAAGGTCAGCGGATCGTTCGCGGTCGACGAAACCGTCGCAACCAGCTCGCCCTGGCCGTTGTCCTCAACATCTACGGTCACCATCTTTCCGGTCGAAGCCGCAGTGTCGTTCGTGACACCGGTCACTGTCCCGGACTCCGTCACCCTATAGGTGTAATGACCGGGAGCATCGAAGGTGAAATCGCCGAAGGTTATCGTCCCGTTCGTCGTATCCTGGTTGATCGTTCTGGACATCGACGCTGCGCTCGGCGCACCGTTGATCGCAGCAACACTGATCGTGTAGCTCCACTCTTCAGGTCCCGTCAATCCCGGAGGCACGACAAGGTTCTTATGCACCGGGAAGCTCGCCGTCGTAGGCTCGACGTTATAGCTGTTCGTAAACGTAAGCGGCGATGCCGTCGTCGACGAAGCCGTCGCCACCAGTGTTCCGTCGCCGTTATCCGTAACGGTCACGGTCACGGTCTTTCCGGACTCGGCGGCGCTGTCGTTCGTAACGCCGGCCACCGTACCGGACTCCGTCACCGTATAGGTGTAGGTGCCAGGGGTGTCGAACGAGAATTCACCGAACGTGATAGTATCGTTCTCCTCGTCTACCGTTCCGCTCATCGTCGTCACGGTCGGCGCGCCGGTGCCCGCAGCGACACTGATCGTGTACTCCCACTCATCGGGTCCGTTCAGGCCCTCAGGGACGCTCAGGACCTTCTGCACCGGGAAGCTCACCGTCGCAGGAGTGGCGTTGTAAGTGTTCGTGAAGGTCAGCGGCGAGTTCTCGGTCGACGAAGCCGTCGCCACCAGTGTTCCGTCGCCGTTATCCGTAACGGTCACGGTCACGGTCTTTCCGGACTCGGCGGCGCTGTCGTTCGTAACGCCGGCCACCGTACCGGACTCCGTCACCGTGTAGGTGTAGGTGCCGGGCGCATTAAACGTGAAGTCGCCGAACGTGATCGTATCGTTATCCTGATCGACCGTTCCGCTCATCGTCGTCACGGTCGGCGCGCCGGTACCCGCCGCGACACTGATCGTGTACTCCCACTCTTCGGGTCCGTCTAGGCCCTCAGGGACGCTCAGGACCTTCTTAACCGGGAAGCTCACCGTGGCCGGGCTCGGATTATAAGTGTTCGTAAAGACGGCCTCTGCCCCATCCGCATCGATCGTCCCCGATGCGCCGGTGCTCGTGGTCGTATAGTAGGAGATCGCTGTTTCTGCCACGGAATATTCCGTGTCCAGAGGAATATTCGCGATCACCGCGTACTGACCGTCCTCCAGCTCGATCTTTCCGCCGGAGGAAACCGTGCCGGTGTCCACCTGCTCATCGTCCTCATCATAAATGACATAGGAAAAGCTGTCCGTAAGCGCTGTTCCCTGAGCATTTTTCAGAGTCACGGTAAACTCAAAGGTCTCGCCCGAAACGCCCGTATAATCACCTTCCGGTAACTCCACGTGCTTTTCGATCGTAAGAGAGCTGGCCTCCAGCGTGTTTGTTACGATATAGTGGTTCGCAGTTTCCGTATCCTTCGTGATCTCAGTCGAGTAGCCGGCGACCTCGGTCTCTGCCAGACGGTACTGGATCTCATTACCCTGTCCGTCGACGACAGCCAGGTTATCCCAGGTCACCGTCAGGGCGTCGCCGGTCGCATTGGCCGGGATCGTCTTCGTCGAGTTCGAAACGGTACTCCAAGTGCTTCCGTTATCCGTCGACTGCTCGAGGTTGAGGGTGACCGCAGGGTGCGAAACCGTCGCGTTCAGATCATCCCAGACCTTCGTCGCGGTGAGGGTGCCGGAAGTCATGGAGTTCGTGTAGGTGGCCACATAACTGGTATTGCCGTGCTCGATCGTACCGCTAAGAACGGAGTTATCCTCCCCAACAGTAATATTGAGCCCGCCATCTGCCGCTCTGGCAGCAAAGTCCTCATCATAGGTGGCATCAGTGGAAACGCCCAGATAATCAACCGCCATAGTCGCGCCAGAATACACAAACCCTACGGGTGATTCGTCCGACGCCGTATTAAGCTCTTCAATTGAATATGTAGTATCAGACAGAAGGTTGATAAATCTGACGTTCCATCCCTGCTCAATACTCAGGCCGATGGCCGTACCACTCGGTGCATAATAGTAGCCAGTGTAATAGCCCAGATATGCCTCACCGGTATCCGGATCCGTGATCATGCCGTTAGGCCCCGTAGGCATCCTGTACTCTGTTCCATTATATGTATATTCGATCCACCACGTTCCGTCTTCGTCCTGGGTCGCAGTTCCTGAGGTCAGCTTTCTGCCCTCTGCTCTCGCACCGGTAATAACGAGTGTGGATGTCTTGACAATAGTATTGTCATACACGTTGGCCGATCCGTCACGTACAGAGAACCAGACATCATCGCCCACGGCATCTGTAATCGTAACATTGAACGGGAACACCGTGCCTTCGGGCACATCAAAATCGCCCGCATCAACGACCTTGGTCAGGTCAATATAGCTGCGGCGGTAGTTGGTCGCCGAAATCGACGCTGCTGCCGCAGCGCCTTCGCCGCTCGAAGCGGGCAGCGCTCTGTAAATAACGGCATGTCCGTCTTCAGTCGTATGAAGATTGTAATAGGTTTTGGCAGAATCTCCGCTTCCCGTTGTGGCAACGTCATTTGTTCCAAGCGCCGCCAGAGCAGTCTGATATTCCGAATCTGCTTCTTCGGAATACTCCACCTTAACCAGCGTGGTAAGCTCACCATCAATAACCATCGGGTGGACGGTTTCTGCCATCAAATCCCAATAGTAGGAATTATTTCCGACTTCAACCAGCCAGTAATCGCGGCCGGCATCCAGAATTTCAACGGTCGTTGCTCCGCTCGCCGTATGCGTCCGCATGAGGCCTGTCGCAACAAACGCGGAAGTACTGTAACTGTTGCCTTCATTCAGGTCAATTTCATTCGTAACCCCGTGCTGTGTGGCGCCCTCATCGTCCACATAGCTATAACCGAACTCGAGATATGCTATATTACTGTCTTCGTCCAGATAGGCAACCTTCAACGAAATCGGTTCCGCATTACGATTATCATCGGAAATGCCGTTCTCCCAAAGCTTACTGATGTCCATTCGGTCCGCATCGGTAGGAACGGGATCTACTCTGCTAATTGTATTAGTGTGCTCCGTATAGTTTCCGTCTTCATCAGGCTCTTCGCGAGTATCGATCCAGGTGACTTCGCTGTTTTCAACCGTGTTTGTATAAAGGGAATAGGTTCCGTCTCCATTATCTTTAATGTATTCATCAAGTCCCTGGGCTTCGATTTCGCTATACTGAATAGCCCCATTTTCAAGGTCTGCAATGAGGTCATAAGCAGTCTGACTGGGATATACATCGAAAGTAACGATGTAATTAACGCCGTTCAGCAAAGTGCCAATAGTGCTCAGATCCCATACAACTGCAGTTTCCGCATCATTCAAATGTGCTGCAGGGGGCGCTTTATCATAAAGAGCATTCGCCTCCGTCCACTCGTACTTAAGATAGTACCCGCCTCCACTGGCGGCAATGATTTCACCATTAACCGTAACATTTCCGCCGCTCCAGCTTACGGTAGAGCCGTCAGCAGCAACGGTATATACGACCTCATCACCTGACGGAACTGCAATCCGCGTGAAGGTGTAGTTATTACTGCCAGAGACCGGGAATACAGGTATTTCGAGCCAATACTGGTAATTCGGGACCAGATCAAGAAGATCCATTGTCACGTCGGACGTAGTCGTCACGTTAGTTGTGGTACCATCACTGATCTGTACCTGGGTGACACCTAAAGCCTCAATAATCTGTTGGAAGATCTGCGCAATTGCATTATTCAGAGCAGTGGTATTATCAGCGCGGAAGAAATTCGGCGCGTCCTGCGTCGCGGCAACAACATTGTTGATGTTGTTGCCACGGTGCTGTCCGTTCACCGAGTAATACATGAGGTCGTCGAGGAGGTCAGCCTCAGTGCCATATGCGTAAATGCCGTAGAATGTGCCACCGGTAGCCTGGCACGCAGCGGCAACGTTCTGGGCGTCATTCGTCGCTGCGTTGTAGAAGGTTCTGAGCTGGCCGATCTGCGCGTTAGTCGGAGCGATAGCATTGCTGCCGTCTTCACTCGCCGTGCAGGCGCCGTCGGTCATCATAATGACAAAGGTCGGGGTGGCTCCATCGCCCGGAGCGCTTCCGACTAGTTCGTTGGCCAGGTTGAGCGCAGCATCCCAGTTGGTGCCGTTCGACTGATTGCCGCTGTAACTGAAGTTATAACGGGGATTGCTTCCGCCAACTCCATCGTTGAATCGACTTTCAAGACCCGCTAAATCGGTCGTCCATCCTTGTCCTTGGTTATGCTGGTTTGTATATCTGGCGAAGGTTACGAGGGCAACATTGATATTTGTTCCCGCGTCATTCTGATAGTAGGCCAGATTGTCCAGAAAGTCGTGCACAACGTCTTCAGCCAGATCTGCACGAGAATAACTGCTCCCCTGAGCATTGCTGGTCATACTGGAAGACGTGTCATACACAATAAGCACATTTACGTTTGATGCTGTTTCCGGCGTCGTTTCTGCGCTTCCGGTAACACTCAGAGAAATCCGAGTAGTTCCGTCACCGCGATCTTCTGTCGCCTTCGTGACATCAACCACATAATAATCCGGATCGTCTTCCGCCAGCGCCGTCACCGCACCATCATTCGAAAGCGCCATAAAAGCGCCCACGAACATGATCACGGCAAAGAATGCCGCCAGCACCTTCACTACCTTCTTGACCCAACTCTTCATAATGCTCTTTCCCTCTTTGCTAATACTTTACGCAGTCTCTTTTGGGAAATTTGTGTACGTCAAATACACGCATTTCGCCACAATATGTAGTAATTATAGCCGTACTCCACTTTTCGTGTCAATTCAGTTCTAAAAATTTGATAAATTTCCGATGCATATCCCGTAACATATTTAATATTTTTAATACCGTCTTTTCCGACACAAAAAAGTCCCCGGGCAGGTCTCATCCTGCCCGGGGACTGTATTTCCGCTTTCCCCGAAAGGGGTCGGTCTTTAGGCTTTACGCTTCAACGCTTCATCAGCGGGCTCTTCTGCGGCTGATCAGCGTTCCCACGCAGACCGCAGCCGCGGCCAGCGCCAGCACCGTGTAGAACATCACGTTCGTGTGGTCGCCCGTCGGAACGATCGGCGGCACGTAGATGTTCGAGAACACCGGCTGGGTCGGATAGCTGACCGTCGCGACGAGCGCGCCCTGTCCGTTATCCTCGACCGTCACGGTCACGGTGAAGCGGTGGCTGTCATAGGTGACGCCTTCCGCACTGCCGGCGACCTCGGCGATCGTGTAGGTGTACGTTCCCTCGCTGCTGTAGGTGATGGGCGCGAAGGCGATCGAGCCGTCAGCCGCGTTCGTCACGGTCTGAATAACGGCGCCGTTCGCGTCGAGCAGCTGGAAGCTGAACTCACCCGCCTGCAGCGCACGGCCGGTCAGAACTTTCCTGGCCGTAATGGTCGCCGTCGCGTCAGCCGGCTCGTAGGTGTTCGTAAACTGCGCCGCGTCACCGGTCGAGTAAGCGACTGCCGCCGTGAGCGTTCCTTCATTATTAGTTACCGTCACGGTCACGTTGATCTTCGTCGTGTCATAAGTGATGCCACCCAGGTTTCCGGCCATCTCGACGATCGAGTACGTGTATGTACCCGCCCTGTCGAAAGAGATCGCGCTGAAGCTAACGGATCCGTCGGCCGCGTTCGTCACGGTCTGCACCGCGGCGCCGTTCGCGTCGAGCAGCTGGAAGCTGAACTCGCCCGCCTGCAGGTCGCGTCCGTTCAGGATCTTCGTCGCCGAGAGCGTTACCTGCACGGGATCGGGAACCTCGTGAGTGTTCGTGACGGTCACGCCCAGGTTGCCGTTCTCTTCGTACGACACTTCATAGCCGTCCGGCACTCCTGCCTCTTCGACCGTGAAGGTGATGTCGTCCCAGCTGTACCCATCGTAGTCAATGTCCAGATCTTCCTCGGTAAGAGTAACTGTCCAGTCGTTTTCCTCAGAGAGCACGACATCAATGCTGAAGAGTACGACCTCTTCGCCGGCCGCATCTTCGGCACGCTTCAGGCGGAAGGTGGGATCTGCCTGCTGTGCTTCGTCACCCTCGGCAGCCGCCTGATCATCGCCGGTCCCATCCACGGGCGCCGCAGCATTGTCATCCACGGGCACCGCGTCGTTTCCGTCCGCAGGCACGGCGGTGTCATCATTCGCGGCCGCTGCGTCGTTTCCGTCCGCAGGCGCGGTGTCGTCATTCGCAGGCGCCGCATCGTTTCCGTCCGCAGGCGCGGTGTCGTCATTCGCAGGCGCCGCGTCGTTTCCGTCCGCAGGCACGGCGGTGTCATCATTCGCGGCCGCTGCGGCATCGTCCTCGTCTTCCGCATCTGTCTCGGCAGGGGCGGCTCCGCGGAGCGTGGGCTCTTCATCGTCGGTGTCCACTCCATCCACGGGAGTTACTTCCACGACCTCGATCTCATCCTCGCTCTGAGGCTTTCCGCTCTCGGTCACCGTTCCGGTCACAGTCACCGTGACGCTGTCGGGGCGGATACCGTCATGATCGTTTTCGTCTTCCCAAACCTTCTCGATCGTGAAGCCGTGGTTGTGGTTCGTGATCGTGAAGGAGTAACCTTCATCAGTCTCCTCCATGGCGATCGTCGACATGTATCCTTCGACTGCGGCTTCGGACACCGAATACTCGCCCGCGCTGGCCGGCAGGTTCTCCCAGGTGTAGGTCCAGCCGTTATCCGCGTTCAGCGCAGCCTCGCCGACCGCTTCTCCTTTTCCGTTCAGCAGCTGGACCGTGACACTGTCGGGCCGGGCCGAGTCATCATCGTCATCCCACTCCTTCGTGACGGTAACCGAAATCAGCTCAATTTCGTGGATGTTGGTGATCATGCCGCCGTCTATAGCGTAATCAGCTCCATCCGCGTAGTTGGCGTAATATCCCTGGGGCTCTTCCTCGGTCACGGAGTACGCGATAGCCTCCCGCTCATCTCCTTCTCCCACATAATATCGAGGAAGACCGGTATAGGTAATAATGTACTGATCAGCGTTATCCGGATCCACAGTTACTGTCGGATTGTAACCGGTCAGATCGATCTCAGGGTCAGCCGACAGCGTCAGCATTCCGGCAAACTCAGCCGCGGTCGGGCGGATGCCGTCCAGGTCGCTGCTGTCGTCCCACACCTTCGTTACTTCAATGTCAGTAAGCGCATACTCATTGGTAAGGGTCACCTGATAAATCGTGTTGGTCTCCTCGATCGCTCCGGAGGCAGCTCGGTTCGCTTCGTTGACCTCGAAGGAGGCTGTAGAAGTTCCCGTACCCTTTATAATCGCGATCTCAGCACCAACGAACGAGAAGGCATCACTGGGCATATCGCCTTCAGTGATGGTGTAGGTCGAGCCGGTCGGCAGGTTGTTTAAACGAACCGAGTAACCAGCCCCCATGGGAATGGTGGCAGTGCTTCCGCTGGGCATGTAGTACCAACTGCTGGTTTCGCCGGCATGGACAACGCCGTCGCCGGTAACGCCGGAGGTAACCGCGGCCTGATTCTCATCCCAGACCGAGAACCATACCCAGTAATCGCTGTCATGGCCCGGGTCGTTTGTCGGTTCAGTCTCGGGCGCGAGCGAGTTGACGACCGTGATCGCGAACGGGAAGCGGGCGTCCGCAGGGGCATCAGCCCCATCGACCGCCTTCACCACATTAACGCTCGAACGCCGCTCGTTCGTGGCACTGAGAGAAGTCACTGCATTATCTACATAATATACATTGTCGTTGAACTCATACGTGGTGGCGCCTTCGGGTGCCTGGTGGTTCTTGTCTTCCATGACGAGCATGGTCGGCACGTTGTTGATCAGCATCGGGTGCACGGTCGGCACGTCGAGTTCCCACTGGTAGGTCGAGTCGATCTCCGAGAACGTGAAATCATGGCCCTCGGCGCCTTCCAGGGGCTTCCCGTCAGCGCCCATGATGCCGATAGAAATGTAGACCGTATCTTCCCAGTCGTTATCATCGTTGAGCGTGACAGAGCCGTGCGCATCCGTGTCGCGCATCACAGGAAGGACGATCTCTGTCGGTATATCCCATGTGCCCTCGTCTTCGAGCTGGTTGTCCCATTCTTTGGATACGGCCATCTGCTCCACGGCCGAGTTCTCGACCGGTTCGGGATTTTCATAAGAGGATGTGTGAGGCTGAGGGTTCTCCTCGCGCGTATCAGTGTAAGTAACCGAAGCGGTCGTGTTGGTCCGCAGCTCACCATCCACGGTAATATACTGCTGGATGGCCGGGTCAAGCTCTGCCCAGGCACCGTTCTCGCCGGGATCGTTTCTGATGTCCGCAACATAATCGAGCGTAGTCTGGCTGGGATAAACGTCGAACGTCACCGTATATGTTACTCCGTTCAGCAACGTTCCCAGACTGTTCAGATCCCAGTCAATGGTGCCATTGTTATTTATGGCGGTAGGGGGCGCCGGATAGAGCGCGGTCTCTTCCGTCCATTTTACCTTCACATGACTTACCCCTGTTTCCTCGATCGTATATGTTGCAGATCGCGAAACATTTTCGGAATCTGTCCACGTAAAGGTCGCTGTGGTCCCGCTGGTCGTGACATAAACCTTATAATTATCATTATTGATAAAGTAATTGCCGCCATCATCAGACAGCAACGTAAAGTCTAAGAAGTAGTTGAAGGAATTCGGTACGATCTCCAGAAGTTCGACCGTCTGCGTTCCGACCTGAACATTATGTGTCGTTCCGTCAGTGATCGATACGCTGCCCACGCCCATAGCATCCACGATCTTCTGGAAGATGCTTTGGATGGCCGCATTCAGAGCATCTGTGTTACCGGCGTTAAAATAATTGTCGGTTTCAACAGTTCCGCCATTCATGCCGGACCTGTCAGCTCCTTCGTTGGAATAATAAATCAGGTCGTCAAGAAGGTCGGCTTCTGTGCCGTAAGCATAGATGCCGAAAAGAGTGGTGTTGCTGCGCGACTGGATCGCAAAAGCCTCGTTGCGCGCTTCATTATAGAAGGGCCGGAAATCCGTCCAGGGACGGTTCGGCGGCTGGTTCGGGTTAATGGCATTGTTGCCGTTTCCGCTGGCCGTGCAGGCGCCGTCAGTGACCAGAATCACAAACGTCGGGTCACTGTCCGTCTGCGGGCTATTTAAAAGCGTTTGTGCAGCCTGCAGCGCGGCCTCCCAGTTCGTGCCGTTGTTCTGGTTGTAGTTGTGAGCGGCTGTAACTGTCCCGTCAACGCCGTCGTCAAAGAAACGGTTCAGCCCCTGCCCGCTGTCTGCAAGATTGCTGGTCCAGCCGGATCGCTGGTTCGCAGTCGGACCGAATCCCACCAGAGCGATCTGGATATTACTGCCGTCACCGGTCTGATAACCGCGCAGGCCGGCAACAAAATCATGCATGACGTCCTCGGCGTAGTCAGCACGGTTGCGATTCGGATTGGTCGTAACGTTATTGCTGGTCATACTGGACGATTCGTCGTAGACGATCAGCACATTGACTCGCGCCACCGTTTGTACTTCCACTTCAGCCTCGCCCGTCACACTCAGGGATAACGTATAAGTACCATCTCCGTTATCGGTAAGCCCTTTCGTGTGGTCAGGGGCCTGACCAACTTCCGCCCGCGCCGTCACCGCGCCGTCATTCGAAAGCGCCATAAACGCGCCCACGAACATGATCACGGCGAAGAATGCTGCCAGCACCTTCACTACCTTCTTGACCCAACTTTTCATGACCTTCTTCCTTCCTACTTACTTAAGCATGCCTAAATAAAACCGTTGCTATACCATCGCACTCATACACGCCCCGCCGGGCCGTGCATCGGCGCTGTTGATAACGTTTGTCACGTTTCGTGACCTTGTCCTTCGAAAAAGATCGCCTCCACCGTGGATCCGTAATACTTCGCCAGCGTGATCTTAATGTCGTCTTTCGGGATCCGTTTCCCGTTTTCATACATCATGATCGCCGACAAACTGATACCGCACGCTTCAGCAACCTGTTCGCGGGTCTGGCTTCCCCGCAGCTTCCGAAGTCTCGTACTGATGAGTTCAGAATTCATGGAATGCTCCTATAACACGTACACTCCGCCACAATACGTGGCAATTATAGCCAATGCTACCATTTGGTGTCAACGCATCGGGCCGAAAATGATACAATTAGTTCAGATGTATCACGTTTCGTGTCTTCGGCACAGAAAGGGGACTGGAGTGAGCTTTAAGACCACGCTGACATATCTCAGAGACCGGGAAGGCCTGACGCAGGAAGCCCTGGCGGAGCGTCTGGGTCTGTCGCGCAGCGCGATCGGGATGTATGAGCGCGGTCAGCGGGAGCCTGATCTGAAGACCCTGCGAAAGATCGCCGTATATTTTCATGTGGATATGAACTGTTTGCTGGACTACTCCGGGGACAGTTTTTCATCATCCTTCGATTCCGAAGACATCATGGAAAAATTCCTCTCCCTCGATCCCATCGAACGGATAAAAGTCGACGCCTACATGGACGGTCTGCTGTCCGCTCATTGATTCCCTTTAAAAAACACCCATTGCGCTCAGCAGTGTTCTCCCGCTATCATTATATAAAGGAAGAAACCGGCCCGGTCGGATGAAGGATCCGCCCCGCCGGCCGATAATGCATTCAGGAGGAGATCACATGTTAAGCAAAAAGGAAAAACAGCTGCTTCTGGACATCGGCATGGAGTACGAGCCTGTCTGCGTGAAGTATACATTCGATAAGCCGAAGGGCCTGAAGGAAGTCGACGAGACGCTCTCGATCTGCCAGTTCGCGAAGAAGGCGCAGACCGAACACAAAGAGTTTTACGTCACGAAGAACACCGAGAACTGCTTCGGCGCGATGATCTGCGGCATGGTGGATAAACCCGGCATCGCCGCGAGCGGCCAGGCCGGCGTGGATTTCGGCATGTTTAAGACGCAGGCCGCGAACGCGCGCCTCTATCACATGATCCCGAACCTCGTGAAGGGCGCCTGCAACTACATCTGCTTCTCGCCGCTGTCGATGTGCAGGTTCGACCCGGATCTGATCCTGTGCGTGGCGACCGCCGAGCAGGGCGATGTGATCATGCGTGCGTCGAGCTACATCTCCGGCGATCTCTGGGAGACGAAGAACTCCGGCGTGCTCGCATGCGCGTGGATGTTTATCGAGCCCTATGTTTCGGGAAAGATCAATATCACGATCACCGGCATGGAGCACGGCATGAACCGCCGGCACGTATACCCTCACGGAATGCTGTTCATCGCGATTCCTTATCAGAAGTTCCCAGAGATGTTCGCGGCGCTGAAGGAAATGCCGCATGAGCTGATCGCGATGAAGACCGACGAGAAGAGTAAGAAGGAGCTGCAGGACCGTATGGACAACTGGTCGAAGAAGGACAGCTCGATGCTGCTGAAGCACTGACGGCTCAGGCTCCCGCCCCGGAAGTCTCATGTTCCGTCCCGCCGTACCGAAGGCGTGAACCGCTTATGTTTTATTGCACGGAAGAGCTCCATGAATATATGAAGAAAAAACGAAGGCGCGTCCTCTCGGTCGAGGTCGCGTCTTCGAACAGTTCGGATTTCGAAGTCACCGAGCTCTATCTGCGCCTGGTGAAGGATGACTTCGCGGAGTACCTGAAGGAAAAGAAGCGGTACCGCGGGCGGCCGCTGTATGTGCGCGGAACGGAACCCGCCGGCGAGGTCCTTCTCCCGCCCTATAAGCTGGAGATCGACGAGGACGTGGTCTTCGGGCTTAAGAAGGTGCTGTTTTTCGACCGGATCACGATGGAAGGGATCCGCCTGTAGGCGCTTTATAAGCGCTTGCTTATGTTTTTGGTTTAGATATTCTTTGTTTTCTATCGGCGGTATGGGCATTGCCTATACCGCTATTTATTAAAATATTATAAACTAATCAATAATACTTTGCCGGAATCTCCCCGGCGGCACAAAGGAGTACGCATGCATTTCCTTCCGGTCACGGAAAACACACGTTCGGCCGCGGCATGGCCCGGCGATGAGACCCTCACGAAAGAATACCGCGCCGCACACGCGGTCGGCGTCTTTCGCGTGGGCTCGGACCATCTGTTCTTCCGCGCCGGGCTGAAGTATTACGCGATCCCCTGCGCCGCGGTCACACGATTCTTCCGCCGGGTCCAGCAGGTCCCCGCGAAGATGTGCTGCGGAAAGGGGAACTTCCAGATCGAGAGCCTGGTGCTCTGCGGACGCGCGAACAGCGCAGACGGACCGGAGACAGAACTCGCGCAGATCCAGCTCCCCGGCGTGAAGGCCGCACGGCTCCTGATGGAGGAGCTGCAGGAAAAGCTTCCGCACGCGGCGTTCGGCGTGGCACCGCCCGAACCGGAGAAGGCGCATCACGCGCGCCATAATAAGTCCGGGGCGAAACAGCCCGCAGACTCCGCCGGCGGACAGGGAGGACGGGCATGACCAGAGAAGAGGCATTGGACGCGCTGCTGGCGGAATTCGTCCGGTACTATAACATCGACCGCGAGACCCCGGCCGAGCCTTTCGCGGCGACCGCGGTCTTCCACCTGCATAACGAACATTACTTCCTTATTAAGAAAGCGAAGTTCGCGGAGCAGTTTTCGAACGAGTACGTCTACTTCGCCGAGGCGGAGGAGCTCACCCCCGAGCTATACGGGCAGTTCGAGGAGCGTGCCTGGGAGGACGGCATGGCGCAGGTCCGGCCGATCCCGGATCATCGGAACTCGGACGTGACGCTGTACATCGTGGCGGACCGGATCACCCCGGAGGCCGCGAAGCGCCTGAAGAAGGCCCGCCGTTCGAAGACATATAAGATGGGTCTTCAGGGCTACAGCCACTACCGCGTGATCGCCTGCGAGCTCTCGACGGAGACCGTCATCCATAACTACATGGGCGATATGATGAAGAAGTCCATGCAGAATATCTTCGTTAATAACGCAGAGACATAACGCCCCTGCGATTAGTAAAAGGAGGAAACACCATGACAGCATTATTAATTATCATCGCTGCGGTCGTGCTCCTGCTCATCGGTTACTTTACCTATGGCTCGTGGCTCGCCAAGCAGTGGGGCGTGGATCCCAATCGCAAGACCCCCGCTCAGACCATGGAAGACGGCGTTGACTACGTCGCCGCGCCGCCCGCGGTCCTGATGGGACACCACTTCTCATCGATCGCCGGCGCCGGCCCGATCAACGGCCCGATCCAGGCTTCCGTTTTCGGCTGGGTACCCGTATTCCTGTGGTGCGTGGTCGGCGGCATCTTCTTCGGCGGCCTGCAGGACTTCGGTTCCCTGTTCGCGTCGGTCCGCCACGACGGTAAGTCGGTCGGCGAGATCATTAAGGATTCGATGGGTCCCCGCGCGCAGAAGCTGTTCATCATCTTCGCGCTGCTGGTCCTGATCCTGGTCATCGCTTCGTTCGTCAACGTCGTCGCGGGCACGTTCTTCACCGCCCCCGACGCCGGACAGCTGGGTCTGGTCCTTCACCCGAACAATAACCAGACGACCGCCATGGTCTCGGTCCTGTTCATCCTGCTGGCGATCATCTACGGCATCATCACGAACAAGGCCGGCCTGAAGACCGGTCCCGCGACCGTGATCGGCATCATCGGCATCGTCGTCGCGCTGGTCATCGGCCTGAACGTCGGTATCGCGATCAGCCGCACGGCCTGGATCATCATCATCGGCGTCTACATTGCCATCGCCTCGCTGATCCCCGTCTGGATCATGCTGCAGCCGCGTGACTATCTGTCCAGCTTCCTGCTGTACGCGATGATGGCCGTCGCCATCTTCGGTATCATCTACGCGGCGGCTTCCCGCAGCGCGACCTTCCAGCTGCCGGCCTTCAACGGCTGGACGACCGGTATCGGACCGCTGTTCCCGACCCTGTTCATCACCGTGGCCTGCGGCGCCTGCTCGGGCTTCCACTCGCTGATCGCGACCGGTACTTCTTCGAAGCAGCTGTCGAACGAGAAGCACGCGAAGACCATCGGCTACGGCTCCATGCTGATCGAGTCCGCGCTCGGCGTCATCTCCCTGATCGCCGTCGGTATGATCTCGACCGGTTACTCGGCTGACCTCGGCTCCCCCGCGACCGCGTTCGCGCAGGGCATCGCGGCCATGTTCCATGGAAACGCCGTCATCGCGGCTCTGCTGACCCTGGCGGTCTCCGTGTTCGCGCTGACCTCGCTGGATACCGGTACCCGCCTGAGCCGCTTCATGTTCGGCGAGCTCTTCCTGAAGGAAGAGGAGGCGACCTGGAAAGACGCGACCGGCGCCCGCAAGGTGCTGGCGCACCCGCTGTTCGGTACCGCGTTCATGATCATCGTCGGCTGCATCCTCGGCGGACTGAGCCTGTCCCAGATCTGGGGCCTGTTCGGAGCTGCGAACCAGCTGCTCGCCGGTATCGCGCTGATGGCCGTCTGCGCGTGGCTGGGCAATGTCGGTAAGAACAATAAGATGTTCTACATCCCGATGGCCTTCATGCTGGTCGCGACCGAGACTTCCCTGATCATCACGATCAAGAACAAGATCGTCGGCTTCTCCGCCGGAACGCTGGCCGCTCCGATGTGGGGCCACGTCTTCCAGCTGGTGTTCGCTCTCGCGATGGCGATCCTGGCGATCATCCTCGTGATCGAGGCCATCGGAAGCGCAAAGCGCAACCGCGAAAAGAGATCTGCAGCTGCGGCTGAGGGCGGAAACGAATAACGCGAAAGCCCCGGTCCGCAGTTCGCGAAACGGTAATATACGAAACAGCGTCCGCTTAAACGCGGGCGCTGTTTTTTGACTTTGGTTTCTATAAATTTGCCATATAAAAAATTTATCGTAAAAATTAGCACTCGACTATTGACATTGCTAACAACCTGCATATAATAAGAGTTGAACAAAGGAACAGGGATCTCAGATAAAGGACCTCCGCTCCCGAGCTCGCGTAACGACATACGAGAATGACAGTTGTAAGGAGGTGTTAGTGATGTTGGTACCGAGTATTTTTGGAGAGAGTTTATTTGATGATTGGTTCGATCTTCCTTCGCTGAAGGAGTTCCGCGACATTGACCGGAAGCTGTACGGAAAGCACGCTTCGCATGAGATGAAGACGGATGTTCACGAACACGAAGACCACTACGAAGTGGATGTGGATCTGCCCGGATTTAAGAAGGATGAGATCACCGTGGGCCTGGAGAACGGCTACCTGACCATCAGCGCCGCGAAGGGCCTGGATGAGGATCAGAAGACGCCGGAAGGCAAGCTCATCCGCCAGGAGCGCTGGGCCGGAACCATGCAGAGAAGCTTCTACGTCGGCGAGGCGCTGACCGAGGAGGACATCACCGCGAAGTACGAGAACGGCGTGCTGACGCTGACTGTCCCGAAGAAGGAGGCCCAAAAGCTTCCTGAGAAGCATCTGATCCAGATCGCCGGGTAATGCCGGCGGCGCCGGAAGGCGCCTGTGCCGGACTGATCCGGCCCGGGGACTTCCGTCCCCTCTCGTTTCTTCCTAGTCAAAAGCGGCTGTCGCGCGTGATCGCGCGGCAGCCGTTTTTTGTGTCAGAAAAAAGGATTCTTTTAAGGACGATACTGCTCCAGAAACGCTTCTCTCGTCAGCCGCAGGATGTGTTCCGTGACGTTCCGGTCCAGCCTCGCCCAGTAGACGTCCTCGTTCGTGTGCTGATAGACGAAGCCGCATTTTTCCAGGACGCGGCGCGACCGGTCATTGCCGTCGAAATACCCGGCCCAGAGCTTCTCCAGGCCCACGTCCTCGAACGCATGGCGAATCACCGCCGCAGCCGCCTCGGGCATCAGTCCCTGCCCCCAGAACGGCACGGCGATCCAGTAGCCGATCTCGCCCTCGGTGTCGGGCAGGCCGATGTTGCTCGCGGCGCCGACCATCAGGCCGATGCTGCCCGCAGGGCGGCCGGTCTCTTTCGGGCAGACGGCGAAGTTCCCGGGGCCGGACAGGACGTCCCGGATGATCTCCCGGCTGTTCTCCGTGTCGGTGTGCGGCATCCACCCGCATACCGGGCCGACCCGGGTGTCTTTCGCGTATTCATACAGGTCTTCCGCGTCCGTCTCTTCCCACGGACGGAGGATCAGGCGTTCGGTTTCCAGAATCATGGCAAAAGCCTCTCTTTACTCAGCTTCAAATCCGGACTATCATTCAAGATCAGCCCGAAGCGGGCAATATTCCTAGTTGTCATGCTCATAACTGTCCCAGTATTCGTGGCCGCAGATCGAACAGCGGTACAGCGTATGCGTCCGGTAGGACTTTCCGCTCCCGTGCTCTTCCTCGCTGCGGATCCGCTCGTAAACATGTTTCGCGGGATACGGTTCTCCGCAGATCTCGCAATGATCCTTGCAGGTATTCCCGGACCAGCGGTGGGAAATGCCCATCTTTTCTCGTGTGTACGAGCCAAACATGATGGCCTTTCCTCCGCAGACCCTGCAGACTGTCTGACAGGCCTCGCCGGTCCATTCGTGCTCCTCAAAGCGCTCTTTTCCGCACCGCGCGCAGCGGAATATATGTTTCGGCTGCAGGATGTGACGCTCGCGCTGCCTGTCCCACTCCAAATGGCCTTTCGGGACCAGTTCGAAACGATGCTCTGCATCCCGGGTCTTCCCACATACATTGCAGGTACAGCCGTCCCACGCGTGCCCCTCATCCCGCTTTTCGCCGCAGCGGGAACAGATACAGCCGTTCCATTTGTGGCCGGATAATTTACACATCATACTCATCCGTTTATTTCCTTTCTTCGAAAACGGGGTCCGCCTGTTGAACGCTGCTCCAAACTCGGACTATCATTCAAGTTAATGAGAAGAAGTAAATTCCTCGCGAATCTTTTCACTCGATATGTTTCCCTTGGAAAGCAAGACAACCGTCTCCACCCCCACCGTCATCGGGAACATGTCGACCGGGCGCACGCGCCGCGGCACATAGCCCTTTTCGCGCAGCAGGGCAATGTCACGGGCCAGCGTCGCGGAATTACATGACACATACACGATCCGCTCCGGCCGCATGACGCAGGCCGCGTCCAGCAGCTCCGGCGCGCAGCCCTTCCGCGGCGGGTCCACGATGATCACGTCCGCCCGCCAGCCCTTCGCGGCTTCCGCGGGCAGGATGTCCTCGGCCCGGCCGCAGACGAAGTCCGCGTTTTCGACGCCGTTCATCCGTGCGTTCTCCCGCGCGTCCCGGACCGCGTCCTCGATGATCTCGGCCCCGTGCACCTGCCCGGCTCGCAGCGCCGCGAACAGGGAGATGCTCCCCGTCCCGCAGTACAGATCCCAGACGGTCTCCCGCCCGGTCAGTCCCGCGAACTCCATCGCGGTCCCGTACAGCTTCTCGGTCTGCGCGGGGTTCACCTGGAAGAACGACCGGGTGGAGATGCGATACTCCAGCGCGCGATCCCCCGCGTCCAACCGCTCGGTGATATAGCCGCTCCCGGCGAGGACCACGGTCTCATCGCCGAGGATCACGTTCGTCCGGTTCGGGTTCAGGTTCAATGTCACGGTCGTGCACAGCGCGCCCGCTCCGCAGCCGGCGGCATCCGCCTCTTCTGTCCGCGGCTCCCCGGTCAGCCGCCCGACCAGTTCCGCCAGCCGATGCCGGAAGCCGCGTTCGGCCGCTTTCCGCGTGCCGGCATTGACCACCAGGCACACGAGCCGCTCCCCGCTGCGCGACGACCTGATCAGCACATGCCGCAGCAGGCCCTCGTGGCGCTCCTCGTCGTAGGCTGCGACGCCGGCCTCGTCACAGAAGTCCCGCACCGCCCGCAGGATCTCCGCGTCGCCCTCCTGCTCGATCAGGCAGTCGTCCCGCTCGATGACGCTGTGCGTGCGGCCCGCGTAAAAACCGTACACGGTGCGCCCGTCCTTCCGCGCGAACGGCACCTGCGCCTTATTCCGGTAGCGCCAGGGATCCTCCGCCCCGACGATCGGCTCCATCACCGCGTCGGCCTCCTCCGGACTCATTCCTCCGATGCGCACGAGGTGCTCGCGGACCTTCCGCTCCTTAAACGCGAGCTGCGCCGCGTAGTCCATGCACTGCAGCTGGCAGCCCCCGCACGGCCCCGCCACCGGGCAGCGCGCTTCGACGCGGTCCGGCCCGGGCTTCACCACGCGCAGCAGCCGGCCGAAACCGTAGCTCTTCTGCGCCTTCGTGCAGACGCCCTCGATCTCGTCCCCGATCAGCGCGCCTTTCACAAAGAGGGTATAGCCGTCCGCACGGCCGATACCCTCTCCGTTTTCGCCCAGATCTTCGATCACGATGTGAAATCTGTCGTTCTTCTTCATATACCTCGTTCCGCGGCTTACGTCGTCTTCCGGATATTCGAATCCAGCAGCCGGTTAAAGCCCTGCCAGACTCCCGGCTCGGCATTTTCCAGCTGTTCCTTAAACGTTTCGAGCTTCGCGTCGATATTGTCCGCGTAGTGCAGTGCGAGCGCCTCCGCCAGCGCAGGCTTCTTCGGCGAGCCGAACTCGAACTCGCCGTGATGTGCGAGGATGCAGTGGCGCAGCTCCGCCGCCTTCGTCTTCGGGAAGCCCTCGATCTTCGCGATATGCTCCGCCACCATATGATCGCCCATCACGATATGCCCGAGAAGCTGCCCTTCGTCGGTATAGTCATTCGCCGGGAAGTCCGAGAGCTCGCGCGTCTTCCCGATATCGTGCAGCATCGCCGCAGTAATCAGCAGGTCGCGGTCCAGGAACGCGTAGCGCCGCGTGAAGAACTCGCAGAGCTTCAGCACCGAGAGCGTGTGCTCGAGAAGCCCGCCCACGAAACCGTGGTGCACGGACTTCGCCGCCGAATGGCGCTTAAACTCCGCCGCGAACGCCTCGTCCTCGATGAAGAACGATTCGCACAGCGCGCGCATCTTCTCGTTTCCGATGCTCTCGATGAACTTCTTCAGCTGATCGAACATCCCTCCGATGTCGTACTGCGACTGCGGCAGGAAATCCTCGGGGTCGTACTCGCCCGGGCCCGCCACGCGCAGCCTGCGGATATTCAGCTGCGGGTGCCCCTGGAACGTTTTGACCTCGCCCTCGATCGCCACGAAGTCGTTCACCTCGAACTCCTCGATGCCGCTCGAAAGGTCCCAGACCTTCGCGATGATGCTGCCGGAGCGGTCCTGAAGGGTCAGGGAATAATAGTCCTTCCCGACCTTCGTCTTCGCTTCCATCTTCTGTCTGCAGAGATAAATGCTGCGGACCCAGTCTCCGTCCTGCAGCGTACTGATCAGTTTCATATGATGTCTTTTCCCTTCTAAGGCGGTGTCTCCGCCCTCAGCGCACGCCCGTCATCACGGTCAGCTGCTGTTCGGTGTAGCCGTCGCGCCCCTGCCGGTACACGGTCACTTCAGTCTCCGTCTCCGGAGTCAGCGAGAACAATGCCAGCCGCAGCGACTCCGCGTCGAACACGGTGTGCCCGCCCACTTCCGAGATCACGTCGCCCGCCTGGATCCCGCTCTCATAGGCGGGGCTTCCCAGCACCACGCTGTCCACGATCGCACCGTGGGGGACGTCCTCTTCCTCCAGCATTTCCGACGGGAGCACATACACGCCCAGCCTCGCGATCTGCCGTCCGTTCGCAGCGCGCTCGATGTACGGTCTCAGTGCGGACAGCCCGTAAAAATATCCTTCTCCGCTCTGCTGCAGCGTCTGTGTGCTGAATCCGACGATGTCTCCGTCCTCATTCAGCAGGAAACCGCTGTCGGAAAGCGACAGATCCGTATGAAGGATCTCGAGCGGCCCATCCTCCGCCGGGATGTTCAGCTCATTATACACGATCTGCCCGCAGCCGCCCGAATATACCGGCCCGTAAGGCGCACCGGCCGCGGTCACAGGCTCGCCCGGGAGCAATGTCCCCGATCCGGCGGTCTCAGGAATGACCGCGGTAAGCCCCGCATGCTCGAGCACTTCCAGATCCACGCCTATCACGGCCAGCCCGGTGATCGGGTCCGCCCCGCGCAGCGTGCCGGGCGTCTCGGTCCCGCTCCGCAGCGTGACCACGAAGCTCGTGCAGCCCTCCATCGCGCTGTAGTCCGCGAGGAAGAAACCGGTGCTCGTAGTCGCCGAAAACAGGATGCCCGCGGTCTCGGTCTCCCCGGCCGCAAACCCTTCCGTGCCTTCCGTGCCGTCGGCGCGGATCCGGGCAATGACCCTGTTCGCCGAAGCGATCCGCTCCTGGGGAGTCGGTTCGGGCACGAAGACCTCCGTCTCGCCGTCATCCGGCTCCGCACCCTCTTCGGGCTCCGTCTCGGTCCCGCCGGGTCCTTCGGTCTCCGCCTCGGTCTCGGGGGGCAGCGAGATCGTCTCGACGATCTCCGGATCCTGCCGGCCGATCCGGGACTCCAGAGCCGGCCGCGCCAGCACGAAGGCCACGCAGGCGATCAGTCCGAAAGCCACAGCCGAAACCACCAGAAGAACGGCCCGCCGCACCCGGCGCTTCGCCGCGCTGCGGTTCGTGACCGTCTCCCTCAGAAAATCATCCGGTTTTTTCCCGCCGTTATCCATACGCTCATTATAGCCTCCGCGGGATATTTCGCAAAAGGATTCTCCGCTTTCGCCGCCGCCGGTGCATCCATTCATATTTGCTTACAAGTCTTTGCATTGAAATTTCTGAAAGTACAGCTATACTGATATGAGTTACTCTACGACTGTTTGAGGATCGTCATGTATCAGTATCATCGGACCCGGTGGACGAAACATCTGGATTTCATCTTCATTGATCTTGTCCTGTTTGAGGTCGCCATGTTCATATCCGTGCTGATTCGATTCCGCTCGTTCCACCCTGCGGATTCGGATCGATTCGTGCGTTCCGGCCTGATTCTCCTGGTCCTGATCCTTCTCTTCGCGATCCTGAGCAATAACTACTCCGGCATCATGCGCCGCGAGACTCCCGGCGAATTTATATCGACACTCAGCTTTACGACCGTGATCATCGGCCTGTTCACGGTCTTCCTCTACATCTTTAAACTGGCCGACGCCTATCCGCGTTTCGTCTACATCTGCACCTGGGTCCTGGCTTCCGTGTTCATTTTCTTCGGACGCACGATCCGGAAAAAGGAGCTCCTGAAGCGCCCGGACAACGGCCATGCCCGGCGCCAGATCCTCGTCATCACGACCGAGGAGGAAGCCCGCGGCGTCCTCACCCGCCTGAAGGAGCGCCGCCAGGGCAGCTATAACATCGATTCCGTCGCGATCGTCGACCGTGATATGCGCGGCGATGCGATCCGCGGCATCCCGGTTAATGCTTTTCGAAACGACATTTTCGAGTACATCCGCTCCACCGAGATCGAGGAGGTCTTCCTCCATCTTCCGGATAACCGGTCGCTCGCCACGTTCTTCTCCGACCACCTGAAGGAAATGGGACTGTCCGTGCACATGTCGCTGTCCTGGCAGAGCGAGAGCGCACAGCGGAACACGCGCGTCGAGGGCTTCGGCGGCTACACCGTGCTGACGACCAGCGCGCGCATCGTCCCGATGGGCCAGCTGGCTGCGAAGCGGGCGATCGACATTGCCGGATCGCTCGTCGGCATGGCCATCTGCGGCATCATCTACCTGTTCGTCGCGCCGATCATTAAAAAGCAGTCGCCCGGCCCGGTCATCTTCGCGCAGGAACGCATCGGAAAGAACGGAAAGCGCTTCATGCTTTATAAGTTCCGCTCGATGTATCCCGACGCGGAGGAGCGCAAGGCGCAGCTGCAGGAGCAGAACGAAGTGGAAGACGGCCTGATGTTTAAGATCGAGCACGACCCCCGGGTCTTCCCCTTCGGCCAGTTCATGCGCCGCACGAGTCTGGACGAGTTCCCGCAGTTCGTCAATGTCTTCCTCGGCGACATGAGTCTCGTGGGCACGCGTCCGCCGACCGTCGACGAGTGGGAAAAGTACGAGTACCACTACATGAAGCGGCTCGCGATCAAGCCCGGCATCACCGGCCTCTGGCAGGTCAGCGGCCGCAGCGATATCAAGGACTTCCGCGAGGTCGTCGCGCTCGATACGCAGTACATCGACGAGTGGTCGATCGGGCTGGATATTAAGATCCTGTTTAAGACCGTTCTCGTGGTCCTGACCAAAAGAGGCGCTTCGTGAAAATATTCTTGCCAAACCGAATGGCATGTGATAAGATTTAATCCGCTTAAGACGTGGGAGGAGGGTCTCCTGATCTGAAAAGCGTGTAAGGCTCCATGGTCAAGAGGTTAAGACATCGCCCTTTCACGGCGGTAACCCGGGTTCGATTCCCGGTGGAGTCAGCGGGACGCACCATCGCCCCTGAAAATTCGGCGCAATAGCCAAGTGGTAAGGCACAGGTCTGCAAAACCTCTATCGCCGGTTCAAATCCGGCTTGCGCCTCTTCGACCCGCGTGAGAACGCGGGTCTTCTGTTATGTGAAAACACGCCGCGGACGTAGAGGCGGACGCGGAACCGCAGCGGGAGCAGAACCGCAGCGGACGCAGCGCCGGGCGGGCGCCCGCGCATCCGGAAAGGCCGGCTTATGAACATTCCCGTGAAAGTAAAGAAGCTGCGCGCGAACGCGGTCGTCCCTTCCTATGAGACCGCCGGTTCCGCAGGCTGCGACCTGCGTGCCTGCCTGGACGAAGCCGCGGTCATCGCCCCGGGCGAAACCGTGATGATTCCGACCGGCCTGTCGATGGAGATTCCGGAGGGATACGTCGGACTGGTCTTCGCGCGAAGCGGGCTCTCGACGAAAAAAGGCCTGGCCCCCGCGAACAAGGTCGGCGTGATCGACCCCGACTACCGCGGCGAATGGATGGTCGGGCTGCTGAACCACTCGGGCGAGACGCGCACCGTCGAGCCCGGCGAACGGATCGCGCAGGCGGTGTTCGTCCCTGTCGTGACCGCGGAGTTCCGCGAGACCGAGTCATTGACCGATACCGCGCGGGGCGCCGGCGGCTTCGGCTCGACCGGCCGCTGAAACACACGATCTGCCATTTAAGAGAAGTTATGAGCGAATGGACTTTTAAAAAACTGGAAGCCTCGGACATCCCCGGCATTATCCGCTATTTCGACATGCGTCCGACCCTGACCTGCGACAGCACGGTCTTTGACACTTACCTGTGGCGCAGATATTACCACCCCGAGTTCTGCATCTGCGACGACCGCTGCCTCGGCTGGCGGATGGCGGACGAGGACGACGTGTTCCTGTCGCTCCCCCTGTGCTCCGCGGAGGACCTGCCGTTTTATTTCAGCGAATGCGAACGCTACTCGCACGAGGATCTCGGGAAGCCGCTGCTGATCTACGGTGTGGACGAGGAGGCGCTCGAGCTGCTGGACCTGCCCGAGGATAAGTACCGCATCAGCGAGAACCGCGACTACGCGGACTACCTCTACGACGCGGAGAAGCTGCGCACGCTCCCCGGGAAGAAGTATCATAAGAAGAAAAATCATATCAATGCCTTCCTGAAGGAGTACGAGGGCCGCTGGGAGTACCGCTCGATGGGGCCGGAGGACCGCGCGGAGGTGTTCGCGCTGCTGGACCGCTGGAGAGCTTCGAAGGACGATGACGTCGGACATCACATCGAGGCCGAGATCGAGGGTCTCGAGGATATGTTCTGCGATTTCCCGCTTTTCGACGCGCACATGGGCGGCATCGTGATCGACGGACAGCTGGAGGCTTTCTCGGCGGGCACGTATAATGCCGCGAGAAAGATGGCCATCATCCATAACGAAAAAGCGAACGCGGACATCCGCGGACTGTACGCGCTGATAAACCGCGAGTTCCTCATCCACGAGTTCCCCGACGCGGAGCTCGTGAACCGCGAGGACGACATGGGGCTTCCGGGCCTGCGGAAGGCGAAGGAGTCCTACTATCCGATCGCGATGGTGAAGAAATTCATGATCGAGGAAAAATGACCGCAGCGGCCGGCACAGGCACGCGGCGGGCCGGAGGACCGGCCATGGCATATGAACATCAGATAAACGAACATGAGCGTCCGCTCGCCCGCGCGCTCTGGGAACGGATCTTTCCCGAGGACACGCAGGCGTTTCTGGACGCTTTTTTTACGCTGAAGGGGGACAATGTCATCCTGGGCGTCACCGAGCGTGAAGCTGCGGGAGCCGCGGCTCCGGACGGTGCGGCGGACCGCGTCTGCACGGCAGAACGCGGCTGCGAGGCAGACCGCCTGGCCGCCATGATCCACCTGGACCCCTGCAGCGTGGTGTTCGGACAGCGGCACGGCCGGCCGAACACGGTGCGGGCGGACTATGTCGTGGGGGTATCGACATTGCCCGAATACCGGCACCGCGGCCTGATGGCCTCGCTCCTTAAGGAGGCGTTCGCGCGGGGCGCGGCCCGGAAGGACCCGTTCATCTTCCTGATGCCGGCGAACGAACAGGTGTATCTGCCGTTCGATTTCCGGACCGTATATCTGCAGACGAACTATCTCACCGCGGACGCGGACGCCCTGGCGGCCGCCGGACGGATCGCCGGGCCGGAAGACTGCGCCGCACTCGCCGGAGCCGCCTCGACGGTCCTGGAAGCGGAGCGCGACACCTACCTGGTCCGCGACGAACGCTATTTCCGCGAGCTGATCGAAGAAATGGCCGCGGAGGACGGAAAGGTCGTCGTCCTGCCCGGAGGATATCTCTGCTTCTGGCCGAACGACGACGGCGGGGCGCTCGTGCGCGAGCTGGTCCTTCCGGAGCCGCAGCGCACCCGGTTCCTGACCGCGCACGGCCTGCGGCCCGCTCCGGAGCAGCCGAAGATCATGGTCCGGCCTCTCGATCCCGCGGAATTGGTTAAGCCTCTGCGCTCGGACGCGCCTCAGACGTTCACGCTGGAGTATCATGATGATATACTGGAACTGTATGACGGGCTGTGGACATTGACCGTCGGGCCGGAAGGCGGCTCGCTCGCGCGGCAGGGTGCGGCTGAAGCCGATTCCGCGCCCCGGCCCCTGTTCGATATGGATCCGGCCTCGCTGGCCGAGTGGGTCTTCGGCGTCCGGGAGCTCCCCGGGGCCGCCGGCATCCGCCGTCCGGACCGGATATTGATCAATGAATGGATCTGACCATGACTGACATCATCGAAAAAACCGAGCTCTCTCCCGTCGCGCCGATCGGGGTCTTTGACTCCGGCATGGGCGGGGTCCGGGTGCTGAAGGACCTGGTGCGCGTGCTCCCGGAGGAAGATTTTATCTATTTCGGGGATTCCGCGAACGCGCCCTACGGCACGAAGACTCCGGAACAGATTCGCGAGCTGAGCGTGCGTGCGGCCGAACACCTGATCGGGAAAAACGTGAAGGCGCTCGTGATCGCATGCAACACCGCGACTTCCGCCGCGGCCGAGATCCTGCGGGCGGAACATCCGGAGCTTCCGGTGATCGGCATTGAACCCGCGCTGAAACCCGCCGTGACCGCGTTCCCCGGCGGAAACATCGTCGTGATGGCGACGCCGGTCACGCTGAAGCTTGAAAAGTTCGCGCGGCTGCTCGGACAGTTCTCGGGGCAGGCGAACGTGACCCTGCTCCCGGTCCACGGGCTGGTCGAGCTGATCGAGCAGGGAATCACCGAAGGCCCGGAGGTCCGTGAGGTCCTCGTAAGCCACTTCGCGCAGTACCCCGGCCGACATATCGACGCGGTCGTGCTGGGCTGCACGCATTTCCCTTACGTGAAAGACGAGATCGCCGCCGTTCTGGGCGGCGGTGTACGGCTGTTCGACGGCGGCGACGGGACCGCCAGGCACCTGCGCGAGGTACTCGAAGAGCGCGGGCTGCTGCGCGCGGCGCATGAAGAGACCGCGCCGGCAGGCGGCGCGGTCACGTTCTTAAACAGTCTTCAGGACGTCAGCGTCCTCGAACAGATGTGGCGTCTGTTCCGCAGCTGATCCTTCAGGACCCTTCGGGGTCCTTTTACTTATCTCCGATGTTTTCGGCGGTGTCGTACACGGACTCGGTCCGATAGTTCTCGGGGCGCTTCGCCTCGATGCCGACAGCCTCCATCAGCGGTGCGTTTACCTTATACAGCGAGTCGATCAGGGCTTCCGTCGAAGCCATATCGATCAGGGACGGCTGCGCCACCCAGCTGCCGTAAGGCTCCAGCGTTTCCATCATCTCCAGCATGTGCGCGTACTTCTCATCATACGTCGCACCGATACGGTCGAGGATGTGCAGATTATCGAAGCCTCCGACGAACGTGAGCTTTCCGGCGTACTCCTCCAGGAGCGCCTTCGGATCGTTCGTGAACTGCACCGGGTTCCAGGCGTCGATGCCCAACTCGATGAAGTCCGGAATCAGCGGGCGGATGAAGCCGCACGAGTGATGCTCATAGATCATGCCGAGGTCGTGGCAGGCATCGACGACCTTCTTCAGGTTCGGCTTAATGACCTCACGCCACGCATCCGGCGGGAACAGCAGGCGGTCCACCGCGCCGTAGTCGTCATGGAACTGGATCTTATCCGGCTTATAATACTTCGCGATCTTCTTCAGATAACCGATCCTCTGGTCCGCGATCGCGGAAAGCAGATCGAACGCGTCCTCCGGGTCCGCCATGATCGCCGTGATCGAATCCTCGATGCCCATCAGAGCGTTCATGCGCTCCAGCATGCCGTTCACGATAATGACAGAAGAGATCTTATTCTCCCGGTCCCAGCCCGCGGTATCTTTCGCGGCGGCCGCTTCCCAGTCGTACTTCTCGGGATCCGGGAAGACCACCTTTTCTTTCCAGTCCTCCAGCTCGTCAAACGTCAGGACCTGAAAGCTCTCATCCGGAAACGGACCGGGCTGGCTCGGATCCAGCACCCAGTGCACGCCCCAGCCGTCCTCGGTAATGCCGAGGCCGGTAGGTCCCTCCTCAAGGCAGGAAGGAATGCAGGTGTCCTGATCCGTCGTCTGCGACGGGACCCAATAAGGCTTCTCATGTCGATATGCCTTCAGGATGTTCTCACGTGCAGTGATCATCTTTTCTATCCTCCTTCTAACAATACTCCTCTCCGCGGAGTGATTTTAAGTCATTCTTAATCCAATTATAATACCAATACAGCAAAGAAAAACCAAAAATCCGTCAAATCGATATTAAGAATTTCCCAAAAAAGCCGCTTCCCCGGAAGGAAACGGCTTTTCCGCATACGTTATTCGCGCGTTCCGCGGGCCGCGCGGTTTAAAGCGCGTCGAAGATCTTCACTCCGCGCGTCCGGATCCACGAGAACAGGATCAGCGACAGGACCACGCAGACCGCGGCTGCCAGCGCCAGGTAGACCGCCGTTCCGACGATCCGGCCGATCAGCATGAACCCCCCGCCCAGCACCAGGGCGCAGATCCAGCCGCCCAGCATGGCCAGAAACACGTTCAGGCTCTGTTTGATCACGACGATCTCGTGCGTCCAGTTCAGGTTCGTCCGCGACAGGCCCATGATCAGGCACCAGAGCGCGTGCATACAGACGTTCAGCGCGCAGACAACGACGAACAGGACCTTCTCCGCCGGGCCGATCTGGAGCCTTACGACCGCGCAGACCGCGCAGAACAGGGCCGGGATGCCCGTCAGGATCATCTGCATCTTCAGTTTCGCGGTCAGGATCTGCATCGTCGTCACGGGCAATGACTTCACGAGCCACAGCGTATTTCCCTCGAGCGAGACCGACGGCGCGGCCGTGTCGTTCACCGCCGCGGCCAGGCAGATCACCGCGCACATGATCACCGCCGCCGCTCCGACGGAGGCGGGATCCGCGGAAGCCGCTCCGCCCGTAAACATCGAGCTCATCACATCGATGACCGCGCCGCCCTTGATCAGCAGCACGACTCCGAGCACGATCAGCAGAATGCTTCCCATGCCGGAGTTCAGGATATAGTTCGAGCTTCCGGTGAAGCGCGCGAACTCCCGCGAAAGCAGCGTGCGCGCCACGCTCTTCTGTTCGGTCCGGCGCTCACGGTACACTGCCTTTCCTGTCGCGCCCGACGCGGTCGCAATATCCAGGAACGTGCGCTTCAGGACCGTCCAGGTCACGAAGAACAGCACCAGGACGACCGCCGCGCAGAGCAGCAGCGGCAGCGGACGTCCCTCGCCCGCCCGGCCGAACCCGTAGAGGATCCACGCCGGGCCGCTGACCGTGACGCCCCCGGCCGACACGCGGTCGATCAGCTCGCGCAGCACGATCTGGGCACGGAAATAGATCAGATAATACGCGGCGATGAACACGAGCGCGAACGCCGCGCGGGTAATGCTCTTATTCTTCAGCTTCAGGCTCGCCTTCGCCACACCGAATCCCAGCAGGCAGGACAGTACGAGCACGAAGATCGAGATCAGGATCCACAGCAGAAATCCGCCGACGGCGCCCGCCGGCCCCATGCCTCTCGCGCCCGCGACGAGAAACGCCGGGACCATGACCGTTCCGGAGTACAAAAGACCCATCAGGTACACGGACAGAAGCCGCGAGATCATGATGTCCTGCACGGGGATCGGCATGGAGAGCAGGAGGTCGTTGTCCTTCGCGAGATAAAGTGTCGAATACGTGCTGAACACGCTGCCGAACGCGCCGAGAATGACCGCGATCATGCCCATAATGGCGTAAAAGAGCCATCCCGCACCGGCCGCGGCGAGCGGCGGGCAGAGGAAAGACGACAACAAGGTGAAGCAGCCGCCGAGCACACCGCCCATGACGGCGAAATAGGCGATGAAGCGCCCGATCACCGCGCTGCGCGAGCGGCCGGTGTTCTTTTTCGCGTCATAGTAATGCCCCCGGAAGATCTCCGTCAGCTGTTTTTTCAGAAGGACCTTCAGCATCAGTCTCCCTCCAGTTCCAGAAACACCTCTTCGAGAGAGGCGTCGCCTTTGACCTCATCCATCGTACCCGAGCGGATCAGGCGGCCCTGCTTGATGATGGCGACCTTGTCGCAGAGTTTCTCTGCGACCTCAAGCACGTGCGTCGAGAAAAAGATCGCGCCGCCTCGGTCGCAGAGTTCACGCATCATCTCCTTCAGCAGATGCGAAGCCTTCGGGTCCAGACCGACGAACGGCTCGTCCATCAGGATCAGCTCGGGCTCGTGAAGCCAGGCCGAAATGATCGCGAGCTTCTGCTTCATGCCGTGGGAATACGCGGCGATCGGCTGTGCGAGGTCGTCGGTCAGCGAGAAGCGCGCCGCGTAGTCGCGGATGCGCGCCTGGCGCACGTCGGCATTGACCCCGAACACGTCCGCGATGAAGTTCAGATATTTGATGCCCGTCATGTAGTCGTACAGATCGGGGTTGTCCGGGATGTAGGCCATCCGGCGCTTGCAGGCCAGCGGGTCGGCCGCGATCGACGTCCCTCCGATCAGGACTTCGCCCGCGTCGAACTGCTGGATGCCCGCGACCGAGCGCAGCGTGGTGGTCTTTCCGGCGCCGTTGTGGCCGATAAATCCGTAGATCTCGCCGCGCGCGATATGCAGGGACAGGTCGTCCACCGCGGTGTGGTCTCCGAAACGTTTCGTCAGATGTTCGATTCTCAGCATGATATTTCCTCTCTTCCGACCGCTGCCGGCCGGCAGTTATGATTCTTCCGTGTCCGCGTCGGCCAGCTCCGCTTCGTCCAGCAGCCGCCGCTTCGGATCCGGCCCGCGCTCTTCCTCGATCCGCTCGCGGATCCGGCCCTTCGCCCGTGCGATCTCGGCCTGCAGTTCCCGCGACGAGAGTCTGGACGCGCCCTCCCCGAAGATGATCATCTGTTCGAGGCGGTCCGACGTCGCGACCGTCACCGCGTACTTTTTCGACATATCGTGCGCGGTCTTCTCGATATACTGATCCGCGGTCTCCGCTTCTTTCGTGTAGACGATGTCAATGCCGTGCCACCGCACATACTCGGTCTGATGCCCCTTCACGCGGTAGGCGTCGAACACCAGGATCACCGAGCATCCGCGGAAGCCGCGGTAATTCGCGAGCTCCTCGGCCAGGCGCATGCGTGCCGCGTCGACGTTCGTCTGCGCGAGTTCGGCCAGTTCGTCCCAGGCGAAGATGACGTTGTAGCCGTCGACCAGCAGATACTCTTTCCGGGCCGGCGCCCCGCCGGTCCCCGCGCGCAATGCCTCGACCGACGCCTTCGTATTCGTCTTCGCCTGCGCGGCCCGCACGTCCAGACTGTCGCCCGCGCCCATGCGGCCGTAGGTAACGCTGCCGTAGGACGTGCTCCGGATGCTTCCGGACTTCCCGCCGCCGGCTCCGTCCGGGCTGTTTCCGGACCCGCTCTTCGATCCGTAGGTGCGGCGGAATATCGCCTCGAGTTCCGCGTCGAGCGCGCGGCCCGCGTCATAACTGTTCTTCGCCGGCGCGGCATTTTCCACAGCCGTTCCCGGGTTTTCCACGGGAATCGACCGGTTTTCCACGTCGTTTCCCGGAGTTTCCACAGAACCGTCCACCAGGATCCGCGGTTCCGGCGTGTGCATCTTCTCATCGGCTTCCCACCACGGGACTGTATAGCCGGACCCGTGCGTGCAGAAGACCGAGTCTGCCGGGTTTCTGCGGTCGCTCTCCGGGTCGTACCCACGTTCCGCAATCACGGCTTCCGCGTCCGCGCAGGGCGCGAACCCCGCAGGCACGCAGTCGATCCTGCCGCGCCCGCCGCTGTAAGCGGTCAGCTCCTGCTGGTAATTTCCGAGACCCGCCGCCGGGCCGCTCCCGGTGATGACCGCGGTCAGTTCCTCCGCGTGCGCGCCGTCCCCGGGCGCCGCGCGGCCGGCCGGACCCTCGATCTCGGGTCCCTCGAACCGCGCTCCCATATTCTGAAGATCGTTCAGCGCCCGCCCGACGTTCGTCTGCGGAAGCTCCACCCGGAAATCATACCACGGTTCCAGCAGCACGGCGCAGTTTTTCGCCGCGGCTTTCATCAGCGCCTGCCGGAAAGCTCGCCGGGCTGCCTGCCCGAAATCG
>JAFWDI010000006.1 GCA_017513125.1 Lachnospiraceae bacterium | reverse complement strand
CGCGGGCGACCGTCTCGTGCTGCTTCCCGCGGCGCGCGACGAGAACGACATGCCCGATTATGAGAACATTAAGAAGATGTACGACGCCCTCGAGAAGGACATTGCCGGCGGACGCGTGGCGGCGGCCTTCGTGCTGCAGCGCCACGGCGTGGCCGAGGCGGTCTCGAAGATGGCGTTCGGAAACCGCATCGGCGCGAAGCTCGAGGGGCTGAGCGCGGAAGAAGTCTTCGCGCCCGGCTGGGGCTCGATCCTGATCGAGGTGAAGCATGGAAAGACCGCGGTGTCCGAGGCGTTCGGACGCCCGGTCGGCCGGACCTGCTCGGAGCCGGTGTTCGTGTTCGGCGACGTGAACATCGCCCTGGCCTCTGTGGAGAAGGCCTGGAACGCTCCGCTGGAGAAGATCTTCCGTACCGACTCGGGCATCGCGAAGGCGCCGGTCGGCGAGGACACGATCTGCGAGAGCGGTCAGGTCTACATCTGCCGCGAGAAGATCGCGAAGCCCACGGTCTTCATCCCGACCTTCCCGGGCACGAACTGCGAGTATGACTCCGCACGCGCCTTCGAGGAAGCCGGCGCGAACGTGATCGTGAAGCTCCTGCGGAACCGGAACGCGGACGACATCCGCGAGTCGGTCGAGGAGTTCGAAAAGGCGATCGCGCAGTCGCAGATCATCATGTTCCCGGGCGGCTTTTCCGGCGGCGATGAGCCGGAGGGCAGCGCGAAGTTCTTCGCGACGGCGTTCCGGAACGAAAAGCTGAAAGAGGCGGTCCTGAACCTGCTCGAGGAGCGGGACGGTCTGGCGCTGGGCATCTGCAACGGCTTCCAGGCACTGATCAAACTCGGCCTGCTGCCGCACGGAGACATCCAGCCGCAGACGGAGGACAGCCCGACCCTGACCTATAACACGATCGGCCGCCACATCTCGAAGATGGTCTATACGAAGATCGTCTCGGACAAGTCCCCCTGGCTCTCCGGCGTGAAGCCCGGCGAAGTCTTCGTGACGCCGGTCTCGCACGGCGAGGGACGCTTCGTGGCGCCGCAGGAGTGGATCGATAAGCTCTTCGCGGAAGGCCTGGTCGCGACCCGCTATGTCACGCCCGAGGGCGAGCCGACGATGGACGAGTACTGGAACCCGAACGGCTCCTACGCCGCGATCGAGGGTATCCTGAGCCCGAACGGCCGCGTCTTCGGAAAGATGGCGCACATCGAGCGGAAGGGACATCTGGTCGCGTCGAACATCATCGGCGAGCAGGATATGAAGGTGTTCGAGTCCGGCGTGAAGTATTTTAAATAACGGTTGAAGACCGCAGGAACCGCGGGGTCGTCGCAGCCCCGCGGTTTTTCCGCGTGACGCGGGGCGAAGCATTGACCATATGAAGAAGGAACGCATCAGGGAATTTGATTTTGTACGGGCGCTGTGCGCGCTGGGAATCGCAGCATTTCATTTCTGCAGCTACGTATTCCCGGAGCTGCCGCGTCCGTTCCTGACGTACGCGAACGGGACCTGGGGGATCACATTGTCCGCGATCTTTTTCCTCGTATCCGGGGCGGCGCTCTTTTACAATTACCCTGAGATCCGGACCCGGGGCGAGGCGTGGACGTTCTGGAAGCGCCGCGCGCGTTCGATCTATCCGATGTTCTGGATCGCGTTTCTGTGGTTCTATTGCCGCTCCGCGCTGATCTCGCATTCGCTTTTCTATGCGGGAAATCCGCTGAAGCTGATCTGGTCGTTCCTCGGAATCGACGGGTACCTGACGCTGTTTCCGTCGCACGCGCTCTCGGTGAATTACTATCAGGTGGGCGAGTGGTTCCTCGGCGCGATCATCATCATGTATTTCCTGTACCCGATCATTCTGCAGGCATTTTCGAGGAAGCCCGTGCTCACCTGGATCGTCAGCGCGGCCCTGTACCTGGTCAGCATCTGCACCGGCTCATTCGGCGGCCTCGCGCTGTTTTCGGGTTCCGCGAACCTGTTCGCGTTCCTGTTCCTGACGATCACGGGTATGCTTCTCGTAAAAGCTTACCGGTATTGGCGGCATCCCGCGGTGTTCTTCCCCGCGCTGGCGGTCACGGCTGTCCTGATCGCGGTGCGGATACCGGCTGAAAATGTGGGCTGGATGCATCTGCTGAGCATTTCGCTGTTTATCGTGCTGGCGGACGTCGGATATTACGTCATGAAGGGGAGGGCGTCCGGCGCGTTCTTCGGCTGGCTCGGCGGCCTTTCGATGGCGATCTATCTGCTCCAGCATAAGGCCGTCTACCAGGTGTTCGAGCTTTATACGCCCTGGCTGGCCCGGGAGGTGGTCCCGCTGATGCTTTTGACGCTGCTGCTGAGCGTCGCGGAGGCATGGCTGCTGACTATGGCCGCGCAGAAGATCACGGGCGCGATCGAAGGACTGGTCCGGGCCCGGCGTGAACGGAACGAGGCATTGCCCGCGGAAGGATCCCTGTCGGATGCGGACGATGTCCGGAAAGGATAGAAGTTATGAATATTCAGAGAGAGACTTTTAAGAAATGGATCGACGAGTGCGATAACATCGTGTTTTTCGGCGGCGCCGGCGTTTCGACCGAGAGCGGCGTGCCCGATTTCCGGAGCGTGGACGGACTGTATAACCAGAAGTACGACTACCCGCCCGAGGAGATCCTGAGCCACACGTTCTTCATGCGGAATCCGGAGGAGTTCTATAAGTTCTACCGGGATAAACTGATCATCAAGGGCGTGCAGCCGAACGCCTGCCACCGCGGGCTCGCGAAGCTCGAGCAGATGGGAAAGCTGAAAGCGGTCGTGACGCAGAACGTCGACGGCCTGCATCAGATGGCGGGCTCGGTCAATGTCCTCGAGCTCCACGGCGCGGGCAGCCGGAACTACTGCATGGACTGCGGCAGGTTCTTCACGATGGACGAGTGGCTGGACTTCCCGGAGGTGTCCGGAGCGCCTGCGGGCAATGACGGCTGCTGCGGGAAGCGCGAGGGCTATAATCTGAACGGGGTTCCGCACTGTCCGTGCGGCGGCATCATTAAGCCCGACATCGTGCTGTACGAGGAATCGCTGGATTACGACACGATGGTGAAGTCCGTCGAGGCGATCCGCGCGGCGGAGATGCTGATCATCGGCGGCGCGTCGCTGGCGGTGTACCCGGCGGCGGGCATGATCGACTATTTCCGGGGGAAGCATCTGGTGGTGATAAACAAGGTGCCGTCGTCGCGCGACCGGCAGGCGGATCTGTGCATCGCGGAGCCCATAGGAGAGGTGTTCGCGGAGGTCGTGGGTGCGTGACGGTTTTTAGTGCGATGCCATGATCGCAAACTTCGAACCGTCGCCTCCTTGTCACAGCTGCGCACCTTATTTCGGCGCCGCTCCCGCAAACTCGCGCGCGGCTCATATGATCAAATGCAGATGAAAGCCGCGCGCTCAAACAGTGCTCCGCGGCACCGGGCATGCTCGCTGTGACCGGCGTCGGCTTCCGATGTTCTCATTATTGCGATCAATGGCCTCGCAAAAACCGGTCGGTCACCACGAGCCCGCTGTGCGAGGATGCCTTAATACGGCAGATAATCCACCCCCGCCTTCGCGGCCTGGATCATCTGGTCCTTCCGGTCGATATGATACACGCGGTCTCCCTTGCGGAAGTTCGCGCCGGTCTGCTTGAAATGAAAGCGCACGCCCTGGCGGACGCACTGCTCCATCGAGAAGAGGATCCAGGCGAAATCGCACTCGCGCGCGCCCTCGCCCGACTCGCCGCCGCAGGTGACGGACTCGATCTTTCCGGAAGCCAGTGCGGTCTCGACGTCGATGCGCCCGAGCATGGGCTCGTGGATGATGCTGCGGTGCTTTACGGGCAGGTCCAGAAGGATCGGGAGGCGGTCATTGGCCGCGGACTGATCCTCGCAGGTGACGCAGATGTGGACGTGGTCCCAGCCGTCGCCCCAGTCGTCGGGCAGCCCCACGCGGAAGCGGTGGATGCGCTTCGTGATGATCGAGAACGTGAGGTCCTGCCTCGCGCGGATGATGTCCCAGATCTCCGGGCGCCAGGCGTCGGCCTCCTCGATGAAGAAATCGGAGGTCATGCAGCAGTAGACGTACTCGCCGTCGTCCTGCAGTTTATAATCTCCGTGCCGGTCTTTCTTCAGCGGAAGATCGAACTGCTTCGTCTTTTTTACGATGCTCGAGTCCTTTCCGAACTCGGCGTCGCGGCGGTAGACGTAGCAGTTGCGGCAGCCGGGCGAGAATTTGCGGCAGCCGTGCCAGGGGTTCCAGATGGTCATAGGGGCTCCTTTTTAAAACACGTGATCTGCGGGCCGGATCGGGCGCCGCGGTCATGGCACGCAAGATCGGTATTTATAAATGACGTCTCATTTATTATAACATTGAGTGAAAGAGGTTTCGAATGCGTTTTCTTATCCAACGAGTCTCCTCCGCCTCCGTCACCATTGACGGACGCGTCACCGGCGGGATCGGCCGGGGCTTCCTGGTCTTCATCGGCGCCTGCGGGGGCGATGACGAAGCCGCCGCGGACCGCCTGGTGAAGAAACTTCTGGGGCTGCGCATCTTCCAGGACGAGAACGGAAAGACGAACCTGTCGATCGATCAGGTGGGAGGCAGCCTGCTGCTGGTCTCGCAGTTTACGCTCTATGCGGACTGCCGCAAGGGAAACCGACCGAGCTTCATCCGCTCCGGCTCGCCCGACCGCGCGAATGAACTCTACGAATACATCGTCGCACAGTGCCGCGCTTCCGGCGTCCCGGTCGAGACCGGAGAGTTCGCAGCGGACATGAAGGTCGCGCTGGTCAATGACGGCCCCTTCACGATCTGGCTCGACTCGGAGGATATGGGCCGCTGATGTTGCCGCGGCCATGAGCGCCGCGTGTTCCCGAACAGGAGGACACCATGTTTAAACTGACCCCGTATATGTTTTCGCTGGTCGGGCCCGTCATCGGACAGGTCCTGGCAGCGGTCATTCCGGCGATCTTGCTGATCATTTACATTTATAAGAAAGACAAGGTGGAGAAGGAGCCTCCGGCACTGATCATTGCCCTGGTCGTGCTCGGCGTCGTCTCGACTTTCGGCGCGATCGTCACAGAGACGATCGGGCAGCTGATCCTCCGGCCGTTTTCATACTATCCGACCGTCGGATATATGATCGTCCTGAACTTTATCGTGGTGGGACTTTCCGAGGAAGGCTTTAAGTTCCTTCTGATGAAGCTGCCGACATGGAGGAACCCTGCTTTCAACTACCGCTTCGACGCGATCGTCTACGCGGTCTGCGTGAGCCTGGGGTTCGCGCTCTTCGAGAATATTAACTACGTCATGCAGTACGGCATGGCCACGGCCGCGGTCCGCGCGGTCACGGCAGTGCCCGGGCACGCCTGCTTCGCGGTGTTCATGGGTATCTGGTACGGGCAGGCGAAGATGTGCGCCTCACGCGGGGATCGCGCGGGCGCCCGCAGAAACCAGCTTCTGGCGGTGATCGTGCCGACGATCGTTCACGGAGCCTACGATTTCATCGCGACGATCGGCGGGGGGCTTACCGTCGCATTTGTCGCTTTCGTGATCGTCATGTTTATCGTCGCGTTCCGCCTGGTGCGCGCGGGTTCGATCACGGATGCGCCCATTCCGCAGGGACCGGGCGGCCCTCAGATGCCCGGCCAGGGCGGCTACGGCGGCCCTCAGATGCCCGGCCAGGGCGGTTACGGCAGGCCTCAGGTGCCTGGCCAGGGCGGTTACGGCGGCCCTCAGATGCCCGGTCAGGGCGGTTACAGCGGCCCCCGGGCCCCCGGCCAGGGCGGCTATGTCGACCCCAACCGGCTCGGCCAGGGCGGCCCCGGCCCCGGCCGTTGAGGAGGACTCTGTTTTGAAGATGCCCGAGCCCCTGAAAAAGATCCCGAATAAAAGGATGTACCTTCGGGCTGCCTTTTTTCCGCTGTACTTCGTCTGGGCCGAGCTGGTCCTGCACCTGTTCATGGGGAAAGGGGTTTCCTGGGCATTTCTCTACATTCCCTTCGCACTTTCCGCGGGGTGCTTCATCACGCTGATCACGCTGCCGTTCCCTGAGAAAGTGAACCGCGCGGTCATGATCGTCCTGTCGCTCGCGCTGCCGTTCGCCTACGGCGCCGAGATCGTGACGCACCGCATCCTGCAGTCATACTATCTGGTTTCGATGATCCGGACCGCCGCGGGCAATGACGTCTTCGGCGGCTACGGCGATCTCATCTGGTATCAGTTCAAGGCCTGCCTTCCGGTCATCATCGTCCTGTTTATCCCCGCCGTCATCTTTATCGCGGGAGGAAAGCGCCTGACGAAGTGCACGCGCCCGCACCGGAAGCGCGCATATCTCTATGCCGCGGCACTGACCGCCGGCTTTCATCTGCTGGGATTTGCGATTCTTTCGCTGCCGGTCTACGGGACCGGTCTCACCCCGGCGGTGCTCTACCGCAGCGACACGAACGTGGAGGATCAGGTCAATGAACTCGGCCTGATCACTTCGATCGGTCTCGATGAGATCTACATGGTCGTCGAGCCTCCGAACGAGATGAGCAGCGACTTTTCCATGCTGGGCGGACCGGACGCGGCCGGGGACGAGACCGCGGAAGAGCGGGCGGCGGACGGGGAGGAGACCACCGGGACCGAAGAGGAGACCGCGCCTGCGGTCCGGCCGCAGATCCTCGATGCGGATCTCGCCGGCCTCGCGGACAGCCCGGACGAGAACACAGCCTGGCTGGCTTCGTATTTCCTTTCGACCGCACCCACGGAGACGAACGCGTATACCGGAATGTTCGAGGGGTATAATGTCATTGAGCTCGTGCTAGAAGGTTTTTCCGGCTACGGGATCGATGAGGAACTCACCCCTACGCTCTGGCGTCTGACGCATGAGGGCTTCATCTTCACGAATTTCTATACCGCGCTGCACTACGGCAGCACTTCGGGCGGCGAGTGCCAGACGCTTCTGGGACTGTATCCGAAGAACGGTTCGCCCGTGACATTGCCCGCGACGGGCGACGAGGGAACGAACGTATACATGACCCTCTCGCAGCAGCTGTCGCGGCAGGGCTACCGTACGCTGGGCTTCCATGATAATTACAACATGTACGGCCGCGAGCTTTCGCACCCGAACCTCGGGCTGGAGTGGCGCTACTCGACGCACGGGCTGGCCGCGGAGACCTACGCCGATCCGGAGTCGCTGCAGTGGCCGCAGTTCGACAGTTACATGATCGCGCACAGCACACCTTACTATCTGGATCCGGCCGGACTTCCGCCGGAGCTTTCGGGCCGCGCGCTGCCGGGCAATGTCACGGGCCGCACCGGTCCCGGCTCGCCCTTTTACGTCTATTATCTGACAGTCAGCGGACACGTCACCGGTTCGACCGGATATGACCGCAACCGCGTCACCGACGCCTACACGGATCTCGTTCAGGGCAGCGAACGGTTCGCGCAGTGCCGCTACGGTACGCAGGCGTATGAGGCCTGTGCGGTCATTGAGGTCGACCGCGCGCTCGAGCGGCTGCTCGCGGACCTGGAGGCGGCAGGAGAACTGGACCGCACGCTGATCGTGGCGACCGCGGATCATATTCCCTATTCCTCGATCGAGATCCTGGCTGACCTGTCGGGACGCGAATTCGGCGGTGATCTGACCATGCTGGACGAGTCCCGGATCGATTTCGACGTGTATCGGAATTCGCTGATCCTCTGGACGGCGGACATGGATCCGGTGACCGTGGATAAACCCTGCTGTCAGGTCGACATCCTTCCGACGGTCTCGAACCTGCTGGGGCTGGAGTATGACTCGCGCATGCTCGCGGGCAGGGACATCCTTTCGGACGAGGAAGGGCTCGTGATCTTCGCGTCGCGGTGCTGGCTGACGGACCGCGGCTTCTACGACCGCTTCAGCGGGACGTTCACGCCGGCGGAGGGGGTGCGGATGAGCGAAGAAGAGACCGCCCGCTATGTGCAGGATATGAACGCGCTCGTCGGATACCGCCTGGACTGCACGCAGCTGATCATGCAGACGGATTTCTATGAGCAGGCATTCGGAGACCGGCCGCGCGCGGTCGGAAGGCTCGCGAATCTGACCGTCGAGGAGTGCGCGGCGGAGGAGGAGCCCCCGCAGGTTTCGGAGACAGGGGAAGAGGCGGAGACAGAGACCGCCGGACCGCCTGCTTCCGAAGAGACCCCATCGACTGCGGGGACGCAGCGGAATACGGAAACGGCACCCGGTCCGGGAGCGGACGGGGTGCCGGAAGAAACGATGGAACCGGAGGGAACGTGGGATCCGGAGAACGCCGGATGATCAGCTCTCCGCGTCGGCCTGTCTGCGGCCGGAAAGCATCTTCGGCAGGAAGAACATGATCAGGCCGAAGATCAGCATGAAGATCGCGATGAACTGAGAGGTCGACAGCGGGCCTACATGGCCGCGCTCCGCGTCGCCGCGGATGAACTCGACCAGGAACCGGCCGATACTGTAAAATACGAAGTAAAGTCCCAGCGCCTGACCGTGTGTCCGGCGCTTTCCTTTCGCCAGGAAAACGCACAGCGCGATGCAGTGGAGGAAATCCAGCGCGCTCATGACCAGCTGGGTCGGGACCAGCGGGACGCCGGCGGGCGAGTGGCCGTTCTCGGGGAACACGACCGCGAAGGCGCTGTCGGTCTCGATCCCGTAGCAGCAGCCCGCGAGGAAGCAGCCGATCCGTCCGAAGGCCTGGCCGAGGGCCACGGCGGGCATAGCCAGGTCAAGGTAGGCGAGCGGATCCTGCTTTTTCCGCTTCAGATAGAGGATGCCGCAGATGAGGCCTACGATCAGGCCTCCGTAGATCACAAAGCCGTTCGCGGGGTCTTTCAGATAATAGAGCGGCCGCGCGATGAGATCCGGCAGGACCGTCAGGAAGAAGAGCAGCTTCGCGCCGATCACTCCGGTGATCAGGCAGACGAGCGTGAGTCCGACCGCGAGATCGGAATCTTCTCCGTAACGTTTCGCGAGCTTCGAGAGCAGGATACAGCCCGCGATGAAGCCGACGGCGATCATCACTCCGTAGCCGTAGATATGAATGTTTCCGATACTGAATAATATCTGGCGCATCTGAGTGCTCCTTATGGTAAGATACGTCATATACTAACACAAAGTCGGCCCGCTGTCCAAACATAGCGGCGGAGGACGGCTTCGAAGGCGCGGCCCGCGCGGCCGGGAGAGGGAAGCGATGCGTTTCAGACCCTGTATCGATATCCATAACGGAAAAGTGAAGCAGATCGTCGGATCGAGCCTGCGGGACAGCGGCGACGAGGCCCGCGAGAATTACGTCTCGGAGCGGCCGGCCGCAGACTACGCACGCCTCTACCGGGAAAAAGATCTGCCCGGAGGGCACATCATCCTGCTGAACCGCGAGGGAAGCGCGTTTTTTGAGGAAACGCGCACACAGGCGCTCTCCGCGCTCGCGGCGTGGCCCGGCGGGATGCAGGTCGGCGGAGGCGTCCGTGCGGACAATGCCGCGGTGTATCTGGACGCCGGTGCGAGCCATGTGATCGTGACTTCGTATGTGTTCCGGGAGGGGATCATTGACCGGGAACGGCTGGAGGAACTGCGCCGCGCGGTCGGCCGGGAGCATATCGTTCTGGATCTGTCCTGCCGGAAAACGGAGCGCGGCTGCGTCATCGTGACAGACCGCTGGCAGAAGATGACCGATACGGTGCTCGACGGGCGTGCCCTGGAAGATCTGTCCGCGTACTGCGATGAGTTTCTGGTCCACGCGGTCGACGCCGAAGGAAAACAGGAGGGCATCGAGGAGGAGCTTGCGGCGCTTCTGGGACAGGCGTCACCGATCCCCGCGACGTACGCGGGCGGGATCCGCGGGGCGGAAGACATTGCCCGGATTCGGGAAGCCGGCGGCGGCAGGGTCGACTTTACCGTGGGAAGCGCGCTCGACCTTTTCGGCGGCAGTCTTTCCTTCGATGAAGCCTGCCGGATGGCGGATCGCTGATCTGCGGGGCGGCTTCAGAATATCGGGAATTGTCACGAAAATCTTTCCTAAAACAGTCGAAAGGGCATAAAAAACAGGTGTTTTCTTTCGAAAAACACCTGTTTGTTTTAGACTGGGCTCAGAAAACCGGGAAAGGTGGAGAGTTTTATGCCCCCTGAAGTGAAAGTCAGCAAAGAACGGATCGTCGAGACTGCGTACCGTATGAGCCGTGAAAAAGGCTTTGACAAGGTCACGGCCAGAAAACTGGCGGCCGAGCTGGGCTGCTCCACGCAGCCGATCTTCCGCTCCTATAAGAACATGGATATGCTCAAGTCCGACATCAATGAGATGGCGAACAAGACTTTCGGCGACATCCTCAGCAAAAGCTTTTCTTCGGGAAATCCGCTCTACTCCATGGCCATGAACTATGTGGAGTTCGCACGGACGGAGAAGAACCTTTTCAAGATGATGTTCATGGAAGAGAGCTCCGAGGGCAATACTTTCACCGATCTTTTCGAGAGCGAAGAGCTGGACGGGATCCTGATGCGCATGAAAGATCTTGAAGGCTTCTCCCTGGTGGAGCGGCGCCTGCTGTTCATGCAGACCTGGATCTTCGCGCACGGAATGGCGTCGATGGTCGTGACCGGCGATCTGAAGCTGGACGACAAGGATCTCCGCGACCTGATGCATGCGACCGTGGAACAGCTGATGCGATAACGCCCTTTCCATTCCGGCGGACAATAATAGCAAGGTTCCCAGCCTCCAGGGACCGTCGGACGAACAGAAAGCGCCGGAATGTGTCCCGTCGTCACGCAAGGTGAACGGGAAATGTGTTGTGATTTGTGAAGCAAGGACCCGCCTCCCTTTCCGGGAAGGCGGGTCTCTTGCGCTGCACGCACGGAATGTGCTACTATAATCGCGTAGTAACTCGACACATCTGTGGTTTTGCTTTCCGAAAGGTTTCTACTGCATTAAAGGAGGAAGAAAGAAGATGAAGAAAAGATTTGGCATGATCATTACCGCTCTCGCGCTCTGCGCGGTCATGGTGATGTCCCTTGCCGCGTGCGGCGGCGGATCTTCCGCTACCACGCTCGAGCTGACGAACGGTCTGTCCTATGATTTCGACCACGTGTTCATCGCTCCTCATTCGGATACCGAGTGGGGCGACGACCTGCTGGGAGAGAACGAGGATATCGTAGCCGGCGCGAGCCACACATTCACGCTGGGTTCCGCGAGCGACGACGCCTGGGACATCTGCTGCGTGGATGAGGACGGAGATTACTGGTATTTCTATAACGTCACGATCAAGGGCGAGAACGCCGCGACCGTTTCGAGCGGCCCCGTCCTGACCTTCACGAACGGCGCGACCGTGGACGGCACCTTCGAGTTCGGTTCGCTGGGTTCGCTGGGCAACATGCTGGACGGCCTGACCGATAACCTGGAGACTCTGGGCGACACGATCGAGAGCGGCCTGGATGAGGCTCTCGGCGGCGATAACGCGGCGCAGGGAGGAGCCGAGGCTCCCGCGGGCGATGTGTTCACCGCGAACTATAACCTGACGAACATCGGTACCGAGGATCTGTGGTGGTTCTACAGCTCGGATACGAACTCCTCGAGCTGGGGCGGCGACAGACTGAGCGGAAGAGTCATCCACACGGATGAGGATATCGACGTGACCGTCGAGTCGACGAGCGAGAACACGCTGTATGATATCAGACTTCGCTTTAATGAGGAGCCTTACTACGAGGCACGCGGAGTCGATTTCGCGAACGTTGCGGCAATCACCGTCAGCAGCGACACGCTGGTCATCGATCTGTACGACGCTTCCGGTGCGAGCATTGGATCCGTGCAGCTGTCTGAGGCGGCTTCGTAAGACCGTCCGAAACGATAGGATATGAAAAGGCGCCCCGGGATCGTCCCGGGGCGCCGGTTTTTTCTGTGTGCCGCCGGTCAATGCCGGACGATCAATGGGAAGTCAGCGGCCGGCAGATCAGGCGCGGTTCAGCGCCTGCCAGGTGCTGCGCAGGTGTCCGGCCAGATAGAGCGAACCGAAGCCCACGACCGCGCCGTCGGGACCGGCGGCCTCGAGCGCGTAGGCGACGGCCTGCTTCATGACTTCCGTGTCGGCCTCGCTCTCATCGTGTTCGCCGTAGACCGGCGACAGATTACCGGATCCCTGCATCTCCGCGTCGGAAGGACGGCTGAACGCGGTCGCCTTCGCTCCCTGAGCGCGCAGGTACTCCGCGAGCTGTTCCGCGGGCAGCGCACGGCTCGAGAAAGGAGTCAGGCAGACGAATTCCTTCGCGTAGGGCAGGACCGAAGCGATCATGTCCTTATAATCCTTATCCGCCAGTACGCCGACGATGACTACGGCCTTCGGAAGGACTGCGTCAGTGCGGTCGTCGTCGGGCAGCAGCGTCTTCAGGCTGTCCGCCAGAATCTCCGCGCACTGCGGGTTATGCCCCCCGTCCAGGATGAACAGGGGCTTCCGGCTCAGAAGCTCGAAGCGCGCAGGCCAGCTGACGTTCGCCAGACCCTTCTCCACGGCTCCCTCGGGAATATCCCAGCCGCGGGCGCGCAGCACTTCGACGGTCTCGAGTGCCACACCGGCGTTCCGCGCCTGATGAGGTCCCAGAAGCGCGAGCTGATACTCGCGTCCCTTCCAGGAGATGCGCTGTCCGTCGAGTCCGGACTCGAGGATGACGGCGTCATTGTGATCGGTCACCGTGAGCGGAACGTTCAGCCGCGCGCAGGTCTCCCTGACCACGTCGATGACTTCCGCGTCGTTTCCGTAGCAGACGCAGCTGGTGCCGGCCTTGATGATGCCGGCTTTCGCGGATGCGATCTTCGCGAGCGTGTCGCCCAGATACTCCGTGTGCTCCAGGCCGATGTTCGTGATCACGGCCGCCTCGGGCGCGTCGATCGCGTTCGTGCTGTCGAGCTCGCCGCCCATGCCGACTTCGAGAACGACGATATCACAGCCTTCCTCATAGAAGTACTGCATACCCACGGCGGTCACGAGCTCGAACTGGCTCGGGTGATCCTCCATGGCGTCCGCGAGCACGCGGACCTTCGCGGTGACCTCGGCCAGCCGGCTGCCGGGGATGTTCACGCCGTTTACGCGGATGCGTTCATTGAAATCTTCGATATAGGGCGAAGTGTAAAGACCGACGCGGTAGCCCGCCTCGCGCAGGATCTGATCCAGCATCGCGCAGGTGCTGCCTTTTCCGTTCGAGCCGGCCACGTGGATGAACTTCAGCTTCTTCTGAGGGTTTCCGAGCCCCGCGAGGAGCTCCTGCGTGCGCTCCAGTCCGAGCTTCGAGGTGCTCCAGGTGAAGTTCTCGATGTAGGCGATGGCTTCCTGCTCGGTCATGGAACCGCCCTGTCCGGCGTACGGAGTTCCGGCCGCGGTCTGCGCGTTCGCTGCGGAGGCTGCGGATGTGCCGAAAGCACCGGCGTTCGCCGCACCGTCGGCTCCGGACATCACGGCCGGAATCTCATCGGCCGGGACACTGCCCGCAGCGGCGGTATCCGCGGCTGCGGCCGCTCCGAACACGCGCTGGCGGATCCGGGGAATGGAGTTCTTCAGGACGCGGCTGATGATCAGAATGCCGATGATCTGTACGGGCAGCAGGATCGCGCACTGCACGATGCGCGTCGAGAGCAGGACGATAAAGCCCCGTCCGTACAGGATCGAGATCCACAGTGAATTCAGCAGGAGTCCGAGGATCAGCTGGTTGATCGCCACGGCGATGATCGTGCGGACGACGGTCCTCTTTTTATAAAGGAAAAGGCCCAGGACCATACCGATCAGAAACGCGGTGAGCGTAAAGCCCGGGAAGTACGGGCCGATCGGGAAGAGCAGCGCGCCCAGGAAATCGCCGAGCGCGGCGACGACTCCGCCCCAGACCGGGCCGAACAGGATGGCGGCGATCGCGATCGGCACGAAGTTAAAGCCGATCTTCAGGTTCCATGCATTTACCGACAGGAACCGGTTCAGCACGATCTCGATAGCCGTAAGGATGCCGATGTAGATGATCAGTCTCGTGCTGATCTTTCTCGGCGCGGGAGCAGTGATCTGTTCGTTCATAGAAAAAACCTCCTCGAGTGACTTTGCCACCAAAGGAGGTCGGTTTATGAAATCGCATTCCTTTATGTGGCAGCGGAAGCGGGTGCAGCAACGTGGATGATATTCCGTTCCTTCGTCCGCAGGCAACTTCCCATCCTGCGGCACTTAACGCGCGGCCCCTACTCTGACCATAAAATTTCGAATATCATATTACTATCTGAAAATAGTCATTTCAATAGTTTTTTTCGTGGGTTTTTATAACTTATTTCGTGTGCTGGGACTCCCGGCGGATCGTACGGCCCGCCCGGGAGCCCGGGCGCGGTCAATGCTGCGGCTTCCGTCCGCACCCCGCGGGGAATTCCTTCACGAGATTTACCTTCTGCGCTTCCTCGAGGGTCGTGCCGGTCTTCGACCAGTCGATGGTCTTTTCGAGCCAGGCATAATCGCTGATGCGGATCGAGCAGAGCAGGCCTTCCTCGCCGCGCTCGTAGGCCGCGATGCCCGAGAGAGCGATGCGGCTGTATTCGTCCCGGCCCTTCTCGGTGACGATGTGGACCCATTCGATAATGCCGGTCACGCCGTCGTCGATGATCGTCTCGTAGCGCATGCCCACGCCGCTCGGAATGTATTCGCGCATGCGGTTATAAGCCTCGTTCATATGCGCCTGCGCCGCGGCGACGCGCTCCGGGGTCATCGGGCCGCCGGCAGCCGCGTACTCCTCCTCGGAGACCGGGGTGTAGCCGCCGAACAGACAGTCGGGCTGGCAGCAGGCGAGCACGCGCGCGACGTCGGTGCCGGGTACATGGTGCAGGGCCTCGTAGTACTCGCGGACCGCGCCCGTGAGCAGCCCGGGATCGCCCATTTCGAGGTGCGCCGGCGTAAACATGGGCTTCCGGTAGGCCTGCAGATCGGGCACGTACGAGCAGTGGCAGTATACGCGGACTTCCTCGAGCAGATCTTTCGTGCGCAGATCCGCCACGACGAACATCGGCACCATCTCGATCATGCCGTCGACGGTGAAGTGTACCTCGAGCTCGGTCACGGAGCGGCCGCCGGAGCGGGTCTGGATGACCGGGACGACCTCGGCCGAGTCCGCGTGAAAGCGCGCGCGGAACCCCCGGACGCACTCGCGGATGCCGTCAGGCCCCTCGAAGCGGCCGTAGGGCATGTCGACGGCGCAGGGCTCGTCGAAGAACATCTTCTTCTCACGGAAGAGCGCCGCCGCGCCCTCCTCGTCGCCCGCCGCGGCGAACCGCAGGAAGCGCAGCTCGGCGTAAGACTCGTCGATCGGGTGTTTCGGGCCCGCGAAGTTTTTCGCGAGGACGGAGTATTTGCGGATCTGCATACGGAGCTCCTTTCGGCAGAAAACGGTTTTCACGTTTTTCGCGGCAGGCCGCGATAAGGTGATGATAAGGTCTGGTCTGAAATATCGTCTGATAATATAATATATTAGTCGAAACGACGGAAATTGAAAACCGACAAGGAGGCCTCCCATGCCGAAAATTCTGATCAACCCCGCCAAATACGTTCAGGGCCCCGGCGAACTCGCGAAGCTGGGTGCGTACGTAAAGGACTGCGGAACGAACGCGCTCGTGATGATCACGCCGGGCGGAGAGAAGCGCTCCGGTGAGATGATCGCGGGGAGCTTCCCGGAAGGCACCGCGTTTGCCTTCTTCCATCATCAGGGAAACTGCACGCGCCGCGCGATCGACGCGGCGGTCGCGAAGATCGATGAACTGGGCTGCGACGTGATCGTGGGCGTCGGCGGCGGCACCGTGCTGGACACCGCGAAAGCGGCCGCGTTCTTCACGAAGCGTCCGCTGATCATCTGCCCGACGTCGGCTTCGACGGACGCGCCCTGCACAGGGCTCGTGGTCGTCTATTCCGAGGAAGATACGGTCGCGGAGTTCATCCAGGGGAGGAACCCGGACCTGGTGCTGATGGATTCGGCGGTCATCGCGAAGTCGCCCGTCCGCCTGACCATGTCCGGCATCGGCGACGCGCTCTCGACGTATTTCGAATGCCGGGCGGCGGCGCTGACCGAGTCGGTGAATACCGCCGGCGGAGCCCCGACCCTGACCGCGCAGGCGATCGCGAAACTGTGTTATAAGACATTGCTCGCGGAGGGCGTGAAAGCGAAGCTCGCGCTGGAGGCGGGCGCCCTGACTCCGGCGGTCGAGAAGATCATCGAGGCGAACTCCTACATGTCCGGCATCGGCTTCGAGAGCGGCGGGCTCGCGGCCTGCCACGCGATTCACGACGCGCTGACGGCATTGCCCGGCTGCCACGGACTGTATCATGGCGAGAAAGTGGCCTTCGGGGTCGTCACGCAGCTGATGCTCGAGGACGCCTCCGAGGAGGAACTCGAGGAGATCTATCTGTTCCTGATGGAGATCGGCCTGCCGGTCACGTTCGAAGAACTGGGCATCGGAGACATTTCCGACGAGGAACTCATGGGCGCGGCGCGCGAGGCCTGCCCGGAAGGCGGAAACATCCATCACATGCCGTTCCCGGTGGACGCGGACAAGGTCTTCGCGGCCATGAAGGCTGCGGACGCCTACGGGCGGATGCTGCAGGAGATGATCGAAGAAGAGTGAGCCCGCGGCGAAGGGACGCGGAGGCCGGATGAGTGAATATACCTACATCTGCATTGACCTGAAATCCTTTTATGCCTCCGTCGAATGCGTCGAGCGGGGGCTGGATCCCATGACCGCGAACCTGGTCGTCGCGGACAAGGACCGCTCCAAAGGCACGATCTGCCTCGCGGTCTCCCCGTCCATGAAAGCCATCGGAGTGAAGAACCGCTGCCGGGTCTACGAGATCCCCGAAACGGTCGAATACATCACCGCGGTCCCGCGGATGCAGCTGTATGTCGACTACGCCGCGAAGATCTTCGGGATCTATCTGGAGTTTTTCTCGAAGGACGACATCTACGTCTATTCGATCGACGAGGCGTTCATCGACGTTACGAGCTATCTGCCGTTCTACGGGCTGAGCGCCCGCGCGCTCGCAAAGACGGTCATGGACACGGTGCTCGAGCGCACCGGGATCCGGGCGACCTGCGGCATCGGCACGAACCTCTATCTGACGAAGATCGCGCTCGACATCACCGCGAAGCACGCGGAGGATTTTATCGGTTATCTCGATGAGGAGAGTTATCGGAAGACGCTCTGGGATCACCGTCCGCTGACGGATTTCTGGCGGATCGGCCCGGGCACGGCGCGCACGCTGGCGCGCTACGGGATCCTCACGATGCGTGACATCGCGGAGGCGGACGAGGACCTGATGTACCGGGTGTTCGGGATCGACGCGGAACTGCTGATCGATCACGCCTGGGGCCGCGAGCCGGTCACGATGGCGGACATCAAGGCCTACCGGCCGAAGTCGAACAGCCTTTCGAGCGGACAGGTGCTCATGCGCGACTACGCGTTTGAGGAGGGCGAACTGATCGTGAAGGAGATGACCGATCTGCTCTGTCTGGACCTCGCGGAGAAGGAGCTGGTGACGGACTCGATGACATTGTACGTCATGTACTCGCACACCGCCCTTGAGCATGCCGAGGCGGCGGGCGCGCCCCTGAACCGCTTCGGGTCGGCCTATGCGAGCGGGAGCGTGTCATTGCCCGAACCCACCGACGCGGATTCGGTCTGGGTGCCGGCGCTCGCGGAACTGTACCGCGAGATCGTCGATCCGGAGATTCCGATCCGCCGCGTGAACATTACCGCGAACCAGGTCGCGCCCGAGACATATCATCAGTACAGCCTGTTCGGACCGGACGAGTCCGTCGAAAAAAACCGAAAAATGCAGAAAGCTGTGCTGGAGATAAAGAAAAAATTCGGAAAGAATGCTATCCTAAAGGGGATGAACCTGGAGGACGCCGCGACCACCAGAGAGCGGAACCGCCAGATCGGAGGCCATAAGAGTGGGGAATAAGCCCAGAGGAAAGATGCCTGTGAGCGAGCGGGCGAAGCAGTTCGCGCCGTTCTCGGCACTGCGCGGCCTGGAGGAGGCGCTGGAGCTTCAGGAGCAGCTGTACGTGACGGCGAACGAGCCGGAACACGTGACGGTGGACGAGGCGGAGTATAACGAGCGCATGCTGTCACTGAAGATGATCACGCGCCTCGAAGGCGACGAGGATAAACTGTTTTACTGACGCCGTCCGCGGAATGCGGGCCGGCCCACATCATACAGGAGGAGCACATGGATTATAAAAAGGCAGGCGTAGATATCGAGGCCGGATACCTTTCGGTCGAAATGATCAAGGAGCACGTGAAGAGCACGAACCGGCCCGAGGTCCTCGGCGGCATCGGCGGATTTGCGGGCGCGTTTTCGGCGGCCGCGTTTAAGGACATGGAGGAGCCGATCCTCGTATCCGGCACCGACGGCGTGGGCACGAAGCTGAAACTGGCGATGGTCCTGGACAAACATGACACGATCGGCATCGACTGCGTGGCCATGTGTGTGAACGACATCGTCTGCGGCGGCGGCGAACCGCTGTTCTTCCTGGACTACATCGCCTGCGGGAAGAACTTTCCGGAGAAGATCGCGGACATCGTGAAGGGCGTCGCGGAGGGATGCCGGCAGGCGGGCTGCGCACTCGTCGGCGGCGAGACCGCGGAGCATCCCGGCATGATGCCGGAGGAGGATTACGACATCGCGGGCTTCGCGGTGGGCGTGGTCGATAAGAAGGATATGATCGACGGCAGCACGCTGGCGGCCGGCGACACGCTGATCGGCATCGCGTCGTCGGGCGTGCACTCGAACGGCTTCTCGCTGGTGCGGAAGGTCTTCGACATGAGCGCGGAGTCGCTGAACACCTACTATGACGAGCTCGGCGCGACGCTGGGCGAGACGCTGCTGGCGCCCACGCGCATCTATGTGAAGGCTTTGAAGGCAGTCGCGGAGGCGGGCGTCACGATCAAGGCCTGCAGCCACATCACCGGCGGCGGCTTCTACGAGAACATCCCGCGCATGCTGAAGGACGGCGTGCGGGCCGAGATCCGGAAGGACAGCTATCCGGTCCCGCCCATTTTCGGGCTGCTGGCCCGGACCGGCGACGTCAGCGAGCGCGATATGTACAATACATATAATATGGGCCTCGGCATGATCCTCGCGGTCGACACCGCGCAGGCGGACGAGACGCTCGCGGCGCTGCACGCGGCGGGCGAGGAAGCCTGGGTGGTCGGACGGATCGTCGGGGGCGAGAAGGGCATCGACCTGATCTGACAGCTGCGCATGCGGGCCGGCGCATGCCGGTCCGACGGAGGAACATCATGCTTCGAGTATTAGTCTGTGTCTCCGGCGGAGGCACGAACCTGCAGGCGATCCTCGACGCGGTCGCCGCGGGGAAGATCCGTGACGCCGAGATCGTCGGCGTGATCAGCAATAACGCGGACGCCTACGCACTGACCCGGGCGGCGAACGCCGGGGTGCCGGGCATCTGCGTCTCGCCGAAGGATTTTGCGACGCGCACGGAGTTTAACGAAGGGCTTCTCGCGAAGATCGACGAGATCGCGCCGGACCTGATCGTGCTGGCGGGCTTCCTGGTGCAGGTGCCCGAGGCCATGGTCCGCGCGTATCCCGGGATGATCATCAACATCCACCCGTCGCTGATCCCGTCGTTCTGCGGCGTGGGCTACTACGGGCTGAAGGTCCACGAGCAGGCGCTCGCGCGCGGCGTGAAGGTCAGCGGGGCGACCGTGCATTTCGTGGACGAGGACATGGACACCGGGCCCATCATCCTGCAGAAAGCCGTTTACGTACAGGACGGCGACACCCCGAAGGCGCTGCAGCAGCGCATCATGGAGGAAGCCGAGTGGCAGATCCTCCCGCAGGCGATCGACCTGATCGCGCAGGGACGCGTCGTGATCGAGGGGAGGACCACGAGGATCCTTCCAGGGGCGGATGCCTGAGCGGCAGGGACGCGGCATGACGAAGCATTGACATTGAGAAAAGGAGAACTCATGAACGTATTACTGGTAGGTAGCGGCGGAAGAGAGCACGCGCTGGCATGGAAGATCGCACAGAGCCCGAAGGTGGACGCGTTTTACTGCGCCCCGGGCAATGCCGGCATCGCGGAGTTTGCGGAGTGCGTCCCGATCGCGGCGATGGAGTTCGACCGGCTCGTGGAGTTCGCGAAGGAGAAGGAGATCGGCCTGGCGGTCGTCGGCATGGACGATCCGCTGGTGGGCGGACTCATCGACCGCTTCGAGGAGGCGGGCATCCGCGCGTTCGGACCGCGGAAGAACGCGGCGATCCTCGAGGGTTCGAAGGCATTCTCGAAGGATCTTATGAAGAAGTACGGAATCCCGACCGCGAAGTACGAGAACTTCACGGATCCCGCGGCGGCGCTCGCGTACCTGGAGACCGTGGACTTCCCGATCGTCCTGAAGGCGGACGGCCTGGCGCTCGGGAAGGGCGTGCTGATCTGCGAGGACATGGAGGCCGCTAAGGCCGGCGTGAAGCAGATCATGGAGGATAAGGCGTTCGGCACGGCGGGGAATAAGATGGTCATCGAGGAGTTCATGACCGGCCGCGAGGTCAGCGTGCTGTCGTTCGTGGACGGCGAGACCATCAAGACCATGAGTTCGTCGCAGGACTATAAGCGCGCGAAGGACGGGAACGAGGGCCTGAATACGGGCGGCATGGGGAACTTCTCCCCGACCCCGTTCTATACGCCCGAGATCGACGCGTTCTGCCAGGAGAAGATCTTCCGGCCGACCGTCGCGGCGATGAAGGCCGAGGGCCGTCCGTTCAAGGGCGTGATCTTTTTCGGCCTGATGCTGACGGAGAACGGCCCGAAGGTGCTGGAGTATAACGCCCGCTTCGGCGATCCCGAAGCGCAGGTCATCCTGCCGCGGCTGAAGAACGACATCATCGACGTGTTCGAGGCCTGCATCGACGGGAAGCTCGATGAGCTCGACCTGGAATTCTCGGACGAGGCGGCGGTCATCGTGATCCTCGCGTCCGACGGATACCCCGTCGCGTACGAGAAGGGAAAGGTCATCACCGGACTCGACACCGTGAAGGCGCACGAGGCGGAAGGATATTACTGCTTCCACGCGGGCACGAAGTTCGGGCCCGAAGGCGAGTACCTGACGAACGGCGGCCGCGTGCTCGGCGCGTGTGCGACCGGAAAGACGCTGGGCGAGGCCCGGAAGAAGGCGTACGAGGCCGCGGGCTGGGTGAGCTTCGAGAATAAGTATATGCGGAGCGATATCGCCAAGGAAGTCGAGAATATGTAAGTCCCGGGCATGAAGCGCCGGATCAGAGAGCCCCGGACGGGGCTCTTTTCCGTTCTTGACACAGGGCTGCAGATATGAGACAATAACACCACACCCCCGGGGGGTGTCTGGAACTGAAAGGCACTGAAGGGAAGAGGGGAACCCATGCAGGCAGAACGAGAGAAAGTATTGCGGCTGATGAAGACCGCCCGCGGACAGATGGACGGGATCATCCGCATGATGGAGGAGGACCGCTACTGCATCGATATTTCGACGCAGCTTCTGGCGACAGAGGCGATCCTGAATAAAGTGAACACCGAGATTCTGGCCGCGCATCTGAAGTCCTGCGTCGCGGACGCGAAGACGGATGAGGAGCGGAACGAAAAGATCGAAGAGATGACGGCATTGCTCGCGAAACTGATGAAATAAACAGCACGGAGCGGGTCGAAAAACGCCCGCGGGAGAACAACATGAAACAGTATATCGTTACAGGCATGAGCTGCGCGGCGTGCAGCGCGCGCGTGGAGAAGGCGGTGAGCGGGGTCCCCGGTGTGGAGTCCTGCTCGGTCAGCCTGCTCACGAACTCGATGGGCGTTGAGGGAACGGCTTCCGACGAGGACATCATCGCCGCGGTCGAGAACGCCGGCTACGGTGCGAGCCCGAAGCCCGCGATGGGCGCGGGAACGCCGGGCGCGTCCGAAAGCGCCGGCCCCGCAGGCGTCTCGCTCTACGCGGCCGAGGAGGAAGCCCTGAAGGATCACGAGACCCCGGTGCTGAAGCGCCGGCTGCTCACATCGATCGTGTTTCTCGCGATCCTGATGTATGTGTCGATGGGGCACATGATGGCGGGCTTCCCGCTGCCGCCGGTGATGGCGGAGAACCACGTGATCCAGGGCGTCGTCCAGATGATCCTCGCGGGGATCGTCATGATCATTAATCAGAAGTTCTTCGTGAGCGGCTTTAAGGGCCTGGTGCACCGTTCTCCGAACATGGACACACTCGTGGCGCTCGGCTCCATGGCGTCGTTCGTCTACAGCGTGTTCGTGCTCTTCGCGATGGCGGAGGCCATGCGCGGCGGCGACGCGCAGATGGTCATGCATTACGCGCACGGGCTCTATTTCGAAAGCGCGGCGATGATCCTGACCCTGATCACGGTCGGTAAGATGCTCGAGGCCATGTCGAAGGGCCGCACGACGAACGCGCTGAAGAGCCTGATGAAGCTCGCGCCGAAGACCGCGGTGATTCTCGTGGACGGCGCCGAACAGACGGTTCCGATCGATCAGGTAAAGAAGGGCGATATCTTCGTGGTGCGCCCCGGCGAGAACATCCCGGTCGACGGTGTGGTCGTCGACGGCATCAGCGCAGTGAACGAGGCCGCGCTGACCGGCGAGAGCATCCCGGTGGATAAGGCTCCGGGGGACCGCGTCTCGGCGGCGACCGCGAACACTTCCGGATACCTGCGCTGCGAGGCGACGCGCGTGGGCGAGGATACGACGCTGTCGCAGATCATTAAGATGGTTTCGGACGCGGCGGCCACGAAGGCTCCGATCGCGAAGATCGCGGACCGGGTCTCGGGCGTGTTCGTTCCGACGGTCATTATCATTGCTCTGGTCACGTTCGTGATCTGGATGCTCGTCCGCGTGCCGTTCGGCAATGCGCTGACGCATGCCGTGGCGGTCCTGGTCATCAGCTGCCCCTGCGCGCTGGGCCTGGCGACGCCTGTCGCGATCATGGTCGGAAACGGCATGGGCGCGAAGAACGGCATCCTGTTTAAGACCGCTGTCTCGCTGGAGCAGGCCGGAAAGATGGATATCGTGGTGCTGGATAAGACCGGTACGATCACCGCGGGAGAGCCGCGCGTGACCGACATCGTACCGGCGGAGGGTGTGACGGAGGCTGACCTGCTGGCGCTGGCGGCGGCGCTCGAGTCGAAGAGCGAACATCCGCTCGCGAAGGCGGTCAATGCCGAGGCGGAAGCCCGCGGGCTCACCCCGGAGGAAGTGACGGAGTTCCGGGCCCTGCCCGGAAACGGCCTGACCGCGAAACTCGCGGACAGCGTGCTGCTCGGCGGAAGTATGAGCTTCATCGGGGAGCAGTGTGGACTGACGGATGAGACGGAGGCTGCGGCGCAGGCACTGGCCGAAGCCGGGAAGACCCCGCTGCTTTTCGCGAAGGACGGAAAGACCGCGGGCATCATCGCGGTCGCGGACGTGATAAAGGAGGACAGCTCCGAGGCTGTCCGTCAGCTGCGGAACATGGGGATCCGCGTGGTCATGCTGACCGGAGATAACGAGCGGACCGCCCGCGCCATCGGCGCGCAGGCAGGCGTGGACGAAGTGATCGCCGGCGTGCTGCCCGACGGGAAGGAGGCTGTGATCCGCGAACTGCAGGAGCAGGGGAAGGTCGCGATGGTCGGCGACGGGATCAATGACGCTCCGGCGCTCACCCGGGCCGACATCGGCATTGCGATCGGCGCCGGCGCGGACGTGGCGGTCGACGCGGCAGACGTGGTCCTGATGAAGAGCTCGCTGGCCGACGTGCCGGCAGCTATCCGCCTGAGCCGCGCGACTCTGCGGCATATTCATCAGAACCTGTTCTGGGCATTTTTCTACAATGTCCTGTGCATCCCGCTCGCGGCAGGCGCCTATGTGGCGCTGCTGGGCTGGTCGCTGAACCCGATGGTCGGCGCTGCGGCTATGAGCCTGTCGAGCTTCTGCGTGGTCATGAACGCGCTGCGGCTGAACCTGTTTAGGATGCACGACGCCTCGAAGGACCGACCGCTGAAGAAGCGCGGCGAGACCCGGAAGCCGGCCGCGGAAAACGCGGCGCAGGAGGCGGAAGCGGTGAAGCAGGCTGCCGTCGGGACGAGCGGAACGGCGATGCCGACGATGGTGGGACCCGCCTGCGTCGCGTCGGGCCAGGCGCTCTTCGCAAGGATGCAGCAGAACGAAGCTGCGGCGGAGGCCGCGGAAGAGGCCGCAGAAGTCACGGAAGAAGCTGCGGCGGCCGCGGAAGAGCCTGCGGCGGAGCCTGTGGAAGAGCCCGCGGAAGAAGCTGCGGCGGCCACGGAAGAGCCTGTAGCGGAGGCTGCGGAAGAAGCCGCAGAGACTGCGGAAGAGAGTATCAGCGAAGGAGGAAACATTGCGATGAAGACCATGAAGATCGAAGGAATGATGTGCGAGCACTGCCAGGGCAGAGTCGAGAAGGCCCTGAACGGCATCGCGGGCGTGACCGCGAAAGTGGATCTGGCCGCAGGCACCGCGCAGGTCGAGTGCGGCCCGGAGGTGACGGACGAGGCGCTGACCGCGGCGGTCGTCGAGGCCGGGTATGAAGTGACCGGGATCGAGTGACAGACACGGCGGGCGTGGTGACATTGCCCGAAAAGAGTGGTAAGATACAGGCAGCCGGAAACGTTCCGGCTGCCTGTTCATTTGAAGGAGGAGCGCTTCGGCGCGAAAAGATATGCAAGGTGTGAGAAGATACAGCGTACCCAGACAGGTATGGCGCATACTTTATCCGATCTTTGTCTATTTTCTGGCACAGGGTCTGGCGGAGAGCGCGGCCGCGATCTATGCGTTGATGGGGCCGCTCGCGCGGAACGGATTTGATATCACGAACTTCGACGCAGGGTCCTTCATGAACGAGGGGCTGAGGCAGCTGCTTCAGATGACCCTGCCAGCCATGACCGTCGCGGCGCTGGTGACGCTGCCGCTGCTCGGTCTGTATCTGAGCAATGACCGCGAGGACCGCCGAATCGCCGGCATCGCCCCGCCGCGTGTGGCGGGAGGCGTCGTGGCGCTCTCGATCGTGTTCGGCGCGGCCGCCTGCCTACTCGGGAACGAGTTGATCAGTCTGAGCAGTCTTCCCGAAACGTCGAGTTCGTTTATCAATGTCGAGGCCATGCTCTTCTCGTCGGGCATCGTCGTGGAGATCATCGTCATTGGAGTTCTGATCCCGATCGTCGAGGAGCTGGTCTACCGCGGACTCGCGTTCCGGCGGATGCGAGACACGATCGGCTTCCTGCCGGCCATGCTGGTCTCGGCGTTTCTGTTCGCGCTCGCGCACGGGAACATCGTGCAGGGACTGTACGCGTTCGGCGTCGGCATTCTGCTGGCTTATGTCTGCGAGCGCTCGGGGTGCCTCGCAGCGCCTATCCTGCTGCACATTACCGCGAACACGGTCTCGGTGCTGATCACCGAGCTTTCGCAGGTCCAGACTCTGCTGTCGCGGGATCTGTTCTTCTTCGGATCCATGGCGGTCTCGGCGGCCCTGATCGTCGTATGCATCCTCGCTGTCGAGGGTGCCCGCGTTTCACGGAGGAAGAGAGGGATCGAGCCGTAAGGCGCGCCCGGAAAGGAACTGACGGATGGCACCGCAGATGTTCGGAGCGTTCCACATCACCGCCGCCCTCGGAGGCGGCGCGCTGGCGGTCATTTTGGCGAAGATCGTAAGCCGCAGGCCGGCAGACACGCTTTATTGCGTGCTGTTCGTCTGCGGCGTCGTTATGGCCTGCTCCGAGATCTGGAAGCAGGTCTTTTATTACCGCGTGGTCTTCCACGCTTTCAACTGGTGGTATTTCCCGTTCCAGCTCTGCAGTGTGCCGATGTATCTGTGTCTGGCGCTGCCGGCATTGAAGGAACGCGGGAAGACCGCGGTCTGCACGTTCCTCTGGAGTTTCACATTTCTCGGGGCGGCCGCTGCCCTGATCTACCCGCAGGATATGCTGCGGCCGTACGCGGCATTGACCGTGCACGCGTTCGCCTGGCACCTGCTGCTGGTTTTTATCAGCTTTCTGTGCTTTTTCGGGGGACTGGCCGGCCGGAACGGCCGCTCGTTCGGCGGCTCGGTCCTGCTGTTTTTCGCGCTGGCTCTGGGCGCGACCGCGGTCAATGTCATCGGAGAGCGCGCCGGCACCATCCCCGGGACCTATCCGAATATGTTTTACATCTCACCCTATCATCTGAGCGACCAGCCGGGGTTCCGCGGGGCGTCGGCGGCCATCGGGATCGGCCCGAGCCTCGCGGTCTATCTGGGGTGCATCGTCGCGATCGCCGGCGTGCTGCATCTGGTCTATATGAAAACACATCCCCGGGAGCCGTGAGGTCCGGGGATGTGTTATGCGAGGGCTCGGTACTTTTGACGCTGCGGACGCTACATGATGACCCGCAGCTGCCTCTGATTACACGTCAGTTCCAGATCGGTAAAATTCCCGACGATCTCACTGTCCGTGTGGACGGGCAGCGGCCGGTCGAAATGGATCTTGATCTCGTGGCAGCGGTAGTGGTGCACGCCGCGCATATTTTTATGGTTTCCCGCGCGAATAGAAGCGAGCGCCGGCAGCATCGAGATCTTCGAGGTGCGCGCCATCACGCAGACGTCGAAGAGCCCGTCGGAGAAGTCCGCGTCCGGAGCAACTTTAAATCCGCCGTTCTCGCTGCGGTGGATCTGGCAGGAGATGAACGCCACGTGCCGGAAACTGATCTGCTTCGAACCGTCGAGCACGATATATCCGGGCACGGTGCGGAAACGGACGAGCTCCCTGACGGCCGAGGCTAAGAACCCGGGCGCGCCGAGGCGGAGCCTCGCGGCCGCCTGCCGCCCCTGCGCGCCGGAGGCAGTCTCCGCGATCACAGCGTCATATCCGATGCCGCAGCTGACCGCGAACCGGCGATGGACTGCGCTGTCGGAGGAACCGGATCCGAGCCGTGCGGAAACGGTGCCGTAATCGACGTAGGTGTTCATGCGGGGCTTCAGGATGCTCCGAAGGGCATTCTTATACCGGAGGTTCAGGTTCATGCCGCGCGCAAAATCGTTCACCGGGCCGCAGGGAATGCAGGTGAACAGGAACCGGGCATGGATGTTCAGACCGTTCAGGACGTCGTTCAATGTTCCGTCCCCTCCCACGACCACGATCACGTCCTCCACGGGCGTCTTTTCGCCGAACGCCGCGGTACGCTGCTCCTTCTCAAACCGCGCGGTGATCTCTTTCGCGCACTCGCAGGCCTGCTCCGCGTTCTCGGCCATGTAGGCTTCATACGGAACATGCCTCCGGATCAGATATTTCTGGACCCGCAGCCAGGTCGAATAACCCGCGCCGAGTCCCGCGTATGGATCGACAATGAAATAGTGCATAGCTGAATTATAACACGCGCATACGTCGGCATTTCGAAAAAAGCTATAAACTCACCCGCGGCGTCCGCGCCCGTACGGCCCGGATCCTCGCGGCCCGAATCATTGTCGGAAAAGTCCTTGACTTTTCTTCATGCACTGGTATACTTATTTTCGCTGTGACGCGTGAGCGCCTCGGCTGCGGGGTCTTAGCTCAGCTGGGAGAGCATCTGCCTTACAAGCAGAGGGTCGCAGGTTCGAGTCCTGTAGACCCCATCGTGAGACGGATCTTTCGGAGCCGGCTTCGAAAACTTCATATGGCGGGATAGCTCAGATGGCCAGAGCACGCGGTTCATACCCGCGGTGTCGAGAGTTCGAATCTCCCTCCCGCTACTTGAGAGAGCACCTGATGAGGGTGCTCTTTTGATTCTCCGCTGAGTTGGTTTAAGCAGGGTGAATGCCGGAGCGCGGCCGGCGGCGCGGCAGGAAGGATGGGAGGCGGAAACGAAAGAAGCAGACCCTTTCGGACCTGCTTCTCATAAATTCATGTGACTGTCGGAACCGTTCGCAGCGTCGTCCGATCAGCGCTTCGCGGCCTTCTCGGCCTCCTCGGCCGCCTTCACCGCAGCGCGCTCTTCCTTGCGCTTCTCCCAGACCTTCTCGGCGTGAGGCGCCCAGCACGCGGCGTAGCTGTCGCACTTCGAGCACAGATGATCGACGGACTCGGGGCTCTCGAGGTCGGTGGACTTCGCGCCGGTCTCGGAGACGATCTTTCTCAGGATCTGCGGGTTCTCCAGCATCGGGCAGGGCTGGAACATGTTCTCGTTAAACGGCTGGCCGTCGTGATAGGCCATGAACAGCGGGCTCTGCAGCGCCTCGAGAATGGTCTTCTCGCGGATGTTCGAATCCGAGTAGTGGATGAACACGCAGGGATCGATGTCGCCGTTCGCGTTAATGTGGAAGTATCTGCGGCCGCCCGCGATGCATCCGCCGACGTACTCGCCGTCGTTCTGGAAGTCCATCGCGAAGAAGCCCTTCGTGGAGCGGTAGCCGCGGATGCGGTCGATGACGATCTTTCTCTGCTCGGGGGTCGGCAGGAGCTCGGGCGAAGCGTCATTGCCCACGGGCATGTAGTGGAAGTACCACACGAAGAACGCGCCGTTATCCTGCATCATCTGGTAATACTCCTCCGAAGTGATGGAGTCGTAGTTCTCGCTCGTGTAGCAGCAGGACACGCCGTACATCAGCCGGCGGTCGTGCATGATCTTCATGGCTTTCAGCACGCGCTGGTAGACGCCCTCGCCGCGGCGGCTGTCGGTCGCCTCCTCGAAGCCTTCGAGAGAGATCGCGGGCACGAAGTTCTTCACGCGCAGCATCTCGTCCGCGAACTCCTCGTCGATCAGAGTGCCGTTCGTGAAGGAGAGGAACACGCAGTCGTTATGCTTCTCGCAGAGACGGATGATGTCCTTCTTCCGCACCAGAGGCTCGCCGCCGGTGTAGATGTACAGGTACACGCCCATCTCCTTACCCTGGCGGATGATGTCGTCGATCTCGTCGTAGGTCAGGTTCAGCTTATAGCCGTACTCGGCCGCCCAGCAGCCCACGCACTTCAGGTTGCAGGCCGAGGTCGGATCCAGCAGGATGGCCCACGGGATGTTGCATCCGTACTTCGCGCGCATCTCGTCCTGCTTCTTCCAGCCGATCAGGTTCGCATTAATGAAGAAGTTCGCCACGAGAGTCTTAAAGATCTCGGGGTCCATGTCCTTCTCGATGTGAAGAATGTAGTTATGATAAGGGTTCTCCGGGTTCTCCAGCGCGTCGCGGATCGCTTTCCGCTGGCGGGGGAAGTTGTCGCCGGCGAACTTGTCCGCCCAGTTCATGATCTTCGTCATGTTCCGGATCGGATCCTTCGCCATGTAGGCGATAGCCTTCTCGAGACCGAATTTCTTGAGGGCCATAGGAATAGCCATATCTGATTACCTCCTCGGGTGTAGGTTTTTTACCTGAGTTTCGCGCAGCAAATGCGCGTCATGTTCTCATACGCCGAATAATTATACTATGCTTTCGGTCGGTTTGTCTAAAGTTTCTTCGTAAATATATTAGAAAATCGGATAGATTTTTTCACAGATGTATATTATTATCTTTTTCGGAAAAAATTAATGGACAAGAAACGGCCGGAATATGGCAAAAGAAACAAACGGCCGTTAAGATGAGGAAGAAACTATGAGAGAACCCGCAAAAAAGATCGACCGCCGTGTCGTAAAGACGAAGAAAGCCATCCATAACGCATTCGCGAAGCTGCTGACCGAGAAGGAACTGAACGACATTACGATCAGCGACATTGCCGAGCTGGCGGATATTAACCGGAAGACGTTTTACAACTATTACGCCGGTATCTACGAGGTCGTCGATGAGATCGAGGACGGAATCGTGCAGACTCTGCGTGACGCGCTCGACGGCGCGGATATCCGCGAAGCGCTGAAAAATCCCTATCTGTTTTTCAATAAACTGACGACGATCATCAACACCGATCCGGAGTTTTACGGGCACCTGCTCTCGATGCGGGGCAATGTCAGCCTGGTCACGAAGATCTCCGCGGCCATGAAGGAATCTCTCCGCGACGCGGTGATGTCCCAGTTTTCCGCACCGCGCGGCACCGTGGACATGATCCTCGACTACTCGCTGACCGGAATGCTCAGCGTCTATCAGAACTGGTTCAACTCCGAACGGAGCCTCTCGATCGAGGAACTCTCCCGCATCTTAAGCCTGCTGTGTTTCCGCGGGCTGGTGGGCATCCTCGGCGACGAGGACTGAGCGTCGAACGGACCTGACAGCGCGGCCGCGCCGGCCGCGCTTTTTTCTTTTTTCACAGACATTTCACAGTCAATGCGGGCCAATGACTTGAAATGCCACCCCGAAAACAGTAAAATTCATTAGATACATTTCTTTTGGAGGTACTGCTTTGGAAAAGACGATGGATAAGATCGTAGGTCTCGCGAAGTCGCGCGGTTTCGTGTATCCCGGCTCGGAGATCTACGGCGGACTCGCGAACACCTGGGATTACGGAAATCTCGGCGTGGAGCTGAAAAATAACGTAAAAAAGGCCTGGTGGCAGAAGTTCGTGCAGGAGAGCCCTTATAACGTGGGCGTGGACTGCGCGATCCTGATGAACAGCCAGACCTGGGTCGCGTCCGGCCATCTGGGCGGCTTCTCCGATCCGCTGATGGACTGTAAGGAATGCCATGAGCGCTTCCGTGCGGACCAGCTGATCGAGGCTTTCGACGAGGAGAACGGCATCACGCAGGAGACCCCGATCGAGGCGTGGAGTCTGGAGCAGATGAAGCAGTACGTGGACGATCATCAGATCTGCTGCCCGACCTGCGGAAAGCATAACTGGACGGACATCCGCCAGTTTAACCTGATGTTTAAGACTTTCCAGGGCGTGACCGAGGACGCGAAGAACACCGTGTACCTGCGCCCCGAGACCGCGCAGGGCATCTTCGTGAACTTTAAGAACGTTCAGCGCACTTCGAGAAAGAAAGTGCCGTTCGGCATTGCCCAGGTCGGAAAGAGCTTCCGGAATGAGATCACGCCCGGAAACTTCACGTTCCGCACGCGCGAGTTCGAGCAGATGGAGCTCGAGTTCTTCTGCAAGCCCGGAACCGACCTTGAGTGGTTCGCCTACTGGAAGCAGTTCTGCATCGACTGGCTGCACAGACTGGGCCTGAAGGACGAAGAGCTGAAGTACCGCGACCACGATCCGGCGGAGCTCGCGTTCTACTCGAAGGCGACGACCGACATCGAGTTCCTGTTCCCGTTCGGCTGGGGCGAGCTCTGGGGCATCGCGGACCGCACGGACTACGACCTGACCCAGCATATCAATACTTCCGGCGAAGACCTCAGCTATTTCGATGACGAGGTGAACGAGAAGTATGTGCCCTACGTGATCGAGCCTTCGCTCGGCGCGGACCGCGTCACGCTGGCGTTTCTGTGCTCTGCGTACGACGAGGAGGAGCTCGAGGGCGGCGACATGCGCACGGTCCTGCATTTCCACCCGGCGATCGCGCCGGTGAAGATCGGCGTGCTTCCGCTTTCGAAGAAGCTGGCCGAGGGCGCGGAGAGCATCTACACGACGCTCAGCAAGTACTGGAACTGCGAGTACGACGACCGCGGAAACATCGGAAAGCGCTACCGCCGCCAGGATGAGATCGGCACGCCGTTCTGCGTGACTTACGATTTCGACTCCGTGGAGGATAAGTGCGTGACCGTCCGCTTCCGCGACAGCATGGAGCAGGAGCGCATTCCGATCGACGGCATCGTGGGGTACTTCCACGACAAATTCGATTTCTGAGGAGGATATCCGTGGACGTTCTTATCGTAAATGGCTATGTGCTGGATCCGGCGAATGACCGCTCGGGCTACATGAACGTTCTGATCCGGGACGACAGCATCCTCGAGGTCGGAGAGAACGTAAAAGGGAACCCCGACAAGGTCATCGACGCCGACGGATGCTACGTTATGCCCGGCCTGATCGACATGCACGTGCACCTGCGCGAGCCCGGCTATACGCATAAGGAAACGATCCGGACCGGCGCGCGTGCGGCGGCGAAGGGCGGCTTCACGACGATCTGCGCGATGCCGAACACGAAGCCCGTGACGGATAACCCCTACACGGTCTCCGACATCATCCGCCAGGCGGATAAGGAAGCGCTGATCCACGTGCTCGTGGTCGGGGCCATGACCCGCGAGCAGCAGGGCGAGCGCGTCGCCGACATGGAAGGGATGTTCGACGAGGGTATCATCGCGGTCTCCGAGGACGGAAGCTCCGTGAAGAACGCCGCGGTCTGCCTGGAGGCCATGAAGGAAGCCGCAAGGCTCGGCCTGCCGGTGCTGGACCACTGCGAGGATAAGGATCTGGCCGGCGATGGCGTGTTTAACGAAGGCACCGCCTCGAAGAAGTTCGGTGTGAAGGGTATTCCGAACTGCGCGGAGGACACGGTCGCCGCACGCGACATCGTTCTCGCGAAGGCCGCGGGCTGTGACCTGCATCTGTGCCACGTCTCGACGAAGGAGAGCACGCTGCTCGTGTATCTCGCGAAGGCCGCGGGGTCGCACGTGACCTGCGAGGTCACTCCGCACCACTTTACGCTCTGCGACGAGGACATCGACTCGGCGGACACGAACTTTAAGATGAACCCGCCGCTGCGTTCGCGCGAGGACCGCGAGGCGCTGCGCGAAGGCCTGCGGGAAGGGACCATCGACGTGATCGCCACCGATCACGCGCCGCACACATATGAGGAGAAGGACTGCGCTCCGGAAGACGCGCCGTTCGGGATCGTGGGGCTGGAGACGGCATTGCCCCTGACCTGGACCGAACTGGTCGTCGGCGGATATCTGACCCCGGAGCAGATGGTCGAGAAAATGTCGGTGAACCCGGCGAAGATTCTCGGGATCAAGCGCGGAAGCCTCTCGGAGGGCGCGAAGGCCGACATCACGGTCTTCGATCCGAGACCTGAGTACACGATCGATAAGAACAGCTTCGTCTCCATGGGAAGAAACACCCCGTTCCACGGACGCAGGGTCATGGGCCGTGTGAAAGCCACGATCGTGAACGGGAGACCGGTGTATATGGATATCTGATCCGGCTCTTCAGGAGCGGGAAGGAGCATTCCTTATGGCAAAGGATAAGAAAAAAAAGAAAGAGAAGAAAGAGAGCGGGATCGTAACGACTCTGAAAGAGAATAAGATCCTGTTCATCTGCCTGATCGTCTTCATCGTCGTGGCCACGATCCTTTCGATAAAACTTAATGTCAATGTCGTCCGGCATGAGACCATTAAGGAGATGATGAAGGATGCCGTGCTCCACGAGGTGAACAAGGTCTCGCTGTTCGGGATCTTTGAGGTGAACCCCGGCCTGATCTCCGGCATGATCACTTCGGGCATCCTGATCGTGATCGCGGTCATCTGCCGGATCTTCGTGATTCCGAAGTTCTCGATCACGAAGCCCGGGAAGGCGCAGATCATCATCGAGACCTGGATCGGCTTCTTCACGGGCCTTGCGGAGAAGAACAGCCCGCACTGCAGCTACATGATCGGCGCCTATGTCTTCACGGCGGGCAGCTATATCTTCATCAGTACGCTGCTGGAGCTGTTCGGACTGCAGGCGGTGACGACGACGGGCCACTCGATCACGCTTCCGGCGGCACTGTCCGATATCAACGGCGCGATCATGCTGGGCGTGCTGAGCTACTTCGTGATCCTGGCAGGCGGCATCATTAAGAACAAGGCCTCGGGAGCGGGCAGCGTCCTGAAGGATTTCTCGCTGATGATCTCCATGAGCTTCCGTCTGTTCGGCGCGATGCTCTCGGGTGTTCTGGTCACCGAGCTGGTCTACTACACGATCACCCTGAGCTTCGTGCTCCCGGTCTTCGTCGCGGTCCTGTTCACGGCGATCCACGCACTCGTCCAGACTTACGTCTTATGCATGCTGACGACGTTCTTCTTCGGAGAAGCGACGCATCCGCATGAAAAGAAACCGAAAAAGAAAAAGGTTAAGAAAAAGAAGATCAAAGGAATCGAAGAAAACGAAATTGTTGCAGACTCTACAGAGACCAATGTAATGCAGGAGGTAGGTTAACCATGAAGTCCATGAAAAAGGTATCTATGAAGAAGATCGGTCTGTTCCTGGCGGCTGTTATCGCCATGATCATGCTGTTCTCCGTCGTTTCGTTCGCGGCGCCGGAAGACACTGCGGAAGCCGCGGTCGTCACCGAGGAGGCTGCGGTCGACAACACCATCAGCACGAAGGCCATCGCGGCCGGTTTCGGCATGGCGTGCGCGTCCGTCGCGGGTGCCGTCGCCATGGCCGTCGCGATCAAGTCTTCCACGGAGAGCGTGGCCCGTCAGCCCGAGGCCGCAGGCAGCATTCAGACACTGATGATGCTGGGTCTGGTCTTCATCGAGACCGCCATCATTTACGCGCTGATCATCGCGATCCTGATCGTATTCGTATTGTAAGCACGGTCTGTCCCTGTCGGAAGACACGTGCACGTACCTGTCAGGAAAGAGGTGTTTTAGATGAATATTCCTTTGAATATTGACATTCAGCAGATCCTGCTGCATCTGATCAACTTCGCGATCCTGTTCATCATCCTGTACCTCGTGCTCTATAAGCCCGTGAAGAAATTCCTGGCGAAGCGCGAGCAGTACTACGCGGATATGGATCAGGCCGCGAAGGATAAGCTGGCCGCCGCGGAAGCGACGGAGGCGGAGTATAAGCTGCGCATGGAAGACGCTGAGAAAGAGCTGGCTGCGAAGCGCGCCGAGATGCTGAAGGCCATCGACGCCGAGGCGGAAGCCCTGCAGCAGGAGGCCCGGATCAAGGCCGAGCAGATCATCGAGGAAGGCAGAAGAGCCGCGCAGATCGAGCACGACAAGATCATCGAGGAGTCGCAGGATGAGATTCAGCAGCTGGCTATCGAGGCTGCGAAGAAGCTTGTGACCGATGATCCTTATGAGCAGTTCCTCGGCCTGGCCGAAGAAGGAGAAGGGAGCAGATAATGCCCGGAAATGAGAACAGGCCGGAAGTCCTGACTGCCGTTCTTTCAGGCGATAAGCGCCCTACCCCGGATCAGGAAGCCAGACTTCTGAAATTTGTTCAGAAAAAATACGGCGAGAATACCGTTCTTGTGTGGGAGGAAGACCCGAAGGAAAAGCGGGGCTTCACCCTGAAGATCGGTGCCGAGACCTACGACTGGTCGATCGACGGACGTCTCGGCCAGCTGCGCGCGACCCTGCGCGGAGAAGACCGCGGCGCGGACACGACGAAGATCCTTCCGATGCTGAAGGAGACGCTGTCCGAGTGGAAGCTGATGGCGGTGGCCCAGGAGTACGGAAAGGTCAAGACCGTCGGCGACGGTATCGCGGTCCTGAGCGGGCTGGAGAACGTCGAGTACGGCGAGATCCTGGAGTTCTCTTCGGGCGTCCGCGGACTGGTGCAGGACCTCAGGGAAGATGAGGTCGGCTGCATCCTGTTCGGCGACGAGTCCGGCATTCACGAGAACAGCCACGCATACCGCACCGGCAGGACCGCGGGCATTCCCGTGGGCGAGGAATACCTCGGCCGCGTGATCGACCCGCTGGGCGCTCCGATCGACGGCAGAGGCCCGATCAATGCCTCGAGCTACCGCATGGTCGAGGCTCCGGCGCCCGGGATCATTGACCGCCAGCCCGTCGACACTCCGATGGAGACCGGCATCCTGGCGATCGACACGATGTTCCCGATCGGCCGCGGTCAGCGTGAGCTGATCATCGGCGACCGCCAGACCGGAAAGACCGCGATCGCGCTCGACACCATCATTAACCAGAAGGGCAAGGACGTCGTCTGCATCTACGTCGCGATCGGCCAGAAGGCCAGTTCCGTGGCGCAGCTGGTCGACACGCTGCGCGCGCACGGCGCGATGGACTACACGATCGTCGTCTGCGCGACCGCGAGCGATACCGCTCCGGTCCAGTATATCGCCCCTTACGCAGGCTGCGCGATGGGCGAGTACTTCATGCGTAACGGAAAAGATGTTCTGATCGTCTACGACGATCTTTCGAAGCACGCGGTCGCCTACCGCACCATGAGCCTTCTGCTGGGCCGCCCGCCCGGACGTGAGGCTTATCCCGGAGACGTCTTTTACCTGCATTCGCGTCTCCTGGAACGCGCTGCGAGGCTCGCGGACGACCTGGGCGGCGGCAGCATTACGGCACTGCCGATCATTGAGACCCAGGCGGGCGACGTATCCGCGTACATTCCGACGAACATCATTTCGATCACGGACGGACAGATCTACCTTGAGAGTAATCTGTTCTTCTCGGGCCAGCGGCCCGCGGTGAACGTCGGTCTTTCGGTCTCCCGTGTCGGCGGCGACGCCCAGACGAAAGCTGTGAAGAAGGCGACCGGCAGCATGAAGCTGGATCTCGAGCAGTACCGCGAGATGGAAGTGTTCACGCAGTTTTCGAGCGACCTGGACGACACCACGAAGCGCCAGCTGACCTACGGCGCGGGACTCATGCGCCTTCTGCGCCAGCCGCAGTATCACCCGCTGAGCCAGCACCAGCAGGTCACGATCCTGACCGCGGCGCTGAACCGTGTCATGCAGGACGTGCCGCTGGATTCGATGGGCGAGTTTAAGGACGGCCTGATCCGCTACGTGGAGATCCACGCGAAGGAGGCCTGCGACGAGATCGAGGCGAAAGGCCAGCTGAACCAGTTCATCACGGACGCGATTCTGAAAGCCTCCAGAGATTACCTGGATGTGTTTATGAGAGAGAAGGCCCGTGCCGAGGCGTAAAGAATGGCGACACTGCAGGAGATCAAAAACCGCATAGAGAGCGTTAAGGACACGCAGAAGATCACGAACGCCATGTACCTGATCTCCTCGACGAAGCTGCGGAAAGCCCGTCAGGAGATGGAGGCCACGCGGCCTTATTACAACGGCATCCGCGCGGAGATCAAACGCCTGTTCGCGCGCGTGAGCGGCGTGAACAGCCGGTACGTCGCGCCCACGGACGGCGAGCTCCCCGAGGGAAAGACCTGGGCGTGCCTCGTCCTGACTTCCGACAAGGGCCTTGCGGGGAACTTTAACCGCAGCGTCCTGAAGGAAGCCGTAAACCTGCAGAAGCAGCATGAAGACATGGTCTTTTACGCGATCGGCGAGAACGGAAAGGCGTATCTGACGAACCACGGATACCGGCTGGCGGAGGATTTTAACTTCAGCCCGCAGGATCCGACGATCGGCAGGGCGCGCCTGATCACGGTCCGGCTGCAGGATGATTTCGACAACGGCGTGTTCGACCGCCTCTACATCATTTATACGGATATTAAGAACGGCCTGGTCTCCGAGACGATCACCGACCGCGTCATCCCGTTTTCCAGAGCGTATTTCATGGACGATGACGAGGAAGAGGAAGTGAAAGAGGAGAACGACCGCGAAGAGGCGACGTTCGAATATATTCCGTCCCGCGAAGCGGTGCTGGATAAGATCATCCCGCTGACCATCGTCGGCTACATCTACAGCGCCATGGTCACGAGTTTCTGCAGCGAGCAGAACGCGCGCATGATGGCTATGGACGCGGCGAATACGAACGCGGAAGAGATCCTGGCGGAGTACACGCTGCAGTATAACCGCGTCAGACAGGGCGCCATTACCCAGGAGATCACCGAGATCTCCTCGGGCGCGAAGGCGCAGCAGAAGAAATAACAGACTTTAGGAGGAAGCTCCATGGCTAATATCGGTAAGATCATTCGAGTCTCGGGACCCGTGGTGGACGTGCAGTTCGAGGACGGCATGACACCTCCGATCCGGCAGGCACTGACCGTGAACGTGAAGGGCGAGAGACTCACCATGGAAGTGTCCCACCACGAAGGTGAGGGCGTGGTCCGCTGCATCATGCTGGCCGAAAGCGACGGCCTGAAGCGCGGACTGGACGTCATCGACACCGGCGGCGGGATCAAGGTCCCCGTCGGAAAAGCCACGCTGGGCCGCGTCTTTAACGTGCTGGGCGAGCCGATCGACGGCGGCGCTCCGATCCCCGAGGACAATGACCGCTGGGTCATCCACCGGAACGCTCCGAAATTCGAGGAGCAGCGCCCCGCGATCGAGATCCTGGAGACCGGCATCAAGGTCATCGACCTGCTGGAGCCGTACCCGAAGGGCGGAAAGATCGGCCTGTTCGGCGGCGCCGGCGTCGGAAAGACCGTTCTGATTCAGGAGCTGATCCATAACGTCGGCATGGAGCACGCGGCGTATTCGATCTTCGCGGGCGTCGGCGAGCGCAGCCGTGAGGGAAACGACCTCTGGAACGAGATGAAGGCTTCCGGCGTTTCCGACATGACCGCACTCGTCTTCGGACAGATGAACGAGTCGCCCGGCGTGCGTATGCGCGTGGGCCTGACGGGCCTGACGATGGCGGAGTATTTCCGCGACGTCGAGCACCGCGAGGTACTGCTGTTCATCGATAACATCTTCCGTTTCGTGCAGGCCGGTTCGGAGGTCTCGGCATTGCTCGGCCGTATGCCTTCGGCCGTCGGCTACCAGCCCACGCTGGCGTCCGAGATGGGCCAGCTTCAGGAACGGATCGCTTCGACCGTGAACGGTTCGGTCACCTCCGTACAGGCGGTCTACGTCCCCGCGGACGACCTGACCGACCCCGCTCCCGCGACGACGTTCTCGCACCTGGACGCGACGACCGTTCTGAGCCGCAAGATCGCCGAGCAGGGCATCTACCCCGCCGTCGACTCGCTGGAGTCCACCTCCAGACTGCTCGAGGCGGATATCGTGGGCGAGGAGCATTATAACGTGGCCCGCTCCGTCCAGGAGATCCTCCAGAAGTACCAGGATCTGCAGGACATCATCGCGATCCTCGGTATGGACGAGCTGGGTGAAGAGGATAAGCAGACCGTTCTGCGGGCCAGAAAGATCCAGCGTTTCCTCTCGCAGCCGTTCTTCGTCGGCGAGAAGTTCACCGGCGTGCCCGGCGTGTACGTCCCGCTGAAGGAGACGATCCGCGGCTTTAAGGCGATCATTGACGGCGAGTATGACGATCTGCCCGAGGCGGCGTTCTACAATGTCGGCACGATCGACGAAGCGGTCGCGAAGGCCGAAAAGATCGTGAGCGGCGAGCTGTAAGGCCCTGAGTAACAGCCGGCCCGGAATAACGGCCGGCACGGCATAGATAACGGGTGTTATTATGGCTGATTTTCGATTACAGATCCTGTCCGCGGACGAACCGTTCTACGACGGTCCCTGCACCTCGCTGATGGTGCCGACCGATGAAGGGTTCTACGGCGTGATGGCGCACCATGTGAACTGCATCATGGCGATCGCGCCCGGAGTGCTCTTATACCGTGAGACGGCCGACAGTCCGCAGAAGCCGGTAGTCGTGGCGACAGGCGTTCTGAAAGTGGAGAATAACGAGGTCTCCGTTCTGGTCCTCTCGGCGGAGTGGCCCGAGGATATCGACCGGAACCGCGCGGAGGAGCGGGCTCGCGAGGCGCGCGCCGCCCTGCAGTCGAAACAGAGCGCGCACGAGTTCGACGCGACGAAGGCGAAGCTCGCGCGTGCGCTGAACCGTATCCATGCGAGCGAAATGTTCGATAAGATCAATGCCGGCCCGAAGTGACGCCTTTGCGTGCTGAAAGTTTCCGGGAGTTATGATATGATAAAGACCTGACGGAGGATGATCTCCGGCAGGTCTTTTTTCCGCTCTGGTCCCGGACGCCGGGCCGCGCGGACCGACACGAACGAACGGAGCTTTTATGGGAAAAATCATTACGAACGAACGGCTGAACGAGGATTTCTTTCTGCTGAAAGCCGAGGCCGGGGAGGCTGCGGAAAAGGCGTTCCCCGGACAGTTCTGCATGCTGCGTGCCGGCGAGGAGTATCCGCTTCTTTCGCGGCCGATCAGCATCTTCGACGCGGACCCCGCGTCGGGCACCCTGAGTTTTCTGTATAAAAACGTCGGAAAAGGCACGGACATCATCTCGCGGATGAAGCCCGGCGATGAGCTGGAGCTGCGCGGGCCGTTCGGGCACGGCTTTCCGGTGCATATGACCGGGCGCACCGCGCTGGTGGGCGGCGGGGTAGGCATTGCCCCGCTGTATCTGCTCGCGAAGCGTCTGGCGGAGCGGAAAGCCGTCTCCGGTACCGCTGCCGATGGCCTCACCGTGGACGTTTATCTGGGCTTCTCGGGCACCCCGGTGCTGAAAGAGGAGTACGGGGCGGTCTGCGACGCTCTGACCGTGAACATCGGGGGCTTCGTCACGGACGATGTGGACCCGGCCGCGTACGATACGGTCATCACCTGCGGCCCGGAGATCATGATGCGCGTGCTCTACAGGAAGTGTCTGGCCCGCGGGGCCGGGGACCGGCTCTGGGTCTCGATGGAGAAGCGCATGGCCTGCGGCATCGGCATCTGCAAGGTCTGTACCTGCTTCACCGCGGACGGCACGAAGACCGCCTGCAAGGACGGTCCGGTCTTCCGCGCTGCGGAGGTGTTTTATGACGAGGCCGCGCCCGGCGCGGAGCAGGAGGCGGGATCATGAACAGGCTGAAAACGACATTCTGCGGAGTGGAATTTAAGAACCCCGTCGTGCTGGCCTCCGGCACCTGCGGCTTCGGCCGCGAACTGGCTGAGATCCGCGATCTCGAACTGCTGGGAGGCATCTCGTCGAAGGGGCTGACATTGAACGGCAGCAAGGGCAATGCCGGCATCCGCGTCTGGGAGACCCCTTCGGGCATGATGAACAGCGTGGGTATGGAGAACCCCGGCGTGCGCCGTTTTCTCGAGGAGGAAGAGCCCCGGCTGGAGAGCCTCGGCCTCGTGAACATCGTGAACCTCGGCGGACACTCGGAGGAGGACTACGTCGAGGGCGCGAAGCTCCTGAACGGGGCGGCCTGCGACATCGTCGAGCTGAACATTTCCTGCCCGAACGTGAAGGCGGGCGGCATGAATTTCGGCGTGAAGACCGAAGTCGCACGCGGGCTGGTGCGCAGCGTCCGCGAGGTCTGCAGACACCCGCTGGTCGTGAAGCTCTCGCCGAACGCCGAGGATATCACGGGCCTGGCCCGCATGTGCGAGGAGGAAGGCGCGGACGGCGTCTCTCTGACGAACACCTATCTGGCGCTGGCTATCGACATCTATAAGAGAAAGCCCGTATTTGACAATGTTTACGCCGGCCTCTCCGGACCTGCCGTCCGCCCGATCTCGCTGCGGATGGTCCATCAGGTCGCGAAGGCCGTGAACATCCCGGTCATGGGCCTCGGCGGCATCATGACCTGGCAGGACGCGATCGAGTATGTTATGGCCGGGGCGACCCTCGTTCAGATCGGCACCGCGACGCTCGTGCGGCCGGAGTCGGCGTGGGAGATCATTGACGGCATGGAGCGGTTCCTCGAGGAACAGGGTATCCGGAACATTGAGGAGATCAGGGGGATCATATGATCGACAGACTGGTAAAACGAATTCAGGAGACCGGGGCGCCGGTGGTGGTGGGGCTCGACCCCATGCTGAGCTATGTGCCCTGGCATCTGCAGAAGAAGGCATATAAGGAGTACAGCGAGAGCCTCGAAGGAGCGGCGCTCGCGGTGCGCGAGTATAATTACGCGCTGATCGACGCGGTGGCGGACCTCGTGCCTGCCGTGAAGCCGCAGATCGCGATGTATGAGCAGTTCGGGATCCCCGGGCTGCAGGTCTACGCGGACACCGTGCGGTACGCGAAGGAGAAGGGGCTGATCGTGATCGGCGACGTGAAGCGCGGCGACATCGGGAGCACTTCGGAAGCTTACGCGACGGCGCATCTGGGCCGCGTGCAGGTCGCCGGAGCCCGGCTGGCGGCGTTTGACGAGGATTTCGCGACGGTGAACCCTTATCTCGGCAGCGACGGCATCCGGCCGTTTCTGAAGGTCTGCGGCGAGGAAGACCGCGGCATCTTCGTTCTGGCGAAGACCTCGAACCCTTCGAGCGGGGAGTTCCAGGACCGTCTGATCGACGGAAAACCGCTGTACGAGCACGTCGCGGAAAAGATTCGCGAGTGGGGCGCGGAACTGATGGGCGAGACCGGCTGGTCCGAGGTCGGCGCGGTCGTCGGAGCGACGTACCCCGAGGTCGGCGCCCGGCTGCGCGAGCTCATGCCGCAGACGTTCATGCTCGTTCCGGGCTACGGGGCGCAGGGCGCGGGCGCTGCGGAACTGAAGCCGTATTTCGACGCGGACGGCCTGGGCGCGATCGTGAACTCGTCGCGCGGGATCATTGCCGCGTATAAAAAGGAACCGTACCTGACGTTCGGCAGCGAGGGCTTCGCCGATGCCGCCAGACAGGCGGCGATCGACATGATCGAGGACCTGAAGCAGGTCAGGGGTTGAGGAGAAGGAATATGCAGGATTACAAGAGAGAATTTATCGATTTCATGGCAGAGTGCCAGGTACTGAAGTTCGGTGATTTCGTGACGAAGAGCGGCAGAAACACGCCCTTCTTCATTAACACCGGCTTCTACCGCGACGGAGCGCAGCTCGCGCGTCTGGGCGGCTACTACGCGAAGGCGCTCGTGGAAAACTTCGGAACGGATATCGACGTGCTGTTCGGTCCGGCGTATAAGGGCATTCCGCTCAGCGTCGCGACCGCGATCGCGCTCTCGAACGAACACGGGGTCCGCGTGCGCTACTGCGCGAACCGCAAGGAAGTCAAGGACCACGGCGATAAAGGCATCCTGCTCGGATCGCCGCTGTCCGACGGCGACCGCGTCGTGATCATCGAGGACGTGACCACGGCGGGCACTTCGATCGAGGAGACCATGCCGATCATCCGCGCGCAGGCGGACGTCGAGGTCGCGGGACTGCTCGTGTCCGTGGACCGCATGGAGCGCGGGCAGGGAGAGAAGACTGCATTGACCGAGATCGCGGAGAAGTACGGGTTCCGGACGGCGGCGATCGTGACGATGGCCGACGTGATCGAACACCTGCACCGTCCGGGAGACGCGTCCGCGCTGATCGACGACGCGTGCATGGAGCGCATCCGCGCATACTATGAGCAGTACGGAGCGAAGTGATGGCCGGTTACGGAGCGCGGCTCGGTGAAGAAAACCCCAGGAACTGGCTGGAGCACCGGGTCGGAAAACACTATATGGCCCTCAGAACGGCGTTCGCGTTCATCACGGTCGCCGTAGGCGTGCTGTGCTTTCTCGGCGCGCTGATCCTGGCGTACCTGCATCTGGGGGATATTCCCCGCAGGGCGTCGATCCTCGTGATCGCGGCTGGCGTGCTGGGCGTGGTCGGCATCCGTGCGGCGGCGGTCGTCATCGCACACACGGCAGGACGGAGGTGGCCGGCGATCATCGCGGTGGTCCTGAACGCGGTGATGGTGCTGACGGTCATCGTCATGTACATCGCGGGCGCGGTCCTGGGCTGACGTGCGGCGAACGAAGAGATCCGTGTTCCGAAGAGGAACTCATGATTAAAGAGAGGAGCAGTTATGGCAGAAGTTGCGATCGTGATGGGAAGTGATTCCGATCTGAAGGTTATGGCCAAGGCGGCCGAGATGCTCGAAAAGTTCGGCATCGGATATGAGATGAACATCCTGTCGGCCCACCGGGCGACGGACGATTTCGTGGTCTGGGCGAAGGGCCTGGAGGAGAAGGGCGTAAAAGTTGTGATCGCGGGCGCGGGCATGGCGGCGCATCTGCCGGGTATGTGCGCGGCGCTGGTCCCGATGCCGGTCATCGGCATCCCGATGCACACGACGTCGCTGGGCGGCCGTGATTCGCTGTATTCGATCGTGCAGATGCCTTCGGGGATCCCGGTGGCTACGGTGGCCATAAACGGCGGCGCGAACGCGGGCATTCTGGCCGCGAAGATCCTCGCGGCGAACGACGCGGAGCTTTCCGGGAAGCTGAAGGCCTACACGGAGCAGATGAGGCAGGAGAACCTCGCGAAATCGGCGAAACTGCAGGAGATCGGCTGGAGAGAGTATCTCGAGCAGAAAGGGTGAGCGCGGCCCGAATAAAAGTGCGCAAACGGCAGATAAGCGGACGGAGAAACACCCGGAACCGAAACCGGTGTTTCCCCGTCCGTTTGGCTTTATGTTTGGCATGAAATCCGGACGGGCGGCCGAACTGAAAAATATTTCAGAAATTCCCGAAAAACAGTTGACAATGGAGTTAGACAATGCTAACATACAGACAGTTAGTTAATCCTAACCGCGAGCGGCCGGCCCACATGCCTATGACACTCCCTTACCCGGGCCGGCTGCCCTCATTGAAAAAGACGTTACCAGTTATTCGACTGTCTTCCTGTTTTCCCCCGCGGCATATCGGGCTGATCTCCCCCGGCGCGCGGGGGATTTATAATGCACTGGAATTGCCCCGTCCTTTCGATTAAAATAATACTTGGAGCAGTCTGTGCTCCGCACCCACGAAAGAAGGAACGTCAGACATGTCACTGCAAGCATTTCTCGAACAGGATAAAGAACGCCTGCTCTCCGCCGTAAGCGGGGCGGATCCGGAAGCCGCGATCCGCGCCGTCCAGGCCGAACTGGACCGGCTGCTTTTCGCGTTTAATGACGGCGAGGACGACGAGCGCGTCTGCGAAGCCGCGAACGCGATGATTCAGGCCGCGAAAGCCTCCGCGTCGCTGATCGACACCGCGGGGGAAACGAAGATCTACGGCCGCACCGAATACGGAGCCGGGGAAGAAGAGAAGAAAGAGCGCAGAGTCCCGCCGGTCTTCTGGATCCTGCTGATCGCGGGCATCGCCTGTGCGCTGCCGCTGGCCATCGGCTACTGGTCGGCGAACCGCGGTCTGACGCTCGGATGGTTCCCGATCGTGAAGCTGATCCTGCCGTTCGCAGCCATGCTGCTGCTGTTCTTCGCGGGCCTGAGTCTGCGCATCCGCCGGAAAAAGCCGAAGGAGGAGCTGCGCGCGGAGACCACGGTCGACAGCAGGAAAGTCTATAACCGGCTGCTCACCGCCGTCGTGGTCATGGATAAGGAACTCGACGGGATCCGCGAGGCGGAGGAGATCCGCCGGAGGAAGCAGCTGGCGGGTCCGGGCGGCATCGACGACTCCGAACTCGAACTGATGGGCCACCTGCTCGAGGACGCCTACGGCCGCCGCGCGTCGGACGACACCGCGGCAGAACTGCTCTCACAGCTGAAGTTTTATCTGCATAAGAAACACGTCGACGTCGTCGATTTTGAGGACCGGCTGACTTACGGAAAGACGGACCCGGACGAGGCATTGAGCGTGGACCGCGAGCACCGCGGCTGGTTCGACATGATCCCGGCGTTCACGGCGGGGACCATCCGCCCGGCCCTGGTCGCCGACGGCAGGCTTCTGAAAAAAGGACTGGCATCCGAGGGAAGATGATTCCGAGGGGAGAACATGGAAAAGTTTTACGGTTTTGACCTGGGCGACGCGGAGAGCGCGGTCACCAGGCTGGAAAAAAAGGACCAGGAAACGCCGGAGGTGCTGACCGTTCAGGAGGCGAAGAGCTTCATTACGGCCTACGCGCTGCGGCGCGACGGTCAGCTGCTGATCGGAGAGGGCGCCTGCTACGAGCCGAACGCGATCCAGCGGCGCATCCGTTTTAAGAGCCGCTACCTGACGGACAGGAGCGTCCGGAACGACATTAAGAGCTTCGCGGCCGGCGTTCTCGGCGAACTGATCCTGAACGGGGACCTGATCCGCGGCGATGACCAGTGCTTCTACATCGGCTGTCCGGCCGGCTGGGACAAGGTCGCGCGCGAAGAGTACCGTCAGATCTTCGAGAGCGCGGGCTTTCCGCCTCTGAAGATCGTCTCGGAGTCCCGCGCGGCGTTGGTGTCCGCCTGCCAGTCGAAGCACATGCAGGTCGGCTACGATATCCTTTCGAGGCCGGTGCTGGTCGTGGATATCGGTTCTTCGACCACGGACTTCGCGTACATCATGGGCGGGAAGGAAGTGGCCCTGAAGACCGGCGGCGAGGTCATGCTCGGCGGCGGCATCATGGATGAGATCCTGCTCGAAGAGTCCGTCGCGGCGTCGCCCGACGCGAAAAATATCCGGAAGATCTTCGAGGAGAGCGAAGCCTGGAAGACCTACTGCGAATTCGCGGCGCGGCGGCTGAAAGAGAAGTATTTTACGGACGAGGAGTACTGGTCGCACGAAGACTGCGTGCAGACCGTAACGATCCGCGCGAAACTGCTGCCGGTGCGCCTGAAGCTGAAGATGAGCGCGCAGATAGCCGAACGCCTGCTCGAAAAGAAAGTCGACCGTCTGGGCGGGAAGTCCTTCACCGAGGTGTTTAAGGACAGCCTGCGTCAGGTCCGTGAGAACATCGAAGAGCGCCAGCCGGAGCTGATCTTCATGACCGGCGGCGTCTCGAAGATGGAGAAGGTCCGCGACTGGTGCCGCGAGGTCTTCCCGGAGGCTGTCGTGATCTGCGGCAGCGAGCCCGAGTTTTCCGTGGCGAAGGGCCTGGCCTGGTGCGGCCGGATCGACGAGGAGCTGCGCGAGTTTAAGAAGGAGATCCAGGAACTGATCGACTCGACCGTGATCGAGGGGATCGTCAGCCGCCACATCGACGCGCTGTACCGCGGCGCGGTGGAGGCGCTCGTGGATCCGCTGCTCGAGAAGGTGGCCCTGCCGATCGTCGACCGCTGGCGTGACGGTTCGGTGGAGACGCTGGCCGACATTGACCCGATCATGGAGCGGGAGATCGAAGAGTTCCTGCATTCGGACGAAGGCAGGGCGCATCTGGCACGCGCCGTGGACACCTGGCTGAAGACCGTGGCCTACAGCCTGGAGGAGCACACGATGCCGATCTGCGCGCGGCACAATGTTCCCTACTCGGTCCTGAACCTGAGCTCGTATCTGTCGCTGCAGGACATCGATATTGACATCGATACGAAGAGCCTGTTCGCGGTCGACGAGGTCACGTTCCTGATCGACACCATCGTGACGATCCTCGTGGGCATCCTGTGCGGCGGGAGCGGCATCGCGCTGGTCGCGAGCGGCGTCGTCGGGATCCTGATCGGCGTGGTGGTCTCGGCGCTGGTGCTGGCTTTGGGCAAGGACACCATGCAGAGCGCGTTCACGCACATTAACATCCCCGGCCCCGTGCGGAAGCTGATGCCGAAGAGCTACCTGAAGTCGAAAGCGGACCGCATCAGCGCGCAGGTGAAGGACGATCTTTATAAGAAGCTCGAGCGCGAGAAGAACGCGGAGATCACCGAGCGGCTGATCGGCGACATCTCGCATCAGATCGAGACCTGCCTGACGAAGATGGCCGAGGTGGTGGAGATCCCCCTGGGCTAGGCAGCCGGGTCCGGCCGGGCCGTTCTTCCGGTCCGGAGAAGCCGCGGAGCATACACACAAAAACGCCCTGCATCGCTGCAGGGCGTTTCGATTCCGGGATGGAAGCGGTCAGGTCTTATCCGTGGTGACGTCGAACGCCCACTGGCCGCCGTCGGCCAGTTTCTTATCGACTCTGTAGTGGAAAGGCTTTCCGCACTTGTTGCAGATGAAGTACATGGTGTTCCGGCGGATGGTGGCACCTTTGTGAATGAGCTCCTGCGCGTCGTTTCCGCAGTGCGGGCATTTGATCTCGTAGCCATCCATCCAGTTATCGGTTACGGAGTGGGACTCGAAAGTGAAGCCGCCGGCGACGTCTTCGAGGTCGTCCAGCGAGAGTTCTCTGAAATCATCGTTTGCCATGGTATTTCTCCTTGGGTATGGATCTGTTTTCTGTTATTGATACAGGTCAATGTCGCGTTTGGAGACAGTACTCCGGACAATGTCAATGATAATATAGCATATTTCGGGGGGAACGGTAATAGCATGCGCTCACATGACCCGTGCTCATGTCACGGGTCAGGCGCTTATCAGCGTTTGACATACCGCTGCCCGCGGCCTTCCGGACGATAGGCTCCCGGGCGCCTCCGTGCTCCGCACTCGCGCCGCCCGCGGCCTTCCGGACGATAGGCTCCCGGATGACTCCGCGCCTGCGGCGCTCCCGTCATCCGGCCCCGGACATTCGCACTTTCCGTCATGTATCGCTTACGCTCACATGACCCGTGCTCATGTCCGTTGCCCATCGAAATAAAAAAGGACGTCTGCTCATGCAAGCATGGCAAACGTCCTTTTTATTTCTCTGGAGCCTATCTCACATTTTATTAACAGCCTTCGCCAGACGCGAAACCTTACGCGACACCATGTTGTCATGGTACACGCCCTTCGTCGCGGCCTTCTCAAGCTCTCTGGTAGCGGAAGCCAGCTTCGCCTCAGCCTCAGCCTTATCACCGGCCTCGATCGCGGCGTTGACCTTCTTCACCTCGGTATGAACTCTGGAGCGGATCGCCTTATTCTTATCGGCGTTGCGCTGCGCGACTTCAACTCTCTTCTTAGCGGACTTGATATTTGCCATGTGTAAAATTCCTCCGAATAATAGTCAATTCATAATGCGCCACACTCTAGCGCGCCTTACAATTTTAGCCAAACACTCTTGCATTGTCAACAGCTTTTTTTGTTGACAAGGACGCTTTCATTTGATAAGATTTGACTTGCGTTTGATGAAAACGTTCGATCCGGAGGGGTATCGAAGTGGTCATAACGAGGCGGTCTTGAAAACCGTTTGTCCGCAAGGGCGCGTGGGTTCGAATCCCACCCTCTCCGCGCGCGGGACCTCCTCTGAGGCACTTGAAGGGCCGTCCGGAGACCTGCATTATTATAGCGTGTTTTATTGACTCGGAGAAGTACCCAAGCTGGCCGAAGGGGCTCCCCTGGAAAGGGAGTAGGTCGTTAACAGCGGCGCAAGGGTTCAAATCCCTTCTTCTCCGCTCGAGGGGCGAAAGCCTTTCGCGGGTGTAGTTCAATGGTAGAACACCAGCCTTCCAAGCTGGACACGTGGGTTCGATTCCCATCACCCGCTTTAAGTACCTGTAGCTCAGCCGGATAGAGCAACGGCCTTCTAAGCCGTGTGTCGCGGGTTCGAATCCCTCCAGGTACGCTATGTCGTAAGGAGGGGCCCGCGGGCTCCGACCGCGGGAAGATCCCTTACGACCCGGCTCCGTTTGTGCGAAGCACAAATGGAGTTGTGGAGGGAGTCTCTGAGCGACAGACATATGGTGGGTGTAGCACAGTTGGTTAGCGCGTCAGATTGTGGTTCTGAAGGTCGAGGGTTCGAGTCCCTCTACCCACCCTCGTAATCGTACTAACGATGCAGCATTGGGCTATCGCCAAGCGGTAAGGCACAGGACTTTGACTCCTGCATTCGTTGGTTCGAATCCAACTAGCCCAGTCGCCCGGGCCTGAAAGGTGCGGCAGTGCCGAGGCTAAGTCGGGAATGGGCCATTAGCTCAGGTGGTAGAGCACCTGACTTTTAATCAGGTTGTCCGGGGTTCGAGTCCCCGATGGCTCACGAAACGAACGATCGCGTCCCGGAGATGGGACGCGATTTTTGGTTTATTCAGGTGCGTTTCCGCGCCTGGAGCATTGACGAAGAGACCGCGCCTGCGGGCGAACAGGAAAGGAGCTCCACCCTATGCTCACGCTTCATCACGGGCGTCCTCTGGACGCGAACGGTCAGCCGGACAATGCCGGCCGCCTCGAAAAGGAGATCCGCACCTACGACCTTCTGGACCGTCTGGGGGTAGAGTACGATCGCGTGGACCACGAAGCCGCGATGACCATGGAGGTCTGCGAGGCGATCGACACGGCTCTCGGGGCGACGATCTGCAAAAACCTCTTCCTGTGCAACCGCCAGGAGACCGACTTCTACCTGCTGATGATGCCGGGAGATAAGAAGTTTAAGACGAAGGACCTCTCGAAGCAGCTGGGCGTGGCGCGCCTGTCGTTCGCGAACGAGGCGTTCATGGAGGAGTTTCTGGATATCACGCCGGGCTCCGTGAGCGTGCTGGGCCTGATGAACGACCGCGAGGGCCGCGTGCGCCTCGTGATCGACCGCGACGTGCTCGAGGGAGAGTGGATCGGCTGCCATCCGTGCATAAACACTTCGAGCATCCGCATGAAGACCGCGGATCTCCGCGGGAAGATCATTCCCGCGATGGGGCATGAACCGACGGTGGTGTCGCTGCCGCGGTATGAAGAGTAGCATCTGCGGCAGCGAGCGGCATCTGCGGCAGCGTGTCTGCGCAGACATTTATCGAAACCGAAAAGGGAACCCCGCCGGGGGTTCCCTTTCAATTTGCTTTATCCGAACGCTCGATCAGTCTTCTTCTTCCTCCACGTCGAACATCAGCTGCTCCACGTACGCGTCATTGAACGCCTTGTCGCCCGACAGCTCGATGTAGTGCATCTCCTTCTGGCACTTCGCCAGATCCTCGCGCGCCTTCGCCGAGACCACCGCCGAGACCGCGCCTTCGCCCGCGGCGTTTCCGACCGCGCGCGTCACCTCGAGCAGCTCCGGCGGGATCAGGCCGATCCGTGCCGCGCTCTTCGGGCGGATATAGCTGCCGAAGCCGCCTGCCAGGATGAGCTCGGAGAGGTCCTCCATCTGAATGCCGTAGCGGCCGATCATCACGATGATGCCGGCGGCGATGGAGCCTTTCGCCAGCTGGATCTGGCGGATGTCGCTCTGCGTGATGCAGACGCTGCCGTCGGGGGTGAGCTTAAAGACGTTTCCGTCCTCGTCCTCGCCCAGGAAACGCGCCGTCTCTTCGTCCGCCTCATCCGCGTCGATCAGCCGTCCGGCGTACTCGATCACGCCGAGGTCGAGCATAGTCGCGATCGCGTCCACGAGACCGGAACCGCAGATGCCGGTAGGCGCGACGTCGCCGATGACCTTGATCTTCAGCTCGCCGCCCTCGTAGGAGACCTCCGAGATCGCGCCGGGCGAAGCGGGCATGCCCTGCTTAATGGTCGCCCCCTCGAACGCCGGGCCCGCCGCGGTCGCGCAGCAGACGAAACTGTTTCCGCAGCCCATGGCCATCTCGCCGTTCGTTCCGATATCCAGCATCAGCACGGGATCGCCCATCTTCCGCATGGAAGTGGAGAGGACGTCCGCGGTGATGTCGCCGCCGACGTAAGCCGCGATCGAAGGAACGATATAGACTTTTCCATCGAAAGGCATGCCGAGCGCCTTCGCGTCCCACTCGTCGCCGAAGAGCGACTCGGGTTTAAAAGGCGCCTTTCCGATGCCGGTCGGGTCCAGCCCGGTGAACAGATGCTCCATCGTGGTGTTTCCGCAGACCGCCATGTAAGAGATCTCGTCAAGGCTGCGGCCGGTCTGTTCACAGAGCGAGCAGATCATGCGGTTCAGCTGTTCGCAGATCGCTTCCTGCTGCTTTTTCAGGTCGCCGTGGGTCGCGGCATTGATCCGGGCAATGACGTCCGCGCCGAAGATCTTCTGGGCATTCGCCGCGCCGACCGTCGCGATGCGCTCGCCGGTCGTCAGATCCATCAGGTGGCAGACGACCGTGGTCGTTCCGATATCGCAGGCAATGCCGAGGCCCGGATGCGATCCGTCCGCGTCATAGATCTCGCAGGCGCCGCCCTGCTGGACCTCCATCTTCACTTCAGGCTCCAGTTCGACGATCAGGCCGTCCTCGACCTGCGTCTGGCAGGCCAGCACGGGGCCGTTCATATCGCCTGCGCGGACGTTTACGACGCACTTTTTACAGGTGCCGTTTCCGCCGCAGGGGCTGTGGACACTGGTGATGCCCGCAGCCTGAAGCGCGTCGAGGATCTTCATGTCCTCGGTCACCTCGATGCTGCGCACTTCGCTTTTTTCCCGGATGTAGATCTTCATAGAGGCTTCCTTTCTGGGATGGGAGAAAATATCGGCTGCGGATGACGGTCAGTCGATCATCACGCAGGCGGTAAATGTCATCGTGTTCGGCCCATAGTAATACGGCAGGCCGTTCTTCTTACACTCATCGCTGACTACCAGCCCGTAGGCCTCCATGCTGGGCATGCGGCGCTCCGGGAAGCGGCAGGGCGCGTCGGGATAGGTGCAGCTCTCGCACATCGTGCAGCCGCCGGTGCCCATGGGCAGCATGTCCGGAAACTCCGGGCGCAGACGGTCGGTCAGCTTCACGAAGGCTTCCTTCTGGCGGATGCCGTTCTCCTCGATGGCCTCCATGTCGAAGCTGTCCTCCATCTCGCAGGTGCACTGCACGAGGATGCCGCGGGTATACCGGCTCGCCTTCTCACGGATCTCCTCGAGCGGGCCGATCGCGGGCGGGCAGGCCCAGCTCCGGTTATACATATGGCATTTGTCAGCGGCGCACATGTCGCGGACTTCGGGGCGGAACGCCACTTTGCTGACGTCCATGGGGGCGGCGTGATCAAATCCGCACTCCAGGGCAATGTCGACGATTTCCTGAATAGTCATAGATCTCCTCCGGCCATCCGGCCTTTGCTTCTGTCTGTCACTGCCGCAGGCAGAACCGTATCAGCTTCCTTTTCTAAAGATAGCAAAAAAAGACGGGTTCGGAAATAGAAGATGATTGCAAATGTGAGATATGGAATTGTCAGATTTGTCAGCAGATGAAAAGCCCCGCGGATCTCTCCGCGGGGCTTCGGTATAAAACCCGTTATCGGGAATGATGATTCAGATCAGATCGACTCCCAGAACTTCATCAGCTCCGCAGCGCTGTTCGCGGCGGAAGAGGCATCGGGCGTGTAAGCGTCCGCACCGATCTCCGCGGCGAACTCGGGCGTGATCGGAGCGCCGCCGACCATGATCTTCACCTGGTCGCGCAGGCCGGCCTCAACGATGGCCTCGATGGTCTTCGGGATCGCGGGCATCGTCGTGGTCAGCAGGGCCGACAGCAGGACGAGCTTCGCGTTATGCTCCTTGATCAGGTCGATGAACTGCTCGGGCGAGACGTCGACGCCGGCGTCGACGACTTCGATGCCCTTGCCCTCGACCATCATGCGGACGAGGTTCTTTCCGATGTCGTGCAGGTCGCCCTGGACAGTGCCGATGATGGCCACGCCCTTATTCTCGGAGCCCTCGCCAGCCAGGTAAGGCTTCAGGATCGCGGTACCGGCGTTCATCGCGCGGGCGGAGACCAGGACTTCGGGGACGAAGACTTCGTTATTCTTAAACTTCTCGCCGATGACGCCCATCGTCGAAAGCAGGGTGTCCAGGATCTTCTGAGGATCCACGCCCTTCTCGAGGGCTTCCGGAACGAGCTTCTTCACGATCTTCGACTTGCCGCGGGTCATCGCGTCGGCGATCTCGGCCAGAGTATTATCGCTCTCGTCGGCAGGCGCGGCAGCGGCCTCGGTCTTCACTTCGACAGCAGCTTCGGCAGCGGCGGACGGAGCGACGTAGCTCTTATTCACGGGGTTCGTGAAGGTCTTTCCGTCAGGGAAGTAGATCTTCTCCTGGTTGCGGATCTCGTCCTCGATGATCGCGTAGTTCTGCTGATGGATGATGATCGGCAGACCGTCATTGATCGAAGGGATCCAGTGGCCGCCATCGAAGTACTTCGCGATGGTCTCCTGAACGTGCGTGCGGATCTCTTCCTCGGTGGAGTCGTCGCGGTCGAACACGCCGGAATCCAGGCCGCCCCAGAGGATGAACTCGCGGTTCTCGTCGTTCAGCTTCTTCTGAAGCATGTGGATGTCGTTCGAAGGAAGGACGCCCTCCCAGCAGTCGATGTTCATCTCGAACATGTCGTCGATCAGGGTCGTGCAGTAGGAGTCGGAGTGATGTACGACGATCGCGCCGTGATCCTTCGCGACCTGGTAGATCTTCTTATAACGAGGGGTGTAGAACTCGTGGAAGACTTCGGGCGCCATGAACGTGGAGATCTTGCTGCCCCAGTCGTCGTGCGCGAAGACCATGTCGATCTCCGGGACGTGCTTGAAATACTCCTCGAGCTGATCGATACGCCAGTTCGTGATCACGTCGAGCAGCTCATGCATCTCGTCCGGATATGCCAGCAGGTTCGCCAGGCAGTCTTCGAACGGCATCAGGCAGTGAGTCATCTCGAAGTTTCCGGGAACGAAGAACGGAGCGACGAAGTGCTCGCCGGCGGCGCGGATGGCTCTGGCCTGCTCGCGGGCGTTATCCCACTCGGAGTCCTCGGTGTGCAGATCCGGGGTCTTCACGTACTTCTTCCAGTTTTCAATGTCCTTAATGACCACGTGCTCGGGGTCGGTGTTCGGAACCGCACCGGGCTCGCCGGCCGGCCACTCGTAGGTCACGCCCCAGCCGTTCACGACGGTCTGTCCGGGGATACGGGGCTCGATACGGGAGAGCGGGGTGCCGAGCAGGAAGCCGGCCAGTCCGCCGAGGCAGCCGTACATATTTACGAAACCGTCGACGGGCTCGTTATGCAGCAGCGCGAGGAAACGTTCTCTCTGAGTCATCATAATCGCTTAGTTCCTTTCCTTTATATAATGTGTGAATGAATTCAAACAAATTCCAAGCAACAGAGAAAACGGAAGTAATAAGAAAACCGCTTCCGCTTCGTCCATATTTTAACACAAAAATAATTAGTGAATACAGAGCATTCGACTAAAAAAAATAAAAATCCTCATAAATAATTACAATGAAACGAACAAAATAACACATCAAAATGATAGGTTTATAGCCCGCGGCAACGATTTTAATAAAAAATAAGCGCCCCGGCCTCGGCCGGAGCGCTTTTTGTGTTTCGGTCATGTGCATGCCCGGAACGTCCGGGAGCATCAGCGGGATCAGGCCTGCTTCAGCTTCGTGACCGCCTTCTCCATCAGAGGGAAGAAGACGCCGCCCACGACATTGCCCAGCGTGATGATCAGGATCCTGCCGAGCGACGGTCCGAAGTTCGAAGTGAAGATGCCGGACACCCACCAGTAGTACATGTCGGCGACGCTGTGCTCGGTTCCGCAGAGGATGAAGATCATGACGCCCAGGAAGAGCGAGAAGCACTTCAGCAGCGGATGGTCGAGCTTCGCGAAGCCGTTCACCGCGATGAAGATGAAGACGTTACAGATGATGCCCAGAACGAACAGTGAGAGCAGGCTCGCGTTCATCTTGCCCGTGACGAGCGCCTCGGCGGAGGCGTTGATGCCGGTCTCGCCGCAGATGCCGGTCAGGTGCTCCAGACCTGCCAGAAGACCGGTGCCGAGAAGGTTTCCGATCCAGATGATGATCAGGTCCAGGATGTACGACGGCGGGTTATCGAACAGGTAGCAGGCCTTACCCGTGAACAGGTTATAGCCGCGCGTGCAGATAACGAACAGGCCGATGCCGAACAGGAACGCTCCGACGACGTTTCCGCCGGGGAAGGCGTCCTTGATGCGCAGAAAGACCGTTCCGCCGAGGCCGATGCAGAAGCCGGCCAGGATGGCGAACAGAAACATCGAGAAACGGGTCTTGGCGGCAGAGGGCGCCGCGGGCGTTGAATTAGCCATGATCAGATAATCCCTTCCTTAAAGAAAAATAATTACAATGTCCTTATAATAATGACCTGAGCGGCCGCGGTCAACAGAAAATCGCCTCAAAAGCCTTATTTCACCGCGAAAACCTTATTTGGTCGCGATCGCCTCGATCTCGCAGAGGCAGCCCCTCGGGATCGTCTTCACCGCGACGCAGCTCCGTGCCGGACGGGAAGTGAAATACTTCTCGTAGACTTCATTGAACGCCGCAAAATCCGACATGTCCGCGAGGAAGCAGGTCGTCTTCACGACGTCGTCCATAGTCATCCCGGCAGTCTTCACGACCTCGGATACGTTCCGGCAGGCCTGCTCCGTCTGTGCGGCGATGCCGTCCGGGATCATGCCGTTTGCGGGATCGATCGGGATCTGGCCCGATACGAAGAGGATGTCGCCGGCCCGGAAGGCCTGCGAATAGGGGCCGATCGCCTCGGGGGCGCGGTCCGTAATGACTACTTTCTTTACCAGCATGACGTCTCCTTTCCGGCCTCCCGTTCCGAGGCCTTCATATAAGGATCTTTCAGGGCTTCAGTTCGATGTCTTTACGATCTGCCAAAGGTCGGTGTAGAGTGCGTCGGCTTCGCTGCCGAGGTAGCGGAAGACTTCGCAGTTCTCCAGCATTTCATCCGTCGGGAAGATCGTGGTGTCGGCCAGGACTTCCTCGTCCAGATCGTCCAGGATCGCCTCGTTCGGAGTGCCGTAATAGATATATTCGAAGTTTGCCATCGCCGCGTCATAGCTGCACAGGAAATCGATGAACTGCTGCGCGCCTTCGACGTTCGTCGCGGAAGCGGGGATCACCGCGCAGTCGATCCATACGTTCGAGCCTTCGCGGGGGATCGTGTAGGCGAGGTCGGGGTTCCCCTCGATCGCCACGGTCGCGTCGCCCGAGTAGATCATGCCGAGCGCAGCCTCGCCGGAGATCATCGAATCGCGCGTTTCGTCGACCTGATACGCGTAGACCAGCGGGTACTGCTCCACGAGCCGGTCGCAGGCGGCGCGGAGCTCCGCCTCGTCGGTGGTGTTGATCGAGTCTCCCTGCAGCCGCAGCGGGGCAATGAACGCGTCGCGCACGCTGTTTTCCATGATGATGGAGTTCGCGTAATCCTCATCCCAGAGGATGCTCCAGCTGTTCACGTCCTCGTCGACCATCGAGGTGTTATAGATGATCCCGACAGTGCCCCAGAGATAGGGGACCGCGTAGGAGTTCTCCGGATCGAACGCACGGCAGAATTCCCAGTACCGGTCGCCGATGTTGTCGATATACTCCATGCCGGAAGTGTCGATCGGGAGCAGCTGGTCCTCGCTCATCAGCTTCTCGACCATGTAGTCGCTCGTGATGATGACGTCGTAATCGATCGCGCCGCTCGTGTATTTCGTGTACATGTCCTCGGGGGCCACGTATTCTTCGTAGTTCACGGTGATGCCGTACTGGTTCTCGAACTGCGAGATCAGGTCGCGGTCGATATAGTCGCCGTAGTTGAAGACCGTGATCGAGCCGTTCTCACCGCGGGAACCTCCGCCGGAACCGCCGGAACCGCCGCAGGCCGCCAGGCCGAAGATCAGACTCGCGCAGAGCGCGAAGATAAGCAGACTTTTTCTTTTCATGATATGTAATTCCTCCTGAAATACGTTTGCAGACAGTAACCCTCGTGCCGTGCATAACACATGTTATTTATCCCAAGGTAACCTCACGGTTTGATCCCAATCCTCCTTTCGCCCGCGGCGCGCGTCAGTGAGCTTCGCGCGTCCGGCATATAATATCGTCTGTATTCGGTTTTCGGTGTATCGCACCGGCCGGCACAGGAGCGCACGGCAGTGCGCGGGTGCGCCTTAACGGCGCGGATCGTCCTGTCTCGCAGAGACGCGGTTGACTGCCAGCAGTATGATCAGAATGATCACAAAGAGCAATGTCGAGAGCGCGTACATCTGCGGATTTATTCCACGGCGCATCTGCTGGTAGATCATCGTCGAGATCGTGTTGATTCCGGGGCCTTTCGTGAAGTAGGTGATCACGAAGTCGTCGAGCGACAGCGTGAACGCCATCAGGAAGCCCGAGAGGATCCCGGGGAAGATCTCCGGCAGGGTGATATGGATGAACGCGTAGAACGGGGTCGCGCCCAGGTCGAGCGCGGCCTCGTAGACCGCGTGGTTCGTCGTCTTCAGTTTCGGCATGACGTTCAGGATCACGTAGGGGACCGCGAGCGTCACGTGGGCGATCAGCATGGACGAAAAGCCCAGCCGCATGAAGCGCATGAACAGCAGCATCAGGGCAATGCCGGTCACGATATCCGCGTTCAGCATCGGGATGTTCGTGGTCGTCGTGAGCACGAGCTGAAGCTTCTTTCCCATGGCCGCCATGCCGATGCAGGCCAGGGTGCCCAGAAGCGTGGCGATCAGTGCCGCGCTGACCGTGAGCTTCGCGGTGGTCGCGAGCGCGCTCATGATCTCGGCGTTCCGGAACAGATCGGCGTACCAGTGCAGCGTGAAGCCGCCCCAGACCGAGCGGGAGATCGAGTTATTAAACGACCAGACCGCGAGCACGCCGAGCGGAACGTAGAGCAGGACGAAGATCACGCCGATATAGACTTTTTCGATGACGGAGCGCTTCTCTACCATATGATCTGCCCCTCCCCGTCTTTATCGACCCGGTGCATGACGATCATGCTGATGATGATGAAGACCATCAGGATCAGAGAGAGGCCCGAACCGGTGTGCCAGTCATTGCTCATATTAAATTCCTGCTCGATGACATTGCCGAACAGCAGGATACGCGAGCCGCCCAGGATATCGGCGATCGCGAACTCGGAGATCGAGGGGATGAACACCATGATGATGCCGCTGATCACGCCCGGCAGCGAGAGCGGGACGATGATCCGGCGGAAGGTCGTCAGGGCGTTCGCGCCCAGGTCGTGCGCGGCCTCGATGATGTCGTGGTCGATCTTGCACATCGCGTTATAGATCGGCAGGACCATGAACGGGAAATAGTCGTAGGCGGTGCCGAGGAAGATCGCGGCACGCGTGTTGATCAGGCGCATCTGCGCGAGCCCGAGGTGCCCGAGGATCATGTTGATGATGCCGTTGTTCGCGATGAGCATCTGGACGGCAAGGATGCGCAGCAGGAAGTTGATCCACATCGGAAGCACGATGAGGATGATGATGAACGCGCCCGAACGGGAGCGGTTCTTACTTAATATATAGGCGAGCGGATAGGCCAGCACGAGACAGATCGCGGTCGTGCCGAACGAGATCAGCAGCGACTGGCCGAGCGCGTTCCGGAAGATCGGCTGCGCGATCGCGGCCAGGTTCGCGAGCGTGAAGGTCCCGTCCGGGCCGCTGAGTCCGTAGTAGAAGACCAGAACGAGCGGCAGCACGATAAAGCCCGCCGCCCAGAAGATGTAGGGACCGGCGAGCCAGGGATGACGGGGGGAGTTGTGGCGTTCGACGCTGCGGGACTGTTCCCGGCGTGCAAATAAATTACTCATCCGGTTCTGCCACCTTTTCATCGTCTGACTCGGGCTTATTCATGATCTGTATGTTAAAAGGGGTCACACGTAAGGATACCTGTGTCCCCATGGCGTATCGTTTTGGCGAGTACACGAGCCAGACGAAACCGTTTGAAGTCACGTCGATCTCGAAATGCGTACCCTTAAACACGACGTCCGTGATGACGCCGTCGATCTGGCCTTCGCCGGGCTCTCCCATGACGATGTCCTCCGGCCGGATGATCACGTCCACAGGGCGCATGCGGCCGAAGTCCTTATCCACGCAGGCGAAGCGCGCGCCCGCGAACTCCACGAGCTCATCGTGGATCATGGTGCCGGAGAAGAGGTTATTATCACCGATAAAGTCGGCGACGAACGCGTTCTCGGGCTCGTTATAGACGTCCTCGGGCGTTCCGATCTGCTGGATGTATCCCTGGTTCATGACGACGATGATGTCGGACATGGTCAGGGCTTCCTCCTGGTCGTGCGTGACATACACGAACGTGATGCCCAGTTCGTTCTTCAGGCGGATCAGCTCATACTGCATGTTCTGGCGGAGCTTCAGATCCAGTGCGCCGAGCGGCTCATCGAGCAGGAGGACGCGGGGCTCGTTCACGATCGCGCGGGCGATCGCGATCCGCTGCTGCTGTCCGCCGGAAAGCTGCGACGGGCGCCGCTTTTCGTAACCGTCCAGGTTCACGAGCTTCAGGGCGTACTTGATCTTATCCTTAATATAATCCTGGCTCTTCCCGCTGATCTTCAGGCCGAACGCGATGTTCTCCTCGACGTTCATGTGCGGGAACAGGGAATACTTCTGAAATACGGTGTTGATATGACGTTTGTTCGGGGGCAGGTTCGTGATGTCTTTTCCGTCGAAGATCACCTTCCCGGTGTCGGGGCTCGTGAAGCCGCCCAGGATACGCAGAGTCGTGGTCTTTCCGCAGCCGGAAGGACCCAGAAGCGTGACGAACTCGTTCTCGCCGATGGTGAGATTCAGTTCGTCCAGGACGAGCGTGTCCTCATATTTTTTACTGATGTCGATGAGCTCGATCAGCGCCCGTTTCGCCATGCGTTTTCTCCCGCCCGGTCGGTGAACATTCTGCAACAGATTAAAGATAAACGATATCATGTCAAACAGCAAGAAAAATCGCAGGGAATCACGTCCGGGACGGGCCGCGATAACATGCCGGAAGACATATGAAATCAAATATATTCAAAAACCCGGAAGAGTGGTAAGATAAAGCATCATTGCGCGCGGAACGGGCACGCTCCGCGCGGCGGGAGTTTTTATGAGTTTCGAGTATATCAACCAGATGCCGACCCCGGCTGAGACCAGACAGCAGTTCGCACTGTCGTCCGCCCTCCGCGCGAAGAAAGCGGAGAACGACGAGGCGGTGCGCCGGATCATTGACGGACGGGATGACCGCTTCCTCGTGATCATCGGGCCCTGCTCCGCGGACCGGACGGATTCCGTTCTGGACTACGTCTCGCGCCTTGCGGAAGTAAACGAGCGCGTGTCCAGAAAACTGATGATCGTTCCGCGCGTCTACACGAGCAAGCCCCGCACGACGGGCAGCGGCTATAAAGGTCTGCTTCACCAGCCGAATCCTCAGAAGATCTCGGACATGTACGAAGGCGTCCTGGCGGTCCGCCATCTTCATATGAGAGTCATGAAGGAGACCGGGATGTCCACGGCGGACGAGATGCTCTACCCCGAGCTGTATGAATACACGTCCGATCTGGTCAGCTACATGGCTATCGGCGCCCGCTCGGTCGAAAACCAGCAGCACCGGCTGATGGCGAGCGGTCTGGATATCACGGTCGGGATGAAGAACCCGACGAGCGGTGAGCTGTCCGTCATGATGAACTCGATCAAGGCGGGACAGAACTCGCATCATTTTGCCCTGCGGGGATGGGAGGTCATGAGCGAGGGGAACCCCTGGTCGCACGCGATCCTGCGCGGATCCGTTGATTCCGCGGGGAACAGCGTTCCGAATTATCATTATGAAGATCTCCGGAAGCTGTACGAGCTGTATGCGAAGGACGATCTCGTGAACCCGGCGGTCATCGTCGACGCGAACCACGCGAACTCCGGGAAACGCTACGAAGAGCAGATCCGCATCGTGAATGAAGTCCTTCACAGCCGGCGGTATTCGGAGGACATCGGGCGGCTCGTGAAGGGCGTGATGATCGAAAGCTATCTGGTGGACGGCTGTCAGAAACAGACCGGCAGCGTCTACGGCCAGTCGATCACGGATCCCTGCCTGGGATGGAAGAAGACCGAGCGCCTGCTGTTCGAAATGGCGGAGCAGCTGTAAACTCATCGGAGTATTCGGCTTTCGGGCCCTGTGCGGTTTATTATTAAAAGGAAGCATCACCATGGAAAAAAAGAAAAAGACTCTGCTCGACTACCGGGATGAGCTGGATGCGATCGACACCGCCATTCTGGAAAGATTTGAGGAACGCATGGCGGTCTGCGAGCAGATCGCGGAGCTGAAGAGCGAAGAAGGCCGGCCGGTCCAGGACCGGGAGCGCGAGAAGGAGAAGATCGCGGCGCTGTGCGGAAAGTGTGCCGACGAAGATATGAAGGAAGACGTCGCGGAGCTGTTCGAACAGATCATCAGCCTGTCGCGGCGCATGCAGTATCAGGTCATGGCGCAGAAAGGCATCATCGGGGCCATCCCGTTCGAGATGCTGCCGACCATTCCGCGGAAGAAATCCCGCGTGGTATATCAGGGCGTCGAGGGCGCGTACAGCCACGCGGCGGCGCTGGAGTATTTCGGCGCGGACGCAAACTGCTTCAATGTCAAGACCTTCGACGAGGCCATGAAAGCTATCTGCGGCGGCATCGCGGACTATGCGGTCCTGCCCATCGAGAACTCGCGGGCGGGCCAGGTCGGCGACGTCTACGATCTGCTGATGCACTACGATAATTATATCGTGGCCGAGACTTACCTCTCCGTAAACCATGTGCTGCTGGGCCTGCCGGGCGCCTCGAAGGAGGGGATCCGCCGGATCTACTCGCATCCGCAGGGGCTGCTGCAGTGCTCGGATTATCTGGAGGAGCGCCGCGATGTGGACACGATCAGCGTGGCGAACACCGCCGTGGCGGCAAAAAAGGTCGTCGATGACGGCGATCCCTCTCAGGGAGCCATCGCGAGGGCGACCTGCGCGGAGCTCTATGGTCTGGAGATCCTGGACGACGACATCGTGGACTATAAGGACAATACCACACGGTTCATCATCGTCTCTTCGAAGAAGGTCTATTCGGAGGACGCTTCGAAGATCAGTGTGGTGTTCGAGGCTTCGCACCAGACAGGTTCGCTGTACCGCCTGCTGTCGCACATTATCCATAATGGCCTGAACATGACGAAGATCGAATCGCGCCCGGTGCCGGGAAAGGCCTGGGAGTACCGGTTCTTCGTGGACTTTGACGGGAACCTGAGCGAAGCGGGCGTGAAGAACGCGCTGCGGGGGATCCTGCAGGAGGCGATCTATTTTAAGATCCTGGGTAACTATTAAGGGGCCCGTATCACAGAAGCGGGAAGTAAAGATATGGTTTCAGCCGCCCGTGAGGGCGGTTTTTTATGCTGAAGATACGGTCGTGTTCCTCCGCAGACCCGTTGCCTCCTTGCCGCGGCTGCGTCCCTGATTTCGGCGCCGCTCCCGCAAACTCGCGCGCCTTCTTTCAATATAATAATGCAGACGAAGGCGCGCTCAGACAGTGCTCCGCGGCACCGGGTATACTCGCCGCGGCTTAACGTCGGCTTCCGATGGTCTGCGGATGGAAGCACGGTCGTACCGCCGGCAGCAAAAAGAGGCCGGTCGCCGGCAGGCGAAGGCAGAGAGAAACCCGGACCGAACCATTGCCCGGCAAAATAGTGCCTCTTCGTCGGCCGACCACCATATCTGGTGCCTGCTTCTATGGACACACCCGACCTCGTTGAAAAAAATATAAAAAAATCAAAAAAGTGCTTGCATCCCCCCGCCCGCGCGTGTATAGTAGCACATGCTGTGACATGATAGCTGTGAAGTGTGAGGTTGCTTCCGCGGGGAGCCATACCGCAGGAAGGTCATTTACACGGAGCGAATGTCAGGCCGCGAAGCCGACGACTAGTCACTGTACCGAGCGGAAGAGAGTTTCTTCCATATAAGATCTGCCGGCAGGGCAGAGATCACGTGTGCATGATCTATGCGTTCTCGTATGGACACACACGAGCGAGTGTACAGTCGCCCGTCTGAGGTACTTCGAAATTCAAAGTACGTTAGAGAGGAGACTTTTTTTATGGCAAGAACGATTATGAGGATCACCCTCAAGGCTTATGAGCACAAGCTCGTTGACGACAGTGCCGCGAAGATCATCGACACCGTCAAGAAGACCGGCGGCGATGTGTCCGGTCCCGTCCCGCTTCCTACTAAAAGGGAGATCGTGACGATCCTGCGTGCGACGCATAAGTATAAGGACAGCCGTGAGCAGTTCGAGCAGCGCACGCATAAGCGCCTGATCGACATCATCATGCCGACGCAGAAGACCGTCGACGCTCTGAGCCGTCTGGAGATGCCTGCCGGCGTCTACATCGACATTAAGATGAAGCAGAAGTAATTAAGGAAGAGACAGTTTAAAAATTCTGGCAAGAACGGCGGTTCACCCGTCCGGTCCAATGCAGAACGGAGGAAATTAATGAAGAAAGCAATTCTCGCAACCAAGATCGGTATGACCCAGATCTTCGCGGAAGACGGATCTCTCGTCCCCGTGACCGTCCTTGAAGCAGGCCCCTGCGTGGTCCTTCAGGTCAAGACCGATGAAAACGACGGCTATGAGGCGGTCAAGGTCGGCTTCGGTTCGAAGCGCGAGACCCTGATCAACAAGCCCATGATGGGTATGTTCCAGAAGGCCGGCACGACCCCGAAGCGCTTCGTCCGCGAGTTCCGCCTGGACGACGCTGCGAACTTCGCGGTCGGCGATGAGATCAAGGCTGAGACTTTCGCCGCGGGCGATAAGATCGACGTCAGCGCGATCTCGAAGGGCAAGGGCTTCCAGGGTGCCATCAAGAGACTCGGCCAGCACAGAGGCCCGATGGCTCACGGTTCCAAGTTCCACCGCCACCAGGGTTCGAACGGAGCCTGCTCCGATCCCAGCCGCGTTTATAAAGGAAAGGGCATGCCCGGTCAGATGGGCGGAAAGAAAGTCACCGTCCAGAACCTTGAGATCGTCCGCGTGGATGCCGAGGATAACCTGATCCTGGTCAAGGGCGCGGTCCCCGGCCCCAGAAAAGCACTGGTCACCATCAAAGACGCAGTGAAGGCCGGCAAGTAAGGCATCGCCGAACGAAGAAGGAGGACATACAGATGGCAAACGTATCTGTTTTTGATATGACCGGCAAGCAGGTCGGCACGAGAGACCTCAGCGATGAGATCTTCGGCATTGAGCCGAACATGCACCTGGTCTATATGGCAGTCAGACTGCAGATGGCTAATAAGAGACAGGGCACGCAGAGCGCGAAGACCCGCTCGGAAGTCTCCGGCGGCGGAAAGAAGCCCTATCGCCAGAAGGGTACCGGCCGCGCCCGTCAGGGTTCGACGAGAGCTCCCCAGTGGACGCACGGCGGCATCGTGTTCGCGCCGAAGCCCCGCAGCTATTCCTTCAAGATGAATAAGAAGGAAAAGCGCATCGCCCTGAAGTCCGTGCTCAGCGCGGCGGCGGCCGAGGAGAAGTTCATCCTGGTCGACGAGATCAAGATGGACGCGCCGAAGACGAAGGATTTCCAGGCTATGCTGGACGCCCTGAAAGTGAAGAAGGCCCTGGTCATCCTGGATCAGAAGGATGAGGCGGTGCTCCGCTCCGCGAGAAACATCGAGGGCATCAAGACTGCGTATGTGAACACGATCAATGTCTATGACATTCTGAAGTATCAGACAGTCGTCGCCACTTCGGCAGCTGTCACGCAGATGGAGGAGGTTTACAATGGCTGATCTGAAATATTATGACGTCATCCTGAAGCCGATCATCACCGAGAAGACGATGGGCGAGATGGCCGATAAGAAGTACACCTTCTATGTTCATACCGACGCGACCAAGACCCAGATCAAGGAAGCGGTCGAGAAAATGTTCGCGGGAACCAAGGTCGAGAAGGTGAACACGATGAACCTGAACGGCAAGGTGAAGCGCAGAGGAATGGTCTATGGCAGAACTTCGAAGAAGAAGAAAGCCATCGTCAAGCTGACTGAGGCCAGCGCAGACATCGAGATCTTTGAGGGATTATAAAGGAGAGAAAACATGGGAATCAAAACTTACAAACCCTATACTCCGTCCAGACGACAGATGACCGGTTCCGATTTCTCCGAGATCACGAAGAAGACCCCCGAGAAGTCGCTCCTGTCGGACCTGAATAAGAAGTCGGGCCGCAACAACTCCGGTAAGATCACTGTCCGTCACAGAGGCGGCGCGAACCGCAGAAAATATCGCCTGGTCGACTTTAAGAGAAGAAAAGACGGTATCCCCGCGAAGGTTATCGGAATCGAGTACGATCCGAACCGCAGCGCGAACATCGCGCTGATCTGCTACGCGGACGGCGAGAAGTCCTACATCCTCGCCCCCGAGGGACTTACGGACGGCATGACCGTCATGAGCGGTCCCGAGGCCGAGACCCGCATCGGAAACGCCATGGAGCTTTCCCAGATCCCGGTCGGTACGCAGATCCACAACATTGAGCTCCATCCCGGTCACGGCGGACAGCTGGTCCGTTCCGCCGGTAACAGCGCCCAGCTGATGGCGAAGGAAGGCAAGTACGCCACCCTGAGACTTCCGTCCGGCGAGATGAGAATGGTCCCCGCGAACTGCCGCGCCACGATCGGCATCGTCGGAAACGGTGATCACTCCCTGATCAACATCGGCAAGGCCGGCCGCAAGCGCCACATGGGTATCCGCCCGACCGTCCGCGGTTCCGTCATGAACCCGAACGATCATCCTCACGGAGGCGGTGAGGGCCGCGCCCCGATCGGACGTCCCGGTCCTGTATCGCCCTGGGGCAAGCCCACGCTGGGTAAGAAGACCCGCAAGAAGAACAAGAAGTCCAATGACCTGATCGTCAGACGCCGTGACGGCCGCACGATCAAATAAGGGAAGGAGAGTATAAAATGGCACGTTCATTAAAGAAAGGACCTTTCGCCGATGAGCACCTCCTGAAGAAGGTAGATGCCCTGAACGCTTCGAACCAGAAGCAGGTGATCAAGACCTGGTCCCGTCGTTCCACCATCTTCCCGGATTTCGTCGGCCACACGATCGCCGTTCATGACGGCCGCAAGCATGTGCCGGTGTACATCACCGAGGATATGGTCGGCCACAAGCTGGGTGAGTTCGTAGCTACCAGAACTTACCGCGGCCACGGCAAAGACGAGAAGAAGTCCCGCCGCTAAGAGGCCGCGAAAGGAGGAATAAGCTATGGCAAAAGGACATAGATCTCAGATAAAGAGAGAAAGAAACGAGACACAGAGAGAGACCCGCCCCAGCGCGACTCTTCGCTACGCCCGCGTTTCCGTGCAGAAGGCCTGCTTCGTGCTGGACGCCATCCGCGGCAAGGACGTAACGACCGCCCAGGGTATCCTCACCTACAGCCCCAGAAAGGCCTCCGCGCTGATCGGGAAGCTGCTCGACTCCGCGATCGCGAATGCCGAGAACAATAACGGCATGGACGTATCGAAGCTCTACATCGAGGAGTGCTACGCGAACAAGGGACCGACCCTGAAGCGTATCCGCCCCAGAGCACAGGGCAGAGCTTACCGCATCGAGCACCGCACGAGCCACATCACTCTGGTGCTGAACGAGAGATAGGAGGAAGAACATGGGTCAGAAAGTAAATCCTCACGGCCTCAGGGTCGGTGTGATCAAAGACTGGAACTCCAAGTGGTACGCGGAGAAAGGTGATTTCGCCGATAACATCGTCGAAGACGACAAGATCCGCAAGTACCTGAAGAAGAAGCTTTACAGCGCAGGCATTTCGACCATCGAGATCGAGCGTACTTCCGACAGAGTCCGCGTGACCATCTGGACCGCGAAGCCCGGTGTGGTCATCGGTAAGGGCGGCGCCGAGATCGAGAAGCTGAAGGCCGACGTGCAGAAGCTCACGACGAAGAAGCTCTTCATCGACATCAAGGAGATCAAGAGACCTGACCGCGATGCTCAGCTGGTCGCCGAGAACATCGCTCAGCAGCTTGAGAACCGCGTTTCCTTCCGCCGCGCCATGAAGTCGGCCATGAGCCGCACCATGAAGGCCGGCGCCCTGGGAATCAAGGCGAAGGTCTCCGGACGTCTGGGCGGCGCCGACATTGCCCGCTCTGAGTCTTATTCCGAAGGAACGACTCCGCTGCAGACGCTGCGCGCTGACATCGATTACGGTTTCGCCGAGGCCACCACGACTTACGGCAGACTGGGTGTCAAGGTGTGGATCTATAAGGGCGAGGTCCTTCCCACGAAGAACAAGGAAGGGGGAGAGCAGTAATGTTAATGCCTAAGAGAGTCAAACACCGCAAGCAGTTCCGCGGCAGCATGAAGGGTAAGGCCACCCGCGGAAACCGCATCACGAACGGTGAGTACGGTATCGTCGCGATGGAGCCTCACTGGATCAAGTCGAACCAGATCGAGGCAGCCCGTATCGCCATGACCCGTTACATTAAGCGCGGCGGTAAGGTCTGGATCAAGATCTTCCCCGACAAGCCCGTGACGGCGACGCCCGCCGAGACCCGAATGGGTAAAGGTAAAGGCGCCGTGGAGTACTGGGTAGCCGTTGTGAAACCCGGCCGCGTTCTCTTTGAGATCGCCGGCGTACCGGAGGAGACCGCACGCGAGGCCCTGCGCCTGGCTACGCACAAGCTTCCCTGCAAGTGCAAGATCGTCTCCAAAGCAGACCTGGAAGGCGGTGAGCAGTAATGAAGACGAACAATTATGTGAAAGAGCTTCAGGCGAAGACCCCCGCTCAGCTTCAGGAAGAGCTGGTCGCTGCCAAGAAAGAGCTTTTCAATCTGAGATTTCAGAACGCAACAAACCAGCTCGATAACACCTCGAGGATCAAGGAAGTTCGCAAGAACATCGCCCGCATCCAGACCGTTATCACCCAGAAGGCTGAGCAGGCCTGACGCATAAGGAGGAATTGTTGTGGAGAGAAATTTGAGAAAGACCCGTACGGGCAAGGTCATCAGCGACAAGATGGATAAGACCATCGTCGTGGCGGTCGTGAACCGCGTGCGTCACCCGCTCTACGGAAAGATCGTTACCAGAACGTATAAGCTTAAGGCTCATGACGAGAACAACGAGTGCGGCATCGGCGATACCGTCCGCGTGATGGAGACCCGCCCGCTGTCGAAGGACAAGCGCTGGAGACTCGTTGAGATCATTGAGAAGGCGAAGTAAGGAAGGAGAATGCAATGGTTCAGCAGGAGACAAGACTCAAGGTTGCTGATAATACCGGTGCTAAGGAACTGCTTGTGATCCGCATTCTCGGCGGCTCCAAGAGAAGATATGCGAACATCGGCGACGTGGTCATCGCCACCGTCAAGGACGCTACTCCCGGCGGAGTCGTGAAGAAGAGCGAGGTCGTGAAAGCGGTCATCGTGCGCACCAGGCACGGCGCGCGCCGCAAGGACGGTTCCTACATCAAATTCGATGAGAACGCAGCGGTCATCATTCGTGATGATAAGACACCCAGGGGAACCCGTATCTTCGGGCCGGTCGCGAGAGAGCTGAGAGAGAAACAGTACATGAAGATCGTTTCTCTGGCTCCCGAAGTGCTGTAAAGGAGGACGAGGATATGGCTACCATGAAGATCAAGAAAGATGATATGGTCCGCGTGATCGCCGGAAAAGACCGTGAGAAAGAGGGCAAGGTCCTGGCCGTTGACCCGAAGAAGAACACGGTCGTCGTGGAAGGCGTGAACATGCTCACCAAGCACACCAAGCAGACGGCGCAGGATAACTCCGGCGGCATCATCCATGTGGAGGGTCCGATCGATATCTCGAACGTCATGCTGCTGGTCGACGGCAAGCCCACCCGCGTCGGTTTTGAGACCAAGGACGGCAAGAAGGTCCGCGTGGCGAAGTCCACCGGCAAGGCCATCGACTGAGTGAAAGGGGGATCTGAAAGTGAGCAGATTAAGAGACATTTATGAGAGCGAGATCAAAGACGCGATGGTCGCGAAGTTCGGCTATAAGAACGTCATGGAGATCCCGAAGCTCGACAAGATCGTCCTGAACATGGGCGTCGGCGAAGCGAGAGATAACGCGAAGGCCCTCGAAAACGCCGTGCACGACATGGAGATCATCGCCGGCCAGAAGGCCGTCATCACGAAGGCGAAGAAGTCCATCGCGAACTTCAAGCTCCGTGAAGGCATGTCCATCGGCTGCAAGGTCACGCTCCGCGGCGAGAAGATGTATGAGTTCGCGGACCGCCTGATCAACCTGGCGCTGCCCCGCGTCCGCGACTTCCGCGGCGTGAACCCGAACGCGTTCGACGGCAGAGGAAACTACGCCCTCGGCATCAAGGAACAGCTGATCTTCCCCGAAATCGAGTACGATAAGGTCGACAAGGTGCGCGGCATGGACGTTGTGTTCTGCACCACCGCGAAGACCGACGAGGAAGCCCGCGAACTGCTCAGACTGTTCAATATGCCGTTCAGCAGAGATTGAGGAGGAAGACAATGGCTAAAACTTCCATGAAAGTAAAGCAGCAGCGCCCCGCGAAGTTCTCGACGAGAGCGTACACCCGCTGCAGAATCTGTGGGCGTCCCCACGCTTATCTGAGAAAGTACGGCATCTGCCGTGTCTGCTTCCGCGAGCTGGCCTATAAGGGCGAGATTCCCGGAGTGAAGAAAGCCAGCTGGTAAGGAAAGGAGGAAAGACCATGACCATGAGTGATCCGATCGCAGATATGCTCACCAGAATCCGCAACGCGACAACCGCGAAGCATGATACCGTGGACGTTCCTTCTTCGAAGATGAAGGTCTCCATCGCCGACATCCTGGAGCGCGAGGGCTACATCAAGGGTTATGAGATCCTTGAGGACGGCGTCAGAAAGACCATCCGCATCACGCTGAAGTACGGCGCGGACAAGAACGAGAAGGTCATCAACGGCCTTCGCCGCATCTCGAAGCCCGGTCTGCGGACCTACGTGGGCGTCGAGGATATGCCGAAGGTGCTCGGCGGCATGGGCATTGCCATCGTTTCGACGAACAAGGGCGTGCTCACCGACAAGGAAGCCCGCGAGCAGCACGTCGGCGGCGAGATTCTTGCCTTTATCTGGTAAGAACCGACTGTCATAAACATTGAGAAAGGAATAAGGCGAAGATGTCACGTATAGGAAAAATGCCTATCGCGATCCCGGACGGCGTAAACGTCGAGATCGCAGAAAATAACAAAGTGACTGTCAAGGGCCCGAAGGGTACTCTCGAGAGAACGCTTCCGGCTGAGATGAACATCGAGATCAAGGACGGTCAGGTCCTGGTCGAAAGACCGAACGACCTGAAGAGAAGCCGCTCCCTGCACGGTCTGACCCGCACCCTGCTGAACAACATGGTCGTGGGCGTCAGCCAGGGATACGAGAAGGTCCTCGAGATCAACGGCGTGGGTTACCGTGCTTCGAAGTCGGGCAATGTCCTGACCCTGCAGCTGGGTTACTCCCACCCGGTCGAGATGACCGATCCGGAAGGCGTCGAGTCCGTCTGCGAGACCCAGACGAAGATCATCATCAAGGGCATCGATAAGGAAAAGGTCGGTCAGTACGCCGCCAACATCCGTGAGAAGAGACCGCCGGAACCCTATAAGGGCAAGGGCATCAAGTATGCGGATGAGCACATCAGACGCAAGGTCGGCAAGACCGGTGCGAAATAATCGAAAGGAGGGGAATAGATTATGGCTAAGAAAAATCGTGATCAGGTCCGTCAGACCAAGCACAGAAGAATCCGCCATCACCTGGCCGGTACCCCTGAGCGTCCCCGCCTGGCGGTATTTCGCAGCAACAAGCACATGTATGCCCAGATTATCGACGATACGGCTAAAGTGACGCTGGCGGCCGCCTCCACCGTGGATAAGGAGATCGCCTCCGAGCTGGAGCACACGAACGACGTCGAGGCTGCTGCCAAGGTCGGCACGCTCATCGCGAAGAGAGCGCAGGAGAAGGGTATCACCGAGGTGGTCTTCGACCGCGGAGGTTATATCTATCACGGCAGAGTGCAGGCTCTGGCTGACGCGGCTCGTGAAGCCGGTCTGGTATTCTAAGGGGGTAGGACATGAAACGTACGATCATTGATACGACCCAGTTCGAACTGAACGACCGCGTCGTAGCCATCAAGAGAGTTTCCAAGACCGTTAAGGGCGGACGCAACATGCGTTTCACCGCGCTGGTCGTGGTTGGCGATGAGAACGGACATGTCGGAGCGGGCATCGGCAAAGCCGCCGAGATCCCGGAGGCCATCCGCAAGGGCAAGGAAGATGCCGTCAAGCACATCATCGAAGTGCCTGTGGATGACACGAAGAGCATCCCTCACGATGTGATCGGCAAGTTCGGCAGCGCGTCCGTGCTGATGAAGAGAGCTTCCGAGGGTACCGGTGTTATCGCCGGCGGCCCCGCGCGTGCGGTCATGGAACTGGCGGGCATCCGCAATATCCGTACCAAGTCCCTGGGCTCGAACAACAAGCAGAACGTCGTCATGGCGGCCATGCAGGGTCTGTCCACGCTGAAGACCCCCGAGCAGGTCGCGAAGCTGCGCGGCAAGTCCGTGGATGAGCTGTAAAGGAGGTAAGACATGGCAGGAAAGCTGAAAGTAACCCTGGTCAAGTCTCCCATCGGCGCGATCCCGAAGCAGAGAGCGACCGTGAAGGCTCTCGGACTTAAGAAGACGAATAAGTCTGTGGAGCTGCCGGATAACGAGGCCGTGCGCGGCATGATCTGGCATGTGAGACACTTAGTCAAAGTTGAAGAGATCTAGGAGGTGCACTCATGGATTTATCGAATTTAAGACCTGCTGAGGGTGCGACTCACGGTGAGCGTTACCGCAAGGGCCGCGGCCATGCTTCCGGAAACGGAACGCAGGCCGGCTACGGACACAAGGGTCAGAAGGCCCGTTCCGGCGCCCCCCGCCCCGGTTTTGAAGGCGGCCAGATGCCTCTGTACAGACGCCTTCCGAAGAGAGGCTTCACCAACATCAACCACAGGGAGATCGTCGGCATCAACCTTTCCGCGCTGGAGAGATTTGAGGACGGTTCCGAGGTTACCATCGAGACTCTGGTCGAGGCCGGCATCGTGAAGAACGTGAGAGACGGCGTCAAGATTCTCGGAAACGGTGAACTTACGAAGAAGCTGAATGTCAAGGCGAACGCTTTCTCGGCGGCCGCCAAGGCGAAGATCGAAGAGATCGGCGGGACCTGTGAGCTGATCTGAGAGGCTGACGGATATGTTACAGACGATAAGGAATGCCTGGAAAATTGAGGAGATCAGGAAGCGTATTCTTTTTACGCTCCTGATTCTCGTCATTGTCCGCATCGGATGCGCGATCCCGACCCCGGGCGTAAATCCGGAGTATTTTGCGGCATGGTTCCAGTCCCAGGCGGGAAACACGTTCAATTTCTTTGACGTGATGACCGGCGGCTCGTTCATGAGCCAGTCGATCTTCGCGCTGAACATCACTCCTTACATCACCAGTTCGATCATCATGCAGCTCCTGACGATCGCGATCCCCTCGCTGGAGGAGATGTCGAAGGAAGAGTCGGGAAAGCAGAGGATCAATGACATCACCCGCTACCTTACCGTGGTGCTCGCGCTGATCGAGGCCGCTGCCATGACCATCGGTTTCGGCAGATACGGTCTCCTGAACGAGTTCACCTGGTATAACGTCGTCGTCGCGTCGATCACGATGACCGTCGGCTCCCTGATCCTGATGTGGTTCGGAGAGAAGATCACCGAGAAGGGCATCGGAAACGGAATCTCCATGATCCTCGTTTTCAACATCCTCTCGAGTTTCCCCGGCGAGATCAAGAATCTGTTCCAGCGCTTCGTCGTCGGACAGTCGGTGCCGGTCGGCATCATCGCCGCGGTCATCATCATCGCCATCCTTCTGGCGCTCACCGCGTTCACGGTGCAGCTGTGCGCGGGCGAGAGAAGGATCCCGGTGCAGTATTCCTCGAAGATCCAGGGACGCAGATCCTATGGCGGAAGAGGCACGAACATGCCCATCAAGGTCAACACCGCGGGCGTTATTCCTGTCATTTTCGCGTCGTCGCTGCTGTCGATCCCCGCGCTGATCGCTTCGTTTGCGGGCATCGGCGGGGATACGGTCCCCGGAAAGATCATTGCCGGTCTGACCACCTCGAACTGGTGCAATCCCGAGCATCCGATCTACACGCTGGGTCTGATCGTCTATATTATCCTGATCATGGCCTTCGCGTACTTCTACACCTCGATCACGTACAACCCCATCGAGGTCTCGAGGAACCTGACGAAAGCCGGCGGTGTGATCCCCGGCATCCGCCCCGGAAAGCCCACTTCGGACTTCCTGAACAACGTCCTGAACTATCTCGTGTTCTACGGCGGAGTCGGCCTGATCATCATCGCGGTCATCCCGATCATCTTCTCGGGACTCCTCGGAGTCACGAGGATGGCCTTCACCGGTACCTCGCTGATCATTATCGTCGGCGTGGTCATCGAGACCATCAGCCAGATCGAGTCGATGATGAGAGTCAGAAGATACGACGGTTTCCTGAACGATTGAGCTCAGGGATAAGAAAGAAAGCAGGGTAAGATCATGAAGATCATCATGTTGGGTGCGCCCGGCGCAGGAAAAGGAACGCAGTCTGAGCGGATCGGAGCCAAGTACGGTCTGCCGCAGATCTCCACGGGAGATATCTTCCGCGCGAACCTTTCCGCCGGGACGGAACTGGGAATGAAGGCGAAGACCTACATGGACGCCGGCGAGCTGGTGCCCGATGAGCTCACCTGCGACCTGGTCGTGGACCGGATCTCGAAGGATGACTGTGCGAACGGCTACATCCTCGACGGTTTCCCCAGGACGCTGGCTCAGGCGGACCTTCTGACGAAGGTGCTCGCCGAGAGCGGTGACAAGGTCGATTTCGCGGTCAATGTCGACGTCCCGGACGAGAACATCATCGCGCGCATGAGCGGACGCAGAGTCTGCGGAAAGTGCGGAAAGCCGTACCACATCGTGAACATGCCTCCGAAGGTCGAGGGCATTTGCGACAACTGCGGCGGCGAGCTCATCCAGCGCAAGGACGACCTGGCTGAGACCGTGAAGAACCGTCTGACCGTTTACCACGACCAGACGCAGCCCCTGATCGACTACTATGACGCGAAGGGATGCCTGGTCACCGTGGACGGAACGAAGGATATCGATGAAGTCTTCGCGGATATCATCGCCGCCCTGGAGGCGTAAGATGGCTGTCATCATTAAATCAGAACGAGAGATTCAGCTGATGCGCGAAGCGGGAGAGATCCTCGCGAAAGTGCATGAAGAGCTGGAAAAGGCGATCCGCCCGGGCATTACGACGAAAGAGATCGACCGCCTGGGCGAGGAGCTGATCCGCGGCTTCGGCTGCGAACCTTCGTTCCTGAACTATAACGGCTATCCCGCCTCGATCTGCATCTCGGTGAACGATGAAGTCGTACACGGCATCCCCTCGGATGAGAGAGTGCTGCAGGACGGCGACATCGTGAGCCTGGACGCCGGCGTGATCTGGCACGGCTATCACTCGGACGCTGCCAGGACATGGGCGGTCGGCGAGATCGGTGAAGACGCGAAGAAGCTGATCGAGGTGACACGGCAGAGCTTCTTCGAGGCATTAAAAGCAGCAAGGCCCGGAAATCACATCAGGGACATCGGTGTGGCGGTCCAGACCTACTGCGAGAGCTTCGGCTACGGAGTCGTGAGAGATCTCGTGGGCCACGGTGTGGGTGCGAACCTGCACGAAGACCCGGAGGTCCCGAACTTCGACCTCGGACGCCGCGGCCCGATACTCCGGCCCGGAATGACCATCGCGATCGAGCCGATGATCACGCTCGGGACCTGGGAAGTGGAATGGCTCGACGATGACTGGACAGTGGTGACGGCTGACGGAAGCCTGGCCGCGCACTATGAGAACACGGTCCTGATCACCGAGGGCGAGCCGGAGATCTTGAGCCTGAGAGGCTGAGGAGGAACAGATGGCTAAGAGTGACGCGATTGAAATCGAAGGCATTGTGACGGAAAAACTGCCGAATGCCATGTTCCGCGTTCAGTTGGAGAACGGCGTGGAAGTTCTGGCGCACATCAGCGGAAAGCTTCGTCTCAACTACATCAAGATCCTTCCCGGCGACAGGGTCACCATGGAGATGTCCCCGTACGACCTGACCAAGGGAAGAATTATCTGGAGGGATAAGTGACCGCCCGCGGCGGCATTGCCCGAAAGGTAAAGAAACCCTTGCATAGATGACATGCAAATGTTATAATTAATTGCTTTATGCGCTAAATGTCCGTTTTCGGGCAGAATAAGAGAGGTAAAACAGCAATGAAAGTCAGATCTTCAGTAAAGCCTATGTGCGATAAGTGCAAGGTCATTAAGAGAAAAGGGTCCATCCGCATTATCTGCGAGAACCCGAAGCATAAGCAGAGACAAGGATAATTCAGGAGGAGAATTAAATGGCTCGTATAGCAGGTGTCGATTTACCCAGAGAAAAGCGAGTGGAGATCGGTCTGACCTACATCTACGGGATCGGCCGCACGAGTTCGAACCGTCTGCTGGCTGAGGCCGGCGTCGATCCGGACACCCGTGTGAAGGATCTTACGGATGACGAGGTCAAGCGCATTTCCGACGCGATCGAGGCAGATCATCAGCTCGTCGAAGGTGAGCTCAGACGTGAAGTCGCCATGAACATCAAGCGGCTTCAGGAGATCGGCTGCTATCGCGGCATTCGTCACAGAAGAGGTCTGCCTGTCCGCGGACAGAAGACGAAGACGAACGCCAGAACTCGCAAGGGTCCGAAGAAGACGGTCGCGAATAAGAAGAAGTAATCACTAAAGGATAAGGGAAGGTTAGTTTAAAATGGCAAAAAAAGTTTCAACAGCTAGAAGAGCGACGAAGAAACGTGTCAAGAAAAACGTTGAACACGGACAGGCGCACATTCAGGCTTCGTTCAACAACACCATCGTGACGTTGACGGACGCTCAGGGAAATGCTCTTTCCTGGGCAAGTGCGGGCGGTCTGGGATTTAGAGGTTCAAGGAAATCGACCCCTTACGCGGCACAGATGGCTGCAGAGACTGCGGCAAAGGCTGCTTTAATTCATGGCCTTAAGACTGTGGACGTATTTGTTAAGGGACCGGGTTCGGGACGCGAAGCTGCCATTCGTGCGCTTGAAGCTAATGGTATTCACGTAACCAGTATCCGCGACGTGACTCCGGTTCCGCATAACGGATGCCGTCCGCCGAAGCGCAGAAGAGTCTGATCATATTGGAGGTGTATTAAAGTGGCAGTTAACAGAGTACCTGTTTTAAAGAGATGCAGATCCCTCGGACTGGATCCGGTGTATCTGGGTTATGATAAGAAATCGACACGCGAGCTTAAGCGTTCGGGACGTAAGATGAGTGAGTACGGCCTGCAGCTTCGCGAGAAGCAGAAGGCGAAGTTCATCTACGGCGTTCTCGAGACCCCCTTCCGCACCTACTATGAGAAGGCGAAAAGAAAGAAGGGTATGGTCGGTGAGAACCTGATGGCTCTCCTGGAGTGCCGCCTGGACAACGTCATCTTCCGTCTCGGCTTTGCGCGCACCCGTCATGAGTCCCGTCAGGTCGTCGACCACAAGAACGTCCTCGTGAACGGAAAGCGCGTGAATATCCCCTCCTATCAGGTCAAGGCCGGCGACGTCATCAGCATTGCCGAGAACAAGAAAGACGGTATCCGTTTCAAGGATATCCTGGAGACCACCGAAGGCCGTCTGGTTCCCGAGTGGCTGGATGTTGACCGTGATCAGATGACCGGTACCGTGAAGCAGATCCCGACCAGAGCGATGATCGATGTTCCTGTCGACGAGATGCTGATCGTCGAGTTGTACTCGAAGTAATTTTCCTCAGACGGAGGCGTATCCTCGCGGGTACGCCTGCGTTCTGCTGAAAGGAGCATCTAAACACATCGCACTTTAGATAAAGGAGAAGCGAAAGTTGTTTAAGTTTGAGAATACTCCCAAGATCGAAATTGCTGAGATCTCCGAAGATAAGAAGTACGGACACTTCGTTGTGAAGCCGCTCGAGCGCGGGATGGGCATCACTCTGGGGAACTCCCTCAGAAGGATCATGCTTTCCTCCCTGCCGGGCACCGCGATCAGCCATGTGAAGATCGACGGCGTGCTGCATGAGTTCTCCACCATCCCGGGCGTCAAGGAAGACGTCACCGAGATCGTGATGAACCTGAAGGACGTGGTCATCCGTAATAACAGCGAGTCCGACGAGCCGAAGCGCGCCTACATCGAGTTCGAGGGTGACGGCATCGTCACCGCGGGCGACATCAAGGCCGATCAGGACATCGTCATCGTGAATCCCGATCAGGTCATCGCCACCCTGAGCGGCGGCGCCGAGAGCAAGCTCGTCATGGAGCTGACGATCTCGAACGGCCGCGGCTATGTCAGCGCTGACCAGAACATGACCGAGGATCAGGCCATCGGCGTGATCGCGATGGACACCATGTATACGCCCGTCGAGCGCGTGAACATGACCGTCGAGGACACCCGTGTGGGACAGTCCACCGATTTCGATAAGCTGACGCTGGACGTCTTCACGAACGGTGCGCTGTCGCCCGATGAGGCGGTCAGCCTGGCGGCGAAGGTCCAGAGCGCGATCCTCGACCTGTTCATCGACCTGTCGAAGAACACGAGAAACGTCGAGATCGTCGTGGATAAGCCCGAGACCGAGAACGACAAGATTCTCGAGATGAACATCGACGAGCTGGAACTTTCCGTACGTTCCTATAACTGCCTGAAGCGCGCCGGCATCAACACCGTTGAAGAGCTGACGAGTAAGACGGCGGAGGAGATCATGAAGGTGAGGAACCTGGGCAAGAAGTCCCTGGAGGAAGTCCTCGGAAAACTGAAGGATCTCGGTCTGGAACTGAACAGCGAGGAGGATGCCTGAGGCATTCCCGAAAGCGGGACCGTGAAGCGGCCCGCAGCTGTTCGAAGCGAAACAGAGACGCGTAAGTCCGATGAGCGGCGTCCCGAAAACATTGCACGGGGCCTGTAAGACCGAAGAAGCAGGGCGCCCGCGCTCCAACAAAAGGAGGTAAAAAAATGTCCAGAGGTTATCGTAAGTTAGGCAGAACCGCCAGCCAGAGAAAAGCGATGCTGCGCCAGCAGGTCACGGCTCTCCTGTATAACGGAAAGATCGTCACCACCGAGGCTCGCGCGAAGGAGATCCGTCGGATCGCCGAGGGTTTCATCGCTCTGGCTGTGAAGGAGAAGGATAACTTTGAGACGGTCACCGTGACCGCGAAAGTCCCGAAGAAGGACGCCGAGGGTCATCGCGTGAAGAAGGTCGTCGACGGAAAGAAAGTCACCGAGTATGACGAGATCCAGAAGACGATCAAGAAAGATAAGCCCAGCCGCCTGGCCGCCAGAAGAAAGATGCTGGCGTTCCTGTACCCCGTGACCGAGACCGCGAAGGAAGTGGCCGGCCGCAAGGTGAAGGCGAAGAAGATCGACATGCCTGCGAAGCTGTTCGACGAGATCGCTCCGAAGTACGTGAACCGCAAGGGCGGCTACACGCGCATCGTGAAGATCGGCCAGAGAAAGGGCGACGCGGCGATGGAGGTTCTGATCGAGCTCGTTTGATCGGGACGGATGATATGATCGTCAGGAAACGGAGTGCTGAAAAGCACTCCGTTTTTTATACCCAAAATATAAAATACGGATTATAATCAAAATGTGCATCATGATCATGCTTCGTTAAGCCGTATCCCTGAATGATCGTTCCGAACGGGAACATCATTAAAAAATCATATATATGGAAGGAGATTCACATGCTCACAGCAAAAGAAAACATGCGTCAGTGCATCATCGGAGGAAAGCCCGATCGCTATGTGAACCAGTATGAGGCGATCCAGTTCTTCATGCCGGCATTCTCATTTCATAATCCGCGTCCCGCGAAGGGGGAACCGGATGTGAAGAACGCCTGGGGAGTCACTTACTCGTATCCGAGTCATGTTCCCGCTTCGTTCCCGGTCCACACTCCGGACAAGATCGTGATTAAGGATATTGAAAACTGGCGCGAGTATGTCCATGCTCCCGCACTGGATTTTCCGGATGAGGAGTGGGACAGCATTAAAGCCAAGATGGACGCGGCTCCCGATACGGCCTTTAAAGCGGTCTTTATTGCCCCCGGTCTGTTTGAGCAGACGCACCACCTGCTCTCCATCGATGAAGCCCTGCTGGATTACGTGGTCTATCCGGACGAGATGGAGGAGCTGGTAAACTATCTGGCTGACTGGGAACTGGAGCTCGCGAAGCAGATCTGCGATCACCTGCACCCCGAGATGATCTTCCACCACGACGACTGGGGTTCGGAGACGAACACGTTCCTCCGCACCGAGATGTTCGAGGATTACTTCCTGGAGCCGTATAAGAAGATCTACGGTTATTATCACGATCACGGTGTGGAGTTCATCGTCCATCACTCCGACTCTTACTGCGTGAACATTATCCCGCAGATGATCGAGATGGGCATCGACGTCTGGCAGGGACCGATGAGAACGAATAATGTCCCCGAGCTCGTGAAACAGTATCAGGGTCAGATCACCTTCATGGGAGACCTGGATAATAAGCTCGTCGACTTCACCGGCTGGACTCAGGAAGACTGCCGCAAGGCTGTCCGCGATACGCTTGACTCCGTGAATTCGCTGACCGGCTTTATCCCCTGCATCACGCAGGGAGGTCCCGGCTCGCTGTTCCCGGGAACCTATCAGGGACTGATCGACGAGATCCGCCTGTATAACCAGGAGAAGTTCGGCTTCACGCCGGAAGAGCAGGCTGCCATGGCGCCGCCGACGGTCATCATGTTCTGATTCGGGCAGAGCGTTTTGACATCTGCGCCTCGGAAGAGAAGATAAATAAAAAGCCGCACAGAGATGTGCGGCTTTTTTATACCTTCCGACCCGGCGCTATGCTTTCACCCGGAACGCTCCGTGCCGGTTGCAGTACGCGTACAGGATCTTCACGCGGTTCATCTTAAACCGCGCTTCGGCGGGCCCTTCCGGGTACAGTTTTACGAACTGGATCTGCTGGTCGGACAATGCTGCGAGAAATGAGATATAGTGATCTTTCGTCATCGGGTGATCGACCGTGACGTAGTACTCGTCCTCGACGATCTCCGCGCGGATCGCGTGTGCGTCGTCCGGGTCTTCCGGTTCCAGCGGCGGCAGCGTGATGCCGCAACAGCTGACCACGGCCTCGCCGGCAGCCTGGATGACATTGCCGCAGACCGGGCAGACATAGAAGCGGGTCCGCAGCATGTTCGCGGCCCGGTTCCGGTTTCGGACGTCCGCGCCCGAGAGCAGCTCGATCACTGAGATGTGAAGCGCCTCTGCGAGCGGTTCGAGCAGGCTGACGTCCGGGAAGCCCTGTCCGGTCTCCCATTTGCTCACGGCTTTTCCGCTGACGTGGATCTTCGACGCCAGTTCATCCTGGGTCAGGTGATTTCTTTCCCGCAGGCTGCGGATGACCGCGCCGGTAACGTATCTGTCCATGTTTTGCCTCCTTCTGTTCCCAGACTATCACATGCGGGGCGGGGCGGCTACCTACGGAGCGTGGAACGAGTGTATGCCTGTCCTAAATGTATGCATAGTTTGGGAAGTGGGCTATAATGATGATGAAATGCCGCTTGTCGTAAAAGGAAAGATGATGGAACGTTATTGATCCATCATTTTTTACAAGGAGGGATAATATGGCTATGGATACTGAAAGTTCATTGGGCCGCATCCGGAGAAACACTGTCGACAGGATCACTTCGATCGATAAGGAAAATGTGATCAGTGGAGCGAAGAAAGCTGCCGAAGCGATTGGAAGTAAAGCGGCCGGCATTAAGGATTCCGCGATGGCGGTTAAAGAAGATATCACAGATAAACTGACCGAACTCGACCGCATGCTCGAGTCATCCGTTACGGAGTATAATGATGCGTTTACACTTATGAATGACAAAGGTGTACGACTGTTCATGGAGCGTACCCGCTCCGTGGACCTGATCGGGTTTGTAGAGTGTCTGGTGAACAGCATTGCCAACCATCCCAAAGAATTCGATGCAGAGTTTGAGGAGATAAAAACGAACAGAGATGTTTTTCTAAATTCATGCGACTTCGGAGAGAGAGAACTGCGAGCAGCCCGTGAAGCTGCGGGCGGAGCGGGAGCCGGTCTGGCAGCCGGTGCGTCGGTCGCTTTCATGGCTCCCACTGCTGCAATGTGGGTTGCCACGACATTTGGCACGGCATCTACCGGTGCTGCGATCTCTTCTCTGTCCGGGGCGGCAGCGACCAATGCCGCGCTGGCATGGCTCGGCGGCGGCGCATTGGCTGCAGGCGGCCATGGAATAGCTGCGGGAAGCGCGCTGCTGGCGATGGCCGGACCCATCGGATGGTCGATCGCCGGGGCGACGCTGCTGACCACGATCATCATTTTTGCAAAGAAAAAGACAAAACTTAATAAGCAAAAAAATGAAGAGATCGAAACAGTAAAAAGAAATACGGAAAAAGTTCGGGAGATGGATGCGGAGATCCAGGAGATCCTTTCGTCTACGATCTCTTTACACTCCGGTTTAACCGGAACATATGCCGGATGCCTGGAACTGTTCGGAAAGGACTACGCCGGGTTCAGCGGCGAACAGAAGGGACGTCTCGGCGCTCTGGTCAACCACACGAGGACGCTTGCGGCGCTGTTTGGAAAGACCGTGAGCTGACTGTAGAGAACGGATATGGATAAAGAACAACTTTTGAAAATAATAGAATACCTGGTGCCGGCATCCGCTGCGGAGAAGCTGAAAGAGGTAATGGAAAACATTACCGTTGTTCAGCAAAGCTTATATAACCTGGCAGCAAGTGAGGACAGTGATCAGCTGAACCTTTTGAAGATCGGAACGGCCTTTCAGATCTTTTTCGTTGATATTCTGGCATCAGGAAAAGATCCGAAGACTATGACAAGCGAAGATTGGAAAGAGCTGGCAGTGAAAGTGCTTCACAATGCAGTCCTGGAAAAAGAACAGAGTTACAGTGCGTTTGTTTTCAGACTGTATGCGGATTACATTGATGTCTCCGCATCGATTCTTCGCAGGAAAATCAGTGAAAAGAGTTCCCTGGCCATAGCTGAAACAGCTTCTAAGATCCGCCGGAACACGGATCTTCTCTGCAAAGGGAAGATGACGGAAGCCGATTACATCGATGAATGTCTGTGGCTTTCCCTTGAGGGCATGATCAAATTGCTTTCCGCTTCATTGGCGTTCGCAATGGGAAAGGATCTGGCAGATCTCGCCTTGGCGGTCTCCCAACTGGCTTTCGAATACGGCCGTTACGTTTACTATGTCAGGGAACGCAAGCTGTTGGAGAGATATCTTGAGAACCAGCGGATTCTCGATGAAGAGCTGCAGCACGATTATGAGACTTTCATCATGGATGTACGGGCGGAGGCTGAACGGTTCAGTCAGCTGATCGACGAAGCCTTTTCCCCGAATCTTCATGAAGCGCTCCTGCAGTCGGCAGCATTGGCTCGTGCTGCCGGAGTGAAAGAAGAAGATGTGTTGAAGACCGTAGATGATGTCGACGCATTTTTCCTGGAATGAAAAATCGAACGGAGGTCCCTCATGAACACCTATATCGCATACTGCGGACTCGACTGCGAGACCTGCGAAGCCCGTCTCGCCACGGTCCGTGACGACGATGCCCTGCGCGCGAAGGTCGCCGCACACTGGTCGGAGCTGAACGGAGTCGCGATCACGCCGGAGATGATCAACTGCGACGGCTGCCGGATCGACGGGAAGAAGACCGTGTTCTGCGAGTCGCTCTGCCCGGTCAGACAGTGCGCGCTGGAAAAACAGGTGCAGACCTGCCGGGACTGCTCGGAGCTGCCGGATTGTGAAAAGTTCGCTTCGATCAAGGGAGATAAGGCATTTGGCCCGCGCACGCTGATCGTTTATTTCTCGCTGGAAGGAGATACCGATTACGCGGCCCGGCGGATCGCCGCAGCCGCGGGGGCGGATCTTCTGCGGCTGGTTCCGAAGAAAGCCTACGCGGATAAAGGCTTCGCGAAGTTTCTCTGGGGCGGAAAGAGCGCCGTCATGGCAGAGAGACCCGCGCTGGAACCCTATGAGGCGGACCTCGCGTCGTACGAGCGCATCGTGTTCGGCTTTCCGGTCTGGGCTTCGCGGTTTACGCCCCCGCTGCGCACCTTCATCGCGGAGCAGGGGAGCGGTCTGAAAGGAAAACGGATCGCTGCGTTTGCCTGCCAGAGCGGCGGGGGAGCCCCGAAGGCCCTGGCGCAGCTGAAAGAGTTCCTCGGGATCGATGCGTTCGAGGCGGAGGCGGTCTTCATCGACCCGATGACCAAACGGTCCGATGGGACGGATACCGCGATCGACGCGTTCGCGCGGGCATTGGAGGAAAAAGGATGATCTTCATCGGCTGCCATCTCTCCGTCACGGATGGCTATGAGGCCATGGGCCGCACCATGAGCAGTTTCGGAGGAAATACGTTCGCCTGGTTCACGCGGAACCCGCGCGGCGGAAAGACGAAGCCCGCCGATCCCGCGGATGCCGGGGCGCTGATGGCACATGTGCGCAGCGAGGGTTTCGGCCCGCTGGTCGCGCACGGAAGCTACACGATGAACCTGTGCTCCGCGAAAGAGGAGACCCGCGCGAACGGTCTGGACATGTTTTCGAAGGATCTGGAGCGCATGGAGCTGTTTCCGGGACAGCTGTACAATTTCCATCCGGGCTCGCACACCGGGCAGGGCGCGGAGGCAGGCATTGCCCAGATCGCGGACGCCCTGAACCGCACGCTGCGTCCGGATATGACCACAACGGTCCTGCTGGAGACCATGGCAGGAAAGGGCTCGGAGATCGGCGGCAGTTTCGAGGAACTGCGGGAGATCATTGACCGGGTCGACGAGGGACTGCGCGCGAAGATCGGCGTGTGCTTCGACACCTGCCACACCTGGGACGCCGGGTACGACATCGCCGGCGATCTCGACGGGGTGCTCCGGCATTTCGACGAGGTGATCGGACTGGACCGGCTGTGCGCCGTGCATTTTAATGACTCGAAGAACGACCGCGGTTCGCATAAGGACCGTCACGAAAAGCTGGGTGAGGGTCACATCGGCGCGGAGGCGATGAAGCGGATCGCGCTGCACCCGGCGCTCGCGGGGCGGCCGTTCATTTTGGAAACGCCCAATGACGACGAAGGATACATACGCGAGATCCGCACGGTGAAGGAATGGCAGAGCGGAGGAGACTGACCATGTATCTGAACGATGAGATGACCGCTTACATCGAGGAAAACCTGGAGGAGCTGAAGCAGCTCATCCGCGAACTGGCCGTGATTCCGGCGCCTTCGCATCATGAGGAGCTGCGCGCGGAGTTCTGCGAAAAGTGGTTCCGCACGAACGGCTTCGAGGACGTGCACACGGATGAAGCGCTCAATGTCATCGCCGCGTACGGCGTTCCGGCTGCCCGCAGCCCGGAAGCATTCGGCCGGGAGCGGGCCGGGGACCGGGATATCGTCGCGTTCTCCGCGCACACGGACGTGGTCTTCCCGGACACGGAACCGCTGCTGTTCCGCGAGGATGCGGAGCGGTTTTACTGCCCGGGCGTCTGTGACGACACCGCGAACCTCGCGGTCCTGATGATGGCCGCGCGGTATTTCGTGCAGCGGAAGATCCCTGCGCACTGCGGGATGCTCTTTATCGCGAACTCCTGCGAAGAGGGCCTCGGAAACCTGAAAGGCATCCGCGAGATCGTGCGGACCTACGGCGCGCGGATGCGCGAACACATCTCATTTGACGGGCCGAGCCTGCGCCACGTCGTGGCGAACGCGGTCGGTTCGCACCGGTACCGCGTGACCGTGCGCACCGAGGGCGGCCATTCCTACGGAGCCTTCGGGAACCGGAACGCGATCCGGTATCTGGCCGGGATCATTGACAGCATCTATCAGATCCGGGTCCCCGATAAAGAAGGGACGAAGACGACGTACAATGTCGGGACGGTTGAAGGCGGCACTTCCGTAAACACGATCGCGCAGGAAGCGTCCATGCTCTGCGAGTACCGCTCGGACGACCGCGAGTGTCTGCGGATGATGGAGAACGCGTTCGCGGAGATCTTCGACGCGTACCGTGCGATGGGCGTGGAGGTCGAGGTCGAGCGGGTCGGCGAGCGCCCCTGTACGGGCGAGGTCGATCCGGCGCGGCACGAGGAACTGATCGCGCGGATGGAGGACGCGGTGCGCGCGGTCGGAGTCGAACCGCTCCGCATGTCCTCGTCGACGGACTGCAACATCCCGCTGTCCGAAGGCATCCCCGCGAGCTGCATCGGTGTCGTGACCGCGGAGGGCTGCCACACACGTGAAGAGTGGGTCGAGATCGCGAGTCTGCCGGTCGGGATGCGGCTGGCGATGGAGGTCATGGGGTATTATTTTGACTGACCGCCCGGGACGGACGGAGGCAGGAAGGGGGAGCCGTGAAAGGACGAGAAGGAATCTGCGAAACGATCCGGGAACTGTATGAAACGGACTGGGGCAATGTCATCACCCCGGAAGCTGCGCTCGAACCCGGGCTCGCCGGGGTGCGGATCTTCGATGAGCCGCTGGTCGGTTTTGGCTCGGCGGACGATGAATTGTTCGAAAAATATAAAATAACAGGTGTTATCGGACCCTGGCATATGAGCCCGCGGGAGTGGCTGCCCGCGGCGGAGACCGTCATTGCGCTGTTTTTCCCTTTCAGTGAGACGATCCGCGCCGCGAACCGGGCAATGAAGGATCTGCCCGCACCGGCCTGGCTGCACGGGCGCATCGAGGGGCAGGATGCATTGAACACGTTCGTGGCCCGGCTGAAGGACCGCCTTGCGGCTGACGGGACCGCGGTCTGCGTGCCTTCGGCGGACCCGCGCTGGGCGCCTCTGGCCGCGGGGCGCGGCATCACCGGCTATCCGGAGATCGATGAACAGACGTTCGGGAGCCGCTGGTCCGAACGCCACGCGGCTTATGTGTGCGGCCTGGGCACGTTCGCGCTTTCGAAAGGCCTGATCACTGCGAAAGGGATCGCGGGCCGCTTCGGGAGCCTCCTGACCGAAGAAAAGATCGATCCGGACCCGCGGCCCTATGAAGGCATCTACGATTACTGTATCCGCTGCGGCGCCTGCGTCGGGAGATGTCCCGTGGAAGCGATCTCGCTGGAAAACGGAAAAGACCATCATACCTGCTGGGTATTTCAGGAAGAGATGAAGGTCCGGTTCGCGCCGCGCTACGGCTGCGGGCTGTGCCAGACCGGCGTGCCCTGCGAGTGCGCGGATCCTTCCGCGTGAGCGGTCGGGTGGCCGGACCTGCGGAGCCGGGAGCCGGAGCCGCGGCCGGAGGTTTTATTTGACGGCCGGAGCCGTATGACATACGATGGAACGGATGGAAAAGGAGAAAGCGGTATTCGGAAGCCGCAGGCTGGATCTCGTCGGAGGTCCGATCCTGCGGACGCTGATCACACTGGCGATGCCCATCATGGTATCGTCTTTTTTGAATACCGTATACAGTATAACGGACATGGCATGGATCGGCCTCCTGGGCTCCCGCGCGGTGGCCGGCGTCGGCGTCGGCGGCATGTTCATGTGGCTTGCCCAGGGCTTCGGCGCGACCGCGCGCATGGGCGGACAGGTCATGGTCGGGCAGTCGATCGGCCGCGGCGACCGCGATGCTGCGGTCCGGTATGCGCGCGGGGCGGTCCATCTCGCGATCCTGCTCGCGGCGGTCTACGCGTTCGTCCTCGTGTGTTTTACGGGACGGCTGGTCTCGCTGTTCGGGCTGCATGACGCGGTAGCCGAGGCTTCCGCGGTCCGCTACATGAAGATCACGGCCGGCTGCGTGATCCTCCCTTATCTGACGGGCGTTCTGGGCGGCATCTACACCGCGCAGGGCGACTCGCGCACACCGCTTCTCGCGAATTTTATCGGTCTGGCCGTGAACATGTTCCTGGATCCGATGCTGATTCTCGGCGTGGGGCCTTTCCCGCAGCTCGGGGTCGTCGGTGCGGCCTGCGCGACGGTCACGGCGCAGTTCCTGAGCGTACTGATCATGGCGCTCCGCTCGCGCAGGGACAGTGCGAACGTGCTTTCCGGCCTTCGTCTGCTGCGTCCTGCGGGAAAGTCATTTTACCGCCATATCGTACATATCGGGGTCCCCGCGAGCCTGCAGAGCATGGCGTACTGCCTGATCTCGATGACACTGACCCGCAGGATCGCCGTGTTCGGCGCGGCTGCGGTCGCCGTCCAGAACGTCGGGGGAAATGTGGAGTCCGTTTCCTGGAACATCGCGGACGGCTTTTCTTCTTCGATGAACGCGTTCTGTGCACAGAATTACGGCGCCGGAAAGCCGGACCGGATCCGGCGGGGATACCGGATCGCGTTCCTCGCGATCTTCTGCTGGGGTCTGTTCATCACGCTGTTGATGGAGCTGTTCCCGGCGCGGATCGGCGGAATCTTCTTCCATGAGGCAGACGCGCTTTTGACGGCTGTCCCGTATTTCCGCATCGTGGGTCTCTCCGAAGCTCTGATGTGTGTGGAGATCATGACGACGGGGGCATTGTCCGGACTCGGTAGGACCCGGCTGTGCAGCCTGATCAGCATCACGCTGACCGCTGCCCGCATCCCTCTGGCCGCGGCGCTGTCGGGTACCGCGCTCGGCCTGAGCGGCGTCTGGACCGCACTGGCGGTCACTTCGATCGCGAAGGGAGTGACCTTCGCGCTGGCGTTCCGGCATGTGAGCGGGAGGCTTCTGGCGGAGCGGACGGGCAGGTAGTATAATCAGATCGACGGGAGGAACCGGCATGAAGATCTATCTCGCGGGTCCTTTTTTTAACGACACGGAAATAAAAAACATCGAGTACGCCGAGCGGGTGCTGGCCGGGCGAGGGTTCGACGTGTTCAGCCCCATGCGCCACGAGGTCCGGGACGAGGAGTCCGGTTCTTCGGCTTGGGCGCGGAAGATCTTCGAGATGGACCGCGCCGCCATTTCGGAGGCGGACGCCATGGCGGTGATGTACTACGGGAATTACAGCGACAGCGGCACTGCCTGGGAGTGCGGCTATGCCTGCGCGCTCGGGAAACCGGCCGTGCTGGTCCACGCGGATCCGGACGCGGACGCGAATATCATGATGCACTGCGGCTGCCGGGCGAACATCCGCCTGGAAGAGCTGGAGACCTACGATTTCAAAGCGATGCCGGAACGTGAGTATCACGGAGCGATGCTGTGACGTATGAGACTGTTTATCGCGATACAGTTTGACAGGGAAATGAAGAACGCGCTCATCGCCGCGCAGGAGGCTTTCCGGCAGCAGGGCGTACGGGGAAACTACACGCGTTCGGAAAACCTGCACCTGACCCTGGCGTTCATCGGGGAGTATTCGGACCCGGAACGTGTGCTCGAAGCCATGGATGCTGCAGTCGGCGTCGGTGCCGCGTGCGGATCGGACGCCGCGGCGCCGGAAGAGGGATGCGGGGATGACTGCGGCCCCATCGCCCTGAAACTCGACGGCGTCGGCGCCTTCGGGGATCTCTGGTGGGCCGGGCTCGCGGAGAACGCGGCGCTGAAGGCGCTGGTGCGCAGGCTTCGGCACGCACTGGCGGAAGCAGGGATTCCTTACGACAGGAAGAAGTTCTCGCCGCACGTGACATTGATCCGCAGGGCGGCGACCGGGCGGTATTTCAGGCCGGGAGAGATCCGGGTGCCGCGCGCGGCCATGCGTGCGGAGCGCATTTCGCTGATGTGCTCGACGCAGGGAAAGCACGGAATGATCTACACGGAGCTGGGCGCGGCGGATCTGTAGACTGCGCCGCCCGGGATGAACGGCAATGGAGGTATGACATCATGAAAAAAGGAATTCGGCTTGCGGCTGCCGCTCTGATCACAGTTTTATGCGTCGGAACCGCAGGCTGCGGGATCGGCCTGATCCGCGAGGCGGTATCGCGGGGCAGAGCTTCCGATGCGGAAGTCTCCCGGGACAGCGCGGATCGCGCAGCGGATCCGCAGGATTCCGGAAAAGGAACGACCGGGAGCGGCACGGCAGAGGCGGGCGCCCGCACCGTGGCTGTCTGGCCCGGCATCTATGCGCTGGACGGGGATCCCGCCGGCGAGATCTTCGCGGTCCTGAACGCGGACGGTCAGACCGTCACGGGGTGGTATCTATATGAGACCGCCGCGGGAGATTTCGGGATGCGCTCTTTTGCCTGGGATATCGCGGACGAAGACGCGATGACCGCGACCGAACCGTTCGGGAACGGCAGTGACCAGGTCGATACATTCCGCCTGCGGAACGACCGAATCACGGTGAACTATCCGGACGGATGGTGGGACGACCGGGATTATCTATATCTGTGCGATATCGCGGATGCCGGAGCATATGTGACGAACCCGGAGTTTGATCTTTCTCTGGTGACCGGCAGCGCTCCGGGCGGGACCGCCGGACCGGAGAATGCCGGCTCCTCCGGTGAGACTGCCGCCCCGGCCGCCGCGGATACTGCCGCGTCGCAGCCGTTCTACGGCATTTGGGTCCTGGGGTCGCATGATCCGGACGAATGCCGCGATATGGTGAGCCGGCTGCAGTCGCAGGGGTACGCGGGCGCGGCGGTGTTTTACACCACGGACTGGAGCAACCTGAATACGGAGCCCTGGTACGTCGTCACGGCCGGCTGTTATGCGACCGAGGAAGAGGCAGACGCGGCATTGCCCGGAGTGCGGGCCGCGGGCTATGAGGACGCCTATGTGAAGTACAGCGGCGAGCGGCAGGCGTACGATTTCGCGGGATGAAGCCGCCGGCGCAGGCAGGTCGGGAAGATCTGCGGTGAAAGGAGAATGATTCATGAACACTTTTGTCATAAAGCAGCGGCCCCTGAACCGCATGTGTCCGCGGTGCGGACTGAACCTGACGCCGGATGCGGCTGTCTGTCCGCAGTGTGGTGAGAACGTGCCGCCCGCGGTACAGGCGCCGGCAGGAGCGGGGCAGCTTGTTCTGAATGAAAGACCCGTGCAGCCGGCGCAGCCTCCGCAACAGCCGGTGCAGCCTCTGCAGCAGCCGGTACAGCCCGCAGTGCAGCAGCCCGTGACGGAGCAGGCCGCAAAGCCGGTCTTCTGCGCCATGTGCGGCACGAAAAATGACGGCGGGGCCCGCTTCTGCAAGGCCTGCGGCGCCCGGATCATGCATTAGAAGGGAGGTCACGACATGTCGCGCAGTGTATTTGAGGTAACGTACTCCTGCGGTTTTCAGGAACTGAAGAACCGCTTCGAGGGCATTCTCGCGCAGAACGGCTACCATCCCTATATGTTTGAGGGTGAAAACGTCTGGAAGAAGGGCGTCGGGGTAGCGACTGCCATGATGTATATCAAGATCGATTACAATGTCGGCGCCGCGGCCATCCAGGGATGGATCATGGTAGGCCTCGGCAGCGCGGAGATGCTGGAGCAGGCTCTCGACGGGGTCGCCGGCGTCATCCCGAAGAAAGCCTGCCGGAAGGTGATCGACCAGCTGATAAAGGCGGCGGAATCATGCTGAGCGCGGGCATCCGGGGAACGAAGACCGTCACGGTCACGGAGGATCTGACCGCGGCCCGCGTCGGGAGCGGGGAGCTTCCGGTGTACGCGACGCCGGCATTGATCGCGCTCGCGGAAGAGTGCGCCTGGCGCAGCGTGGCGGGGGAACTGGAACCCGGCCAGGGAACCGTCGGCACGCGGATGGACCTCGCACACCTGGCCGCGACCCCGGTCGGCATGAAAGTGACCTGCGAGACCGAACTCACGGAGGTCGACCGCCGCAGGCTGGTGTTCTCGGTGCGCGTGTTCGACGAAAAAGAACCGGTGGCCGAGGGGACGCACGAGAGATTTATCGTGGATAATGACCGCTTTCTCAGGAAAGCGGCGGCGAAAGCGGAGCAGTAATAAGGAGATGCGCTCGAGTGGGGCGCGCAGGGGATCCCGGGCGAGTTCGGCGGCTTCCTGCAGGTGTCCGGCCTGAGCTATGAGGTGGACGCGACGATTGCGAGCGGGTGTGTCGAGGATGAAAACGGCATGATGAGCGGCATTGAGGGTGCGCGCCGTGTGAGCCATGTTCTCGTTGGCGGCGAGCCTCTGGATCCGGCGGGGACCTATACGGTCGCGGGTTCGGATTATCTCCTGACCGGTCACGGCGACGGCATGACGGCATTTGACGGATGCACGATGCTGGCGGAGCAGATCGGTGTGGATAACCAGGTGCTCATCGAATATATCACCGTGACTCTCGGCGGCGAGATCGGCGGCGATTACGCGGATCCGTACGGGCAGGGCCGCATCGTGATCCATGACGGAAGAGAGGAATGATGTGAAGATCCCCGCGTCACCGAAACAGCCGTATGACCGCGAAGCGGCGGAGAAGGTCCTGCGTGTCGCGCGCTCCTATCTGGACCGCGCCGACCGTCTGGTCTACTCCTTCGGGAGCCGGACGTTCCTGTCCGGATATGACGTCTGCGGCGCGGACGGGCGCGGGTTCATCGACTGTTCGACCTTTATCGTGCTGGTGCTGGCCGGGATACCCTATGAGGAGAGCCCCTATGCTTCCGGCACGGCAGAAGGACTGCGCGCACGGCCCGGCTTCGGAGCGGATGCGGGGCATAAAGGGTATTCGGTACTGTTTGATTTTTCGGATCTTCCGGAGAAGTTTATCGGAATCGCGGATCGGATCGGGCGCCCGTATCTGGAGGGCCCGAAGGGGCTGGACCTGAAGAAGGCTGCTGAGCTCGGGATCGGAATGGATACGCTGCGGGAGGAGATCCGCGCTGCCGGCGGCGGACGGCGGTCGGAACAGCTCGCGCGGTATTTCCTGGAACAGGGCGCGTGCTTCTCGGATCCTGCGTGCCGGGAGCCCGGGGATCTGGCGTTTTATCTGTCTTCCGGAAAGTTTACGGAGGGGGAGATGAGCTTCCCCGCAGAGCGGCAGGTGAACCACGTGGGCATCGTTTCGGAGGAGACCGGGCTGATGATCAACAGCACCGGACTTTCGGGAGACGGTGCGCCGTGGAAGAACGCGGGCCTGCCGGGCGTCTCGGTGACGTCCGTCTTCCATGAGCGGGAGCCGGCGTTTTTCGCCCGGCCGCGTTACGGAGCGGTCTGACCGCGCGGATGCAGATCCTCCGCCTCGAATATGATCGCTGAAGAGCCGGCCTCTGCGCCGGCTTTTTTAAATGAGTAATCGCCGATGATGCCTTCGGTCAGCCGCCCGGCGTCATCTGTCACGAGCACACGCGCGGCGCGGTCCTGGAAGGCGTGTTTGACGAGGCGGGCAATGTTTCGTTCGAAACAGCAGTCGGCCGACCGCTCGATGCGGATGCGCGCGTCATACGCGCCGCAGGGCAGGACGTCGCCGGTGCGCGCCGAGGCGTATTCGCCGGCCCGCGGGAAATCCCCCGCCCGCGTGATCGTGTATACCCAGTCCGGGCTTTCCACATGTTCCTCGGGCAGCAGTCCGAAGACTTCCTCGAAGGAGACCAGCGTCAGGCCTTTGGCGGGCGCTTTCGGCCCTGCCGCGTAACGGTCCCGCGCGGCCAGCATTTCCCTTATCTTTTCGGGCGGATACTGTCCGGTTCCGATCTTCATCAGTGTTCCCGCGATGATCCGTACCATATGCGTCAGGAAGCCGTTTCCGCGCAGACGGATCGTGATGAGACGGCCTGCGTCGTCCCTCGCCGGATACGGTTCGCAGAGCACGTCCGCGCTGAAGATGGTGCGGATGGTCTCTTCGGCCTGCGTCGTCACCGAACAGAAGCTCTTAAAGTCGTGCTCCCCGACCAGGTATGCGGCGGCTTCGCGCATCTTCTCCGTGTCCAGCGGCTGATACATGAAATACGCATCGAACCGCGCCGGAGGGAACGGAATGCGCCGGTTCAGGATGCGGTACTCGTAGGTCTTTATGCTGTTGATCTTCCGGGGATGCCAGTTCGGCGCGACCTCGCGCGACGCCTGCACGGAGATGTCTTCCGGCAGCCGCTGGTTCAGCGCGAAGCAGATCTTTTCGGGAGGAATGCGCGTATCCGTGTCAAACACCGCGAAGTTCTGCCAGGCGTGGACGCCGGAGTCCGTGCGGCTCGCCCCGATGACATGGACGTCCTCGGAGAGCAGCGCGGAAAGTTCGCGGTTCAGGACTTCCTCCACGGTGATTCCGTTCGGCTGAAACTGCCAGCCGCAGTAGTTCGTGCCGTCATAGGCAATGTCGAGCAGAATACGTTTCATAGACCACCGTCACAGAAAGATCCGGATCAGGATGATCACCGCCAGATACGCGAAGAGGATCACATAGGCGATCTTATCCGCGCGGGTATAGACGAGAGGATGCAGCTTCGTGCGCCCCTCGCCGCCGTGGTAGCAGCGGGCGTCCATCGCGAGCGCGAGATCGTCCGCGCGCCGGAACGACGCGACGAACAGCGGGACCAGGAGCGGGATCAGGTTTTTCGCTTTCCTGAAGATGTTTCCGGTCTCGAAGTCCGCCCCGCGCGCCTTCTGCGCCTTCATGATCTTATCCGCCTCCTCGACGAGGATCGGAATGAACCGCAGCGCGATCGACATCATCATGGCGACCTCGTGGACCGGCACGCGGATCTTTTTCAGGAACCGCAGACCGGTCTCCATGCCGTCGGTCAGTTCGTTCGGCGTGGAGGTGAACGTCAGCAGCGAGGTGCCCATGACCAGCATGATCAGGCGCACCGCGATAAAGAAGGCCTGCCAGATGCCTTCCTTCGTGATCGAAAACCGGCCGAGCTGCACCAGAGCTTCGCCGTCGGTCAGGAACAGGTTAAAGACCGAGGCGATGATCAGCACGACGATGACGACTTTCAGCTGCCGCGCCATGTAGAGGAACGGCACTTTCGAGATACGGATGATCGTCACGAGCCAGAGGGCCGAGATAAAGACGCCCTGCCACTTCGGGCAGATGAACAGCGTGACGATATAGATGAGCGTCGCCAGAAGCTTCACACGCGGATCGAGGCGGTGAATCAGCGAACCGGAAGGATAGTACTGGCCCAGAGTGATCTCTTTCATAAGCCGGCCTCCTTTCCGTCCATGACTGCGCCGTCCGGCGCCGGGTCCATGCCCATCGCCCGCAGCACAGCGTCTTTCGCCTCCGGGACCGTCAGCAGGTCCGCGGGAACGTCCACGCCGCGTTCGCGCAGCAGCTCGGCGATGACCGTCACTTCCGGCACCGCCAGTCCGATCGCCTCGAGCTCGGCGCGGTGGGAGAAGACCTCCCGCGTGTTGGCGTCGAAGACGAGTTTTCCGTGATCCATGACCAGCAGACGTTTCGTGTACTCGGCCATATCTTCCATGCTGTGAGAGACGAGGATGATCGTAGTGCCTTTCTCGTCGTGGAGCCGCCGCAGTTCGTGCAGGATCTCGTCGCGGCCCGCCGGATCCAGTCCGGCCGTGGGCTCGTCCAGGATCAGGAACGAAGGCTGCATGGCCAGTACGCCGGCGATGGCTGCGCGGCGCTTCTGTCCGCCGGAGAGATCGAACGGCGAGCGGTCGAACGTTTCCTCGGCCATGCCGACCGCCGCGAGCGCCTCACGCGCCCGGGCTTCGGCTTCCTCGTCGGAGAGGCCCAGGTTCTTCGGCCCGAAGCAGACGTCCTCCAGGACCGTCTCCATGAACAGCTGATGCTCGGGGTACTGGAAGACGAGTCCGACCTGCCCGCGCAGGTCCTTCAGCGAATAACCCTTCTGATAGATGCTCTCGCCGCAGAAGAGCAGGTCGCCCGACGTGGGACGGATCAGCCCGTTCAGGTGCTGGATCAGCGTCGACTTTCCGGAGCCCGTGTGGCCGATGATGCCCACGAACTCTCCCTCGCCGATCTCGACGCTTACGTCGTCCAGCGCGACGGTCTCCATCGGGGTGTCGGGATGATATTTAAAGGTCAGGTGCTCCGCACGGAGCGTCTTCTTATGATCGGGCTGCGGCGCTTCGGCCGTTTCCGCCGCGCCGGCCGCTGCCGCCGCGTTTGCCGCCGCAGGCGCTTCCGCCGCGGGTGATTCCGCCGAGGAACCCTTCGAAGCCTTCACCGCGGAAGCCAGAGCCTCCGCCGCCGCTTCGTTCGTCAGCACCCTCTCGGGCAATGCCGCGCCTGCCAGCCGTAGCTCATGCGCGAGCTCCGCCGCCGGCGGCACGTCCAGCCGCAGCTCCTTCACGCGGTCGACCTGCGTGAACACCTCGGCCGGTGTTCCGTCCATGACGATGCGCCCTTCGCTGACGACGATCACGCGGTCCGCCGCGAGCGCTTCTTCCATATGATGTGTGATCAGGATGATCGAGATGCCCTCCGCGTGCAGCTGCCGGATCGTCGCGAGGATCTCCTTGCGGCCGGCCGGATCCAGCATGGCCGTGGGCTCGTCCATCACGATGCAGCCGGGCTTCATGGCCAGCACGCCGGCGATCGCGACGCGCTGCTTCTGGCCGCCGGAGAGCCGGTTCGGGGACTTCTCGCGGAACTCGGTCATCGAGACCGCCTCGAGAGACCGGTCGACCCGCTCGCGGATCTCCTCCGTCGGAACGCCGAGGTTCTCGGGCCCGAAAGCCACGTCTTCCTCGACGATGCCCGCCACGATCTGGTTATCGGGATTCTGGAAGACCATGCCGGCGGTACGGCGCACCTCGAGCAGATTTTCCGCGGGACGCGTGTCGAGCCCGCCCACGTACATGGTCCCTTCGTCCGGAAGCAGAAGCGCGTTCATGTGCCGCGCCAGCGTCGACTTGCCGGAGCCGTTCGGGCCCAGAATGGCCACGAATTCGCCCGGGGTCACCCGGACGTTCACGTTTCGGAGCGCGGGGAAGGAGCCGGATACCCGGCCTTCGTCGTCGTACTCCTTATAGGAATAGCGGATGTGTTCGCCTCTGATCATGTTCCCTCCGGGGCGGAGATCAGGGGGCAATGCCTCCCCGCCGGGATATTTCCCGGAAAACCCCTTGCAAAAAATCCACTCTATTTTATATCATAGGAAAGTCATTGACAATGACCAGAAAAGGAGATCACATATGAGACATTCATTTACCACCAGCGGAGTCTGTTCGCGGAAGATCGATTTCGATCTTGACGGAAACGTTGTGAAGAATATCGTGTTTCACGGAGGGTGCCCCGGAAACCTGAAAGCCATCTCGATCCTCGCCGACGGACTGACCGTGGAGGAGATCACCTCGAAGCTCGACGGGAACACCTGCGGCTTCCGGAACACGTCCTGCCCGGACCAGCTCGCGAAGGCGGTGCGGCAGGCGTATGAGGAGGAGAACAGGTGACGCGCGGAGCCGCCCGCGCTGCTTGACTATTGCCCCTGTTCGGAGTAAAATCTCTGCAGTATATAAGGGGTGGGCGGCATGGCCGCCGGGCCCGTAAGAAGACAGAAAGGAAGGACGAACATGAAGAGAGTGAAGACCCTTACCGGAAAGACCCTGAAGGAGAGCGTGAAGAAGGGCGGCTGCGGCGAGTGCCAGACCTCCTGCCAGTCCGCGTGCAAGACCTCCTGCACGGTCGGAAACCAGGCCTGCGAGAATAAGGACAGATAAGACAGTTCCTGTCTGTAACGATGTCATTGACCGAGGGCGCGCAAACGCCCTCTTTTTATCCTGAAAGGGAGTATTTATGATCTCAGCGAATAACGTCACTCTGCGTTTCGGTAAAAAGGCGCTCTTCGAGGACGTAAACATCAAATTCACCGAGGGAAACTGCTACGGCATCATCGGCGCGAACGGCGCCGGAAAGTCGACGTTCCTGAAGATCCTCTCGGGCGAGCTCGAGCCTACGAAGGGCTTCGTGGCGATCACGCCAGGCCAGCGCCTGTCCTTCCTGAAGCAGGATCATTTCCGCTATAACGACAACACCGTTCTCGACACGGTCATGCGCGGTAACCCGCGCCTGTTCGAGGTCATGGAGGAGAAGGACGCGATCTACATGAAGGAGGACTTCACCGACGAGGACGGCATCCGCGCGGCGGAGCTCGAGACCGAATTCGCGAACATGAACGGCTGGGAAGCGGAGTCCGACGCGGCGACGCTGCTGAACGGTCTGGGCGTGGACACCGAGTACCACTACCTGACCGTCGGCGAGATCCCGGACGCCCTGAAGGTGAAGGTCCTGCTCGCGCAGGCGCTCTTCGGAAACCCGGACATCCTGCTGCTCGACGAGCCGACGAACCACCTGGACCTGGACGCGATCGAGTGGCTCGAGGAGTTCCTGATCAACTTCGAGAACACGGTCATCGTGGTCAGCCACGACCGCTACTTCCTGAATAAGGTCTGCACGCAGATCGCCGATATCGACTACGCGAAGATCCAGCTGTACGCCGGAAACTACGATTTCTGGTACGAGTCGAGCCAGCTGATGATCCGCCAGATGAAGGAAGCGAATAAGAAGAAGGAAGAGAAGATCAAGGAGTTAAAGGAGTTCATCCAGCGCTTCTCCGCGAACGCCTCGAAGTCGAAGCAGGCGACCGCCCGTAAGAAGGCGCTGGAGAAGATCGAGCTCGACGAGATCCGTCCTTCGAGCCGGAAATATCCGTACATCGATTTCCGCCCGGAGCGTGAGATCGGAAACGACGCGCTCGAGGTGAAGGGGCTGTCGAAGACCGTGAACGGCGTGAAGGTGCTGGATAACATCACGTTCACGCTGAACCGCACGGACAAGGTCGCGTTCGTGGGTTCGGACGAGGTCGCGAAGACCACGCTGTTCCGGATCCTGGCCGGCGAGATCGAGCCCGACGAGGGCAGCTATAAATGGGGCGTGACGACCTCGCTGTCCTACTTCGCGAAGGATAATAACGACATCTTCGACACCGAGCTGCCGATCACCGACTGGCTCATGCAGTTCTCGAAGGTAAAGGACGTGACGTACGTCCGCCAGTTCCTCGGGCGCATGCTGTTCTCGGGCGACGACGGCATGAAGAAGATGAACGTCCTTTCCGGCGGCGAGCGCGTGCGCGTGCAGCTGTCGATGATGATGATAAAGGAGTCGAACTGCCTGATCTTCGACGAGCCGACGAACCACCTCGACATGGAGTCGATCACCGCGCTGAATAACGCGCTGATCAAATTCCCGGGGCTGATCCTGTTCTCGTGCCACGACCATCAGTTCGTGCAGACGACGGCGAACCGGATCATGGAGTTCACGCCGAACGGACTGATCGATAAGCTGACCACCTACGACGAGTATCTGGCCGCGGACGAGGAGGCCAGGAAGCGGACGGTGTACACCTCGGTCGAAGAGGATAACTGAGGCGATAAGCGACGAGGGTCGGCACCGGGAGACCGGAACGAGCGAGCGCTCGATTCGGTCTGACGGGGACGATCTGAGTGCAACGGTCACGAGCGGCCCGAAGGGCTGCGAGTGAACTCGTCGCTTGATTTAACAAGGAACAGAGCCCATCTATGAAAACAGTCGAATTAAAAGTCCCCCGCGTCATCGACGACGCGGGGAATGTCATAGGTTACGGAGGCTCGCAGGACTGGTTCCCCGACGGCTGGAAGCGCATGTCCGGCTGCGGAGCGACGGCCGGCGCGGGGGCAGCCGCGGTGCTCGCGGCCAATGTCCCGGGCGCGCAGGCATTGGCCGGACCGCTGGCGGAGGCGATCGGCGGGAACCCGCCGGAGGCGTGCGGACCTGTCCCGAAGGCCGCCTATGTGGACCTGATGCTCGAGATGTTCTCGCGCATGACCCCGAAGATGATGGGGTATCCCTACGCCGGGAAATGGGGCCGCGCTTTCCGCACCTATGCCGGGGAGAAAGGGGTCGCTGCGGAGGCGGACGTTTACGACCGCTGGGAACGCTGGCAGGACGCGTTCGCGTTCGTGAAAACGCATATCGACGCGGGGATCCCGGTGCCGATGCTGGTGCTGTACCACCGCGCGCCGGAGATGCAGGATGAGATATGGCACTGGGTCCTGGTGACCGGGTATGAGGAACCCGCGGACGAGGACGCCGCTGCGCGGATCATCGTCTCGGACTATGCCGACCGCGATCTGTACGACGCGCCGATCATGCTGGAGGTGCATCCGCGGAACCTGGTGAAGATGGTGGATCTGAAGATCGCACAGGAGTGAACATGGGATTTACGGCAGATAATTACGCGGAAGTCGACGCCCGGGTCCGGGCGGCCTGCGAACGCGCGGGGCGGGACCGGAGCGAGGTGACGCTGATCGCGGTGAGCAAGACGAAGCCGCTCGAGCAGGTCTGCGACCTGATCGCGGCGGGCGTTCGCGATTTCGGAGAGAATAAAGTGCAGGAACTGGTCGGAAAGCAGGACGTACTCGCCGGCAGGAAAAAGGTCGGTGAGGACGCGCATGTTCCAGCGGGCGAGGCGGATGCGTTCGACGTTCCGGCGGAGACCGCGTCGGCAGTGCGCTGGCATCTGATCGGCCACCTGCAGCGGAATAAAGTGAAGTATATCGTCGGGCGGGCGGCACTGATCCACTCGGTGGATTCGCTGCGCCTGGCGCAGGAGATCGAAAAGGAAGCCGTGAAGCTGGAAGCGGTTTCGGGAGCCCCCGCGGAGATCCCGGTCCTGATCGAGGTGAACATCGGAAACGAGGAGTCGAAGACCGGCGTCCCTTACGCGGAGGCGGCGGAGCTGGTGCGGCAGGCGGCGGCATTGCCGCATGTGAAAGTCCGCGGACTCATGTGTATTGCGCCGTTCGTGGACGATCCCGAGGAGAACCGCGGGCACTTCGCGCGGATGCGGGCGCTCCGGGACGAGATCGCCGCGGAGAAGATTCCCGGCGCGGAGATGAGGGAACTCTCGATGGGCATGACCGGAGATTTCGAGGTCGCCGTCGAGGAGGGCGCGACCATGATCCGCGTGGGCACCGCCATTTTCGGCGCGAGGAACTACGCGGTATGAACTGCGGCAAGAACAGCACGGAAGGGCACAGGAGCACAGAAGTCATGCGGATTCCGAAGATCGTCTTCTCCGATCTCGACGGCACGCTGATCCGCTACCGCCAGCCGGAGATCACGCAGGAGATCTTTGACGCGATCCGCGAGCTGACGGAGGCGGGTATCGTTTTCTGTCCGGCGAGCGGGAGGACTCACCAGAGCCTGCGGAAGATGTTCGCGCCGGTCGCGGACGATGTCTACTTCATCTGCGAGAACGGAGCCGCGGTTTTTTACCGCGGGGAACTGGCTGCGAACCGCGTGATGCCGCGGCCCGAGTGGCTGCGCGTGGCGCACGCGTTCCTGGAGATGACCGACGGAAAAGGCGAGGTGCTCGTGACGAGTCCGCACGCGGCGTACATGATCGATCACGGGCGGGGGATCCGGGACGCGATGGACATCCAGCGCGTCGCGTATCGGCTCGTCGACCGGCCGGAGGACGTGGCGGACCCCGACGTCTGCAAGGTCGCGCTGTTCGTGCGCGAGGGAGTCGGACCGTATCTGGAACGGCTGAGCGAGGTCACGAAGAACTGGCATCCCGCGGCGGCCGCGGTCGACTGGATGGACACGGGCTGCGCGGATAAGGCCGACGGCGTGCGCATGGTCTGCGAGCGGCTCGGGATCGGACTGTCGGAGACCGCCGCGTTCGGGGATAATTACAATGACTGCCCCATGCTCGACCTGGTCGGGCAGCCGTTTATCATGGACACCGCGGCGGCCGAACTGCTGGGGCGCTACCCGCGGCATATGAGCGATCCCGCGCAGGAGATGAGACGGATCGCGGCGGCGGCGCGGTGAGTTTTCGCAGAAGCGGCTGATCCGGATGAGATTGGTAACAGGCCATCATCTGTGATAAAATCAATTTGATAATGATAAGATCAATCTAATGTGAAGGACGATTTGGCATTCCTATGAATATCCCTCAGGATCACATCCGCAATTTTTGCATCATTGCCCATATCGATCACGGTAAATCCACGCTGGCCGACCGCATCATCGAGCAGACCGGCCTGCTGACGAGCCGCGAGATGCAGAACCAGGTCCTGGACAATATGGATCTGGAGCGCGAGCGCGGCATTACGATCAAGTCGCAGGCGGTGCGCACGGTCTACCGCGCGAAGAACGGGGAGGAGTACATCTTTAACCTGATCGACACCCCCGGCCATGTCGACTTTAACTATGAGGTCTCGCGGAGCCTGGCGGCCTGCGACGGCGCGATCCTGGTCGTCGACGCGGCGCAGGGCATCGAGGCGCAGACCCTGGCGAACGTTTATCTGGCTCTGGACCATGACCTGGAGGTCTTTCCGGTGATCAATAAGATCGACCTACCGAGCGCCGATCCCGAGCGCGTCGTGAGCGAGATCGAGGACATCATCGGCATCGAGGCCGAGGACGCGCCGAAGATCTCGGCGAAACTGGGTCTGGGGATCGAGGACGTGCTCGAGCAGATCGTCGGGAAGATCCCGGCGCCCGAGGGCGACCCGAACGCGCCGCTGAAGTGCCTGATCTTCGATTCGGTCTACGATTCGTATAAAGGCGTGATCGTGTTCTTCCGCATCATGGACGGCACGATCCGGAAGGGAACGAAGGTAAAGATGATGGCGACCGGCGCGACCGCCGAGGTGGTCGAGGTCGGGACTTTCGGCGCGGGACAGTTCATCCCCTGCGACGATCTGTCCGCTGGCATGGTCGGCTACTTTACCGCGAGCATCAAAAACGTCCGCGACGCGCGGGTCGGCGACACCGTGACAGAAGCGGACCGGCCGTGCGCGGAGGCATTGCCCGGCTATAAAAAGGTCACGCCGATGGTCTACTGCGGCGTGTATCCGGCCGACGGCGCACACTACCAGGACCTGCGCGAGGCTATCGAGAAGCTTCAGCTGAACGACGCGGCGCTCCAGTTCGAGCCCGAGACGTCGGTGGCGCTGGGCTTCGGCTTCCGCTGCGGGTTCCTCGGGCTGCTTCACCTCGAGATCATCGAGGAGCGCCTTGAGCGGGAGTACGATCTGGATCTGGTCCTGACCAGTCCGAGCGTCATCTACCGCATCTATAAGACGAACGGCGAGATGATCGAACTCACGAACCCGACGAACATGCCGGATCCCTCCGAGATCGATTATATGGAGGAGCCTGTCGTGCGCGCGGAGATCATGCTGACGACCGAGTACATCGGCGCGATCATGACGCTGTGCCAGGAGCGGCGCGGGACCTACATCGGGACGGATTATCTGGAGGATAACCGCGCGGTCCTGAAGTACGACATGCCGCTGAATGAGATCATCTACGACTTTTTCGACGCGCTGAAGTCGCGCTCCCGCGGCTACGCGTCGCTGGACTACGAACTGAAGGGCTATCAGCGCTCGAAGCTCGTGAAGCTGGATATCCTCGTGAACCGCGAGGAGGTGGACGCGCTCTCGTTCATCGTGTTCGAGGGCTCCGCCTATGAGCGCGGCCGCCGGATGTGCGAGCGCCTGAAAGAGGAGATCCCGCGGCATCTGTTCGAGATTCCGATCCAGGCCGCGGTTGGCGGGAAGATCATTGCCCGCGAGACCATCAAGGCCCTTCGCAAGGACGTCCTCGCGAAGTGTTACGGCGGCGACATCAGCCGGAAGCGGAAGCTGCTCGAGAAGCAGAAGGAAGGCAAGAAGCGCATGCGCCAGATCGGCAGCGTGGAGATCCCGCAGAAGGCGTTCCTGTCCGTCCTTAAGTTAGACGAAGACTGATCATGCCGGGATCGGGCATGTTCCGGGACGATGCCATGAACCTCGAACTCTATATCCATATCCCTTTCTGCCTGCGCAAATGCGGGTACTGCGATTTCTTAAGCGCGCCTGCCGATGAGGAGACGCGCGAAGCTTACGTGCAGGCGCTCTGCGCGGAGATCGCGGGCGCTGAGAGCCCCGCGGACGCGGAGGTCTCCTCGGTCTATATCGGCGGCGGCACGCCCTCGATCCTGACCGGCGAACAGCTCTTCCGGATCATGACCGCGGTGAAGAAGCGCTTCCGTCTCTCGGAGTATGCAGAGGTCACCTGCGAGGTGAACCCCGGCGCGGTCGATATCGGAAAGCTCTCGCGGCTGCGCTTCGCGGGCGTGAACCGCATCAGCATCGGCCTGCAGTCCGCGGACGACGGTTTTCTGCGGCTGCTCGGCCGCATCCACACCGCGGCGGACTTCGAGGAGAGCTTCCGGCTCGTGCGGGAGGCCGGCTTCCGGAACGTGAGCGTGGACCTGATCCATTCGCTGCCGGGGCAGACCGCGGCGGACTGGGAGCGCTCGCTGCGCTTCGTCGCGGAGAAGGAACCGGAGCACATCTCGGCGTACAGCCTGATCATCGAGGAGGGGACGCCGTTTTACGAGCGGTTCGGAGACATTGCCGGCGAGGAACGTGTCGGCACGGTCGGCGCGGAGTATGACCGCGTGACCGGCGGGGCTTCCGGGCCGGACGCCCCGAAAGGGGAAGAGACGCTCCGCCTGCCCGACGAGGAGGAAGACCGTATCATGGAGCACATGACCGGCGAGATCCTCGCGGAGTACGGCTACGAACAGTATGAGATATCGAACTACGCGAAGCCCGGCTTCGCCTGCCGCCATAACCTGGGCTACTGGTCGGACGTGCCCTACATCGGCTTCGGACTGGGGGCTTCGTCCTACCTCGGCGGCGTCCGCTGGGCGAACCCGCGCGATCTGAACGCGTACCTGGAGGCGGCTTCGGCCGGGGACGGCGCATTCATCCCGGAGAAGACCGATGTGCAGGTCCTGACGGAGGCCGAGCGCGAGGAGGAGTTTTTCTTCCTCGGGCTGCGCCGCACGGACGGCGTCGAAGCGGCGGATTTCGCGGAGCGCTTCGGGCACGGCTGGGACCGTTATCTGCCCTCGATGGAGCGCCTGGAGCGGGACGGCTTTCTCGAGCGGACCGCGGGCGGCTTCCGGCTGACGCGCGCGGGGCAGGACGTGAGCAATACCGTTTTCGCGGAGATTCTTTTCTGAACGCGCGAGTGAAACGATCCGCGGCAGACGATTCGGGGGAGATCTGATGAAGAACCGAACCAGAGAGACCAATCCCAACGACCGCATCATGACGGAACACGTCGAGCGCGGCTACTGGTACTGGAACAGCATCCTGAGCGAGGCGTTCTGGCAGCTGCGCGCGTATACAGACATGAGCGACGAAAAAATAACAACTGTTATTTATGATTATATGCTCGATTGCGCGGGCCTGATCTACTCGGACGGCATCACGGTGATGGAGCCGGACCGCTCGGTGGCCGCGCGCCTGAGCCGTGCCATCCGCCCTTCGGCGCGGACGGTTTCCGGACCCGACCTGTTCAGTTACGTGAAGGCGGCATTGTCCGAACTTGAGCCCGGCTTCCGCGAGACGTGGAAGGAAAACGTAGGGGCGCAGACCATGCGCGGCTACGCTCAGGACCGGAAAGCGCTCGTCGACTGGATCACCCGCTACATCGAGGAGACCGACGCCGACGGACTGTTTCTGACCGAGTGCATCAGCGTCGACGACCACAGCCAGGCCGCCGCCCGGATCTACGAGCGCCTCGACCGGGTGGAGCAGGCGGATGAGGAAGCGGTCACGACCGGTATCGTGATGCTGGTCCTCTACGCGCTGAAGACCGCGATGCAGATCGACTCGGTGAAGGAGCGCCTGCCCGCGAACGACGACTTCGTGCGCATGATCGAAAACACGCTCGCCGAGTATCGGAACGTCGAGACCGTGACCGCGCACACCTGGGAGATCTATTGCCGGGACTATACGGCGAAGACCGGCGGCCGCATGATGATCAATGCCTATAAAATCTTCGTCGCCAAATATCTCCTGGACGGGACCGACCACGTCTACGAGCCCTACGAGGAAGCGCTGAAACCCGTGATCGTCGACGCCTATAACCGCGCGGCGGACATCGGCGAGTACCGCGCCCGCATCTTCCGCGAGCTGACGGAAAACGCGCAGGCTTACGACATGGCGCACCCGAAGGCGCTGCACTTTTATGCCGGCGCCGCGCTCCGGCCGCTCGTCGGGGCGCTGAGCTTCGAGGGCGTCTGCCGCCTGTTCATGAACGCCGGCGCTTGGGAGGCGGACCTGGCGGCGGGTGTGGCGGAGGCGCGGACGGACAGCGAGCGCGACCGGTTTATCCGGGGCGATTTCTCGCCCGAGCACCGCTATCTCGACGGGGACATGAGCCTGGCCGGCATCCGGACCGGGGAGGAGTTCGAGGAGTTCCTGCAGAACATCTTTTTCCGCCTCGGCTACGACGCGCAGCTCACGAGCAAGGCCGGCGGCGACCAGGGCGCGGACCTGATCCTGAAGAAACAGGGGATCGTCTACGTGGTCCAGGCGAAATTCTACGGAAAACCCGTCGGGAATAAGGCCGTACAGGAAGTCACGGCCGCGGTCCGCTATTACACCGGAAACGCCGGCATCGTCGTCACGAACTCGACATACACGAAGCAGGCGGTCAGCCTGGCGCGGAAGAACACCGTGATCCTGATCGACGGCGAGGCGCTGAAAGAGCTGATCCGCACCGCGTATTCGGAACGGGCATTGACACATATGTTCTGAAGTCGGAAAATATAAGCAAAATGATAGGTTGGTCGCCGGCCTCCGGGCCGCGGCTTCGACAGGAGACGGTTATGAGCAGAAAAGTGACGGATCCGATCCGCGATCTGAAAAAATTTATCCGTGAGGAGACGAAAGTCATCCGCGAGCGCGACCCCGCGATCCACTCGGACGCGGAGGTCTTCCTGTACCCGTCGTTTCACGCGATCTTCTGGTACCGCCTCGCGCATCGCCTGTATCAGAAGGGGTATTACTTCCCGGCGCGGCTGATCTCGCAGCTGACGGCCCGGAAGACCGGCATCGAGATCCACCCCGGCGCGAAGATCGGGAAGGGCCTGTTCATCGACCACGGCCACGGCGTCGTGATCGGCGAGACCTCCGAGATCGGGGACAATGTCACGCTGTACCAGGGCGTCACCCTCGGCGGTACCGGTAAGGAGAAGGGAAAGCGCCACCCCACCCTGGGGGACAATGTCATGGTGAGTGCGGGCGCGAAAGTCCTCGGCTCGTTCGAAGTCGGGGAGAACTCGAAGATCGGCGCGGGTTCGGTCGTGATCCAGCCCGTCCCGCCGAACTCGACGGTGGTCGGCGTCCCCGGCCATGTCGTCGAGCGGAAAGACCACAGCGCTCCGCAGACGAAGCTGCAGCACGAGGATCTGCCGGATCCGCTGGAGACCGAGATCGAGAACCTGAAGGCGGAGAATGCCGAGCTGCGTTCGATGATCGACGAAATAAAGAAAAAACTGGAGGAGCGCGATGCCTGAGCTTCTCATCCCAGCACGTGACCCGGAGACGCTCCGGGTCGCTGTTTTATACGGAGCGGATGCGGTCTATATCGGCGGTGAGCGGCTGAGCCTGCGCGCGAAGGCCGGGAACTTTACGCTGCCGGAGATGGCGGAGTCGGCCGCGTTCGCGCACGAGCGCGGCGTGAAGGTGTATGTCGCGGCGAACGTCTTCGCACGTGACGGCGACATCGCCGCCGCGAGAGAGCTCCTGCCCGTGTATGCCGCGGCGGGAGCGGACGGCTTCATCATCTCGGACCCGGGCATGTTCCGCGCCGCGCGGGAGTGCGCGCCGGAAGTGCCCGTGCACATCTCCACGCAGGCGAACAACACGAACGCGGAGACCTGGCGGTTCTGGTACGAACTCGGAGTGCGCAGGCTGGTGGCGGCCCGCGAGCTGAGTCTGGCCGAGCTCCGGAAGATCCGCGCGGAGATTCCGGAAGACATGGAGATCGAATGCTTCGTGCACGGCGCCATGTGCATCTCGTATTCGGGGCGCTGCCTGATCAGCTCTTTCCTGACCGGACGCGACGCGAACCGCGGAGCGTGCACGCATCCGTGCCGGTTTTCGTACAGGCTGGAGGAGGCGACCCGCCCGGGCACGTATTTCCCGGTGGAGGAGGATGCGCGGGGGACGTATCTGTATTTCTCGAAGGACCTCTGCATGATCGACCATCTGCCGGAGCTGGCCGAAGCCGGCATTGACAGTCTGAAGGTCGAGGGCCGCATGAAGAACGCGCTCTACGTCGCGGGCGTGGCGCGCGCCTACCGCAGGGCGCTGGATGATCTGGCGCGTTCGCGGGAGACCTATGAAGCGAACGTTCCGTCCTACCTCGCGGAGATCAGGCAGGGAGGCGCCAGAGAGTTCTGCACGGGGTTCTTTTTCGGTCAGCCGGACGCGTCCGCACAGGACTATGAAGGCGGACAGGCGGAGCAGACCGCCCGGTATCTCGGACTGATCGAGCGGGACGCGGAGGGACGCTGTTTCTTCCGGCAGAAAAACAAATTCTCGGTCGGGGATGAGATCGTGGTCATGCGGCCGGACGGCGGAGACGTTCCGGTGAGGGTGCGCGGCCTGCGGGACGCCGGGGGACATCCCGTGCAGAGCTGCCCGCATCCCGGGCAGGTGATCCTGCCCGATCTGGGCATCGAGCTGCGGCCGTATGACATTCTCAGGACAGAGGCGTCATCCTGTTAGCGCACGGACCGGGGAGAGCCGCGCGGTTACAAACCGGCCCGATATATGATATTGTATAAGAGGAATTTTGCTGCCCGAAGAGGGCAGATACGCATGAACGAAAGGAGAGCATATGTATTATTCGTTTGAGTTTGACATGCCCACCAGAGTGCTGTTCGGCGAGGGAAAGCTGAATGAACTGCATGATGAGAAGCTTCCCGGGACGAAGGCGCTGATCGTGACCACGAACGGCACTTCCGTGAAGAAGTACGGCTATCTGGACCGCCTGCAGAAGGAGCTGGATCTGGCCGGCGTGCCGTACGAGCTCTTTCCGGAGATCCGTCCGAATCCCACGCGCGAGAACGTCATGGACGGCGCGGCGAAGGCGAAGGAGACCGGCTGCGATTTCGTGGTCGCGCTGGGCGGCGGTTCGGTCATGGACTGCTCGAAGTGCATTGCCCTGATGATGACGAACCCCGGCGACATCTGGGATTACGCGCACTGCGGCGCCGGCGGAAAGCAGACTCCTGAGAAGAAGGCCGCTCCGCTCGTGTGCATTACGACGAGCGCCGGAACCGCGAGCGAGGTCGACTGCGGCGGCGTCATTTCGAACGACGCGACGAACGAGAAGACCGCGATCGTCTATCCGACCCTGCAGCCCGTGCTCTCGGTCGTCGACAGCGAGCTCATGATGAGCGTCCCTCCGAAATTCACGGCGTATCAGGGCATGGACGCGTTCTTCCACGCGTCGGAGACCGTGATCAACCGCTACTGCCACCCGATGGCGGAGATGTTCGCGCTGAAGACCATCGAGTACGTCGCGAAGTACCTGCCGCGCGCGGTCGCGGACGGCAATGACCGCGAGGCCAGAGCCTACATGGCGCTCGCAAACTCGTACGCGGGCTATTACATGATGTGCAATTCCGAGCACACCATGGAGCACACGATGGGCAGCTTCCATCCGGACCTGCCGCACGGCGCCGGCCTGATCATGATCTCGCACGCGTACTACGATTTCTTCGCGCAGCGCGAGGCCTGCGAGGAGCAGATGCTGAAGATGGCGCGCGCGATGGGCCGCTACCATCAGAAGTCCGGAAAGGCGTTCGTCGAGGCGCTCGACCGTCTGATCGCGGACGTGGGCTGCGCGGACCTGAAGATGAGCGATTACGGAATCACCGAGGAGGAGCTGGAGCTCTATCCCGCGAAGTGCCGCACCGTGAGCGGCGGCATTCCGAATTCGGATCCGCTGATCCTGTCGAACGAGGACATGCTGTCGATCTGGAAGGCATCCTGGAAATAAGAGGCGAAAAGCGCGCCCGGCGCGCGGAGGATCATGCACATGATCAATGAAACGAAACACATCCTCGAGGCGGTCCGGAACGGGGACCTCTCCGTGGACGAAGCGCTGCTGAAACTGAAGAACGAGCCTTACGAGGACATCGGCTTCGCGAAGGTGGACCTGCACCGCCGCGTGCTGCAGGGCGCGCCCGAGGTCATCTACGGCGCGGGAAAGACGCCGGAGCAGATCGCCGGGATCGTCGGGGTCATGCGGCGGCACGGGCAGGACCGGGTGCTGGTCACCCGGATCGACGCGGCGTGCTTCGCGCAGGTGAAGGCGGCCCTGGAGGCGGAGCTGCCCGCGGGGGAACAGGCGGATATCGAGTATCATGAGGACGCCCGCCTCGCGGTCATCGGCGGCATGCCCGAGCCGGACGGCATCGGGAAGGTCGTGGTCGCGACCGGCGGCACGAGCGACATCCCGGTGGCGGAGGAGGCGGCACTGACCGCCGAGATCCACGGCAGCGAGGTCGTGCGGCTCTACGACGTCGGCGTGGCGGGGCTGCACCGGCTGATGTCGCACCGCGAGGATATCATGAGCGCGAGCGTGATCGTGGCGGTCGCCGGCATGGAGGGCGCGCTCGCGAGCGTGGTCGGCGGGCTGGCGGACTGCCCCGTGATCGCGGTGCCCACGAGCGTCGGCTACGGCGCTTCGTTCGGCGGCATCTCGGCGCTTCTGTCGATGCTGAATTCCTGCGCGAGCGGAGTCTCGGTCGTGAATATCGACAACGGCTTCGGCGCGGGCTACCTCGCGAATATGATCAATCACATGGAGGCCAGACGATGAGGGTTTTATATCTGGACTGCGGCATGGGCGCGGCGGGCGACATGCTGACCGCGGCTCTGCTGGAGCTGCTTCCGGATCCGGCCGGCTTCACGGAAAAACTGAATGCGCTGGGCGTTCCGGGCGTGGAGTACTGCCCGGAACCGTCGGTGAAGTGCGGGATCACGGGCACGCATATGTCCGTGCTGGTGCACGGGGCCGAGGAGGGTGCGGAGCATGCGCATGATCATGAGCATGCGCATCATCATGATCACGGGCATCACCATGATCACGGCCACGATCATGATCACGATCATGACCACGATAGCGGGCATCACCATGATCACGAACATGACCATGATCATGAGCATCACCATCATGACCATGCCGGTCACACACACTACGGCATGCACGACATCGAACACATCGTCCGCGGCCACATGAACATCCCGGAGAGCGTGCAGGACGACATCCTGGCGGTCTACGGGCTCATCGCGGATGCGGAGTCGGCGGTGCACGGCGTGCCGGTCACGGACATTCATTTCCACGAGGTCGGCAGCCTCGACGCGGTCGCCGACGTCGCCGCGGTCTGCCTGCTGATGCACGAGATCGCGCCCGACGAAGTCGTCTGCTCGCCTGTCCACGTCGGAAGAGGCGAAGTGAAGTGTGCCCACGGGATCCTGCCGGTGCCCGCGCCCGCGACGGCGCGCATCCTGGAGGGCGTCCCGATCTACGGAGGAAAGATCCGCGGCGAGCTCTGCACGCCGACCGGCGCAGCGCTGCTGAAGCACTTCGTGACGCGCTTCGGGGATATGCCCGTCATGCGCACGGAGAAGACCGGCTACGGCATGGGTAAGAAAGACTTCGAGGCGGCGAACTGCGTGCGGGCCATGCTCGGGGAGAGCGGGACGACGGACGACTGCGCCGGCGCGGCATTGCCTTCCAATGCGGACGACCACGGAATCATTTATGAACTGTCGGCCAATGTCGACGACATGACCGCGGAGGCTGTCGCCTACGCATGCGAGCGCATCCTGGAAGGCGGCGCCCGCGAGGTCTACACGGTTCCGGTCGGCATGAAGAAGGGCCGCCCGGGCACCCTGATCCGCGTGATGTGCACGGCGGATATGAGAGAGAAGATGGTCGGCCTGATCTTCGCGCATACGACGACGATCGGGATCCGCGAGACGGAGACACGAAGGTACGTCATGGACCGCCGGATCGAGACACTGGAGACGGAATTCGGGCCGGTGCGCCGGAAGGTCGCCGAGGGCTACGGCGTGAAGCGCGCGAAGCTTGAGTATGAGGATCTCGCACGGATCGCGGCGGAGCGGGGGATGAGCCTCGAGGAGGTCCGCCGGAGGATCGAAGAGAAACTGTGAGCGGCAGCGGGAGAGAACCATGCTGAGTGAAGAACTGAAAGAGAAGAAAAAGACCCTTCTGGGCATCCTGAAAGCGACGGCCGGCTGTGCCGTCGCGTTTTCATCCGGCGTGGACTCGACGTTTCTGCTGGCCGCCGCGAAGGAGGCGCTGGGGGACCGGGTCCTGGCGGTGACCGTGAAGGCGGCCTGGGTCCCGGACCGCGAGCTGGATGAGGCGGTGCGTTTCTGCGAAGAGCGGGGGATCGAACACGTGATCCTGACCGCGGAGGCGGACGCCATCCCGGGATTTCGGGAGAACCCGCCGGACCGCTGCTACCTGTGCAAGCGCGCGCTGTTCGAAAAGATCACGGCGGCCGCCGCGGAGCGCGGCTTTTCCGTCGTGGCGGAAGGCTCAAATACCGATGACGACGGCGACTACCGGCCGGGGATGAGGGCTCTCGGGGAGCTCGGCATCGCCAGCCCGCTGAAGACGGCGGGCCTGTCGAAGCAGGAGATCCGTGCGCTGTCGCGGGAGATGGCATTGCCCACCTGGAAGAAGCCGTCCGCGGCCTGCCTCGCCTCGCGCGTTCCCTACGGGGAGCGGATCACGGATGAGAAACTCCGGATGGTCGGAGAAGCGGAAGAGTATCTGACGTCGCTGGGCTTTGACCAGGTCCGGGTGCGCGTGCACGAAGGGGGCGTGGCCCGGATCGAAGTCGCGCCGGAGCGCAGGAAGGACCTGACGGATTCTGCGCTCGCGGCGAACATTTACGGGCGGCTGCGGCAGATCGGTTTCTCCTATGCCGCCGCGGATCTTCTGGGTTACCGGACGGGGAGCCTGAACGAGAGTCTGGAAAGGGATGATTTGTAATAGCTTGTCAAATCCAGACATTCTTTTATCAATGCCGTAATATTGTTCTATTCTGAATACGCACCTATTATTATTCCATAAGTACTTAATTCTTGTATCTCTTTTTACAGGATAGAGTGCCTCCGGGCCGCGTTTTGCGCGGCGGGCGGAGGTGAAAAGGGAAACCGGTGAAAATCCGGTACGGTCCCGCCACTGTGAGAGCGAGTCCGATGCCACAGATGCCACTGCGAAAGCGGGAAGGCGGCAGAGGATGATGACCTCGAGTCAGGAGACCTGCTCTTTCCGATGTCCGGCTGATCTTACGGTGTATAAGAAAGGCTCTTTTTCATGCTGAAATACATCATTGTACGGCTTCTTCATACGATTCCTGTTCTGATCGGAGTGACATTTCTCACGTTTCTCCTGCTTTCTTTTGCACCGTCCGATCCCGTCACGATGAAATATCTGAATATGGGCGTCTCCGGAGACGCGGAAGTCATGGAGGCCGAGCGCGAAGAGCTGGGTCTGAACGATCCGCTTCTGGTCCGCTACGGCCGCTGGGTCGCAAATGCCCTGCGCGGCGATTTCGGCGAATCGGTCTCTTATAATCATCCCGTGGCGGAGGAGATGGCGAGACGTCTCCCGCGAACGATCAAGCTCGCGGTCTGCGCACTGGCCATCACGGTCGTTTTCTCGATTCCTCTGGGTATCCTCTCGGCTGTCTATAAAAACAAACTTGCGGATTACATCATACGTTTTCTCTCCTTTGTGGGAGTCTCCATGCCCAGTTTCTGGCTGGGTATGCTTCTGATCTACTTTTTCGCGATAAAACTGAACCTGCTGCCGTCCATAAGCGGAAATAACGTGATCGGCCTGATCCTGCCGTCGATCACATTGTCCGTGTGGATGACCGCGACCTATATCCGCCGTCTCCGCGCGAACATCCTTGAGGAGATCAATAAGGATTACGTGACCGGTCTGCTCTCGAAGGGCATCCCGCAGTGGAAAGTGAACCTGAAGCACGTCCTTCCGAACGCGCTCCTGTCGATCATCACGATGTTCGGCATGTCCATCGGCGGCGTGCTGGGAGGCGCGACCATCGTCGAGACGGTCTTCAGCTATCAGGGCGTCGGAAAGATGGCGGCCGATGCGGTGACTGCCCGCGACTATAACCTGATCCAGGGATATGTTGTGTGGATGGCACTGATCTTCGTCGGTGTAAACCTGGCCGTCGACATTCTTTACCGGGTGCTGGATCCCCGGCTTCGTCTGGGAGGTGAGTGATCATGTATTACGTGAAGCGGGCCCTCCATGACAAAAAATTTATGATCATGCTGTGCATCACGATCGCGTTCGTGCTGCTCACGATCTTTGCGGGAGCGATCGCGCCGCATGACCCGATCGCGCAGAATTACGACGCGATTCTGCAGCCGCCGAGCCGCGAGTATCCGTTCGGTACGGACGCGGTGGGACGCTGTCTGCTGTCCCGGCTGCTCTACGGCGGAAAGACTTCGCTCGTGATCGCGATCGTCGTGACGCTCCTGATGGCGGTCATCGGCGTCGTGATCGGCATGGTCTCCGGTTACTTCGGCGGCATCGTCGACACGATCCTGATGCGCGTCACGGACATGCTGCTGGCGTTCCCGCACATCGTGTTCGTCATTGCCATCGTGGCAGTGCTGGGCACCGGCACCAGAAACCTGATTCTGGCCATGACCGTGATCAGCTGGACCATGTTCGCGCGTGTCACGCGATCCCTGGTGATCACGATAAAGAAAGAAGACTATGTGGAGCAGGCGCGGCTCTCCGGTGCGAGCAAGCCCGCGATCATGTTCCGATACATCGTACCGAACGTCATTCCGTACCTGATCGTGCTGATCACGCAGGATATCGGAAGCAACCTTCTGACGCTCGCGAGCCTGTCCCTGCTGGGATTGGGTTCGCAGCCGCCCACACCGGAGTGGGGCTTCATGCTCAGCGAAGGAAAGCGCTACATGCAGACCGCTCCCTGGATGCTTATATTTCCCGGCATGGTGATTCTGATCTGCGTGATCATCTTCAACCTGCTGGGAGACAGCCTCCGGGATATCCTGGATCCCAGAGGTATCACCAAGAGAGAGGGAACGTCGTTTCTGGCGCGCCTTCTCAGCAGAAGAGACAGAAAGGAAAAAGAGGAACATGAAGAAGAAATGGCTTAGTTTACTTCTGGTCGGCGTCATGGCACTGTCCGTGGCATTGTCCGGGTGCGGCGGAAGCGGCGGATCCGGCGGAAACGGAGGCGGAGCGTCGGACGAGACCGGAGCGGCGCCTGCCGGCGGCGGAGAGGATGCGGCGGCAGCAGAGGATTCGCATCTGGACTTCGGCATCTACTGGTTCGGCGATGACCTGGATCCGGGCAACGGCTGGAACGGCTGGACCCTGACCAGAGCGGCGGTCGGCGAGACGCTGGTCACCGTGGACGAGAACCTGAACTTCGTCGGCCAGATCGCGGACGAGTGGTCGGTCGATGACGACCAGGTCACCTGGCGGTTCCATATCCGCGACGGCGTGACGTTCCAGAACGGTAATGTCTGCGACGCGGAAGCGGTCGTCGGTTCCATCCAGCGTTCGCTCGAGGTCAACGAGCGCGGCCAGACGAACCTGAAGCTCGCGAGCGTCGAAGCGGACGGCGACTGGGTCGTGTTCACGACCGAGGAGCCTTACGGCGCGTTCCTGGCGAACCTGACCGAGCCGCTGTTCGTCATCGTGGACACCTCGGTGGATACCAGTGACTACGGCAATCACCCGATCTGCACCGGCGCATACATGGTCACCGATTTTGAGCCGGAAGTTTCTTTCGACGCGGTGGCTTATGACGGATACTGGGGCGGCACCCCGGGCTTCGAAAGCATTACCTGCTACAATATCCCGGATGACAACTCCAGAGCCAGCGCCCTGCAGTCCGGCGAGCTGGATATGATGCAGCGTGTCGCCGCGACCGACCTGAGCCTGTTCGAGGGCAATGACGACTATGAGGTCCAGATGGCGACCGGCACCCGTGTGCAGTTCCTGTTCATGAACACGCAGGCTGCTCCGTTCGATGACGAGAACATCCGCCACGCGTTCAACGCGGCGATGAACTATGACGCGATCGCGGGCGCCATCGGCGGCGGACTCACCGGCGTAGGCAGTCCCTTCCCTCCGAGCGCAAGCTTCTTCGGGAGCCTGAACCGTGACACCTATGATCCTGACGCGTGCGCGGAGTATCTGGCGGCTGCGGGCTATACCGAGACGGACGATGAAGGCTATGTCGTGAACGCGGCCGGCGAGCGGCTGGTCTGCCACATCCTGATGAGCGAGAGCACGCCGCTGGCCGAGATGGTCCAGCACTGGGCGAAGGAGTGCGGCATCGACGTCGAGATCACTCTGGCCGAGAACGTGTCCGACACCCGCAACGCGGGCGACTTCGAGCTGGTCTTCGCGAACTGGCAGACTCTGTCCACCGGAGATCCGCAGTGGTTCCTGGATCAGGTATTCAAGACCGGTGCGACCGACAACTACAGCGGCTACAGCAACGCCGAGCTGGATGCCCTGATCGAACAGCTCACCACGACCTTTGACGCGGACGAGAGAATGAACATCGCGGGCCAGGCCAGCCAGATCATCATCGATGAGGCATTCGGCTGCTTCCTGGTGGATGTCACGAACATCAACGTCTGCCACAGCAACGTCGAGAACATGTCCACGTTCCCAATCGACTACTACTTCCTGACTCCGCAGACCACGTTTGCGCAGTAATTTAAGCGACGCGGTCCCGCCGCGGGGAATGCTTTCCGCGGCAGGAGACGGGACGATGCAGTGACATTACCCTTGCGGGGGCCGGCTTCCCCCTCCTTTCCGGCCGGTCCCCGCACCCCCTTTTCCGATGAGGACGGATATGAGCCTTCTGGAAGTAAAAAACCTGACCATCAGCTACGGCGGCGGGGCTCCCGCGGCGAAGGATGTGACCTTCTCGCTGGAGCCGGGCAGGATTCTGTCCATCGTCGGTGAGAGCGGCAGCGGGAAGTCCACGGTCATCCGGGGCATCCTGGGGCTGCTCTCGGGAAACGGACAGATCACCGGCGGCGAGATCCTGTTCGACGGAAAGGACCTGCGGAAGCTGTCGAAGCGGCAGATGCAGAAGCTGCGCGGGGAAGACATTGCCATGATCTTTCAGGACGCAGGGCTGGCCATGGACCCGATTCAGACGATCGGGCGGCAGTTCGTTGAGTACATCCAGACGCATAAGGATCTGTCGAATTCAGCGGCGAAGGATCTCGCAAAGGAGTGGCTCCTCCGCATGAACCTGAACGACCCGCAGCGGGTGATGGAGTCCTATCCTTTCGAACTTTCGGGCGGCATGAAGCAGCGCGCGGCGATCGCGATGGCGATGGCGCAGAACCCGAAGCTCCTGCTCGCGGATGAGCCTACCAGCGCGCTGGACGTGACCGTGCAGGCGCAGGTGGTCTACGAGCTCCAGAAGCTGACGGAGCAGTATGACACGGCCATCATCATGGTCACGCACAATATGGGCGTGGCTTCCTACCTCTCGCACGACATCCTTGTGATGAAAACGGGCGAGGTGGTCGAGTACGGCTCCAGGGAACAGGTGATCTTTCAGCCGCAGAGCGACTATACGAAAATGCTGCTGGCGGCAGTCCCGAAACTGGAGCGCCCGGAGGAAGAACTGCGGGGGGAACACGAACGGAACGAGGAACTGCTGGCTGTGAAGAACGTCGTGAAGGAATTTGCGGCGCATCATAAGAAGCAGAAAGGCGTCGTGGCCGTGAACGGCGCGGAGTTCAGCCTGTTTAAGGGCGAGTGCTTGGGAATCGTCGGCGAGAGCGGGTGCGGAAAGAGCACGCTCGCGCGGATGATCATCGGGAGCTATCCTCCCACCGAAGGCGAGATCACGCTGCAGGGAAAACAGTTTGCGGACATGCGCGCGAAGGAACAGAAGAATTTCCGCCGGCATGTGCAGATGGTGTTCCAGAATCCGATCTCGTCCTTCAGTCCGAGAATGACGATCGGCGATTACCTGTATGAGCCCCTGAAGAATTACGAGAAGATGAGCAGGAGCCGGGCCAGGGAACGCATCGAGAAATACATGACGGCCGTGGGGCTCCCGATGGAGTTTCTGGGGCGGCACCCGCATGAGCTGTCCGGCGGACAGCTGCAGCGCGTGGTCATTGCCCGCGCGGCTCTGCTGGAACCCGACCTGATCGTGTGCGACGAAGCGACGAGTGCACTGGACGTGTCGATCCAGAACCAGGTGGCGGATATGCTCGTGGACCTGCAGCGGCAGTGGCATCTGTCCTATATGTTCATCGGCCATGACCTGGCGCTCGTGCGTCAGGTGAGCCACCGGATCATCGTCATGTACCGCGGCGAGATCGTCGAGGTCATGAACAGTAAAGATCTGACTACGGATGCCGCACATCCCTACACACAGGTCCTTCTGGAGGCGGTCTTTGACGTTTACGAAGACCGGGAGGAGCGCAGGAAACTGCTGGAGCGGAATGCGAACGACTCCAGGGAGGACGTGCCCGGCTGCAAGTTTGCCCCGCGCTGCCGCTACGCGACAGAGCGCTGCCGGGAGGAAGATCCGAAACTCCGGGAGATAGGCGAGGAACACTTTGCGGCATGCCACAGGCTCGCCGGGCTGACTGCAGCGGAAGGCGGGGCCGGTCCGGAGACCGGAAAATGATCGAAAAAAACTTTCAATGATTTCTTGACAGAAATCCCGGGGTGCTGTAAGATAGCACTTGCCTGTTTGAAACAGGAATGCGCGAATGGCTCAGTGGTAGAGCATCGCCTTGCCAAGGCGAGGGTCGCGGGTTCGAATCCCGTTTCGCGCTTTTTTCTTACCCTGAAACCCGCGGACTCCCGCGGGTTTTCGCATTCCGGAAGAATTTCTTTACAGACATTCGCGGATGTTTTACTTTTATACAGAGACAGAGGTCGACAGCGAAAGCTGTCAGGAAAGATGCGGGGAGGTATCTATGGCTATCTATGCGGTGCTTGATGAAGTGACTGAGTCCGAGTGCGACGTGATCGTTCTTCATTCGGAAGAGCCGATTCCGGAAGAGATCCTTCCGAACGGATGGGTCCTGCCGGCGGATATTCGGATCTCGATGGCGCAGGATGAGGAAAACGCGGACGACATCTACTGTCTTTACGTGATCAGAAGAGTCTTCCCTGTCTGGGAGGGCGACACGCCCGAAGCGAGGGAAGAACTCGCGGAGTGCTATCGCTCATGCCTTCAGCTGGCGGTCGAGCACGACTGCCGCGGCGCGGCGTTCCCGCTGGTCTCCGCGGGTGAATCCGGCTGCCCGGTCGATATCGAGACGGAGATCGCCGTGGAGACGATCCGCGCGTTCCAGGAGACGCACGTGATCGACGTCGAGCTTTACTTCGACAGCGAAGAAGACTGCGGGAACTGCATGGAGCGCTTCCCGGAAGTCGAAGAAGGCCCGGCCGACTGACGTCTTACGAGGTCATCTGTTCGTGCTCTTCCTTTATCTGACGGAAGCACTCATATACGCTCCAGGTCATATTCGTCGGGGTCAGGACCGCCTTATAGGGGAACGGTCCGGCCCCGCAGTTTTTTACCGCTTCGAGCGCGCGCTCCAGCGCTTCCTCTTCCTGAAGCGCGAAAACGATGAGCGTGTCCGGGAGCTCCGGGTAGGTAGGCCTTAAGGACAATGCCGTCATCGCCTTCTCCCTGATATCCTCCGGCAGTTCCGGCGCCGGGATCCCGCGCACGCCCGCAAACTGTCCGAGCGCTGCGCCGTACTCGTCCGGGACCGGAACGATCACTTCGGCGCCCGCTCTGCGGAGCGCTTTTTTCAGCTTTCTGCCGTCCTCGCCCTCCGGCGGGGCGAAGATGATCACGCGGCCTTTCGCACCGCCTGCCGCGCCGCGTCCGGCGCCCCCCACACCGATACTGTTCAGGTTCATGACTCCTCCTTCTGCGGGTCTTCCGCCGGGGCCTCTTCGGGCTCCGCCGGGACTGCTGCCTCCTCGTCTGCCGGTCCGTCCGCCTCCTCGTCTGCCGGTTCGGCGGGCCGGTATCCCTCCGGCACATATTCCAGTGCGTCCGCCGCCTCGCGGATCGCCTTTATCCGGCGGTACATCCCGGGGTGGTTATACTCGAGAATCTCGATCGCGGGGTGCGGGTCGACGTTCACCAGCTCGTCGCTGGACACACGTTTAAACGTCTCGATCAGTTCCTCGCCGTAGCCGTTCTTTACCGCCTCGCGGTCCGCTTCGTACTCCTCCGAACGGGAGCGATAGTTCGAGAAGATCCCCGCGACCCGAATGACCGGCAGCAGCACGCTGATGACGACGGAGATCAGCGCGTAATAGTTATTCGAAACGACGCCGAACGAAGCCCGGACCCATGCGGTCAGCGCCAGCACCGGCTGCGGCCGCGCGATCAGTGCGATCAGGATCACGAACAGCAGTACGGGGACCGCGTACGTGATGATGTTCAGCACGGTCTTCTTATGTTTCAGATGTCCGACCTCGTGGCTCAGCACCGCCAGAAGCTCGCGCTCGGAGTTCCCGGTCAGGAAGTTATCCGCGATCCCGAACTCCCGGTGGAAGAACAGCTTCAGCAGAAAGGCGTTCTTCGAGGTGGACTTTTTCGATTCGTTATAAACATAGATATCATGCACCTGTTTCTTCGAGCCCTCCTGCAGCCGCATGATCTCGTCGCGCAGCGGCCCTTCCGGAAGCGGGGTGAACGTGTAGCGCAGCCTCAGGATCCGGTAGGAGAAGAGCGTCGCCAGCACGAAAAACAGGGCAATGACTCCCGCGATCACCGCGCCGGTCAGGATCGCTTTCGCGGCTCCGACCGACCGGCCTCCGGTCCACACCGGAAGATGCTCTCCGAAGAACGTCAGGATCATGCCCAGGACCCCGATCAGCAGGAACGAAGTCACGGCCTCGATGATCTCGTCCTTCGCGAACTCGCGGCCGTCTTTCTTATTCAGTCCGTACTTTTCCTCGATCCGGAACGTGTCGTACCAGCCGAAGATCACGTCGCAGACGGTCTCGACCGCCCAGAACACCAGGAACGTGAGCAGGAAGATCACATAGGCGTTCCCGCCCGCGGCGCGCTCGACCGCACCGAAGAGCGGAGAGAACCAGATCGCGGTGTCGATGACCAGCGTGACGATCCGCTGCACGACCGAGAACCTCCGGTTATCCGCGGTATAGTTCAGATACGTCTGATAGCGCTCCGGCTCGAAGACGTCGGCGACTTCCGCGGGCAGCGGACGCCTCCGCTGCAGATCGGCCAGCCGCATCAGGACGCAGTGGTAGGCGAAGCTGACGAGACTCATGATGAGGATAAATACGCGTGCGGACATGATGCTCCTTCCTGTCGGGCGGCCGCTTTTGCGGCGTCCGAAACCAATGATAGCAGACCGGAATAATTATGTCAATTCCGCGGGCCGGGGACATTGCCCTGAGCATTGCCCTTAAAGGCCGGTAATGCTATAATGCAGATGAATTATGGGCTATTGTGCCCTGCGCCCGAAAACGGCGCGGAAGACCACATTATTTATTTGATCGTGAGGGGATACTATGCTGAGCGAAGAGATCAAAAAAGAATATGAGCGCTGGAGCGCGCAGCCTCTGGCCGACGCGGACCTGACCGCGGAACTGGCGGCCATGGACGAGGAGCAGATCGAGGACGCGTTTTTTAAGGATCTGGCCTTCGGGACCGCGGGCCTGCGCGGCGTGATCGGCGCGGGCACGAACCGCATGAACGTCTACACGGTCGCGAAAGCCTCGCAGGGTCTCGCGAACTACGTGCTGAAACATTATCCGGAAGGGAAGCGCGCCGTGGCCATCAGCCGCGATTCGCGCCATAAGGGCCTTCTGTTCTGTCAGGTGGCCGCCGGGGTCCTCGCCGCGAGCGGGATCACGGTCCACATGTACCGGGAGATCATGCCGACGCCCTGCCTGTCGTTCGCGGTGCGGTATCTGCACTGCGCGGCCGGCATCATGATGACCGCGTCGCACAACCCGGCGAAGTATAACGGCTATAAGGCGTACAATGACGACGGCTGCCAGATCACTTCGGAAGCCGCGGATGAGATCTCCGCCGAGATCGGAAAACTCGACGTGCTCGACGACGTGAAGGATCTCGTCGACGGGAGCGCCTGGGAGAAGGGCGTGGCGGACGGCCTGATCCGCGAAATCGGCCCGGAAGTCGACGACGCGTTCATTGCCTGCGTGAAGGCGCAGAGCGTGCTGGGTCCGGACGACGCGATCGACCGGAACGTCTCGATCGTCTACTCGCCTTTAAACGGCACCGGCCTCGTGCCCGTCATGCGCGTCCTGAAGGAGTGCGGCTACACGAACATCACGGTCGTGAAGGAGCAGGAGCAGCCTGACGGGGACTTCCCGACCTGCCCTTACCCGAACCCCGAGATCCTGCAGGCGATGCAGCTGGGCATCGAATACGCGAAGAAGGCCGACGCGGATCTGTTCTTCGCGACGGACCCCGACGCGGACCGCATCGGCATGGCCGTGAAGGACGCGGACGGAGAGTTCGTTCTCATTACGGGCAATGAAGCGGGCATGCTCATGCTCGACTACATCTGCGCGATGCGGAAGAAGAACGGGACGCTGCCCGCGAACGGAGTGGCCGTGAAGAGCATCGTTACGACGGATATGGCGGCGCAGATCGCGGAGAGCTACGGGCTCACCTGCGCCGAGGTCCTGACCGGCTTCAAGTACATCGGCGAGACGATAAAGAGCCTCGAAGAGGCAGGCCGCGCGGACGACTACGTGTTCGGCTTCGAGGAGAGCTACGGCTATCTCTCGGGCGGGTACGTCCGGGATAAGGACGCGGTCGACGGTGCGTTCCTGATCTGCGAGATGTTCGCATATTATAAAACGCAGGGCATCAGCCTGATCGGGAAGCTCGACGAGCTCTACCGCACGTTCGGCTATCGGATCAATTCCGTGGCATCCTACGAGTTCGAGGGCGCGAGCGGCTTCCGGAAGATGCAGCAGATCATGGAGTCCTTCCGCGGGATCCGCGATGAGATCGCCGGAAAGAAGATCGTGAAGTATCTGGACTACGCCGAGGGCGTGGACGGGCTTCCGACCGCGGACGTGGTGCGGTATTTCTTCGACGGCGGCACGATCATCGTGCGTCCGTCCGGCACCGAACCGAAGATCAAGATCTACCTGTCCGTGACCGCGCCCGAGCGCGCCGCGGCGGAGGCGGAGTCGAAGGATCTTACCGCGAAGACGGCGGAGCTGATCCGCAGCCTGTAACCCGTTCCGGCCCTTCCGGTCCGATCCGGGATCCGGCCGTTCCGGCCTGCCGCCTTCCGTGCGGGCCGTATGAGAGAAACGTATGATCAGATATAATCGCCTGAACCTGGCGGTACACATCTTCATATTGCTGCCCACCGTCATTTTCCTGCTGGGCTGGCTGCGTCCGGCCGTCGGCATTCCGCTGGCCGCTCTCGCGGTCCTGGCGGGCTGGCGGTCCTTCGTCGACGCCGACGGACTCGAGGGAAGCGCGGTCCCGGACATCTACTCGAAGTCCGGGCGCATGAACGCGGCTTCCGTGGTCGACACGCTGCGCAGATGGACCGGGAGCGAGAAAGTCCGCTTCCTCATCTGTGTGGTCTTTATCTGCATCTGGGTCGGCTTTTCCGGCATCGGCGGCTTCAGCTTCCAGAACGGCGACCACGTCGCCAGAAACACGATCTTCCGGGCGCTGGTCGAGTATCGGTGGCCGGTCGTGACCGCGGACGGGAGCCGCATGCTCGTTTATTACATGGGCTACTGGCTGCCTTCCGCGCTGATCGGAAAGGTCTTCGGCCTGACCGCGGGCTTCGCGGCGCAGTACGTCTGGACGGTCGTCGGGATCACGCTTTTGTATCTGCTGATCTGCCGCTGGCGGGGGAAAGTATCGATCTGGCCTTTTGTCGTCCTGGTGGCATTTTCCGGTCTGGATGTGGTCGGATCCACGTTTTACCATTTACCGTGGGGCACTTTCCGATCGATCATGGAGCTGGAGTGGTGGTCTCTGTTCCAGCAGTATTCTTCGATCACGACACAGCTCTTCTGGGTCTTTAACCAGACCGTGCCAGCCTGGATCGTCGTGATGTTCTGCCTGATGCAGCGGAAAAAGAAGAACCTGCTGTTCCTGCATTCGAACCTGGTGCTGACCGCGACATTGCCCTTCATCGGCTTTATTCCGGTCAATGCCTTCCTGCTCCTCTCCGGCATGGACGTGAAGGGAGAGGGCTTCGGGAGAGCGTTCCTGCACCGGCTGCGCGAGATCTTCAGTTTCGAGAATATCGTCGGGGTGATCTGCATCGGCATTCCTTGCGTGCTCTACGTGCTCGGAAACCTGGCCGGCGCGAGCGTCGGCGGCGCGGGCGCCTCGGTGAGCACGGAACAGTACATCTGGGTCACTTCGGAGCTGGGGAATTACATTCTGTTCTGCGTGCTGGAGTTCGCGGTGTTCTTCCCGTTCCTCTGCCGGAGGGCCGGGCGATGGCCGGGCCTGAAGATCGTGGTCTTTGCGTGGCTTCTGGTCTGCCCGCTGATCCGGATCGGGACGGCATATGACTTTTCGATGCGCGCGAGCGTTCCGGCCCTGTTTATCCTGCTGATCATGGTCATCGATTCGCTGGACGCCTGGGGCCTGTCGCGGAGGTTCACGCTTTTGATACCATTGATCGCGCTGCTGTTTCTGGGCGCATTCACGCCGCTGCACGAGATCCATAGATCCGTGCAGTATACACGCAATGCCTATGCGGCAGGGGAAGACCCGACGGCCGGCGAGGTGGGCCTCGAGGACGGAGACCGGCTGCTGTATCAGGTGAACTTCAGCGGAGAGACCGAGGGGAACCTGTTCTATCAGTATCTGGCGAGACATTGAGTTCGGCCGGCGGGCATACCGGCCGTGACGTTGACGGAGAAGACATGGGGAAAAAACTGCTACTGGACTGCACGCTCAGGGACGGCGGATATGTGAATGACTGGAGATTCGGGCACGATGACCTCGTCAGCGTGTTCGAGCGCGTGGTCGACGCGGGCGTGGATTTTATCGAGGTCGGCTTTCTGGACGACCGCCGGCCGTTCGACCCGGACCGCAGCATCATGCCGCATTCGGACGATATGGAGCGCATCTACGGGGGACTGGACCGGAAGCGCACGCTGGTCGTGGGCATGATCGATTACGGAACCTGCGCGATCGAAAACATCCGTCCCTGCGGCGAATGCTTCCTCGACGGCATCCGCGTGATCTTTAAGAAGCATCTGCGAGAGCCGGCGCTGGCGTTCTGCGCGCAGCTGAAGGCGCTGGGCTATAAAGTCTTCGCGCAGCTGGTCTCGGTGACGAGCTACTCCGACGAGGAGATGCTCGACCTGGTGCGCCTCGCGAACGAGGTGAAGCCCTACGCGGTCTCGATGGTCGACACCTACGGGCTGATGCACCAGAATAACCTGCAGCACCTGATCGACATTCTGGACCGGAACCTGGATCCGGGCATTGCCCTCGGATACCACGGTCATAATAATTTCCAGATGGGCTATGCGAACTGCATCACGATGCTTTCCTACGACACGGAGCGGGACCTCCTGGTGGACGGCTCCATCTACGGCATGGGGAAGAGCGCGGGCAATGCCCCGATCGAACTGATCGCGATGTATATGAACGAGCGGCTCGGGAAGCGCTACGACATCAGTCAGCTTATGGAGGCGATCGACGCGAACATCACGAAGTTTTACCGCCCGGCGACCTGGGGATATAACCTGTTTTATTATCTGGCGGCGTCGAACGACTGCCACCCGAACTACGTCTCCTTCCTGATGGAGAAGCGCACGCTCTCGGTCCGGCAGATCGACGGGCTGCTGAAGCGCCTGCAGGGAGAGAAGAAACTGCTCTTCGATAAGGCTTACATCGAGGAGCTCTATAAGGATTATCAGACGAACGATATCAATGACGAGGCCGACAGAGAGCGGCTCCGCGCGGCGCTTTCCGGGCGGAAGATCCTGGTCCTCGGACCGGGCACGAGCATCCGCACCGAGAAGGAGCGTGTCGACGCGTACATCGCTGCGGAGCGGCCGACGGTCATTTCGATCAACATGATTCCGGAGGCCTGGGACACGGACTATATCTTCCTCTCGAATTCGAAGCGCTATGTGCAGCTCGCGACGCGGCTGCTCGAGGGCGGGCACCGGATCATCGCGACATCGAACGTGACGCCGACTGCGGAGGGCGCGTTCGAGTACGTGCTGAATTTCAGTTCATTGATGGACGCGGAAGCCGAGTTTATCGATAACTCGCTGATCATGCTGATCAAGGCGCTGGCCGGGCTGGGAGTTAAGGGCGCGGCGTTCGCCGGCTTCGACGGTTACAGCGCGGAGGAGTCGAATTATTACAATGCCGAGCGGGAGTACGATTTCGTGAAAGCGAAGGCGGACGGGCTGAACGCCCGGATGCGGGCGTTCCTGGATGAGATGAAGGATGAGTTCGCAGCGGAGTTCGTGACGACATCAAGGTATGAGGCATGAGGAGCGGACATGAAAAAGTATGATCTGATCGTTTTCGATCTGGACGGAACATTGATGAAGACCGAAGACGGCGTGCTCGGCTCGGCGGTAAAGGCGATCGAAGAACTGGGCTATGAAGCGCCTCCGTGGGAGCGGATGCTGAACTGGATCGGCCCGCCCATTCAGAAGAGTTTTCAGGAGGAGTTCGGCCTTACGACCGGGGCCGCGCAGGAGATGACGCGGGTCTTTCGGAAATATTACGCGTCGGAAGGATGCCTGATCGCGGAGCCGTACGAGGGGATCTTCGACGTGTTGCGGGCGGTGCGGGCAGCCGGCGCGAAGACCGCGGTCGGCACGAATAAACGTGAAGACTATGCGAAGAAGATGCTGGAGCATTTCGGGCTCGCGCCGCTTTTCGACGTGATCCACGGACCGGACGACGCGGGTGTTCTGAAGAAGCCGGACCTGATCGTCATGTGTGCGGAAGAGTGCGGAGTGCCGCTGCTGCGTACGCTTATGGTGGGCGATTCGGTCAGCGACTCGAACGGAGCGCGGATCGCCGGCGCGGACTTCCTGGGGCTGACGTATGGGTACGGCTTTAAGAGCCGGGAAGAGGCCCTGGCCGAAGGGGCCGCGGCGTGTGCGGAAAGCACGGAGGAACTGAGGAAGCTTCTGCTGAGTATGTGAGACAGAACGCAGCATTGCGAAAAGATAAAGGAAGCGAACATGGAAATTAAAGTTGCGGGATACATCTCGGATTTTCTGGTAAAGCAGGGCGTGACGGACTGCTTCCTGGTCACGGGCGGCGGCGCCATGCATCTGAACGACGCGCTGGGCCATCAGGAAGGTCTGCACTGCGTATTTAATCATCACGAGCAGGCGAGTTCGATTGCCGCGGAAGGCTATGCGCGCCTGACCGGGCGGATCGCGGCGCTGTGCGTGACTTCGGGCCCCGGCGGCACGAACGCGATCACCGGCGTTATGGGCGCTTATCTGGACTCGATCCCGATGTTCGTGGTCTCGGGCCAGGTGAAGCGCGAGACGACGATTCACGCCTGCCCCGAACTGGGTCTGCGCCAGCTGGGCGATCAGGAGTTCGATATCGTCCCGTCGGTCTCGAACATGACGAAGTACGCGGTCCGGCTGCAGGATCCGGCGCGGACGGCCTATGAGATCGAGAAGGCGTGGTATCTGGCGCTGCACGGGCGGCCGGGGCCGGTATGGATCGACGTTCCGCTGGACGTGCAGGGCGCGAAGATCGAGACGGAAGAACTGATCCATTTCGATCCGGAAGAGGAGATCGCCGGGGCGCGCTCGCTGGGAGACGAGGACCTGCTGGCTGAGTTCGGGGAGGTTCCCGCCGTGTCGGACGAGACCGCGGACGCGGTCCTCGCGAAGATCCGTCAGGCGAAGGCGCCTCTGCTGCTGGCAGGCACGGGCATTCGGCTGGGCGGTGCCGAAGAGGAGCTGCTGAAGCTGCTGGACGTGCTGAAGATTCCGGTGGTCACAGCCTGGAATGCGAATGATACCGTGGCGGCGGACCATCCCTGCTTCGCGGGAATGCCCGGCACCGTGGGTACGCGGCCCGGGAACTTCGCGGTCCAGAACTGCGACCTGCTGGTCTCTCTGGGCTGCCGGCTGAATATCCGGATGATCGGCTATAATCATTTCGACTTCGCGAAGAATGCGGAGAAGATCATCGTGGATATCGACCCGAAGGAGCTGAAGAAACCCACGATCCGGCCGGATATGCCGGTGTGGGCGGACGTAAAGGACTTTATCGGCGCGCTGCTCCGGGCGGCGGCCCGCCGCGTCGCGCAGGGATGCACCGGACTGGAGTGCTTCCCTGCGGGGGATCACAGAGACTGGCTGGCGTGGTGTAAGGATCTGGTCACGCGCTATCCCGCGGCGGATCCCGCGTACCGAAAGCCGGAGGGCGGCACGATCGACCCGTACATTTTCATGGATATGCTGTCGGATCATCTGCGCACGGATGACCGGATCATCTGTGGAAACGGCAGCGCCTGCGTGATCACGTTCCAGGCTCTGCGTGTGAAGCAGGGCCAGCGGATGTTCACGAACTCCGGCTGTGCGGCCATGGGCTACGGCTTCCCGGCCGCGGTCGGTGCCGCGGTCGCGGATCGGGCATATGCCGCGGCCTCGTCCGATGGGAGCCGTGCGGCGTCTTCGAAGCGCATCGTCTGCATCGACGGTGACGGCAGCTTCATGATGAACCTGCAGGAACTCGCCACTGTGGCGCAGAACCGCCTGAATATTAAGATCATCCTGCTGAACAATAACGGCTATCATTCGATACGCCAGACCCAGCGGAACCTGTTTCAGCCGCCGTTTATCGGCATTGACCCGTCGAGCGGCGTGAGCTTCCCGGATTTCCGGATCCTCGCACAGGCGTTCGGCGTGGGATACTTCCGGCTGGATACCGAGGCGAACTGCGGGCCGGTGCTCGAGGAGGCGCTGAACGGCGAGGGGCCCTGCATCATCGAGGCGGTCGTGGACCCGGAGCGGAATTTCCAGCCGAAATCGTCCTCGAAGGTCCTGCCCGACGGGCGGATCGTGTCGCCGTCGCTCGATGACATGGCGCCTTTCCTTCCGAGGGAGGAGTTTGAAGCAATTCGCTTTCCGAAGGACTGATCCGCCGGATCTCTGAAGGGGCGCGGACGGACGCGCGGGACAATGACATGAAAAACATCATCATCACCGGAGTCACCGGCGCGGTCGGCATGACCCTGGTACGAAAATATCTGGAGAACGGCGACCGCGTGTTCGCGGTCCTGCACCAGGACTCGGCGCGGAATGACCGGCTGCCGGAGCATGAGCGCCTGGTTCGGGTATACTGTTCGATGGAGGAGTATGAAGTGCTCCCGGACCTGCTGAAGCTGGCGGGCGAGAACGACATGGCTTCGGGCGAGTTCATCACGGGCGACGTATTTTATCACTTCGCCTGGGCGGGGACCAGCGGTCCGTCGCGCAATGACATGGACCTCCAGGCGCAGAACATTGCCCGCACGATGACCGCGGTGCGGGCTGCGTCCGGACTCGAGTGCCACACATTCATCGGCGCGGGCTCGCAGGCGGAGTACGGGCGCGTGGAAGGGGCATTGACCCCGGAGACGCCCTGCTTCCCGGAGAACGGCTACGGTATGGCGAAACTGGCGGCCGGCCAGATGACGAGAAAGCGCTGCGAAGAGCTGGGGATCCGCCACATCTGGCCCCGGATCCTGAGCGTCTACGGGCCGTATGACGGCGAACAGTCGATGGTCATGAGCGCGGCCAGAAGCTTTCTGGCGGGCGTTTCCCCGGACTTCACCGCCGGGGAGCAGCAGTGGGATTACCTGTTCGCGGAGGACGCGGCGGAGATCCTGTTCCGGCTCGCGGAGTCCGGCAGGGACGGACAGATCTATCCCGTCGGCAGCGGCGAGGCCAGACCGCTCGCGGATTACATCCGCATGATCGCGGCGGCTGCGGCCGAGGTGACCGGACGGATGACGGAGCCGCGGCTCGGCGCCCGGCCCTACGCGGAGAAGCAGGTCATGTACCTGAAGGCGGACGTATCCGCCATCGAGAGAGACCTCGGACTCGTCCGGGGAGAAGGCTTCGGCACCGCGCCGGAGGAAGGCATCCGAAAGACCGTGCGCTGGTGTGCGGAACATCCGCTGCAGGCGCCGGCGTCAGCGGAAGGATCGTTACCGCTGTAAGCATTGCCCGACAGGGCGGAAGAAAAGAGAAGCATCATGAAAAAGATCAGTGTGCTGATACCCTGCTATAACGAAGAGGAGAACGTCCGAGAGATCGCGCAGGCGCTGAAGGAAATGTTCGCGCGGGATCTTCCGCAGTACGACTACGATATCCTGTTCATCGACAACTGCTCGACGGACAGGACGCGCGTCTACCTGCGGCAGATGTGCGCGGAAGACCGGCGGATCAAGGCCATCTTCAACGCGCGGAACTTCGGACAGTTCAATTCTCCCTACCACGGCATCTGCCAGACCGACGGCGACTGCACGGTCTCGATGTGCTGCGACTTCCAGGATCCGGTCGAGCTGATTCCGACTTTCGTCGCGAAGTGGGAGGAGGGCTATAAGATCGTCTCCGCGATCAAGACCTCTTCGAAGGAAAATCCGTTCATCTACGCGCTGCGCGGGATCTATTACAAGATGATCCGGAAGATGTCCGACGTCGAGATGATCGAGCAGTTCACCGGTTTCGGCCTGTATGACCGCGATTTCGTGAACATCCTACGCGACCTGCACGACCCGATCCCGTTCATGCGCGGCGTCGTCGCGGAGTTCGGATATAAGCGCTGCGAGGTGCCCTACGAGCAGCCGCAGCGGCGCGCGGGAAAGACGCATAATAATTTCTACACGCTCTATGACGCGACGATGCTGTCGGTCACGAGCTATACGAAAGTGGGCCTGCGCCTGGCGACGATGGTGGGCTTCCTGCTGGGACTCGCAAGCCTGGGCATCGCGATCTTCTACCTGGTCATGAAGCTGACGCACTGGTACAGCTTCAATGCCGGCATGGCCCCGATCGTCATCGGCATGTTCTTCCTGGGCGCGGTGCAGCTGTGCTTCATCGGGCTGATGGGCGAGTATGTGCTGAACATTAACCAGCGCGTGATGAACCGGCCGCTCGTGATTGAGGAGGAACGGCTGAATTTCGGACCCGCACAGGACCGGACTCCGGTTCCTGAGGCGTCGGCCGCCACGGCGGTCATGTCTTCCCCGGTGGAAACCTTCCCTTCGGGAGAGCCCGCGGCGCCGAAAAGCGGTGACGGCGCATGAGCGCGCCGGCCGGAAACGGGGCCTGGGGCCCGGGCGAGCCGCTGATCAGCGTCTGCATCTCGTCCTATAATTACGCGGACTACCTGATCCGCGCGCTCGAGGTCCTGAGGGATCAGAAGGACGACGCGGATTTTGAGGTCGTGATCTCGGACGACGCTTCGACCGACGATTCCGTGGCGCGGGCCGCGCAGTTCGCCGCGGAGAACCGCGACATGCGCATCCGCATCTTCGCGAACCCGGAGAACCGCGGGATCCTCGAGAACAAGTCGCGGCTGATCGATCACGCGCGCGGAAAGTACATCCTGTTCTGCGACTCGGACGACGAGCTGGCCCCGGAGGCGCTCTCGATCCTGAGCGGCGCGGCGCAGGCTTCGAACGCGGACTGCGTGGTCGGATATGTGCAGGACGTGGACGCGCAGGGGCGTGTGATCCAGGTCCAGGACTTTTCGCGGACGCCTTCGAAGTGGATGGTGAGTCTGCTGCACGGTTCGCTGTACCGGAGAAAGATCATCGAACGGTACGGGCTGCGCTTCACGCAGATGCCCGAGGACGCGGTCTTTAACCTGCAGTTCCACGAGCATTCGAAGCGCGTGGCCTTCGTGCGGAAGCCGGTCTACCGCTGGTTCGTGAACGATCAGTCCGAAGGCCGCCGGAAGAAAGTCCTGGAGGTGCCGCAGATCACCGAACGTTTCGGCCGCAACTGCCGGACGTTCCGCGAGACCGCAGACCGCGTGTCCGCCCGCGGAAAGCGCGGGACCGTCACGGGCACGGAGGCGCAGGAGATCGAGCTTGAGCTCATGAAGATCTACTACGGCGACCTGCTGATGGCGAACCTCTCGGTCCGGCCCGCGCAGCGCATGGCGGTCTATCGGAGCATGCGCGCGTCGATGCGCGCGGCGTTCCCGAACTACCTGCGGAACCCGAACCTGCGGTCGGAGCGGAGCATTGCCCGCGGGTATGCGGCGAAGATCCTGCGCTGGTGCGCGCGCTTCGAGCGGCTCGGCGTGCTCGGCCCGGTGCTGCGCGTGTACTATCAGGTGCGGCGTTTCGTGTTTTTCGATCAATGAATATGAAGAGTCTGAAGATCTACACAGTTACATATGATCCCTGCGGGAAGCTTCCGTCGAAGGACTACGTCCCGATCGTAGCCGGTGCGGCCGGCCGGGACCTTTCGGGCTTCCGCGGCCGCAGAAAGACCGCGGAGGGAGTGAGCGTTCCGCGTTATGTGTTTGATAACGACGGCGAGAACATCTCCGCGGAAAACCCGACGTACTCGGAGTTTACCGCGCTCTACTGGATGTGGAAGCACGCGGAGGAGGAGATCGTCGGCGAGGCGCACTACCGCCGCTTCTTCGTGAAGATGAGCACGCCGGAGTATCTGCTCGCGGCGTTCGTCCGCGATCCGGCGGCCCGCGAACGGCTGGCGCTGCGCCGGGCGGTGCGGCGCGCAGACATTGCCCGCGTGTTCGCGAAAGGCTATAACTGTATCCTTCCGAGGAAGACCGGACGTTTTCCCGCGGGCCTCTATAACCAGTACGCGCACTGCGGGGACCCGTACCTGCTCGATGCGTCGCGGGAGATCGTCGCGGAGCGCTTCCCAGCGTATCTGCGCACGTTCGATCGCGTTATGAAGTCCGAGGACTACTACCTGAAGTGCATCTTCATCATGCCGCGGGAACTGTTCCGCGAGTACATGAACTGGATGTTCACGGTCTTCGGCGCGCTCGCGGAGCGCTTCGGGATGCACGGAGAGCGCGAGCTGGCGTTTCTGGGCGAGCGCCTGATGAACGTCTGGATGGAACAGGCGCAGGCCGACGGTCGGCTGCGCCCGTACGAGATGTATTACTATAACACCGAGATCGATCTGCTCGGCGCGCTGAAGAGCGGCCGGGACACGGAACTCTGCATTCCGTCGCGGATCGCGAAGTATCTGGGAATCATCAGCAGGAAGCTGGGGAGATGACATGAGAGAACTGAAACTGGAAGAGATCCAGCAGGCGTCGCTGGCGATTCTCGACGAGATCGACCGGATCTGTGCGAAGCAGCACCTGACCTATTATCTGGCCTACGGGACGCTGATCGGCGCGGTCCGCCATCAGGGCTTCATCCCGTGGGACGACGATCTGGACATCATGATGCCGCGCGCGGACTACGAAAAGCTCCGCCGGTATTTTAAGAAAAAGTACGAGGGAAAGCTGAAGCTCTGCACCCGCGCGGACACCGACCGCTATATCTACGGAATCTACCGCGTCGTCGATCCCTCCTATGTGTTCGAGAACACGAACGAGTACGAGCTGGGCTATGACGGCGGCGCGTTCATCGATATCTACCCGCTGGACGCTTTCGGCGGGGAAGGGCCGGAGGAAGAGAAGCGCGCGGCGAAGGTCTTTTGGAAGATCAATGCCATGAACCAGGTCTACGGTTCCTGGATGAAGCCCGGCGCGAAGACGAAGCTCTGGCGGAAGCCGGTGAAATATCTGTGCTGGCTGTATGTGAAGCTGTTTAAGGGCGGAAAGAAGTACTGCCGCAGGATCGACCGGGATTTCCGCGACATCATCGAGGAGGAGTTTTCCCCCGACGACGCTTACGTGGGCGTCGTCGCTTGGGATGACCGCGTGGTCCGCTACCGCAGGGAGTGGTTCGAAGAGACCGCGCGCCTTCCATTCGCGGGCCGGGAATTCTCGGTACCCGCGGACTGGGACGATGTACTGAAGACCTATTACGGGAATTACATGGCATTGCCCCCGGAGAAGGACCGGCACCCGCAGCACGACTACCGGCTGTACGCGAAAGACTGATTCCGCGCCGCGAAGCGCGCATAAGACATGGCACTTTTGGAGACACTGAAAAACCGAATAGGCGGAACGGACCGCAGCCTGAAGGCGGGCCTCGGCTACACGGTCGGGAACATGCTCGTGCGGGGCATCAGTTTTCTGACCCTGCCGATCTTCTCGCGGCTGATGACCGAGCACGAGTTCGGCGTGTTCAATGTCTTCCTGTCCTACGAAGCCGTGCTCTTCGTGGTCGTGGGGCTGGCGCTGCACTCGTCGGTGAAGAGCGCGAATTACGAGTTCCCCGGGAAGATCGACGAGTACACATCCTCGGTCTCGATCATTTACTGGATCGGCTTCGGGGTGCTGTTCGCCGCGGCGGCCGCGTTCGGGCGGCTGCTGACCGGGCCGCTCGGGATCCCTTATCCCGCGATCCTGATGCTGGTGTGCTTCAGCTTCGGCTCGGCTGTGGTGACGCTGTACAATGAACGCCTGAGCCTGAACTACTCCTACGTCCGCTATATGGTCGTCGCGCTGATCAATTCGCTCGGCAGCGTCGGCCTGTCGCTCCTGCTGATGGTCACGGTGTTCTCGGAGCACCGCGACATGGGACGGATCGTCGGCGCGTCGGCGGTTTTCATGGCGCTCGGCGTTGCGATCATGTTCGGCTTTTACCGGAAGGCGCGTCCGCGGCCTGTGCGTGCGTACTGGCGCTTCGGCGTGAAGTATTCGTCGCCGATCATCCCTCACGGGCTCTCGCAGGTGCTGCTGGGGCAGTGCGACCGCGTGATGATAAAATCGATGGTGAGTTTTTCCGCCGCGGGCATTTACAGCCTGGCCGGGAACATCAACCTCATTCTGACCGTGATCGCGGCCTCGGTCGACGCGGCCTGGTCCGCCTGGTTCTTCGAGCAGATGAACGGGGGAAAGATCGCCGCGATCAAACACCGGGCGAAGAACTTCGCGCTGGTCTTCACGATCCTGACCGTGGGACTGATGGCGATCTCGCCCGAGCTCGTGTATTTCTTCGGCGGCGCCCGCTATGACGCCGCGCGCTACGTCGCGGTGCCGCTGATCCTCGACGCGTTCGTGCTGTTCCTGTACAACATCGTGATCGCGAGCGAGTATTATCTGAAAAAGACCCGCTTCATCATGCTGGGAACGCTGATCGCGGCGGGAATCAATATCGTGCTGAACTACGTCTTCATTCTGCGGTTCGGCTACGTCGCCGCGGCTTACACGACGCTGTTTTCGTACCTGTGCTACCTCGCGCTGCATGTGGGACTCTCGAGAAAATTCCTTGGGACCTTCGTGCTGGACCCGGGCTGGATCATAGGGACGTTCGCGGTGTGCGCGGCTTCGGGCGCGTTCTTCCTCGGGTATACACACCATATCGTGATCCGGTATGTGTTCTGCCTGGTCGTGGTGATCATCGTGGGGCTGGCGCTGATGAGACGGAGAAAAGGGCAGGGCCCCATACCGGCTGAAGATGGAGATATCCGGGAATGATCTCCCTGCGGAGATTTTCCGGACAATGATGGTGATGCGCCGTATTCAGGCGGAGCAGACCATCGGAAGTCGACGTTAAGCCGCGGCGAGTATAGCCCGCGCCGCGGAGCACTGTATGAGCGAGCTCCGAACATTGGCCTGTGGTTTATACGGAGCGAGCGAGTTTGCGGGAGCGGTGCGGAAACAGGTGACGGAGCCGCGGCAAGGAGACGACGGGTCTGCGAGCCTGATGCGGTGCTCCGGGATATTGTGCGAAGAAATATTGCAAAGGAGAGCGATATGCAGGGACTTATCCTCGCAGCCGGCATGGGAAAACGGCTGAAGGAACTCACCCAAAACAACACGAAGTGCATGGTCGACGTCTGCGGCACCCCGCTCATCGACCGCACCATGCGCCAGCTCGACGCGCTCGGGCTCACGCGCATCGTGATCGTGGTCGGCTACGAAGGGCAGAAGCTGATCGACCATATCGGCACGCTGGATCTGATAACACCTGTTATTTATGTCAATAACCCGATCTACGACCGCACGAACAATATTTATTCGCTCCTTCTCGCGAAGGAACAGCTCATCGAGGACGACACGCTGCTTCTCGAGTCCGACATCATCTTTGAGGACCGGATCCTGCGCGATCTCCTCGACGATCCGCGCCCTTCGCTCGCGCTGGTCGACGCCTACGAGAGCTGGATGGACGGGACCTGCGTGACACTGGACGAAGAGGATAAGATCACCTCGTTCGTCTCGAAGGCCGATTTCGACTGGTCGAAGGCGGACCGCTATTATAAGACCGTGAACATCTACAAGTTCAGCCGCGAGTTCTCGCAGACGAGCTACGTGCCCTTCATGAGCGCATACGTCGAGACGATGGGCATGAACCAGTATTACGAGCAGGTCCTGAAGGTCATCGCGCTGCTGGGCGACGGCTCGATCCGCGCGAAGCGCCTCTCGGGCGAGCGCTGGTACGAGATCGACGACGCGGCCGACCTCGATATCGCGGAGTCGATGTTCGATGACGACGAGGGACGCCTCTCGCGGATCATGGCGCGCTACGGCGGCTACTGGCGCTACCCGAAGCTGCTCGATTTCTGCTATCTCGTGAACCCTTATTATCCGCATGCGCGGGTCGTGAACGAGCTGCAGGCGAACTTCCCGATGCTGTTGACGCAGTATCCCTCCGGCATGAAGGTGAACAGCCTGCTCGCCGCGAAGAACTTCGGGGTGCGCCCGGAGCACATCCTGGTCGGAAACGGCGCGGCAGAGCTGATCAAATCGTTTATGGAAGGCTTTTCGGGCCGGCTCGGCGTGGTGCGTCCGACCTTTGAGGAGTATCCGAACCGCTATGACCCGGAGAAGACCGTCGTGTTCCGCCCGGATCAGGGTGCGGCTGCAGACAATGCCGGCCTGCGCTACACCGCGGACGACCTCACGGCGTTTTTTGGCGCGCGGCTCGGAGCGGAAGCCGGTGCTGCCGGCTTCACGGATGCCCTCGTCCTGATCAATCCCGACAATCCCTCCGGAAACTACATCCCGAAGGCGGACGTCCTCCGGCTCGCGGCGTTCTGTGAGGAACGGGAGATCCGCTTCGTGTACGACGAGTCTTTCGCGGACTTCGCGGACGAGCCGGAGCCGACGCTGATCGATGAGAAGATCCTCGCGGCGTATCCGCACATGATCGCCGTGAAGTCGATCTCGAAGTCCTACGGCGTTCCGGGCCTGCGGCTGGGTGTGCTGGCGTCCCGCGACGAGGCATTGATCGCGGCGCTGAAGAAAGACGTGGCGATCTGGAACATCAACTCCTTTGCGGAGTACTTTCTGCAGATCGAGGGAAAGCACCACGGGCTCTACGAGGAGGCGCTCGCGGAGTTCCGCGCGGAGCGGGAGCGGTACCTGGCGGAGCTTTCGGCACTGCCCGGCCTGACCGTGTACCCGACGCAGGCGAACTACGTCATGTGCGAGCTGAAAAACGGGCAGACCGCGCACGAGATCACGAAGCGCCTGCTCGCGGAATATGATATCCTTATAAAGGACCTGACGCCGAAGATGGCGGGCGCCGGACAGTTCGTCCGGCTGGCAGTCCGGAACCGGGAGGATAACGCCCGGCTGGTGAAGGCATTGTCCGACATACTGCGCGCCTGAGCGCGGAAAGGAAAAACGCATGAAAGTTCTGATCCTGGCCGGCGGTTACGGCACACGCATCAGCGAGGAGAGCATCTTTAAGCCGAAGCCCATGGTGGAGCTCGGCGGCATGCCCATCCTCTGGCACATCATGAAGATCTACGGGCATTACGGGTTTAATGAATTCGTGATTCTCGCCGGATATAAGCAGCACGTGATCAAGGAATATTTCGCGGATTATTTTCTGCACACCTCCGATATCACTTATGACTTCACCGGCGGGAAGAACGAGATGATCGTCCACTCGAATCACGCTGAACCCTGGAAAGTGACCGTAGTGGACACCGGGCTCGACACGATGACCGGCGGCCGCGTGAAGCGCGTGAAGGACTATATCGGCGGCGAGACGTTCATGCTGACCTACGGCGACGGGGTGGCGGATATCAATATCCCGGAGCTGCTCGAGTTCCACCGGAACCACGGCGGGCTGGTCACGATGAGCACCTACTCCGCGGGACAGCGCTTCGGCGTGATCTCGCTGGCGGAGGACGGGCACGTCACGAGCTTCGACGAGAAGCCGAAGGACGGAGGCGATGTGATCAATATCGGCTTCATGGTCTGCGAACCCGAGTTCCTGAATTACATCGAGGGCGACGAGACCGTGCTCGAGAAGGATCCGCTGCAGAACGCGGCGGCGGACGGGCAGCTGATGGCATACGAGCATAAGGGCTTCTGGCGCTGCATGGACACGGTCCGCGAGAAGCAGATGCTCGAGAAGATGTGGTCGAAGGGCCAGGCGCCCTGGAAGATCTGGGAGTGAGCGACATGAATCAGTGGAAAAACGAAGCCGAAGCCCGGGAGCAGATCCTGGCGCTGGTCGCGGAGTATTATAAAGAGTTTAAGAGACCCGAGCAGGAGAAGCCGTTCGAGCCGGGCGACCGCCTGGGTTACGCGGGACGCGTTTACGATGAGAAGGAGATGTGCGCGCTCGTGGAGGCCGGGCTGGATTTCTGGCTGACGACCGGGCGGTTCTCGGACCGCTTCGAGAAGGAGTTCGCGGCATGGCTGGGCGTGCGGTTCGCACATCTGGTGAACAGCGGATCGTCGGCGAACCTGCTGGCGTTCATGGCATTGACCGCGCCCGAGCTGGGCGACCGCCGGATCCGCCGCGGGGACGAGGTCATCACCGTGGCCGCGGGCTTCCCGACGACGATCAATCCCATCATTCAGTACGGGGCCGTCCCGGTCTTCGTGGACGTGACGATCCCGCAGTATAACATCGACGTGACGAAACTCGAGGGCGCGCTCTCGGAGAGGACGAAGGCGGTCATGCTCGCGCACACGCTGGGAAATCCCTTCGATCTCGCCGCGGTGAAGGCGTTCTGCGATGCGCACGGACTGTGGCTGGTCGAGGACAACTGCGACGCGCTGGGTTCGGTCTATGAGATCGGCGGCGAGCGGCGCCTGACCGGCACGGTCGGCGATATCGGCACGTCGAGCTTTTACCCGCCGCATCATATAACCATGGGCGAGGGCGGCTGCGTCTACACGAACGACCCGCTGCTGTCGCGGCTTATCAGGAGCTACCGCGACTGGGGCCGCGACTGCGTGTGCCCGTCCGGCCATGACAACTTCTGCGGCCACCGCTACGACGGACAGTACGGCGAGCTCCCGGCGGGCTACGATCATAAGTATGTGTACAGCCATTTCGGCTATAACCTGAAAGTCACCGACATGCAGGCGGCGGTCGGCTGCGAGCAGCTCGCGAAGTTCCCGGCGTTCGTGGAGCGCCGGAAGGCGAACTGGGCGCGGCTCCGCGCGGCGCTCGAACCCGCGGCGGACCGGCTGGTCCTGCCCGAGCCCGCGCCGAACTCGGATCCGAGCTGGTTCGGCTTCATCGTGACCGTGGCGGAGGGTATCGACCGCGAGAAAGTCGTCCGTTACATCGAAGGGCACGGCGTGCAGACGCGCCTGCTGTTCTCCGGAAACATCATCAAGCATCCCTGCTTCGACGAGATGCGTGCTTCCGGCGAGGGCTTCCGCGTCGCGGGCAGCCTCGAGGTGACGGACCGGATCATGCGCGACTCGTTCTGGGTCGGCGTGTACCCGGGCATGACGGACGAGAAGATCGACTACATGGCGAAGGTGATCATCGAAGCACTGGAGGCGTAAAGATGGCCATTGACCTGGAACTCCCGACTTATGTATTGATCAATCCCGCGAGCCGCACCGGCTACAGCGTAAAGGTGTGGGAAGAAGTCGCACCGCTGTTCGCGCAGGCGGGTGTGGAATGCAGGGTGATCCTGTCGACCGCCGGCGAGAACATGGAGATCTCGGCCCGGCACATCACGGAGACCGCGGACGGGCCGATCCAGCTGATCGTGCTGGGCGGCGACGGTTCGCTGAACGAGGTGATCAACGGCATCCGCGATCTGACGCAGGTGACCCTCGGGTACATCCCGACGGGTTCGGGCAATGACTTCGCCCGCTCGATCGGAATCGAGGACGAACAGGACGCCGCTCGGAAGATCCTCGCGGACGGCGCGCCGGTCATGCGCGACCTCGGGGAGATCCGCTGCCGGGACTCGGAGAACGGAAACGAAGTGATCCGCCGGTTCCTGAGCGCGGCCGGCATCGGCTTCGACGCACACAGCGCCTGGTTTACGGATCACACCCGGCTGAAGAAACCCCTGAACCTGCTGAGGCTGGGACGGCTGAACTACATCATCTCCGCGCTGCGGCTTTTGATGCGGTTCCCGCTGTTCCCGCTGGACGTCACGGTCCAGGACGAGGGACGGCCGACGACGCACTCGTTCCGGCGGGCGCGCTTCGCGGTCTGCGGAAACCATAAATACGAGGGAGGCGGCTTCCAGTTCACACCGGACGCCGACGGCACGGACGGCCTGCTGGACGTCTGCGTGATCCACGACCTGGGACGGCTCGCGTTCCTGAAGGAGTTTCACACCTGCTACGACGGGAGCCATGTCGGAGGGAAGTACGCGACCATCCTGCGCGGCAGAAAAGTCATGGTGCGCACGGCTTACCCGCAGTATTTCCACACGGACGGCGAGGTCTCGGCGAAGACGGAGAAACTGTACGTGAAGCTCGCGGAGCACAGGATCCGCTGGATGGCATGAAAAAAACGCCCCGGAGGCGCGCGGAAAATACGGTTATTCAGGGGTCAGGGGGTTATTTTCTGGTCTGCGTCACCGCACCGTCCTGCTGAGCGGCCTCGTTCTTAAATTGGTCCCGGAAGACGATGATGCGTGCCCCGAACAGATTGATCACGATCACGGCGATCGAGATGATCAGCTTACTGATGATGCTGTTCCGGTGGAGCACGTCGACGGCGATGAACAGCGCGAAGACGTCGAAGATGCCCGAGAACCCGCGGATTCCGAAGAAGCCCGCAGCCTCGTGCTTCAGGGAACTCCAGCTCCAGTCGGTGCTCTTAAACACGAAGTGCTTATTCGTGCAGAACGCGACGACCGTGGAGATGAACCATGCCAGGATGTTCGAGGGAACGTTCGGGATTCCGATGGCATGATAACAAAGAGCGTAGACTCCCAGATTGGCCAGGACCGTCACGCCGCCGAAAACGCCGTACCATATGAGATACCCGTAGCGGGCATACAGTTGTAGCGCTTTATATTTCATAAGACCACATTAATTTACTCTTATGAGGCGGTTTTTTCAATTAAAAAAGTAGAAACTTTTCGGAGCCCGCGATATTCTGCGGACCGCAGGAGGATACATGGATCTGTCGTTTTATCACGGAAAAAGGGTTTTGGTCACCGGCCACACCGGCTTTAAGGGCAGCTGGCTCGTCCGGATGCTGCTGGGCGCGGGAGCGGAAGTCTGCGGATACGCGCTCGAGCCGCCGACGGATCCGAGCCTGTTCGCATTGACCGGGGACGCGGCGCGCATCCGCCACGAGATCGGCGACGTGCGCGATTATGAGCATCTGTCCGCGGTCTTCACGGAGTTTCGGCCGGAGATCGTGATTCACATGGCCGCGCAGCCGCTCGTGCGCGAGTCCTACCGCGAGCCGCGCCTGACCTACGAGACGAATGTGATGGGCACGGTGAATGTCTGCGAGTGCGTCCGGCATTGCCCGTCCGTGCGGTCGTTTCTGAACGTCACGACGGATAAGGTCTACCGGAACCTCGAGCGCGAGGAGGGCTACCGCGAGGACGAGGTGCTCGACGGCTATGATCCCTACTCGAACTCGAAGTCCTGCTCCGAGCTCGTGACCGCGGCGTATGTGCGGTCGTTCTTCACGCCGGAGGCCATGGCGGCGCAGGCGGCCGAGGCAGGAACGGGGGAGACGCGCGTGATCGCTGTCTCGACGGCCCGCGCGGGCAATGTCATCGGCGGCGGAGACTTCGCGAAGGACCGCCTGATCCCGGACTGCATCCGCGCTGTCTGCGCAGGGAAGGAGATCGCCGTCCGGAACCCGCACTCGGTGCGGCCGTACCAGCATGTGCTGGATCCGCTGTACGCGTACCTGCTGATCTGCGCGAGGCAGTGGGAAGACCCGTCGCTGGCGGGGCATTACAATATCGGCCCGGATGATGCCGACTGCCTGACCACCGGGGAGATGGCGGATCTGTTCTGCGGGAAATGGAATGCTGCGGCGGAAGGCACGGACGCGCCCCGGGCGGCATGGAAGGATCTGAGCGGCGGACTCGCATTTCATGAGTCCGGCCTGCTGAAG
>JAFWDI010000030.1 GCA_017513125.1 Lachnospiraceae bacterium | reverse complement strand
TCTCCTTCGTCACCTGCGGGTTAAAGTGGATCTCGCCCGCCGGATCCGTCCAGTCGCCGCCGCAGACCGCGAAGCCGTACCTGTCGTACAGGAACTCCACGCGCTCCTCGAGGTCGTTCTGGGTGAGGACGATGTCATTGTTCATCATCACGATGAAATCCGGATCCCAATGCTCCTTCGCGTAAACGAAACCGAGATTGTTTCCCTTCGCGAAGCCGAGGTTCTTTCCCGCCTCGATCAATGTCACGTACGAAGGAATCGATTCCTCCGCAACCGACTTCTCATAGTCGAGCGCTGCGAGGCCCTTCTTCAGACCCGCGAGGTTCGCCTCGGACGAGCCGTTGTCCACGATGACGATGCGGTCCCGGCCCTCCGCGAGTCCGGCGCCGGCGATCTGCCGCACCGACTCCGCGCAGGCCAGAGTCTCCTCATAAGTCTCATAGTTCAGGATCAGGTAGCAAAAACGTTTCATAATCTGTAAAGCTCCAGTGTCTTATCCGTGATCTTTTCCCAGTCGAACCGGCCGCAGATGTAGTCCGACGCCGCGGTCCGGTACCGTTCCACGAGCTCCGGGTCCGCGTCCAGCCGTTCGAGCGCTTCCCGCAGCGCGTCTTCATCGCCCTTCGCGAACGTCATTCCGTGCCCCTTCATAACGTCGGCGCACTCCGCGATATCCGAAGTCAGGCAGCAGTTTCCGTAGGACATCGCTTCCAACAAGCTCATCGGCATCCCCTCGAGATCCGAGGGGAGCACGAACGCATAGGCGTTCGAGTAGAGTTCCTCGAGCGGCTGCCCGCTCACGAAACCGGTCAGGATGATGCGGTCGTCCTCCGCCGCGAGTTTCCGGATCATCTCGTAGTAGGCTTCCGTGTCGGAGGCGGCGCCCGCGATCACGAGCTTTCTCTTCGAGTCCGTGCGGAGGAACGCTCGGATCAGTAGCTCCGCCCGCTTCTCGGGGACGACGCGGCCCAGATACAGGTAGTAGCCGTCCTTTTCCAGTCCCCACTGTTCTTTTATCAGCTCCGCCGGCCGGGTCTTCGGCCGGTCGATGCCGTTCGGGATGTAGCGGGTCTTCCGCCCGTAGATCTCCCGGAAATATCTCTGATTCTCGCGCGACAGCACGATGATCTCGTCCGCGTACTTCGCGGCCATCTTCTCGCCGAAACGGATGTATTTCGATCCGAGGCCGCCCTTCCACTTTTCGCGCTGCCAGTCCAATCCATGGATCGTGGCCACACACCGTTTCCCGAAAAGCTTCGGCAGCCAGATCATGGCGCAGGGGCCCTCCGCGTGAAAATGCACGACGTCGTAATCCCCGAACGCCGCCTGCGCGGCTGCCGTGACCGAAGCTGTCAGCGCCTCGAGGCCGCGTCCCTGCAGGCAGGGCACCTCGCGCACGATCACGCCGTTAACGACCGTGATCTCGCCCGGGGTGTGATCCTCCGGGACGTCCGCCCGGACACCGTGCCGGACGAAGGATGTCACCCTGTGCCCGCGCTTCGCCATCCGCGTGCAGAGCTCGGCGACCACGACTTCGATGCCGCCCTCCCGCGAAGGGAACGACTTATGCCCCAGCATGGCGATCTTAAGGACTTTCTTACGCATCATACTCTCTCTTCCACTTCCGGTAGATCGCCTCTCCGGGCGCCGCGGCCAGCTTCGCCCACTGCGGGAAGCGCGCCTTCGCGATCAGTTCCTGCAGCGAGAGCCCGGCGAACCGTCCGTAAACGATGTACTGGATCGATCCTTTCAGTCTGGGCTCCATGGCCACGTCCGGCTTCATGAACTCGAGCGCACGCAGCACGCAGCCTTTCGGACAGGCGATATTGTGCGCACGGCGGTTCTTCGTCAGACCGTCCTCGAGATAGTCGCCGATGTAGACGACCTCGTTCACGTGGATCATGAAATACTTCCGGGCCATGCGCATCCACACGACGTCCTCGCCGATGAAGTTCTCGCCCTCGATCTCCGGGAACGGATACTGCTTCAGGATCTCCGTGCGGAAGACCTCGGCCTTATCCGCCTGCATATCGTCCGCATTTACCCGCGCGGTGATGTAGCTGGCCTTCCACTCGTCTGTCGGGAACAGCGCGCCGTTAACGCTTCCGTCCGGGAAGCCGCGCAGAAACGCGTAGCCGCAGAGACTTTCGTCTTCCCGGTACTTCTCATGGATCGCCAGGATCCGGGCTGCGGCGTCCTCGGTCAGGCGGTCGTCCGAATCCACGATCATCACAAGCTCCGTGTCGACCCAGTTCATGGCCAGGTTCACGCAGGTGTGCTTCCCGCCGTTTTTCTTTTTCAGATAGCGGAGCGTGAGCGCGCCTTCCCGCTGCCAGCCCCGGACTTTTTCCTCGGTGCCGTCCGTGCTGCCGTCGTCGACGATCAGCCAGACGAAGTCCGGTTCGGTCTGCGCTTTCAGCGAGTCGTAAAGCTCCGCGAGTTCCCTCTCCCTGTTATAGGTGGGGGTCACGATCGTAAGGCTCATAGATCCTATCCTCTCCGATCTGTTTCCGCCGCGGCGTCACAGGCTGTCGATATCGAGCACCGTCAGATATCTCGCCAGCGCGTCCTTCCAGTCGGGCAGCGGCGTGAAGCCCGCCTCGACCAGTTTCGAACGGTCCAGCCGCGAGTTGAACGGCCGCGCAGCCTTCGACAGACCGTACTCCTCGGTGGTCACAGGAATCACGTTCGTCTTATATCCGGCCTGGCTGTAGATCTCCTTCGTGAAGTCGTACCAGGAGATGTAGCCGCCCTCGTTCGTCGCGTGGTAATAGCCGTATTTTTCGGTCTCGGCCATGTCGACGAGCAGCCGCGCCAGGTCGAGCGTGTAGGTCGGCGTGCCGATCTGGTCGTTCACGACGCGCACGGTGTCGTGCGACTTTCCGACGCGCAGCATGGTCTTAATAAAGTTCGAACCGTTCACGCCGAACACCCATGCGATACGGACGATGAAATACCGGTCCGTCGCCGCGGCGATCGCGAGCTCGCCGTCCAGTTTCGTCTGTCCGTAGACGTTCAGCGGGGCATAGTCCTTGCAGTCCGGCTTCCAGGGCTCCGTGCCCTGGCCGTCGAACACATAGTCCGTGCTCAGGTAGATGATCTTCGCTCCGCAGGCGGCCGCGGCTTCGGCCATGTTCTTCGTGCCCGTGACATTGATCGCGCGGACCTTCGCGAAGTTCTCCTCGTCCTCCGCGGCGTCGACCGCGGTCCAGGCCGCACAGTGCACGACCACGTCCGGCGCGGCGGCTTTCACCTTTTCCGCCACCGCTGCCGCATCCGTGATATCCATGCTCACATAGGGCATCGTGCAGACCGGAGTCCCGTCCTGCATTCCCGCGTACTGGGGATGAATGTCGCTCCCGACGCCCTCGTATCCGCGCTTCGCCAGTTCATTCATAACGTCGTGGCCGAGCTGGCCGCCGACACCCGTCACTAAAAATCTCATGTCATTTCCCTCCGGCGCCCCGGCGGGCGCCTCTCCGCCTTACTGCAGGCGGTCTCCGTACATCTTCTCGTAGTAGTTCTGGTACTCGCCCGAAATGATGGTCTCCCACCACTCGCGGTTCTCGAGGTACCATTTGATGGTCTTCTTAATGCCGTCCTCGAACTTCGTCTCGGGCAGCCAGCCGAGCTCCTCGTGGATCTTCGTCGGGTCGATCGCGTAGCGCAGGTCGTGGCCCTTGCGGTCCGTCACATAGGTGATCAGGCTCTCGGGCTTTCCGAGCTCGCGGCAGATGATCTTTACGATATCGATGTTCGCCATCTCGTTATGGCCGCCGACATTGTACACCTCGCCGACGCGGCCCTTGCGGATGATCAGGTCGATCGCACGGCAGTGATCCTCGACGTAGAGCCAGTCGCGGACGTTCTTTCCCTCGCCGTAGACCGGCAGAGGCTTATCCGCGAGCGCGTTCGCGATCATCAGCGGAATCAGCTTTTCCGGGAAATGATACGGTCCGTAGTTATTCGAGCAGCGGCTGATCGTCACGGGCAGGCCGTAAGTGCGGTAATAGGCCAGCACCAGCAGGTCCGCGCCCGCTTTCGAACTCGAGTAGGGCGAGCTCGTGTGGATCGGGGTCTCCTCGGTGAAGAACAGGTCCGGGCGGTCCAGCGGCAGGTCGCCGTAGACCTCGTCGGTCGAGACCTGGTGATAACGCGTGATGCCGAACTCGCGGCAGGCGTCCATCAGGTTCTGCGTGCCGAGGATGTTCGTCCGCAGGAAGATGCCCGGATCCTCGATCGAACGGTCCACGTGGGACTCCGCCGCGAAGTTCACGACGATGTCGGGATGCTCCTCCTCAAAAAGCTTCCGCACCGCGTCGCGGTCGCAGATGTCCGCCTTCACGAAGCGGAAGTTCTCCTGCCCCATCACGGGCTCCAGCGTGGAGAGGTTTCCAGCGTAGGTGAGCTTATCCAGGCAGACGATCCGGTCTTCCGGGTGCTCCTTCAGCATGTAGAAAATAAAATTCGATCCGATAAATCCGGCGCCGCCGGTGACGATGATGGTCATAACAATGTCTCCTTATCTCAGGTCGTCTTTAAACTTCCCGTCCAGAACGTCCTTCAGATACTGTCCGTACTGGTTCTTCTTCAGTTCCTCGGCCGTCTTCGCGATCTCTTCCCGTGAGATCCAGCCGTTGATGTATGCGATCTCCTCGAGGCAGCCGATCTTTCTGTGCTGGTGCTGCTCGATCGTCATGACGAAGTTCGTCGCGTCCACCAGGCTCTCGTGCGTGCCGGTGTCCAGCCAGGTGAAGCCCTGTCCGAGGATCTCGACGTTCAGCCGTTCGTTCTCCATGTAGATGCGGTTCAGGTCGGTGATCTCGAGCTCGCCGCGCGCGGAAGGCGTAAGGCCCTTCGCATAGCGGATCACGTCATTGTCATAGAAATACAGGCCGGTCACGCAGTAGTTGCTCTTCGGGTGCGCGGGCTTCTCCTCGATCGAGACCGCCTTCCCTTCATGGTCGAACTCGACGATGCCGAAGCGCTCGGGATCGTCCACGTAGTAGCCGAAGACCGTCGCTCCGCGGCCGTTCTCGGCATTCGCCACCGCGGCCTGCAGGCGCTTCTTCAGACCGTGGCCGTGGAAAATGTTATCGCCCAGGACCATGGCCACACAGTCGTCTCCGACGAACTCCTCGCCGATGATGAAGGCCTGCGCCAGTCCGTCCGGCGAGGGCTGCACCGCATAGGTCAGGGTCAGGCCGAACTGATGTCCGTCGCCCAGAAGCTCCTCGAAACGCGGGGTGTCCTGCGGCGTGGAGATGATCAGAATGTCCCGGATTCCCGCGCTCATCAGAACGGACATCGGATAGTAGATCATGGGCTTGTCATAGATCGGCAAAAGCTGCTTCGAAGTGACTTTCGTAAGCGGGTACAGGCGCGTACCGGAACCGCCCGCCAGAATTATACCTTTCATGCATACCTCCACATTTTTGCACACCAACAAACAGCCTTTCGGAAAAGGCTCAAAAAATAAAGGCTCATCGAATATACACTTCGCCTGAGCCTGTTTCGATCACTGTATGAGTTTTTACCACATACGGCACCCTATGGCAAGGTTTCGGGGGTGTTTCCACATATACATTTAGAGAATTTTTATAATATATGCGTATATATAGTGGATTTCAGGTTTAAGTATTATATCGCATATCGCGTGCGTGTGCGCGCGTGCGTGTGCGCGCATATACGCGTGCGCACGCGGGAGCGCAGGACCGGCGCCCCGCGGACGCATCACTCTTCGGTCTTCCCGGTCTGCGCGGCGATATCGGCGTCCACGATCTCCTCGCCGGTCCGGACCTTCAGCTTCTCGCGTGAGACATCCGAGAGGCCGTCATTGATCGTCTGGGAAAAATCGCACGTCGAACAGCGGTCCAGTTCTTCCTTCGTGACCTTCCCGTCACGGTAGTCGCGGCAGATCTTATTCTCATACATCGAATATTTCTGCTTCGTCCAGAACTTCAGCTTATGCTTCAGGACCCAGAGCGCGGGGATCCGGATATACTTATGCATCGCGGGCGAGACCGAGCCGATCATCCAGCACTGGCGGTCGCAGTGGCGGACCTTCCTGCGCACCTGTTCCGCCTCGGGGCTGTTCCAGAGTTCATCCCAGGTCTGGCGGTTCAGGTTCCCCATGACCTCCTTATCCTTCGTGCCGTTGCAGGGCATCACGTCGCCGTACGGATCGATGAAGAACGTGTCGAAGCTCATGTCACAGGGCAGCAGCCGCGGCTGGCCGTAAATGTAGTTGATCAGGCCGTGGTTGAAGTACGCACGGAACCACTTTTTCGGGCTGCGCGAGTCCAGCAGCCGGTTCACCAGGCGCTCGAACTGCTTCGCTACCATCGGCCGGTCATGGATGACGTTCTTCGCCTCGACGAAATAAAAGCTGTTATGCAGGCTCGCGGTCGCGAACTCCATCCCCAGCCGGTTCGACAGCTCATAAAGCGGGACGAGATCTTTCGCGTTCGCGTCCTGGACCGTCATGCCGAAGCCGACGTCCCTCATGCCCATCTTCACGAGCTTCTTCAGCGTCGTATAGCCGCGGCGGAAGCCGTCGGGAAGGCCGCGGATGGCGTTGTTCGTCTTCTCGAGACCCTCGATGGAGATGCGGATACCGATGTCCGGAAACTCTTTGCAGAGGGCCAGGATCCGGTCCGTAAAGAAACCGTTCGTGCTGATCACGATGCGGTCGCTCTTCTTCCTCAGCTCGCGGACGATCTCCGGCAGGTCCTGCCGGATGAAGGGCTCGCCGCCGGTGATATTCGTAAAATACATGGGCGGCAGCTTCCGGATCGTCTCCACGCTGATCTCCTCGGAAGGGTCCGAGGGCGCCTTATAGCGGTTGCACATGTTGCACCGCGCGTTGCAGCGGTAGGTCACGATAACGGTGCCGTTCAGTTTCTCAGCCATGTCGATCTCCTCGCAGCGGTCAATGCTCCGCCCGGTACTCCTTCAGCGTTCCCCACTTCTGGTCTTTCTCGCTCAGGTTCAGGGGCGTGCCGTCCGCCATCGTATAGCCGGAGGCGTCGGCGGAACCCGGGTACACGCCCGTGACTTCGGGCCACTCGATCCCGATCTCCGGATCGTTCCACGCGAGACCGCCCTCGTCGCCCGGATGATAGAAATCCGTGACTTTATAGCAGAACTCGGCAATATCGCTCAGCACAAGGAAACCGTGCGCAAAACCTTCGGAGATATAAAACTGTTTTTTATTCTCTTCCGAAAGCTCAATGCCGAACCACTGGCCGTAAGTCGGGCTGCCCTCGCGCTTATCCACGGCGACGTCGAACACGCGGCCCTTTATGACGCGGACCAGCTTCCCCTGCGGGTAGTCGATCTGGAAATGCAGGCCGCGGATCACACCCTTTGTGCTGCAGCTCTGGTTATCCTGGACGAAGACCATGTTCAGGCCGGCCTCCTCCATGTCCCGCTGATTATATGTCTCCATGAAGTAGCCGCGCGCGTCTCCGTGCACCGCGGGCTCGATCACGTAAAGTCCTTCGATCGGGCACTTCGTTACGGTTATCTGTCCCATGAAGTATCTCTCCTTATCCGTCTATCCTGATCCGGCGGCGCCTTCCGGCTTTCTCCACCAGTTCCAGCAGTTTTCCGCAGTACTCGTCCGCGTCGTCAAAATGCGCTTTTCGGCAGTTCTCCGCATAACGGTCTGTCAGCTCAGGGTGCTTCCACAGCCGACGGACAGCCTTGCGGAGCGCGCGGGCGTCACCCGCCGCGAAGAGTTCGCCGGTCTCACCCGATTTAATGAGTTCCGGAATGCCTCCGATGTCCGCCCCCAATACCGGGGTCCCTAAAGTCTGGCTCTCCATGACCGAGTACGGGCAGTTCTCATACCACTCCGAAGGATAGACCGAAAAGCGTGCTCCCGCGATCAGGCCGTTCAGCTCCGATCCGGTCAGGAAGCCCACATCGGTAACGTTTTCCACGGAGCGGACCTGCTCTTCCAGAGGGCCGCCGCCGGCGAACACGAAGGGAATCTCGGGCAGTGACTTCGCCACTTTCAGCAGCGTGGCAATGCCTTTCTCCCGCGCATAGCGGCCGAAATACAGCACATATCCGTCATCGGTTCCCGGCAGGGGCTGAGCGTTTTCCGCCGCGCCGGCAGCATCCGCCGGCGGCAGATCCGAAGCAGCCTCTTCGCTTACGGCAGCCGGCATGAAGTTATGCAGGGCCACAGTCTTCTTCGCGAACACCGGGTTCGTATCCATCTTTTCTTTCAGGAACTCACTCGGGCAGACGATCAGGTCGATCTCGTCATATACATGCTTCACGCGGTTCCAGTAGACCGCCTCCGCCATGCCCACTGCCGAGCGCGCGGCCGAGCCGTGAATGCAGCGGTTGCGGACGCAGTTCAGAAATCCCGCACGTCCGCCGTTCCGAGCCAGGCAGCGCTCGCAGACCTGTCCGGTCCTGATATCGCTCAGCATGTGGTTCGGGCAGACCAGCTGGTAATCGTGCGCCGTGTAAAGGATCTTCACCCGATGCCCGGTCTCGCGCTCCCAGGCGCGGATCTCCGGAATGATCGACGGGGTGATCTGGAAGTTAAAGTTATTCAGGTGCACCACGTCAGGTTCTATATATTCGAGTACCAGACGTATCTGCCAGGCAGCCTCCGCGGAACGAATCGTCTTCAGCGGAAGCGTCAGTTTCGACAGTTTCCCGCCGCTGTGAAAATCCATATTCGGAGTCGCCGCGAAGACCTCGTTCCCCACGATGTTCCGCTCGTCGTCCATGCCGAAATACTGGACCTCGTGCCCCAGCTTCGCCAGCGCCTCTCCGAGCCCGAAGATATATGTCTCCGAACCGCCGTTCGGATACAGAAACTTATTAACGATGAGATATTTCATAGCTTTACCCGGCATTTCCGGTCAGTCGGTCTCGTCTTTCTTCTTTCTGTTCATGATCAGGCGGACGGCGTCCCGGCTCTCGATCTTTCCTTTTACCAGAGCGTCGACATACTCGACGATTGGCATCTCCACACCGTACTTTTCGGACAACGCCACCGCCGCCGGAAGAGCGTTCAGGCCTTCGACCACCATGCCGACTTCCTTCACCGCCTGCTCTGCGGTCAGTCCCTGGCCGATCAGCTGGCCGCAGCGGTTATTCCGGCTGTGTTCCGAGGTGCAGGTCACCACCAGATCGCCGAGACCCGCCAGGCCGAAGAATGTTTCCCGGCTGCAGCCCATCGCCGACCCCAGTCTCACCATCTCGGACAGGCCGCGGGTAATGATGGCCGCCTTCGCGTTATCCCCCTGACCGAGGCCGGAAGAAATGCCGGCCGCCAGGGCCATGACGTTTTTCAGCGCGCCGCAGATCTCCACGCCGTGCATATCTTCGTTCGTGTAGACGCGCATGTTCTCGTTCGAAAATACGTTCTGCACGTACTCCGCGGCTTCGAGGTCGGGGCTCGCCGCCACGATCGTGGTCGCCAGGTCTACCGCGACCTCCTCCGCGTGCGTGGGGCCGGAAAGCGCGACCAGCCGCACGCCGGGCCCGAGTTCGTCCGCCAGGATCTGCGTCATCGTCATAAAGGTATCCGATTCGATGCCCTTCGCCACGTCCGCGACGATCTGTCCCTGCGGAATAAATGCCTTCGCAGCGCGCGCTGTGGAACGCACGAACACGGACGGCACCGCGAACAGGACGATGTCTTTCCCGGTGCATACCTCTTTCAGTTCCTTCGTGTAGCGCATCTGAGCCGGCAGGACCATATGCGGCAGTTTCGGGTGCTTTCCGGTCGCAGAGAGACTGTCGATCTCCTCCGCGATCGCCGACCAGACCGTAACGTCATGACCTGTTTTCGAAAGCATCCGTGCCAGGGCGATCCCCCATGTGCCGGCGCCGAGTACTCCTACGGAAGCCATAGCATTTTCCTCCGATGTCATCAGAATGTCATTATGGTCCTTTCCGGAAACCATAGTTATATATATTTTATCACCAACCGCGCGCCAATTCCACCTTATCAGGCTCCGGACGCAAGGTCCCGCGGCTAAAAGTCCTCCGCAAACGTCTCCGACAGTGGGGACCGGCGCGATCTCCGCATAAAAAAGCTGCCGCGCAGACCGCGGCAGCCGCAATGCTTATGCGAGTCCCGTCATGAGTACGGGAACAGCTGGAACAGATGCTCGTTAAACCAGGAATATCCGAGATCGATGCCCGGCAGGATGCCCTTATACATCAGGATGTCCGCCAGAACCCAAAGAAAGATGACCAGTACGATCACGAAGATGACCCAGTAGACTCTGCTTCCTTTTCTGCGAACGGGCTCATTCTCTTCGGGCACGCTCATCTCTTCCGGACCGGCAGGCGCCGGCACGGCGGCGGGCTCTTCGGAAAACTCTTCTTCGGGCGCTGCCTCCGCGGCGGGCAGTTCTTCATCGGATTCCGCGTAAACAGGCTCCGCATCAGGCTCTTCAAAAACAGGCTCTTCCGCAGCGGGCTCTTCACCGACAGGCTCCCCGAATGCAGACTCCTCTTCGGCGGGCTCCTCTTCGGCGGGCTCCTCGAGCGCCGGATCCGTCAGCAGGGGCTTCGCGTACAGAGGCTCTTCCGCGCCGACCTCTTCGACCGGCAGCTCATCCGGCTCCGCGGCCGGCGTCAGCTCCACACCGGGATCGGCCTGAATCTCAGTCCCGGGAGCCGCATCCGCGATCGTCTCCGCCTCCGGAGCCTCCGCAGGCGCTTCTTCACGCGCCGCCGCTCCGGTCAGCGCGGCCTGTCTCTCCGCCGCTTCCCTGGTCTTCCTGGCCTCATCCCTGAGACGGTCCCGGAAGGACGGCAGTCCGCGGTCTTCCGACGCCTTTTCGGTCAGTTCATCGTTCCGGATCCGGTACCAGACCTGGTCCACGTCGAGCCTGGCGGTCTTGATCTGAGCCACATAGGCCGCGCGGTACTCCGGAATCTTCGCGCGGATCTCCGCCGGATCCGTCAGTCCCTCGGCCCGAATTCTCGAAAAGACCTGGTAAACGCACTCTCTGGTCTGCTCCGCGTCGCGCAGTTCCTCGAACGCGTCGCGATAGACCTCATACGCGTGTTCCCTGTAAATGCTCTGGAAATCCATGCCGTTCGCCATATTCTCTCCCTTTTACAGTGTCTTTTTACCGTGTTTTACCGTGTGATCACAGCGTGATCTTCTTAAACGTCTTCTTACCCTTCTTCAGGACCATGCCGGCTTTCAGCCGATCCGCGTCAAACGCAGCCTTAATGTCCGTGATCTTCTCACCGTCCACCGACACGCCGCCCTGCTGGACGTTCGTGCGCGCCTCGGACTTCGATTTCACGACGCCGGCCTTCACCATCAGACTCAGGATATCGATGCTTCCGTCCTGCAGATCGTCTTCCGTCAGCTCCACAGAAGGCATATGCGCCTCGTCTCCGCCGCCGCCGAACAGCGCCCGCGCGGCCGACTGCGCCTTCTGCGCCTCCTCCTCCGAGTGCACGAGCTTCGTCAGCTCGAACGCGAGGATCTCCTTCGCCTCGTTCAGGCGGCTGCCTTCCCAGCTGCTCATCGCGTCGATCTGCTCGAGGGGCAGGAACGTGAGCATGCGCAGGCACTTCATGACGTCCGCGTCGTCGACGTTCCGCCAGTACTGGTAGAACTCGTAGGGAGAAGTCTTCTCCGGATCCAGCCAGACGGCGCCCTTCTGGGTCTTTCCCATCTTCTTTCCCTCGGAGGTCAGAAGCAGGGTGATCGTCATGCCGTAGGCGTCCTTGCCCAGCTTCCGGCGGATCAGCTCGGTGCCGCCGAGAATGTTCGACCACTGATCGTCGCCGCCGCACTGCAGCACGCAGTCGTACTCCTGGAACATGTGGTAGAAATCGTAGCTCTGCATGATCATGTAGTTGAACTCGAGGAAGGACAGGCCCTTCTCCATGCGCTGCTTATAGCACTCGGCGCGCAGCATATTGTTAACGGAGAAGTGAGCCCCGACCTCACGCAGCAGTTCGACGTAGTTCAGGTTCAGGAGCCAGTCGGCATTGTTCAGCATCAGAGCCTTCCCGTCCGAGAAATCCACGAACTTCTCCATCTGGACCTTAAAGCGGTCCGCGTTCGCCTGGATCTGCTCCTGCGTCAGCATCTGGCGCATATCCGAACGGCCCGAAGGATCTCCGACCATCGTCGTGCCGCCGCCCAGAAGCGCGATCGGGCGGTTCCCTGCCGACTGCAGCCGCTTCATCAGGCACAGTGCCATAAAATGACCTACATGAAGGCTGTCGGCGGTCGCGTCGAAGCCGATATAGAAGGTGGCCTTTCCGTTATTCAGCAGTTCGGCGACCTCTTCCTCATCGGTGACCTGCGCGATCAGGCCTCTGGCTTTCAGTTCATCGTAGATCTTCATCGTTCTCTTCCTCTCATAACATCTGTTTTTTAATAAAAAGCGGGCGTTACCGCAGGGTATACCTGCCCACAATCGTAACTATTTTACAGACATTGCCCCATGCCGTCAAGAAACCGCAGGTATACCGCGGGAATCTTTAGACCATTGATACAGAAAGCGGTTTTCGGATATACTGAGGGCAATGACACGGCCCGCCGCGCCGGACGCTCCCGGCGGCACGGAACGCGGGCGGCAGCCGAAAAGAGGTGTATATGAGACTGTATTCCTGGAACGTGAACGGTCTGCGCGCCTGCGTGAATAAAGACTGCTTCTATGAATTTATCAAAGCGGAGGATCCGGACGTCCTCTGCCTTCAGGAGACGAAACTCTCTGCCGGACAGATCGAGATGGATCTGCCGGAGTACCGCGAGTACTGGAACTACGCGGAGAAGAAAGGCTACTCGGGCACCGCGGTCTTTACGAAGGAAGAGCCGCTCGCGGTCACGTACGGCATCGGGGTCGACGAGCACGACCACGAGGGCCGTGTGATCACGCTGGAGTTCCCGGACTGGTATCTGGTGAATGTCTACGTGCCGAACTCCCAGGACGAACTGAAGCGTCTGGACTACCGGATGCGCTTCGAGGACGACTTCCGCGCGTACATCGGCGGGCTCGACGCGAAAAAACCCGTCATTTACTGCGGCGATCTGAATGTGGCCCACGAAGAGATCGACCTGAAGAACCCGAAGACGAACCATTTCAATGCCGGTTTCTCCGACGAAGAGCGCGCGAAGATGACCGAGATGCTCGCGTCCGGCATGGTCGACAGCTTCCGGCATCTGTATCCGGACGTCACCGGAGCCTACTCCTGGTGGTCCTACCGCCGGAACGCCCGCGCGACGAACGCGGGATGGCGTATCGACTACTTCCTGGTGTCGGAGAAGCTGAAAGACCGCATCCGCGACGCGCGGATCCTGAGCGACGTGTACGGGTCGGATCATTGCCCCGTGGAACTGGAGATCGAACTGTGACTTACGTCTCGCATTACGATTCGCCGCTCGGCGGCATCACGATGGCTTCGGACGGCGCCGCGCTGACGGGGCTGTGGTTCGACGGACAGAAGTATTTCCCGGAGGGGCTTCCCGCCGGGGATCATGCCTGCACGCAGGCCGCAGGCCGCGTCTTCGCACAGGCGGCGGAGTGGCTCGACGTCTTCTTTTCCGGCCGCGAGCCGGACTTCACTCCTCCGCTGCATCCGGAAGGTTCCGATTTCCGGAAGGCAGTCTGGAGGATCCTGCTCTCGATCCCCCGGGGGCAGACCCTGACTTATGGGGAGATCGCGGAGCGGATCGCCGGGGAGCGCGGCCTGCCGCGCATGTCCGCGCAGGCGGTCGGAGGCGCGGTCGGACATAACCCGGTCTCGATCATCATCCCCTGCCACCGCGTGATCGGCTCGGACGGCAGCCTGACCGGATACGCGGGCGGGCTCGAACGCAAGCGCAGCCTGCTGGAGCTCGAAGGCGTTCTCCTGTCTTGACACCCAACTGTCATTCCTCTATTCTTTTTTCAGAAGGGACCCGGGGAAGCCGCTTCCCGGCCGTTTTCCCGCGGACGACGCAGCGGAGGATAATACCGCAAATGATCCCGCGGACAATGCCGCAGGCAAAGGAGGAAGACCGTGAACAGCCGTCAGTCGCAGATCCTTGAGATTCTGAAAAAGTCGGACCGCCCGGTCTCGGCCTCTGCGCTCGCCGACCGGTTCGGCGTCAGCCGGCAGAGCATCGTCGGCGACATCGCGCTGCTCCGCGCGGGCGGCGAACAGATCACCGCGACCGCGCGCGGATATCTGCTGGAAGGCTCGGAGCGGGGCTTCTGGCCGTATGTCGGGACTGCGGCCTGCCGCCACACTTCCGAACAACTGACCGATGAACTCTACACGGTCGTCGATCTCGGAGGGACCGTGATCGACGTCAGCATTGACCACCCGATCTACGGCGAGCTGACGGGACGGCTCGACATCTCTTCCCGCTACGACGCGGACGTGTTTCTGCAAAGAGTCGCCGAGGAGGACGGCGCGCTCCCGATCAGCACATTGACCGGGGGGTTCCACCTGCACCGCATCGGCTGCAGGGACCGGGCGACGTTCGAGCGCATCCTCTCCGCCCTGGCCGAAAAGGGAATTGCGAAGGTGTCTTGACACGTGTCAGCTTAATGCTATAATCATGTCAAATCAAACACGGGCGGTCTCCGCCCCCTCACCCCTATAAGGAGGGTTTTGAAATGGCGAAATACGCAGTGATCGTAGTGGATATGCTGAATGACTTCGTGACCGGCGCCCTGGCGTGCGACAGAGGAAAGGCCATCGTTCCCGCCGTCGCGAAGCTGTGTGACGCCGCGCGTGAGAAAGGCGTTCCCGTGATCTTCTCGAATGACTGCCACATTAAGGGCGTCGATAAGGAGCTGCTGTTCTGGGGCGACCACGCGATCGCGGGTACCCCCGGCGCGGACGTCATTCCCGAGCTGAACGTCTGTGATAAGGATTACGTCGTCCCGAAGCGCCACTACAGCGGTTTCTTCGGCACGGACCTGAACATCCTGCTGCGCGACCTGGGCGTCGACACCGTCGTGATCACGGGCCTGCACGCGCATATGTGCTGCCGCCACACCGGCGCGGACGCGTACCAGTACGGCTTCGACCTGGTGGTCCCCGAGGAGACCACAGACTCTTTCACCGAGGAAGATTATAAGTACGGTCTGAAGTACTTTAAGGAGACTTACGGCGCGGAGATCTGCCATGTGGACGATCTGATCGCGCGGTTCTGATCCGCGGATCCGCGTTTCGGCCGTGAGGCCTTCCGAAAAGGTTCATATTGCTGCCCTCTGGTCTTCCGTGAACGTTCTTTGTTCGCGGGAGACCTTTTTTCAATGTATCCGCCGCGGCGGCTCCGTGGTTTCGCTTTCGGTCTTTCAGGCAACGGCAGGTTGCTTTTCCCTCGGAAAAAGATGCTCTATAATCAGAACAGAAAGTTCAGGAAAAACATCGGAGGTATAAACATGAACACCGGCACGATACTGAAAAGCTTGCGGGAGAACAGACACCTGACGCAGGAGGCCCTGGCGGAGCGTCTGATGGTGACGAGACAGGCGGTCAGCCGCTGGGAGACCGGCGAGACGCAGCCAAATACCGAGACATTGAAGCTGCTTTCGAAGGAGTTCGACGTCTCGATCAATACATTGCTCGGATCGCCCCGGCAGCTGATCTGCCAGTGCTGCGGAATGCCGCTCTCCGAGGACGGCATGATCAGCCGCGAGCCGGACGGCAGTTTCAATGAAGACTACTGCACCTGGTGCTACACCGGCGGGCGGTTCGCCTACGAGTCGAAGGACGCGCTGCTCGATTTCCTGATCGCACATATGCCGGATCCGGAGAACACGCCCGAGGCCGAGCGGCGTGCGATGTACGACGGGTATCTGTCGCAGCTGAAGCACTGGAAATGATACGGCCGTGCGGTCCGACCTCACGATCCGAAAAAGCCGTCCACGCCGCCCAGCACGGCGCGGTTCGTGATCCCGATCACGTCTTCCAGCGGAATCTGCTTGCGGTCCTCGATCCATTGGCGGTAAGCCGCCAGGACCGTATCGTTCACGAATGCCGTCAGAAGCCTTTTTTCGAAATCCGAAAGCTCCCGGTACTTTTCCGATCTCCCCCAGCCGGCGTCCGTCACTTCGGAGATCATCTTATCCCGAACGGAGTTCCACGCCCGGCTGCAGGTGATCTTCTCATAGGCCAGGCCCTGCTCTGCGGAGTAAAGGAAGAACTCGCGGTTCACCTTGTCGAGCTCATCGGGGAGAGAATACGCTTTGATCCGGTCGAGATAGGCGGCCGACAGCTCCTCCTGCAGTTCCGCCAGGAGCGCGTCCAGCGTTTCGTAATAGTGGTAAAACGTCTTTTTATTGATCCTGGCGCGCTCGCACAGCTCTTTTACCGTGATCTTTTCATATTCTTTTTCGCAGATCAGCGCTTCAAACGCGTCCTTGATCCCGCTGATGGTCTTCACGACGCGAAGATCTTCATTTCCCTTTAAGATCATAACCGGCCTCACTTTCCGAACGAACGGGCAATAAGCAACTCCGGTTGCATATTACCAGAATGACCGTCCGGTTTCAACTCAGCCCCGCAGCTGATACACGCCTGTCCGGATCGCCGGAATCACGCCGCCGTCGATCAGCAGATCCGTTCCGGTGATAAAACCCGCATGCCCGCCCAGCAGGAACGCGGCCGCTTCCGCGATCTCGTCGGACGTCCCCGTCCGCCCCGCCGCCGAGGCGTCGATCATCTCCTGATAACCGTCTCCGTTCGCGGCGAATTCATCATAGGCCAGCGGCGTGACGATCACGCCCGGGCTGATGGTGTTGATCCGCGCCCGGCGCGCTTTCCAGGAGGTCGCGGCGGCCTTCATGGCCTGCAGGTGGTTCACATGTTTGGCGATCATGTATGCGAGGCCGGAATTCTGCAGCGCGACCTCCTTCACGATCGATACGTTCATCAGTTCTTCGGTCGGCGCGGAAAGGATCTCCTGCTCCGCTTCATAAGGGAAGGGATACATATAGCCCGCCTGGCTGGAAATGATCAGGCCCGCGCCGCCGGCTGCCATCACTTTTCCGAACGCGTCCACCGCGTACCCGGTCCCCAGCATATCAAGGTTCACGATATGCTCCGGCGAAGCCTGGTTCGGAGACGCGCCGGCGGTATCTATGAAGTACTTCACGTCGCCCAGAGAGGCGGCCTTTTCCGCAAACGCCTCCACGGATTCCTTCTTCGTCGCATCCACGACGCAGGTCTCCGCGTCATAGCCGCAGTACCGAAAATCGCGCGCCGTCTTTTCTAGGTTCGCTTCACTGATGTCTCCCAGAAGGATCTTCTTTCCCGCCGCGATCTTTCTTACGATCGCCGTACCCATGCTTCCCGCGCCGAGCAGCGCGATCACGTCTTTCTTTTCGTTTCTGTCAAAGATCATCTTCATTGCCTCCTTATAAGCCCGTCGATCTGTTATTCCCCGTCTTCCGTCAGCCGTTTGAGAACTCTGGCCGGATTTCCGCCGACCACCGTATCGGCCGGAACGTCCTTCGTGACCACAGCGCCGCCGGCGACCACCGCGTTTTCCCCTACGGTCACGCCCGGCATGATCGTCACTCCCGCGCCGATCCAGGCGTTTCTGCAGATCCGGACGGACCGGCATTTCGGCACATACCGGTTCCGGAAGTCATGGTTATCCGTCACGATCGTCACATGCGGACCGATCTGTACATGGTCTTCCAGGGTAATGCCGCCGATCGACATGGCCGTAAAACTGTGGTTGATAAACACTCTCGAACCGACCGTCATCTGTTTCGGGAAATCGATCTGTACCGGCGTCAGGACCGTGAGCCCTTCCGGATATTCCCCGTCGAACAGCGCGTCGAACGCCCTCTTCTGTTCGTCGGACCCGGGGACCGCGTGATTGAGATGAAACAGCGCGGTATCCGCCCGCTGCAGTTCTTCGATCGCCGGCAGATATTCCTCGGACATCATGTCCACCGGCTCGCCGCTTTTTAACTTTTCAAACAGTTCCATTTCCCGCTCCTTTCCGATCGCATTTGGAAACTCAGGTTTCTTATTTCTGACCGGATTATAACGGGCCGCACGTACCGGAAACAATGGACGATATTTCCGCATCCATGTAAAAAAGCAACCCTTTTTCGAAAAGGGTTGCTTTTTTGGTTCAATGCCGGCTGTTCCGCTTTTCGCGTCTTACGCTGGAGCGCCGCGTCACGCACGCAGCGAATCGATGATCGCCTTCACGTTCTCAGGCTTCGCGTTCAGCGGCACCTCGCAGCCGGAGCCCAGCATGAAGCCGCCGCGCATGCCCATCTGAATGAGCTTTTCGCAGTAGTCCCTGACCTGATCGACGGTGCCGTACGCCAGCATGGTCGCCGGAACGTCGCCGCGGATGGACTGATACCCGCGCAGCGTGTCGTAGGCCTCCTCGATGTTTGTCGCACCGTCGAGCTCGATATGGACACTGCCCCGCGGGAGTTCGGTGAAGTATTTCATCATCGGGCCCCAGTTCGCGTCCGCGTGCAGCACGTAAAGCAGTCCGGCCTCGTGGAAGCGAAGGATGGATTCCTTCATGATCGGCCAGACATACTCCTCGAAAACGCCGGGTGAGACAAATGTGGCGGAGGAACGCATTGCGAAAGAAGCCACGCGAGTACCTCCGTTGGCTTTCGTCTGGGCAATGGTCGCCATGTCCGCGGCGGGCTGGAAGCGCCGCAAAATATCCATGATCGGACCCGGATCCTCGAGAAGATCGCAGGTGAATTCGATAAAGGTTCGAGTCATGCACAGCGTATCGAAGATCGGGGCGCAGGCACCGTCAAAATCCGGTACGATTCCCTGACTGTATACATATCCGACGGTCTTCTGCGCATTCGCGGCGAACTCGCCGAAACGGGCGCCCAGCTGGCCCGGATCGGTAAACGGCGGGTTCTGGATGCTCATGAGATACTCGGCGTTCCAGCGGTCCCAGCCGATCTCCAGAATGCGCTGATACTCCGCGGGATCGTCGAAGTAAGGCTTCTCGATGAACTGATAGAGCGCGTCATCGGGCAGCTCCCTGCCGGGAAGGCGCGCAGGCAGGCTCATAAGGAAAATGGTATCACCCGGGCAGACCGACATGGACACATCCGGCTTTCCGATCGCGGCAAAAGTCTTTCCCATCGCCTCGATCCATTTGTCCGCGCTGGCGCAGATATCCTTCTGGCTGACTCCGCCCAGCGTGCCGTAGCTGGCGAGCATCATCGGGAAAACGGGCATCTCATCCCGGTCGGTATAGGGCTCCAGCGAGAGCATCTTCTGATAACGTTCCATGGAACTTCTGGCCATTGCAATATCCTCCTTTTCACGTCCGAAAGCGGACCTTGTTCTTCATTCCTACATAATGTACAATATGCATTATTCAATGCATTGTCACCGTATACACTGCGGATATTTCGCCCGTGTTTTCCGTATTGTTCATACATTTTGTAGGAGGAGAATATGCGCCTGAGCATGTGGATGCTGGCCGACTGGCTGAAAGGCTATGAGCCGGCGGTGCAGATCGAAAGCGGGAAGCGTACCCTGCGCAACGCCCGACTGTATTCCGAAAATCTCAGGAATTCGCGTTCCACGGTCTATGTGAGCCAGCCCCAGCCGGAGCATGTACTGTGCTCGAACGGGAACGACTGCCTGATCCTGCGCGCGGACGACGTGAACGAGATCTTTAATGCCGTGCTGGACGCTTTCGAGTTTTACAATGACCTGTCCGCCGACGCCTACGACATGATCGAAGAAGGATGCGCAGCCGCGGACCTGATCGCACTGTACGGGCGGACGTTCGACTGTTCGGTCATCCTGGCCGACGCCACTTTTTACATGCGTGAGCTCTATGACGACGGACAGAGGCTGCGGGCTTCCGTCCAGGACCAGAGCATTCTGGAAAACCGCATCCTTTCCCCGGACATGCTGCTGTCGATCAGCGAAAAACCCGGGATCCGCATGCCGGACACGCCGAGTTATACCGTCCGTCCTCCGGGAGCCAACGTCGCCGTGGCCGTGACGAACCTGTTTTCGGAGGGAAAGCATAACGGCTGGCTGATCTCCGTCGGCAGCGGCAGCACGATCAGCCAGGGCTTTCTGGATCTTCAGGACGGTTTCGGGGAGATCGTCGAAAAATGGATGAATGCCTGCGACCGCCCCGACGAGCACATGGAGCGCGCAGGCATCTTTCTGGAGCTGCTGGAACGCGGCGGCCTGGTCCCTCAGGCCGAGGAACGGCTCCGGACGTTCGGCTGGCACACCGGCGATCCCATGCAGGTCTATGCGTTCCGTCCGGCGACGTCGGAATACGACCTCACTTATGCCATGGAACACACTCTGGGGCTTCTGAACGGATACGCGTTTCCCTTCCGGCACGAAGGCCAGCTGATGTATATCCTCGATCTGTACGTCACGCCGGCCGAGCAGATCGAGCCGCAGCTCAGGCAGGTGCTGGAGCGCTTCACCTGTGTCGCCGGTAAGAGCCCGGTGTTCACCGATCTGGCTCAGCTCTCGAACGACTGCGATGCGGCGCGGATGTCCGTCCGCTTCGCCGGGAACGCGCCCGGCACGATCCGCACCTTCGAGGAGACCGAACTGCCCTATATCGCCGAACTTCTTCGAAAGCACAGTGCCTTCGACCTGCGGCATCCCGCGGCAGTGCTGCTGTCCGCGTACGACGAGGAGCACGACGCCGAGCTTTCCGCGACGCTTCGTGAGTTCCTCCGCAACAACTGCGGATATGTGGCCACGGCTCAGGCGCTCCACATCCACCGCAGCACGCTGCTCTACCGGCTCGAGCGCATCACGGAACTGACCGGGATCGACCTGGAGGACGATCAGACGCGGCTGCTGCTGCAGTTGACATTTCTGTTCGGATAAAAAGAACTGTCCTTCACCGCACTCACCAGGAACAGCGGAGTCGAAGCGTAATGCAGCTTCTCCTCGTCGTTCCACACGGACTTCCAGACGTCCGTGTCCGCCTCCGCGTGGAAACCGATGTCCGTGAGCACGCGGATGTCCCACTCCGGGCGCAGTTCACGCGTGAGCGGTACTTCCGCCGCGATCTGTTCCATGATACCGTAGTCGACGTCCGGGTTATCGTTCGGAATGCCGGCGGCCTCGGCATTGTCCCAATCAACATCGAATGCAGCCCTGGCCTCGGCGTCGACCAGGTAACGGTACCAGTTCGCATCAAAGTTCAGCAGCAGCCCGCCGCGTTTCAGGACGCGGTGCCACTCCAGATACGCCTGCTCCGGGTGCGGCAGATCCCAGGTCAGGTTCCGCGTGACGATAACGTCGAACGTCTCATCCTCAAACTCCAGCGCTTCCGCGTTCATTTCCCGGAAATCGATGCGGTCCGCCAGCCCGCCTGCATTCGCACGCGCCTCCGCCAGCATGGACGGCGTCAGGTCGATCGCGGTGACGCGGTGCCCCGCCCGGGCAGCGAGGATCGCGAAGAACCCCGGGCCGGTGGCAATGTCGAGCACCCGGATCGTCTCCGCCGCCCGCCCTGCGAAGTGCGCCGCGATGCGCCCCTCGACCGCCTGCAGCCAGGGGGTGTATCCGACGCCGCAGAGCTCGCCGTCACGGACCTCCTTCGAGTAGGTCGCGGCCCGCACGGTCCAGTAGTCTCTGTTTGCTTCGATGATGGAATCAAATGGTGTCATGAAAAAGTCTCTTTCGGGTCAATATTCCTTTATTGTTCGATTTTGTATAATATACATTTTCTGTGCGTAATTCAAGCACTAAAAGAACCCTGTTCCCGAAGAAACAGGGCCCTTTTAAATCATACGTTTTCCTCTGTCCGCCGCAGCTGCTTCCCGACGCCTTACAGCACCGTCACATTTTACAGCACCGCCGCCGCCTCATGTGCGGTATGCACCGCGTTATACAGCGTGCCGACGCGGGTGTTGCAGTCGCCGATCCAGACCACCTCGGGGCAGACGTCCGCGAACGACTCGACCAGCTCCGCGTCCGGGCGCACGCCCAGCGACAGGATGACCTGATCGCAGGGGAACGTGACCTTCTCGCCGGTGTTCGCATCCTCGAAGACCGCCTCGTCCTCGACGGTCACGAGCTTCATGCCGCCGCGGAACCTGACATTACTGTCCTTCAGCAGGTTCTTCATCGCGATCTGATTAAACATCGCGCCGCCGCGCCCGAAGTTCTCCTCCGGGATCATGTCGACCAGCGTGACATTCTTCCCCTCGCGGGACAATGCCAGCGCGGACTCGCAGCCGGTCAGGCCGGCGCCGACGATCACGAGATCCTGTCCGACCTCGACACGTCCCATCTCGACGTCGCCCACCCAGACGATCTTCGGGTTCCCCTGCGTGAAGCCGGGGATGATGGGCTTCGATCCGATCGCGACGATGACCGCGTCGAAATCCGACGCACGGATGGTCTCCGGGGTCACTTCGACGTTCTTCAGGATCGTGATGTTCGGGTCCTCCTCCGCCGTGCGGATGGACCACTCCAGGTAGCGTTTGATGTCGGCCTTAAAGTCCGGGCCCGCGGCCATGTTCAGCACGCCGCCCAGATAGTCGTTCTTCTCGAACAATGTGACCGTATGTCCGCGCTTCGACGCGGTCCGGGCAGCCTCGAGGCCCGACGCGCCGCCGCCGATGACCGCGACCTTCTTCGGTTCGGCCGGCCCCACGTTCATGTAGAGCGTGCCCATGCCCAGCTCGGCATTGACCGAGCAGCGGATCGGCGCGAGGTAATAATGCGTCCTGTTAATGCACTGGTTGCAGCGCACGCAGGGGCGCGTCTTCTCCGGGCAGCCGCGCATCGCGTTCTTCACCATGAACGGATCCGCCAGCAGGCCGCGCGCCATCGAGACCATGTCGATCTTCCCGGCCGCGATGTACTCTTCCGCCTGATCGAGCGTTACGCCGCCGACGCAGGTCACGGGCGTGTCGATGCCCGCACGTATCTCCGCCGCCAGGTCGAGGTTGATCCCGTGCGGATAATAGATGGGCGGGTCGGTGTAGGGCACCAGATCCTGCATCGAGTGCATGCCGCGCGAGACGTGCACGAGGTCGATGTACGGCTCGATCTGCTTCAGGAACGCGATGGTCTCCTCGATCGTGGGCGATCCCGGGATCATGTCGCTGCAGTTGATGCGGTACTCGATCGCCATGGAGTTCCCGACCTTCTCACGGATCGCCGCGAGCAGCTCGCGCGAGAAGCGCGAGGCGTTCTCGATGGTCTCGCAGCTGTACTCGTCCGTGCGGCCGTTGATCAGCTTCGAGAGGAAGCAGCCGGGCAGCTGGCCGTGCGCGCCGTGGACGATCAGGCTGTCGAATCCGCAGCGCATGGCGCGCTCCGCGCCGTTCGCGAAATCCTCGATGTACGCGTGGATCTCATCCTTCGTCATATCCGTCGGGTCGAGTTCGACGACGACCTTTTTCGCGTCCTTGTCGCGGTCCGCGAAGGAACCCGCGTTCATATTGATCGCGAAGAGCTCCATACCGATGCGCGCGTTATACATATGTGCGACGTCGGTCAATGTCATCAGCTCGTTCACCGTACCCTCCTCCGCGAGGCGGATCAGGTGCGTCACGAACGGCGGCAGGTCGCGATTCACGCAGCCGCAGCCGATGTTCACGCAGGCCGCGCCGCCCTTCACGATGTCGCGGACCCACTCGAACAGTTCCTGGTTCGCGTGGCCGTCGCCGGTCGCGAAGCTCGGCCACATCGGCGAACAGCTGATGCGGTTCTTAAATCTGACCGGTCCGATCTGGATCGGGCTCAGAACGTGATCGTAATTTCCCATGCAGTACTCCTTTTCATGCGAATGTTCATGCAGAAACTTCTCCGGCGCAGGGACGCGCGGTCTCAGCCGCACCGCGGAGGACGCCGGCATTGTCATCTCTCTGATAAAAATATGACGCATGCCGAAGCATGCGTCAATGTCACATTCTGCCAAAACGGAGTTTTCGTCTGTAAAATCAGTTCGCCTGCGCCACCTTCGAGTCGACGTGGATGCCCATGCCGGCCGTGTGCGCGGAGACGTCGGACGCAAGGTACAGGACCGCGCTCGCGACCTCCTCGGGCTTCGCATAGCGCTTATCCATGGCATAGGCGCCTGCGAGCGTCGCCATGGCGACGTCATGCGACATGTCGCCGAAGAAGTCCTTCTCGATGCGCCGCATCATAGGCGTATCGACCGGGCCGGGGCAGACGTAGTTCACGTGGATGCCCACCGGGCCGAGCTCCATGGCGATGCACTTCGTCAGACCGGCGACCGCGTACTTCGACGAGACGTAGGCGCTGTTCCCCGCGGTCGGCTCGAACGCCGCAGCGGAAGCCACGACCACGATCGCGCCGCTGTTCTTCTCGATCAGGATCGGAGCCGCGTACTTCATGATCAGCATGACCGAGAACACATTCAGCTGATAGGTCTGCTGGAAAATGTCCAGCGTCATATCCTGGACCGGGAGCGCCTTCCCTTCATAGCCCGCGTTCGGGACCAGAATATCGATCGTGCCGAAGTGCGCCTTCACGTCTTCGACGAGCTTCTTTATATCGTCCTCGCTGTTCATGTTAGCGACAAAGCCGACGACCTGCCCCTCCTCGGCGTTCAGCTGCGGCAGGAGCGCGTCGATCTTCTCCTGGCGGGTCGAAGAGAACGCGACCTTCGCGCCCTCGGCGAGAAATCCTTTTACGATGGCCGTACCGATGCCGCCGGTGCCGCCGGTGACCAGAACGATCTTGTCTTTCAGTTTCAGATCCATAACAATGTTACTCCTTTCATGTCTCAGATCTCATGTGACCAATGATGTCGTATGATACTCGCAGCCGCCTTCCCGCGGAGCGCGGCCGCAGGCATTCGTCAGCTCAGTCCGTATTCCTTCGCCAGGGCGGCAAATCCGGGCAATGATCCCTCGATCGTCTCCTTCGAGACGCAGTATCCGATCCGCACGTAGCCCGGGCAGCCGAAGCTGTCGCAGGGCACGACCAGCAGCTCGTGCTCCTTCGCCTTCGCCGCGAACGCGTGCGCGTCGGGCTCCGGCGACTTCATGAACAGGTAGAACGCGCCGTCGGGGTTCACGCAGGTGAAGCCCGCGCCGGTCAGGCCCTCGAGCAGGATCCGGCGGTTCTCCTCGTACGGTGCGAGGTTCGGCTGCACGCCCGCGCAGCGCGTGATCACATGCTGCATCAGGCTCGGGGCGCAGACGTAGCCCAGCGCACGGCCCGCGCCGCAGATCGCCGCGTAGACCGCCTTTGCGTCCGCCGCCTTCGGGCTCACCAGAGCGTAGCCGATACGCTCGCCCGGCAGCGACAGGCTCTTCGAATACGAATAGCATACGATCGTGTTATCGTAATAGTTCGGCACGAACGGGACCACCGCCCCGCCGTAGACCAGCTCGCGGTAGGGCTCGTCCGTGATCAGGTAGATCGGATGTCCGTACTCCGCCTGCTTCTTCTCCAGGTACGCCGCCAGGCCGCGGATGGTCTCCTCGGTGTAGACGACGCCGCAGGGGTTATTCGGGCTGTTGATCACGACGCCCTTCGTGCGCTCATTCACCGCCGCGTCCAGCAGGCTGAGATCGATCTGGAAGTCATTCTCACGCATCATGACCTGAACGAGCTTACCCCCGTTCGTGTCGCAGAACACCCGGTACTCAGGGAAGAACGGCGCGAAGGCGATGAATTCGTCCGCGTCCTCCGTCGCGAGCGCGCGGAAAGAGCAGCACAGCGCCGCCGCGGCGCCGCAGGTCATGTAGATCAGCGCGGGATCCGCGCCGCAGTTATAGCGCGCGTTCAGATCCTCCGCGATCGCGGTGCGGCAGGCCATGTCGCCCGCGCCCGAAGTGTAGCCGTGGACCGCGGTCGGCTCCGCCGTCGACAGAATGTCGATCATCGCGTCCGTGACCGCCTGCGGGGTCGGCACGCTGGGATTTCCCAGGCTGAAATCGAAGACTTTATCCGCGCCGATCTCGGCCTTTCTTCTGCGGCCGTACTCGAAGATCTCGCGGATCTCGGATCCCTGGCTGCCCAGCCCGTACATTTCCTGTGAATAAGACATATGCATTCCTCCAAAAATAAAAAAACATTGACCTGGACTGTAAGCCGGGTTCTGTCGAGAGTGATCATCTGTCTAGGCCTGCCGTCGCCGGCAGGCTCAAGCGACCTACCCGGGGACGGGACGGGCCGCCCCATGGCCCCCTGTTCGGTCTTGCTTCGGATGGGGTTTACCTTGACCCTCCCCGTTACCGGGAAGGCGGTGAGCTCTTACCTCGCCTTTTCACCCTTACCGCTCGCGCGGCGGTTCTTTTCTGCGGCACTTTCCTTAGGGTCGCCCCCACCGGCCGTTAACCGGCATCCTGCCCTGTGAAGCCCGGACTTTCCTCACCCGCCCGAAGGCGGCCGCGATCACTCGTCCAGGTCAACGTTCATATTTTAATGTTCCCGCGCCGATCTTTCAAGCGCAGTTCAGACAAGTTCTTCCGGAAATACGACAGGCGCCCGCACGACCGCGATCTTTCCGCCGAAACGGCTCTCGAGATAATCCGCGGCCGCGTCGATAAATACGTGCTCAAGGCCGTAGTGGCCGGCATTGATCAGGCTGACCCCTTCCGCGACCGCGTCGATCCCGTCGTGGTGTCCGAGGTCGCCGCCGATCAGCACGTCGCACCCGGCGGCCAGCGTCTGGTCCAGCATGCCTTTCGCCGAGCCGGGGCACATGGCGATCCAGCCCGCCTGCCGGTCCGGATCGTCCGAGTACACAGTCACGAACGGCAGATCAAACGCGTCCTTTACGCGCTCCGCGAGTTCCCGGACCGTCAGCGTTTCATCCTCGAAGCGCCCGATCTTTCCGATTCCGATGGTCTCGGTCTCCTCCTCCTGCAGTTCGCCGTCGAGGATGCTGACGCGCGAGGCCGTTCCGGTCTCCTCGAGCGGAGAAGCTTTCTCCAGCCCGAGCCGGGTCGCACAGAGGTCCGCCATGCAGCCGGGGGCAATGTCGAAGTTCGTATGCATCGCATAGCACGCGATGCCCTCCTCCGCCATCATGAGGATCCAGCGGCCGATGTGGTCCCCGTCGTTTACCTTGTCGATCTTTCCGAAGATCAGCGGGTGGTGCGTCACTATCATGTCGCAGCAGGCCTCGAACGCGGCTCTCAGCACCGCGTCGTTTACGTCCAGCGCCACATAGACCCGCTTCACCTCGCTGTCCCGGCGGCCGACCTGAAGGCCGGGGTTGTCCCACTCCATGGCCAGCGCGGGAGGCGCGAGCTCTTCGAGCGCTTCGACGACCTGCGAGACCGTGATCTTTCCGTTCATGTTTTCCATGCTTCGTGTTCCTTCCATAACTTCCGCGAGAGCGCGATCAGTTCCAGCTCAGCCCCGATCTCCGCGCGTCTGGCTGCCGCACGCGGCCCGGCGCCTTCACCGGACGCGGCCTTCTCCAGACCCTCTGCGATCCCGTTCAACACCCGCTCCCTGCGGTCCAGATACTCCGGCAGCAGCGGATGCGCGCCCCGGATCAGGCAGGGGCCGAAGCGGTCGAGCGCCCGCTGCGTCAGCGGGTCCGGCGCGGCATCGGCCGCGGCATCATCCGTCTCCGGCGCGGCATCGGACGGTCCCGGCGGTTCTTCCGCCGGCACTGCCCGGATGACCGGGTAAAACTTTCCTTCTTCGAGAATCAGATCCTCCCCCTCGATCCGGAATCCCTCCGCGCGCAGATACGCGCGCAGTTCTTCCTGCTCGGACTGCGGGGACAGGACGAGGGCCTTCAGCAGCCGGCGATCCGCCGGGCGGCCCTCGAGGATGCGGCGGATCGTCTGTCCGCCCATGCCGCAGATGACCGCGGCGTCATAAGCTCCTTCGGGCAATGCCTGAAACCCGTCGCTCAGCCACACCCCGATCCGGTCCGACAGTCCCGCGCGCGCGATATTCTCCCGCGCCGCGGAGAGCGGACCTTCGAGGACGTCGCAGGCGAGCGCCCGCGTGCATTTCCCGCTCCGCAGAAGCTCGATCGGGACCGCGGCATGGTCCGTGCCGATGTCCGCGGGAACGCAGCCTGCGGGCACCATCCGGCAGATAGCGGTCAGTCGCTTCGACAGGCTCATATCGTGATCACCAGCTTTTCCAGAGCTTTCTTTTCTTTCAGGATCCTCTGATACTCCTCCGGGGAAGCGGTCCTCGCGGCCTCATCGAGAGCGTTTCTCCTGATGTTCTTAACGATGTCCGTAAATGCCTTCGAGCGCGCCGTAAGGGTCATGTCTCCTTCGGGGTCGGTGTGGAAGATCTCGGCGGCGGTCTGACGGTCGTCCTCGTCCGCCATAAAGCGGTCCAGGATCGCCGCGGGCTCGACCTTTCCGGCCTCCAGCTGTGCGAAGAGCGCCTTCGCGCACTCCTCATACACGCCGTCGGTGAAGTCTTCCGGGCGGATGACGTCCTTCACTTTCTGATAAAGCGAGGGGACGTTCACAAGCCACGTCAGAAGCAGCCGCTCGGACTTCTTCAGGCCGCTGTCGGCCTTTCTCCGGGCATTCGCCTGCCGCTCGGCCTCCCGGGCGGCGCGGTCCTCTTCGACCGTGATCTTCGAGGCGCGTCCGAGCCCGGCCATCATCTTTTTCAGGCCTTCCTCGGAGATGTGATACCGCGCGCAGGCCGCCTGCAGGTAGTTCTCCCGCTCGAGCTCCTCGGAGAACTTCACGAGCTCGCCCGCGAGCGCCCGCGCGAAGCCGGTCTTCTGCTCGGGGTCGGACATGTCGAACTCCCGCTCGCGCACGTCCATCTCGAAGAAGAAGAAATTCTTCGCCTTCTCGATCCGGTCCTCGTAGGCGTCCGCACCCTCGTGGACGATAAACTCGTCCGGGTCCTTCCAGGGATCCATGTTCAGCACCTTCACGCTGATGCCCGCCTGTCGAAGGATCGGGATCGCGCGCTGCGCCGCGCGGATGCCGGCCGCGTCCGAGTCGTAGGTCAGGACCACGCGGTCCGTGTAGCGCTTCAGCAGGTTCGCCTGCCCTCCGGTGAGAGCCGTGCCGAGCGTCGCGACGGCATTGTCAAAGCCCGCCCGATGCAGGCTGATCACGTCCATGTAGCCCTCGCAGAGAAGCAGATGGTCCCTGCGGGTCTTCCGGGCAATATTCAGGCCGTAGAGGTTCCGGCCCTTATCGAACACGACGGTCTCCGGGGAGTTCAGATACTTCGGCTCCCCGTCGCCCATGACGCGGCCGCCGAAGCCGATCACACGCGAGTTCGCGTCAAAGATCGGGAACATCACGCGGTTCCAGAACTTATCGCCGGCCCCGCGGGTATCGATGTGGAACAGCCCGGTCTGCGCGAGCACCTCGTCGGAGTAGCCCTCCTTCTTCATGGCCCGGTAGAGGTCGTCGCGGTAGGGGTTCGAATAGCCGAGCCCCCAGCGCGTGATCGTCTCGTCGTCGAGCCCGCGCCGGTGCAGATACGCGAGCGCGTTCTCTCCGCGCTTCGTCTTCAGCTGGTGGTAGAAATACTTCCCCGCTTTATTATTTACCTCCAGGATCGTCTTTCTCAGGTCGGACTGTTTTCTGGCCTCGCCGCTCTCCTCCTGTGCGGGGAGTTCGATGCGCGCGCGGGCCGCCAGCGCCTGAAGCGCCTCCTGAAACGTGTAGTTCTCATAGTCCATGAGGAACGAGATGACATTGCCCCCCTTATGACAGCCGAAGCAGTAATACATCTGTTTCGAGGGAGTCACGGAAAACGAGGGCGTCTTCTCGGAGTGGAACGGGCAGAGCCCGAAATAGGTGGAGCCGCGGCGCTGCAGCGTGACATACGAAGAGATGACATCGAGGATGTCATTGCTCTCGCGCACTTTTTCGATGATCTCATCGGAATAATACATTACAGCGCCCATCCCTTCGGAACGAAGATCTCCTGATACTTCTGGATCGCGTACGAGTCGCTCATCCCGGCAATGTAGTCGCACACCACGCGTTCCTTCGAATCCCCGAGGTCGATCAGATGCCGGTACTCCGCGCTGATCTCTTCGAAATGCTCCAGATAATGCGCATAGAGCGCGCGCAGCAGATCCTGCGCCTTTACGTCCTCGGCCTTCGCCACGCTCCCGCGGTAAAGATGCCGGAAGAGATATGCCCGCAGGCCCTTCATCGCGTCGAGCATCTCCTGCCGCATCGTGATCACGTCCGCGTCCGCGCTGTCTTCGATCAGGCAGGTGATCATGCGGTCGAGCCGGATCTTTACCGAGTGTCCGAGCACGTCGGTGTACTCCGAAGGGAACATCTCCTCGGCGAGGACGCCGGCGCGGATCGCGTCGTCGATGTCGTGGTTGATATAAGCGATCTTATCCGCGATCCGGACGATCTGCCCCTCGAGCGTCGCCGGCATGCAGGACGAACGGTGGTTCAGCATCCCGTCGCGGACTTCCTTCGTCAGATTCAGCCCTTCGCCGCCCTTCTCGATGACCTCGACCGTGCGGACGCTCTGCTCGTTATGGCGGAAGCCGCCGATATCGGCGCACAGTTCGTTCAGGACCGCCTCTCCGGCATGGCCGAACGGCGTGTGCCCCAGGTCGTGGCCGAGGGCGATCGCCTCGGTGAGGTCCTCGTTCAGCCGGAGGGCGCGCGCGATCGTCCGCGAGATCTGGGCGACTTCCAGCGTGTGCGTCAGGCGCGTGCGGTAGTGATCGCCGGCCGGCGCCAGGAAGACCTGGGTCTTATGCTTCAGGCGGCGGAACGACTTCGAATGAATGATCCGGTCGCGGTCGCGCTGAAAGACCGTGCGCATGGGACACTCATCCTCGGGGCGGTCGCGGCCGAGGCTCTCGTCCGCGAAACACGCGCGGGGGCTCAGATACTCGTGTTCTCTTTTTTCGATCTCTTCACGGATATTCATACTCGAATATCATACCACCGAAAGCGCATCTTTTCCACGACATTGGACCGAAATACTGCTATACTGGCAATGAATCGGATCTTCGCGGAAACGGCCGCCGGCGCATGCCCGCGGCCCGCGGCCCGCGGAAAAAGCATTTACGAAAAGGAAGAGGTCATCCATGAAAGATCATTTTATCCGGACTGCCTGCATTACCCCCGAAGTCACCGTGGCCGACCCGGCCGCGAACCGCGCCGCCATTGAAACCGCTCTCCGCGCGTGTGCCGAAGACGGCGTGAAGATCGCGGTCCTGCCGGAGCTCGCGCTCACCGGCTACACCTGCGCCGACCTGTTCCTTCAGAGCTCTCTGATCGAAGCCGCGAAGGCTGAGCTCTTCGGCCTGGCGGCGGCGACCGCGGACCTGGATCTGCTCTTCTTCGTCGGACTGCCCTGGCAGCAGACCGGGACTTTATACAATGTCATGGCGGCAGTCTTCGGCGGCGACATCCTCTGCCTGATACCGAAGACCTATATCCCCAGCTATAACGAATTTTACGAGATGCGGCACTTCACGCCGGGCTGGCGCGAGCCGCGTTTCGTCACGACCGCCGGCCCGGACGGCGAGGACTATGAGATCCTGATGGGCACCGACATCCTGCTGGAGGCGGGAAATGTCGAGGGCTGCGTCATTGCCGGCGAGATCTGCGAGGACCTCTGGGTCGCGCAGAGCCCCGGTGCCGCGCACGCTCTGGCGGGCGCCACGATCATCGTGAACGCCTCCGCGAGCCCGGACGAGATCGCGAAGGACGAGTTCCGCCGCGACATGGTCTCCATGCAGTCCGCCCGCTATAACGCCGCCTATCTTTATGCCTGCGCGGGTCCGGACGAATCCACGACGGACCTGGTGTTCGCGGGCCACGACATCATCTGCGAGGACGGCCGCGTGCTGGCGGAGTCCGAGCTCATGACGAACGGAATCATCACGGCCGAGATCGACCTGGAGAAGCTGGTAAACGACCGCCGCCGCATGAACACGTTCACGTCGGGCCAGACCGACGATCACGCGGAGATCACCTTCCGCTTCCGCGATCTGCCCGAGCTGGAGCTGCGCCGCTTCGTCGATCCCGCGCCGTTCGTTCCGCGCGATGAGGCGACCCGCTTCCAGCGCTGCGAACACATCCTGGCCATCCAGGCGCAGGGTCTGGCCACCCGCATGAAGAAGATTCATTCGACCTGCGCGGTCGTGGGCCTTTCGGGCGGTCTGGACTCCACGCTGGCGCTGCTGGTGACCGTGCGCGCATTCGAAAAGCTGGGACTGGATCCGAAAGACATCATTGCCATTACGATGCCCTGCTTCGGAACGACCGACCGCACCTACACGAACGCCTGCACGATGGCGAAGGAGACCGGCGCGACGCTGCGCGAGATCGATATCAAGGCCGCGGTGCGCCAGCATTTCGCGGACATCGGCCATGACGAGACCGACCGGAACGTGACGTATGAGAACTCCCAGGCGCGCGAGCGCACACAGATCCTGATGGACGTCGCGAATGACCTGAACGGCCTCGTGATCGGCACCGGCGACCTGTCCGAGCTGGCGCTGGGCTGGGCGACCTATAACGGCGACCACATGTCCATGTACGGCGTGAACGGCTCCGTGCCAAAGACGCTGGTGCGCCATCTGGTTCGGACCTACGCCGACACGACCGAAAACCGCAGCCTGGCCGCGGCGCTCTACGACGTGCTCGACACGCCGGTAAGCCCCGAGCTGCTGCCTCCGGAGGAGAACGGCGAGATCGCGCAGAAGACCGAAGATCTGGTCGGACCTTACGAGCTGCACGACTTCTTCATCTTCCAGGTGCTCCGCTACGGCTACCGCCCCGCGAAGGTCTACCGGCTGGCGAAGATCGCGTTCGCGGGCCGCTACGAAGACGAGGTCATCCTGAAGTGGCTGAAGAATTTCTACCGCCGCTTCTTCACGCAGCAGTTCAAGCGTTCCTGCCTGCCGGACGGCCCGAAAGTCGGTTCGGTCGCGGTGTCGCCGCGCGGCGACCTGCGGATGCCTTCGGACGCTTCCTCTGCCCTGTGGCTCCGTGAAGTCGAGGAGCTTTCCTGATGCCCCCTCGCGGAAAAAAACAGAATGACAGCGCGAACGGCCCCGCGCTCCTGAACCGGGCGCTGAAGTCGGGCGAATTCGCGGACGTCTACCTCCTCTACGGAGAGGAGGATCACTTAAAGTCGCTCTACACTAAGAAACTCATCGAGGCGGTCAGCGGCGGAAACGAGATGAACGTCACGCGCCTCTCCGGCGAGACCGCGACGCCCGAGCAGGTGATCGAAGGCGCACAGATCCTGCCGTTTTTCGCGGATAAGCGTTTGATCGTCGTCGAGGATTCGGGATGGTTCGCGGGGGCTTCGGACAGTGCATTGGCCGATTTCATCGGAGATCTGCCGGACACGGCATGCCTGATCTTCGTCGAGAAAAATGTAAATAAGACGACCCGCCTCTTCAAAGCCTGCGCAAAGGCGGGCGCCGCGGTCGAACTCGGCGCGCAGGGCGAAGACACGCTGATCACCTGGATCGCGCGGAAACTGAAAGCGGAGGGAAAGAACATCCGGCAGGCGACCGCGGAGAAGATCCTCTCCTACGTCGGGACCGACATGAACCGGCTCGGCCAGGAGCTCGCGAAGCTGGCCGCCTACACCGGGAAGCGCACCGTCGTGGAGGATGCGGACGTCGACGCGGTCTGCGTGAAGACGATCTCCGCCTACGTTTTTGATATGACCGACGCGATGATCGACGGGCGCAAGGACCTGGCCTTCGCGATCTTTTTCGATCTGCTGGCCATGAAGGAGTCGCCGCAGCGGATCATCAACGTCATCGGGAAACAATTCGCGCGGCTCGCGGAAACCGCGATGTGCATGGAAGCCGGCATGGGCCGGGACCAGATCGCAGGTGAGCTCGACGTGCAGCCCTGGCTCGCGGGACGGCTCATGCGGCAGGCGGGGCGCAGCGGACACGAGAGGTTCCTGCGCGCGGTGGACCTGTCGCTCCAGTCGATCGAAGATATCGTGACGGGCCGGATCGAGGATCAGGTGGCGTGCGAGGCATTGATCGCGGAGGCGTGAGCGGCACAGTCCTCATAAAGAAAGACAGCGGGCACGGCTCGAATGCGCAGGGAGACCCTCATGGGTCTCCTTGTTCAGTCTCGCCGGGATCGTGAAGCGGATATCACGATCCCTCCCGCTGTCTTATTCTTTATGACTCCTGCCGCCCATGGTCGCGGATCGATGGTTCTTTCCCATCTCACTGCGGGGCTGCCGAACAGGAACGGATGAAAGCTTCTGATCGCCGCCGCTCACCCCAGCAGCTCCAGCACCTCGCCGATATCCCCGTCGATACAGACGCTCCGGTCCGCGATCTCTGCCGGACAGAACGCCTGACCGCGGTTTATACATGCATAACAGGTGTTATCATTCTCTAGGGTCATCGCCCAGAAGGGATATTTGATGATCACAGGGGTGTTCGCCCCCACGCCCAGCTCCAGTAAAAGGACTTTCTTTCCCTCATGCGCCGCGAGGTAATCCGCATAGGCCGCGGACGCTCTGTGCCAGCCGGCATCCTCGACGAAGGTGTCGTCCGCGCGCAGGTTCATGGTCACGGGGCCGCCGTCCGGAGCGGTCGGAATGAGCTCCGCCGGAATCCGCATGGAGACGGCCGGGGCACCGTCCGGACTGCCGTCCGCCGGTCCGAAGCCGCCTGCCGGCGCGCGGAACACGCCGCCGGCGTCCCGCACGAACCCCTGGGATTCCATGGCGCGCATGACCCAGGCTTCATTGTCCCAGGTCTCCCGCATCGACGGGTCCGTGCTCTGAAACAGACCGTAGTCGCCCTGCGTGTAGAACAGACGGCTCTTCGCGAAGCCCGCTCTCCGGAACTGGTGATCGACGTTCGTCGTGATCACGAAATGATCCCGGTCCTTCACGAGCCCGAGCAGTTCCCGATAGACCGGCTCCGGCGGATCGACGTAACGGTTAATGTAAATATTCCGGACCCAGAACGCCCAGCGGGTCTCATCATCCGGAAACGGGTAAAAACCGCCCGAATACATGTCCCGGAAGCCGAAGGCCTGGGAAAAGTCCGCGAAGTACGCCTCGAACCGCTCCCCCGAGTAGGTAAACCCGGCCGACGTCGAGAGGCCTGCGCCCGCACCGATCACGACCGCGTCGGCCTCCGCCAGACGTTCCCGCAGAACGGCGATCCGCTCGGCGAACGTCCCGCTCCCGCGTGTCATCCTTCCCGACATCTTCCGCGCCCCGGCAATGCCCAGGGCGATCGTGCTTCGGTAGCCGTCGCGGTCCGGGGCGCCGAGACCGCTTCCCCAGTCCTCATGCGCCTCGCCGAGAGCCTTAAACGCCCTGCCCCGGGCAGCGTCGCGATTCTGTTCGTCAGGATAAGAGCCGCTCATAGATCCTCCTGTCTTCGTCCTTAAAAACGTTAAATATCACGCGGTCCACCGCGCCCTGATGCTGATCCAGCCAGTTCGTGACCATCCGGACCGCGATCTCCGCTGCGCGCTCGTTCGGAAAGCGGAACACCCCTGTGGAGATGCAGCAGAACGCCACGCTCCGCAGCCCTTCGCGCTCACACAGATCCAGCGTGTTCCGATAGCAGGACGCCAGATCGCGTTCGAGTGCCGGCGTCAGCTCGTCCGTCACGATCGGCCCCACGATATGAATGATCTTCTTCGCCGGCAGATTATACGCGTCCGTCAGCATCGGGACCGCGGTCGGCTGTTCGTATTCCTCGCCGTAACGCTCCCGCAGCAGTCCCATCTGCCGGTCGCACTCTTCCCGCAGTTCCACACCCGCGAATGTGTGGATGCAGTTGTCGATGCAGGTGTGCATCGGCCGGAAACACCCGAGCATCTGCGCGTTCGCCGCGTTCACGACCGCGTCTGCCGCCAGGCGCGTGATGTCGCCCTGCCAGACCGAGATCAGGTCCGCCCCGGGATAGTCGCTGAAGAACGCCTGCGCGGCCGTCGGAATATCCCCGACGCGCACCACGCCTTTCTCCGCGGCACGCTCCCGCAGATATGCGTCCTGCACCGCGCGGACCTCCTCAGGAAGGCTCTTCGGCATGCGGACATTCATCATGGACCGCAGCAGGGTCCGCTTTCCCTCGGCAGCCGCCGGCGTCGGGATGCTCATATACCCCATATCTTCGGCCTTGAACCGCTCGACCAGCCAGTCCAGCCGCTCTTCCTGTGTTTTCGGTTCTTTCATATGCGTCTCCTCCCGGAATCAAAACAGGTATGGATCATTATACCATACCTGTTTCGGAAAATACCTTCTTAAGCCGTCCCGCGCCCGCGGCGTCACTTAATGAACTGGCCTTTATGCGGGCAGCCGCCGTGAACGCCCCAGTCCGTCACCTCGCGGTATGTAATATACATGTCCTCGTCCTTCACGTCCAGATGCTCCCGCACGATGCGGAACAGTTCCGCGTTCAGCGCATCCAGGATCTCGTCCGTGATCGGCAGGAAATACGCGAGCGACAGATACGCTCCGTTTTCGAGCTTCCGCGCGCCCATCCACAGGTCCGCGCCGTCCGAGAAACAGATCTCGAAGCCGGCCCCGATCTTTCCGGGGACCATCTCGATCGCCGTCGCCAGATCGGCCGCGATCGCTTCCTTCAGCGGCTCGTCCAGCTTTCTGGTGGTTTTCACATCGATGAAAGGCATAGTTACTCCTCTCTCCGGTCTGACGCCGGAAACACCCCGGACGTCAGCCGAACAGTGCGCCGCCGCAGTACTCGCAGCAGCCGTTCGCGTCCGGATACGTCGTCGCGCCGCAGTACGGGCAGGTCACGGCCTGCTGAGGTGCGGCGGCCGCCATGGCCTCCTCGCGCGCGTACTGGCGTGCGCTCATAAGGATCTCGCGGATCTCCATACCCATCTGCTCGTAGTTCTTATAGTCGAAACTGTTCTGGACTTCCGCCGCGTTCGAGGTCATGACGCCCATGTTCCCGGCGTACATGCCCTGATTTCCGAAGCCCTGGTTCGGGTTCGTGTAGGTCCGGTTTCCGTTCGACAGGTTCACCGGGCGGGGGCCGGTGCGCTGCACCTGAGGCCGTCCCACGCTGACCGTCGCGCCGCCCTTCTGGAAGGTCTTCTGCTGTCCGGGCACACCTTTCGCGGACTGCGGCGAAGCCATGCGCTGACCGCCGTAAGCCTGCGGTCTGACCGCCGAAGCGCCGCCGAAAGGCTGCGTTCCCGCCGGGATCACGGTCTGGACATTCTGGCCGACCGTGCGGTTATTCAGCTTGAATTTGATCTCGTCGAACCAGGGATTATTCACATTAATGATCACATAGAAATCATACGAATACGCATAGCAGCGCGGGTTCAGGCTCTGCGTATGTCCCTCGGCGTCTTTCGTCCGGATCTCGGTCTGGTGCTCCTGCACGTCGAGCTGGCAGCCGATCACGTCCGAGAACTCGAATACATCGGGATTTGCGTCGCGGAAATTCTTCGCGCCGGAGATCAGGAACTGTCCCTGATTCTCGTCAATGTAGATCTTCGTATCCTCGCCGACCGTCAGAGTGGGCGTGAACGCGGCGACCCGCGCCTTATTCGCCTCGCGGTAGGCCAGCTGTTCCTTGATGTCCGCCACGCTCGCCTGCTTCCGCTCGGTAAAGAACGGGGAAAGCTTCGCGGCGCAGTCCTTGCAGCAGTTTCCGTCCGCCAGTTTCCGGTTTCCGAGCAGACCGATCTTTTCGCCGCAGATATCACAGAATTTCTTATCAAAAAGTCCCATGTCCTTCTCCTTTTCTATGCCAATGTCACTGCGCCGGACACATCATCCGGCAGCCGCTCCGCATGATGCTCAGACCTGATCCTCGTCGCCGAACGGATCGCCGCACTCCGGGCAGAACTTCGGCGGGTTCGCCGGGTCTTCCGGCTCCCAGCCGCATTTGTCGCACTTATACTGCGGGACGCCCGCGGGCTTCTTCGTACCGCACTCCTGGCAGAACTTGCCCTTATTCACGGTTCCGCAGCTCGGACAGGTCCAGCCATCCTCCGCGGGGCGCTTCGTGCCGCACTCCGGGCAGAATTTCCCGGTCGCCTGGCTTCCGCACTGCGGGCAGGTCCAGGCCGCCTCGTTCAATGCCTGATGCGCGTTCGCGATCGCCTGCCCCTGAGGCTGCGGCGGAGCGGCCTGCTGCGCCTGCTGCTGTCCCATCTGGTACAGGTTCTGGATATTCGCGCCGCCCGCCTGGCCGGCCATGTTCATGCCCATAAACGCCATCGCGGGACCCGCGCCTTCGTTCTTGGCCGCATCCTGCATCGCCTGCGCCTGCGCGCCGACCATATGCGCCGCTGCCATCGTGGGATCACGGAACGCGGCGTTCCTCTGCAGCTCCTTGATCATGGCCTCATCCTCGTCGGAAGCCTTGATGCTGCCGACGCCGAAGGACACGATCTCGATACCTCTCAGATCGCGCCATCTCGCGGAAAGCTCCTCATTCAGAAGATCCGCCATCTCCGTCGTATGTCCGGGAACCGCCGAATAGCGGATGCCCATCTCGGACAGGCGCGCGAAGCAGGGCTGCAGCGCGGTCAGGAGCTCCGACTTCATCTGGCTCTCGATCTGGTCACGGGTGTAGGCCTCCGCAACATTTCCGCAGACGTTCTTATAGAACAGCAGCGGATTCGTGATGCGGTAGCTGTACTCGCCGAAGCAGCGAAGCGATACGTCCAGGTCGAGCCCCACGTTCCGGTCCACGACGCGGAAAGGAATGGGGTTCGCGGTCCCGTATTTATTTCCCATCAGCTCCTTCGTGTTAAAGTAATAGACCCTCTGGTCCTTCGGAGCCTCGCCGCCGAAGGTGAAGCGCTTCCCCATGGTCTTAAAGACCTCGCCGATGCCGGTCAGGTTCAAGCCGGTCGCGAAGATGCTGGGCTCCGTCGAGGTGTCATAGGTGAACTCACCGGGCTCAGCGCAGACCTCGACGATCTGCCCCTGTTCGACGATCATCATGCACTGTCCGTCCGCCACAGCGATCACGGACCCGTTCGAAATGATGTTGTCATTTCCCTGCGTGTTCGACGAACGGTCGGAAACGCGTTTTCTCCCGCGTACTGCCAGAACATTTACCGGCAGCGCATCACAGTAAAAATACTCTTTCCACTGATCGGCCAGGACGCCGCCCGCCGATCCGAGTGCAGCTCTGATCAGGCCCATAGTATCCTCCTCTTTTTATCTTTACGCGTCCTCGCGGTACCTCGCGAGAAACTGTTTCGTTCGCTCTTCCTTCGGGTTCCCGATGACTTCCTTCGCGGGACCCTGTTCCAGAATATATCCGCCTTCCATGAAGATCACCTGGTCCGCGACGTCACGGGCGAAAGCCATCTCATGCGTGACGATGATCATGGTCGTCTCCTTCTCGGCCAGAGAACGGATGACCCGCAGGACCTCGCCGGTCAGCTCGGGGTCGAGCGCGGAAGTCGGCTCGTCGAAGCAGAGAATGTCAGGCTCCAGCGCCAGCGCCCGCGCGATCGCCACGCGCTGCTGCTGTCCGCCCGACAGCTGGTGCGGGAAATGCTCCGCCCGGTCCGACAGGCCCATCTGCGCGAGCAGGCTCCGGCCTTTCTCCTCGATCTCCGCGAAGATCTCCTTTTTATTCGCCTGGAAATCCGGGCGTTCCTGCGCAAGGAGCTTTCCGGCCAGACATACATTTCCCAATGCAGTGTACTGCGGGAACAGATTAAACGACTGGAACACGAGCCCGAAATGCAGCCGCCTCCGGCGGATCTCCCGCTCGCTCACGCGTCCGCGCGCCGCGGCGTCGAAGATCACTTCGTCCTTTACCGAGATCACGCCCTGATTCGGAATCTCCAGGAAATTCAGGCAGCGAAGCAGCGTGGTCTTACCCGAGCCGGACGCGCCGATGATCGCGAGGGCGTTCCCCTTCTCGAGCGAGAACGAAATGTCGTTCAGAACGCGGGTCGAGCCGAAGTGCTTCTCCAGATTTTTTACATCCAGGATCGCCATACGCACCTCCTATCGGAAGAAGTTCAGCTTCTTCTCGATCGCGCCGAGCACGATCGTCAGAATGCCGGTGAAGACCAGATAATAGATCGCCGTAAAGAACAGCGGCCAGATCACGCCCGAGATGCCCTGGTGGCCCTTCATGAAGGACTGGCCCGCCCAGATGATCTCCTGCAGGGCAATGATCCGGGACAGCGAAGTGTCTTTCACCAGCGTGATGATCTCGTTCGACATCGGAGGCACGATGCGCTTCACCATCTGGAGCAGTTTCACCTTAAAGAAGATCTGCGACTTCGTCATGCCGAGCACCATGCCGGCCTCGTCCTGACCGACCGGGATGCTCTGGATGCCGCCGCGGTAGATCTCCGCGAAATAGCACGCGTAGTTTACGATGAACGCTACCGAAGCCGCGATAAAACGTCCGCGCTCGCCGCTGCCCCAGAAAGCGTTTCCGAGAACGATGCCCGGGAAATAATAGATGATCAGCAGCTGGATCATCAGAGGCGTGCCGCGCACGATCCAGATCACGGCGCGGAGCACCGCGGTAAGCGGCTTAAAGCGCGTCATACAGCCCAGACAGATGACCAGGCCCAGCGGAATCGCGCCCGCAAGCGTAATTCCAAACAGCCGCAGCGTCTGGAGGAAGCCTGCGTTCAGCGAATGAAGAACGATCGGGAGTTGTTGCGAAAATGTACTCATGAAACTCTCTTTCGTACCTGCGCGGTGCGTCGCCCGCACGCGGAAAAGGAAAACCGAATATACAGAATCATAGTATCACAGTTCCCGGATATTTTTCAATAAAACAGAGACGGCCGCGAAGGTTTTCGCGGCCGTCTCCCGGTCTTTCTCTGTGATCGCGCAGAGGTCTCCGCGCGTCCCGCGTCAGATCGTTACTGCGGGATGATCGAGTTTTCGAGGCCGTAGGTCTCGGCGATCTGCGTCATCGAGCCGTCCGCATAGGAAGCGGCGAAGAAGTCGTTCAGCGCCGCGGCAGCATCGGAGCCCTGGCGGAAGCCGACGCCGTACTCTTCCTCGGTGAGGTTGATCGACTGTGCGAGATCCGCGTAGCTGGTGCCCTCGCCGACCATCGCGATGGCCATCAGCTCATCGATGATCGCAGCGTCGGACGTACCGGCCTGAACTTCCATCAGCGCGGCAGCCTGGTTCTGCACGGGCGTGTAGGTCAGGCCCGCATCTTCAGCGGCAGCCTCACCGGCGGAGCCCGCCTCGACCGCGAAGGAAAGCTCGGCACAGTCCTCGATCGAGGTGATCGCCGCGGCGGCGTCAGCGGCAGCCACGATGGCCTGGGAGTTGCTCATATAAGCGTTCGTGCACTCCATGGCGCTCATGACCTCATCGGTCAGGGTCATGCCGTTCCAGATGCAGTCGACTGCGCCGGAGTTCAGCTCGAGAATCTTATTATCCCAGTCGATCTCGACGAACTCGATATCCACGCCCAGCTCCTCGGCAAACGCGCGGGCCATGTCGGCGTCGAAGCCGATCCACTCGCCGTTCTCGTCGGTGTAGTCCATGGGCTCGAAATCGGTGATGCCGACCACGAGAACGCCGCGCCCGATGATGGCGTCCAGATCAGACCCGGCAGCCTCGGTCTCCGCGGGAGCCTCGGCACCGGTCTCGGCGGGAGCCGCAGCGTCGGTCTCTGCGGGCGCGGGAGCGTCCGAAGAACCGCCGCAGGCAGCCAGTCCGAAGATCATGATGCCGGCAAACAGCAGTGCAAGCAGTTTTTTCATCTTCACTTCTCCTTTTTAACTGAATAAAACAATGTTCCGCGCCGGGGTCCCGCGGCCGAAAGCCTGCGGTCTCCGACGCGGAAATAATCATAACACGCTGCCGCTTTTGTTGTAAAGAGTTATGAACCTTATCAATCCATGTTTATAACGTCGGCGGTATCCCCCGCGTCCGGAACGATTTCTCCGGACTCCACCAGCGTGATCTCCCTGACAGTGATCAGGTCCGCCGGAGCGAAATTCGGGCTTCGCCGGAGCGTTTCCAGCGTATGCGTGCACGAGGCGTTCAGCGTCAGTTCCCGGTAATCGTAGTTTCCGTTCTCCGGGCCGGGGTTCTCCGGATCCGCGAAGTTCAGGATCAGCGTGTTCGCGTAATCATCCGCCTGCGAACTCCCGACACGTAAATGCCCCTCCGCGATATCCTTCCGGACCGCTTCCAGCAGCGCGTCACAGTCCGCCCGGCTCAGGCTCAGATTCATAAACGCACTGTCATACCAGTACGCTCCGCCGCCATCCGTCTGCAGCTGATAATACTGGATCTCGGCATAGGACAGCTCGTATATATCCGCGTACTCCCCCAGCAGCAGCCTCTCTGCATTTTCCGGACGGTTCACCAGATCATCGATCCTGTCCAGGATGCGCGCGCCGGCCTCATTGTTCCTGTTCAGAACATAGTTCCTCCGCATGAGCGAGCCGTTCGGCATGACGTATGTGAACCCGACCGTCTGCCGGTTTTCGTAGTCATAGATCCACGTGCTGTACTCCTCATAATCCCGGATCTCCCGCCGGTCCTCCACGATCATCCGGTGGATCTCTTCGATCTCCCGGATCTGCTCCGGATCCTCCGTCTGCAGCTGGTCGCCGTAGACCTGCATCACGGCGCCGTTCACCCGCTCCGGGTCCGGAACGCGCCGCTCGATCCCGAACGCGTCGAACCGCAGCAGGAACAGCAGGATGACGATGCAGACCGAGAAAACGCCCCAGCCCAGCCACTGCTTCTTCGTAAAGACGCGCACGCTGCGGCGGATCATCATCTCGACGATAAACCAGGCGACCAGCCCGATGATCAGCGCCTGCAG
>JAFWDI010000029.1 GCA_017513125.1 Lachnospiraceae bacterium | reverse complement strand
TACAGAAGAAGCGTTGACGAGGATCCTTCGGGAGTATATGAGTTCAGATGAATCTGCGGTGTTCACAGAGAAGAGAGACGCGGAATATATCGGCGCCGCACTCTGCTGTTTGCGCCATGACTATGTAGAGGGGTGTGAAACCAGTCCTGTCGGATATCTGGAATGTGTCAGCGTAAAGGAGTCATACCGGAAACAGGGCGTTGCGAAGCGGCTCGTGGAAGAATGTGAGCAGTGGGCCGGAGAAAAAGGCTGCCGGGAATTTGCGAGCGACTGTGAACTGAGCAATACAGCGTCGCTGTACTTTCATTTACAGATGGGTTTTCAGGAGCAGAACAGGCTCATCTGCTTCAAAAAGGATCTGTAGGCCGTCGATGACGGCTTCCTTGTTTCATGCATTATGACGGACTGAGTCAGCCCGGGGTCATGACCGGATCATGATAAAAGTAATAGTCCTCCCCGTCCCGAATGGTGAACCCATACGGATAATTATTATAAAACTCCAGCCGATATGTTTGGCTGCATGTGCTCTCCTGCATCCCGCCGTCGGACGGGATCATCGCATGCCTCATCCGGATGTCGACGCAGCCGTTTCCGGAGTAACGGTCCGCCGCATCGGTCGAATAACCTCCGTCCGCGAAAAACAGCCGGCATGATGCATTGCCGTGCAGGGTGCCTGACAGGTCAATGGACGCGATCCCCTCATACATATCCGCTTCCGAGCACGCGGTTCCCTGAAGGAGCACGGAAGAGCCGGTCGTTCCCTCGTTCCGGTAAATGCCCCGGGGGCCCTGTGCGTTATGAGGTCGAAGCCAGATGTCTCCGCTATCAAGGTGCACGTGGTACCTCAGACTGTCTGTGAGCGGGACGGCCTCCCCGTATTCGGTCTCTGCCTGCGCAATGTCCGCAGCCTCCGGTGTATCCAGGATCAATAATGAGTTTCCGGACATGGTATACCCTGCCGCAAACCGGTAGACTTCCTCGTCTGCGTCCTGAAACTCCAGGAACATGATCCCGGGCATTTCGGGCCGCACCTCGACGGAGAGCGGCAGAAACGCCAGCTCGAGGGACGTACCGTCCACAGTCTGCCTCATGGTGCTCCATTGCGAAGCATCGACCGCCGAACCGTTATTCAATCGCGCCCGCCCGAGGAATATCTCACCCGGAACGGCCTCCTCTGTCGCAGCCTGCCGGATATTTTCGGCCCGTTCCATCAGACGCTGCTGTTCTTCCTGCGCGCGGTGCGAGCGGATGTGATTGCCATAGATCATGACAAAGACCATCGCCGCCAGACCCAGAATGCGGATCAGTCCGCGCGGAAAGCGCTTCTTTTCCGGCGCCGGTTCCGACGCTTCCGTTTTCGCCTTCTCTTTCAGGCCCAGACGGACGGTCTGGATCACTGACGCGGCCAGGCTGCCGATCAGTATTCCGATCAGCCACGGCAGAAAGCGCGCCCATTCGGAAGGCATCCTGAAGATGAACTCCTGCGTCTCAAAGTCCAGTTCGATATCGACCCGGATCATCAGAACCGCCAGGACTACCGCGATCGCCAGTGAGACCAGGGTTCGCACGATGATTCCCCTGCGGAGCCGCCGGCGTTCCTCGGCCGCCAGATCTGTGAACGACCGGACGATCTCCTCCTCCGAGCCGGTCTCCAGCCCTAAAAGCTCCGAGACTTTACATTCCAGCACTTCGCTCAGCCGCTCCAGCAGAGTGATGTCCGGGAAATTCTTTCCGTGCTCCCACTTGCTGACGGCAGCATCGGTCACGCCGAGCAGATCTGCCAGTTCTCTCTGCGTGATGCCTTTCTTTTCGCGCAGGGCGCGGATCCTTTTTCCCGTCAATGCTGCGTTCATAAAAACTCCCAATGCTTATATGCAAAATGCCGGATGCGTATATGCAAAAACGCTTGCAGTTTACATACAGTGTACTTCAGGAGCGAAAAAGTGTCACTGGAGTTCCGGTTAAGCGGCATTTTTTCGGAAGAGGATCCGGTCACTCAAGGCGAGAACGACAGCTCCGAAAAAGTCCTGCTGCGGCAAAACCGGTCGCGATAAAAAGGCCCCCAACGACAAAACCAATTGCGATATAATCCAGATAGTATTTGCAAATCTATCGTCACGGGACCCGCCCCGCGCGGATCCGACGATCGGAAGACCCGGGAAAAGGAGGGCCGCAGATGAAGATCGCCGAAGAAAATGGAAAACTGTATGTTTATCCGGAAGGAAGGATCAGCGCCGAGAACGCAGAGGCCTTCGAGCGGGAGCTCACGGACGCGATCTCCGCGCACGCTGAGGCAGAGCTGGTGATCGACGCCGGCGGCCTGGAGTACATCTCCAGTTCGGGGCTGCGGGTGTTGCTGCGCCGGCAGCAGCAGTCGGACGAAAAGATCACGATCCTCAATACTTCTCCGGAAGTCTATGAGATCTTCAGCGTTACGGGCTTTACTCAGATCATGAACGTGGAGAAAGCTCTGCGTTTCGTTTCCATCGAAGGGCTGGAGCAGATCGGCGCGGGCGCGCACAGCGCGGTGTACCGCCTGGACGGGGAGACGATCCTGAAAGTCGTGAAGGACATGACCCTGGATGCGATCCACTCCGAGGTGAAGGTGTCGAAGGACGTGCTGATCTACGGCATTCCCACCGCGATCTCCTATGACGTGGTGCGCACGGAGGGGGGATACGGCGAGGTCTACGAGATGTTCCACGCAGGCGTGCTGTCCGAGGCCGTGATGGCGGAGCCGGAGCGCAGAGAGGACTTCCTGCGCCGGTTCGCGGAGATGTACCGGCAGATCCACACGGTGGAGATCGGCGAAGGCGTATTGACCGATGCGCGGGAGCGGTATTTCGCGGCGGCGGAGGAATTTGCCCGTCTGGCGACGGAGGAAGAATATGCGTTGATGCGCCGGCTGATCGAGGCGATCCCGGAGAGCCGCAGTTTCGTTCACGGTGACTTTCACATGAACAATGTCATGTTCCAGGGCGATGAGCTGCTCCTGATCGACGTGGGAGAAGCGGGGTACGGACACCCGCTGTTTGACTTCGCGCAGACCATGAGCGCCTACACGGGCATGACGACGACCCGCGCGGCGAACTGTCAGAATGTGCTGGGCCTGTCTCTCGAGGAAGCCATTTATGTGCGGGATAACCTGTTCCCGGTGTATTTCGGCGAGACCGGGGAGTCTCTGGAACGCAAGATGAAAGTGGTGAACGGCATGGCCACGATGCGGATGCTGTTGTCCCCGTTCCTGCAGGGCATCCACGGGGCGGAGGAAACGTCCCGCAGACGTCTTCTCCGGGTCGGGCCGGAGTTCTTCCCGCAGATCGACGAGCTGTGCGAGCTCATCCGAAGCGAGTTCTGAGCGCGGAGGGTCCGACATGGCTGAGATCACATTGACCCCCCTCACGGATGATGACCGGGAGCAGTTCATCCTCGATAATCAGCGCGCGTTCAAATACGGCGCGATGGAGGAGTTCGGAATGCGGGACGATCACATGGAGGAAGAGGGCGAGATCATTTCCCGGAAGACCATCGAGCGGAGCATCGACGGCGGCGCCGCCTACCGGATCCGCGAAGACGGAGAGATCGTCGGCGGACTCGTGCTGAAGATCGATCCGCAGACACAGCATAATCATCTGGAGCTGCTGTTCATCAGTCCGGAAGCGCACAGCAAGGGCCTCGGCTTTGCCGCCTGGCAGGAAGTCGAACGTCTCTATCCGGAGACCCGGGTCTGGGAGACCTGTACCCCCAGCTTCGAGACCCGGAACGTCCACTTCTATGTCAATAAATGCGGGTTCCACATCGTGGAGTTTTTCAACAGCCATCATCCGGATCCGCATGATCCCGAGACCGGTGAAGAGAACAGCTATGACGGCGAGGATCTCGGCGGCATGTTCCGTTTCGAGAAAATGATGAACTGACCCTGCCCGGGTTTTTGCAAGGGTTATTGACATATGTCGCTATCGCGCCTAAAATAATTAATGACATATGTCAGAAAGGAGGGCGTATGCCCAGACCATTCAGATGCCGCAGAATAGAGCGGCAGCCGGTCTATCGAAGCTTCTCGCCCGACGACATCACAGCAGAAGACAGTGTTCGGATGACAGTTGACGAGTTTGAGGCATTGAGGCTGCTGGACAGCGAAGGCCTTACTCAGGAAGGCTGCGCAGCCAGAATGAACATTGCCCGGACCACCGTCACAGCCATTTACGACAGCGCGAGAAAAAAGGTCGCCGACGCCCTGGTGAACGGGAAACGGCTGCTGATCACAGGCGGACACTGTGAATACGAACCGGTCGAGATCGATCAGGAGATCATGGAGAAAGGAACAGGCGCGATGAGAATAGCAGTCACATACGAAAACGGAGAGGTCTTCCAGCACTTCGGTCATACCGAACAGTTTAAGCTTTATGATGCGGAGGACGGAAAGATCGTAAATGAGCAGATCATTGATACGAACGGAAGCGGACACGGCGCGCTGGCCGGCTTCCTGCAGGCGGCCCGGGCGGATGTGCTGATCTGCGGAGGTATCGGCATGGGAGCGCAGACGGCGCTTGCGGATGCCGGGATCAGGCTCTGTGCCGGAGTCCGGGGCTCCGCGGATGCTGCCGCGAAAGCGCTTGCCGAAGGAACGCTCGAATATGATCCGAATGCCGCGTGTGACCACCACGGCCATCATCACGGCGAGGGACATGAGTGCGGCCATCACCATGGCGGAGATCATCACTGCGGTCATCATCACGGTGAAGGACATGAGTGCGGTCATCACCACGGAAAGGGTCTCGACTGCGGACATCAGGAAGGCGACGAAGGCTGCCGCAGACATCACGAAAAGTAAGAAGACTTCCCGGCGCCCGCTGCGGGGCCGGCCCCTGTCGGAAACACAGAGGAAGCCGCTGAGGGCGGCTTCCTTTTTTCGTGTGTCGGGGAGCGGCCTTGTGATATAATGCGGGTGTCGCCGGACGAGGCATTGCCCCGTATATAAGATAAAACCGCAGCGAACAAAAGGAGGCCGAACCATGGACGGAAAAAAGAAATTGGAAGACATCCTGGAACTGACCCCGGAAGCGCTGGAGCAGATCTCCGGCGGTGTAGTGACCGATAGGGCGGAAACGCTCCTGAACGCGCTGATCATTGCCCTGAAAAAGGATCCTGCCGCGGAGCACACCCCGGAAGAGATGATAGAATTCGTGACGACCAGTTTAATGGATAATGTGAATTTTGAGGGCGTCACCGCTGAGGACGTCGCAGAGTACGTAAAGGCACATTGGGACCGAGAAGGATGAAATGACAGAATGCCTTAAAATATATACAAGGAGGATGTCAGGATGGAAATGTTCACACTGAGCAACGGAGTGCAGATGCCCGCGGAGGGCTTCGGCGTGTTTCAAGTAAATGATCTGGCGGTCTGCAAACAGGCTGTGCTGGACGCGATCGACGCCGGATACCGGCTGATCGATACGGCTTCGCTCTATAATAACGAGGAGGCGGTCGGCGACGCCGTCGCGGAGGCGATCGCTGCGGGGAAGGTCACCCGTGAAGAGCTCTTTATCACGACGAAGCTCTGGACGAACGACGCGTCCTACGAGGGCGCGAAGAGGTCCTTCGAGACTTCCATGAAGTATCTGGGCCTCGACTACCTGGATATGTTCATGATCCATATGCCTTACGGCGACATCTACGGCGCGTGGAAGGCCATGGAGGAGATGTACAGCGAGGGGAAGATCCGGGCGCTGGCGGTCTCGAACTTCTACGCGGGAAAACTCACGGAGTTCGCGGAGATCGTGGATGTGAAGCCGCACGTCGACCAGCTCGAACTGCATCCGTTCTATACGCGGTATGACGTCATCGAGGTCATGAAGGAGTACGGCACGGTGCCGCAGGCCTGGGGCCCGCTGGCGGAGGGAAATCACGGGATCTTTACGCATCCGGTGCTCGCGGAGATCGGCGCGAAGTACGGAAAGACCCCGGCGCAGGTCGCGCTGAGATGGAACGTGCAGCGCGGCGTGTCCATCCTGCCGAAGTCCGTGCACAGGGACCGCATCGAGCAGAACATCGACATCTGGGATTTCGCATTGACGGACGAGGACATGAAGAAGGTGGACACGCTCGATCTGGGACACAGCGAGATCGTGGATCATAACAACCCCATGTCGGTCAAATTCTTCGTAAACGTCACGCCGGAGGCGATGAAGGGCTTCACGATAAAGTGACCGCGCACGGAAAGTTTTAAGAGAAAAGATAACGGGAGGCTTTCAGAGCGAAAGCCTCCCGTTGATACTTTCAAACGTCGGCAGGATCGTTGAAGATGCGGTGGATATGACCCGGAATATGAATTACTATGTAACAGGAAAGGCGTGTGCTTTTCGCGGCGCCGAAGCTGTGCCGGCCGGCGCCCCGGCCGGAGAAAAGAGGTGTTATGGCGAAAAAGAATCCGCATCTGAGAGCCGTGGTCGCGCCGTCGCCGGTGATCATTGCCGCGGCGTACGACGAGAACGGAAAAGCGGACGCCTGCACGCTGGCGCTCTACACGCCGATCAGCCACAGGCCGCCGTGCGTTCTCATCGGGATCAATGTCACGATGCGCCCGCGCAAGACGCTCGGGAGCATCCTGCACAGCGGGGCGTTCACGATCGGTTATCCGGGTGAGGACCAGGTGACGGAGGCGGACTATATCGGCGTCGCGAGCGGCTTCGATACGGATAAGCTGAAGGACGTCGGCTTTACGGTGAGCGAAGGGCAGACGGTCCACGCCCCGGTCATAAATGAACTGCGGCTCACCCTCGAATGCGAGGTCGTGCATACCGTCAGGGTCGGCAGCAACATACAGATCACCGGCGAGATCAAGAACATCCTGGCGGACGAGGAGATCCTGGACGGGAAAGGCCGCGTCGTGCTGGAGCGGCTGAAGCCGCTGATCTACGACGAGGAGGGCTTCGCCTACCGTCACGCGGGCGAGCCGTTCGCGGAGCCGTTCCGGACGGGGACGGAGTTCATGAAGCAGCTTGAAAAATGAAGGTGGCCGGAGACCGTTCGTGCAAAGGAGAACATCATGAGAAAAAACAGGAACCCGAAAAGCTTTGCAGCCCTGATTCTGGCGGCGGTACTGGGCATGACGGCCCTGAGCGGCTGCGGCGCGGCGGCGGACGGCGCGGTTCCGGATGAGACCGGTGCGGCGCAGGCCGGAACCGAAGCGGCCGAAACGCCGGCATTGACCGAGGCTGACGCGGTCTATCTCGGCGTGGAAAACTACGGCGCGCCGGAGACGAACCGTGAGAATATGGATCATTTCGGGTATCGGTTCCTGGTCGGCGGCGAGGAGACGGTCCTGGCGGTCGACAACGGCGCGCAGAATGAAGAAGGCGGGTTCGATTATCCGATCCAGAACCTCCTGAAGGAGGGTTATTCGTACCGGATCGTGATCGCTGACGGAACGGTCGTCTCGGCTGAGGAGACCGGGCCGGAACCGGAGCCTTACGCGCCCGCGGTATCCGGAGCGCCCGGCGAACCGACGCTCGCGAACTTCCTGCGGACCGCGATGATGCCGGTCGGCACGACGCTCTATATCTACGGCGGCGGCTGGGACTGGCAGGACGAGGGCTCGTCGATCCAGACGCGTACGATCGGCGTCTCGCCGGACTGGGTGCGGTTCTTCGGGGAGCATGACGCGTCCTTCACGTTCAAGGGCGTCGACAATGACGAGGAAAACGTCGATCCGACGACGAGCTACTATCCGTACGGCGAGTATAACGAATACTATTACGCCGGCCTGGACTGCTCCGGCTATGTAGGCTGGGCGCTTTACAACACCTTCGAGACCGCGGACGGCGGCGAGGGCTTCGTCGGGGGCTCGACCGGGTTCGCGCGCCGGCTCTCGGAGCGCGGCTGGGGGACCTGGACGCAGGAAGACGTGCCGGCGCCGGGAAAGACCGACGCGGAAGAGACGGAAGCGGCCGATGAAACGGTCGGCGCGGCGGCGGACGGAGCCGCGGTCATGCTCCCGGGCGATATCATGAGCATCAACGGCCATGTCTGGATCTCGCTGGGAACCTGCGCCGACGGGAGCGTGGTGATTGCTCACAGCACACCTTCGCTCAGCCGTACGGGCCAGCCCGGAGGCGGCGTGCAGATCGGCGCGATCGGCCCGGACGCGGACTGCGAGGCGCATCAGCTGGCCGAGCGGTATATGTCGGAGTATTTCCCGGAGTGGTATGAGCGCTACGATGTACCGGTCTGCTCTCCGGACGTTTATTTCTCCTTCGAGGGAGAGAACGCGGGACGCTTCACCTGGGATGTGAGCGGCGCGAACGGCGGACTCACGGACCCGGAGGGGATGCAGCGGATGACGCCTGAGGAAGTACTGGAGACACTGTTTTCCTGAGAAGCGAGGGAGCGGAGTCGCGCGGCAGTGCCCGCGGAAGCGCGGAGACCGGAAAGGAAGCGCCATGTCGAAAAAAGCGTGGGAATATGAGTTCGGGTGGATCTCGGAGGCCGTCCCGCCCGCGGTGGAGGGCGATCAGGAGGAAGAATGGCTGAAGTATGAAGAGGCGGGCAATGCCTCGGACGAGCAGCTCTTCAGAGACTGGTACTCCGAGGTGCCCGGGTCGAAGGCGCCGGGGCATCTGGTGCCGGCCGCGATCGCCTGCATGGCGCAGCGCGGGTATGACGTGAGCGCGGCGGAAGCGCTGATCGACGAAGGCCTGGCGGCCGCGGAGGCGAAGGACGGCGGGGCGCTCCAGCGGATCACCGCGCGGATCTATCACGAACTGAACACCGCGCCGGAGATCCCGGGGCATCCGTATTTCGGGTACCGGCGGTACCGCACGTTCGCCGACGTCGCGGAGGACGCGGCGTTCCCCGAGGCGGCGGATCATGATGTGAGCGGGAAGGATTTCGAGGAGCGCGTGCGCGCGGGGTGGACCGGCCAGCTGATCGGCGGCTGCCTGGGCACGCAGATCGAGGGGTACACCACGGCGAACATCCGGAAACGGTTTGGGGAGATCCGCGGTTACCTGCGGCGGCCCGAGACTTACAATGACGACATCACCTACGAGCTCGCCTGGCTCGACGTGTTCGCGGAGAAAGGCTATGATATCGCCCCGGCTGACGTGGCCGGCGGCTGGCTCGACCTGATCTCGGAGGGCTACTCCGCGGAAAAGACCGCGCTTGCGAACCTGCGCCGGGGACTGCTGCCGCCCGAGAGCGGGACCGAGCTGAACTATTTTTCGGATTGGATCGGGGCGCAGATGCGGACGATGGTCCACGGGATGGCTGCGCCCGGCGATCCCGCGCTGGCGGCCCGGCTGGCGGCGGACGACAGCATCGTCTCGCACTCGAACAGCGGCATGATCGGCGGGATCTTCAATGCCGTGCTGGTGTCGCTCTGCTTCACGGAGACCGACATGCGCACGGCGGTCGAAAAGACCGTCGCGGCCATGCCTTCGCGCAGCGAGTACGCGGCGGTCGTGCGGTTCGCGCTGGAACAGTGCCGCGGGGGCGCGGACTGGGAGTCTGCCTGGACTGCGTGCGCGGAAAGACTGAAGGAATATCACTGGATCCACGCGTATCCGAACGCGGCGGCGGAGATCATTGCCCTGTGGTTCGGAAACATGGATTTCGACGAGACCGCCCACATCATCGCGATGGAGGGCATGGACGTCGACTGCACGGCGGCGCCGGTGCTGAACGCGCTGGCGGTCATGGCCGGGCCGGATGCGGTCGGCGCACGCTGGATCGACCCGATCGGGGACGAGATCCGCACGACGATGAGGCGGATGAAGCGGCTGAAGATCGCGGAGCTGTGCGCGAAACAGGTCGAAGCGGTGAGGCGGGCGCGGGCCGGGAAGTGACCGGCGGGCTGCGGCTGCCGGACGGCGGGACCGGGAACGATGCGCGGAATAAAAAGAAAATACTGACATGCCGACCGGCTCATGTTAAAATCAATATACCGAAATGGTAGGATGAAACGTGAGGCCGGTCTTTTGAATGAAGGAGCATGTTATGGAAGATCTGAAGAAACAGGAGCAGGCGGCGCCCGCCTCCGAAGAGACCTCCGGAGAGATGGAGTATATCGACACGGAAGTGAACCACATCGAGGGACTGCGCGGAAAGTATGACGACTGCACCTGGGCGAAGCGGCCCGATCAGATCCCCGAGGATCAGATCGCCGAGACCGTGGAGACCGAGGTGCTGATCATCGGCGGAGGCATTGCCGGCATGGCGGCCGGCGCCCGCTGCACGGATCTGGGGCAGAAGTGCATCATCCTCGAGAAGTACCACGGCATCGTGGCCCGCGGCGCGCATATCGCCTGTGTGACCTCGCCCGTGATGGAGAAGCTGGGCGTGAAGATCGATAAGGCCCAGTTCGCCCGCGACTGGATGCACATCTGCGGCAGCCGCGTGAACGAGGAACTGCTCTGGCTGTACCTGAACAACTGCTCCGACGCGGTGAAGTGGATGACGGACCTGGGCGGCGACGACGTCGAGCTGCATCTGTTCGGCGGCCGCTATAAGGGACCGGACTTTACCGAGTACGACGGCACGCATTACCTGATCCGGAAGCCCGAAAGCACGCGGTATAAGAGCCGCGGCGGCGCGCAGCTGATGTGCGAGATCATGCAGGATCACTGCCTCGAGGGCGAGGGGAACCGGATCATCCGGAAGACCGAGGCGAAATATCTGGAGAAGGACGGCGGACGCGTGGTGTCGTGTATCGCGCTGTGCGAGGACGGGAAATACCGTCGCTACCGCGGCACGAAGGCGGTCATCCTGGCCACCGGCGACATCGGGTCGAACCCCGACATGCTGCGCACGTTCTGCCCGATGGGCCTGACGCTGAAGCGGAACGGCTATGCGCCGCAGGTCCCGGATCCGGACCATCCCGGCACGAAGAAGGGCCTGAACACCGGCGACGGCCACCGCATGGCGTACTGGGCCGGCGGCCAGTTCGAGACGCCGTCGTGGGCGCTCTGCATGCATCTGCTGGCCTATTCGATCTACGTGTTCTTCTTCCTGTTCGTGAACCGCCAGGGAAAGCGCTTCATGAACGAGGACACCTGGGTCCAGGCGAAGGCGGTCCGCTGCGCGATGCAGCCGCAGGGCGAGTTCGCGTTTACGGTGTTCGACAGCAAGTGGTTCGGCGAACTCCGTGATCGGATCGAGATCACCGGCGGCCAGTTCACGGAGCCGCTGATGACGGAGTACGGCTATCAGTGGAGCGATGACAACGGCATCGATAAACAGATCGAGCGCTATGTGAAGAACGGGACCGCGTTCAAGGCCGACACGATCGAGGAGCTGGCGGAGCAGATGGGCGTCCCCGTCGAGACGTTCAGGGCCACCGTGGACAGATATAACGAGCTCTATGAGAAGGGCGAGGACGTCGATTTCGGAAAGCGCGCCGAGCTGCTCACGAGCATCACGGAGCCTCCGTTCTACGCGGTGAAGTGGGGCCCGGCCCTGCTGAACGTGCACGGCGGCATGATCATTGACACCGACATGCGCGTGCTGGACGATGACAATAAGCCGATCCCGGGCCTGTACGCGATCGGAAACGTCGCAGGCGGCCTCTACGGCGTGGATTACCCCCTGCTGTGGAACGGAAACAGCCACTCGCGGGCCATCACGTGGGCGCGCGCAGCGATTCAGGCGATCGCGGAGAAGGAATAAGGGTCTGACAGGGAAAAAGGGCGAAGACACGGACACCCCGGTGTGACCCGGGGATCGAAAAAGGCGGGCGCAGCCGGGTGGCTGTGTCCGCCTTCTGTATATTACTATTACGTTTATCCGCGGCGCCCCGCGGTGTTCGGCCGCGCCCGGACAGGACCGCTCCTCAGCTCGTCGGCCCATAGGGACTCGGATCGTAAGGGCTCAGCACAGGCTGCCCGGAGCCTTTTCCGACGTCGCCCAGGATGTCGTTCCAGACCTCCATCATGACGTCGTAAAGCGGGGCGAACTCCTCTTCGAGCCCCAGGAGCCCCGGATAGGTCTTCGTCGTGCGCTCGATCTCCTTCAGGAGCTGCCAGGCGACAGCTTCGTTCTTTCGCTTAATGATCCCGTAAAGCTTCATCCGGGTCTCCGGGTCGTAGCAGATGTGGATGTACCGCTCCGTCATGTCCTTCCACTCCGCCCGGACCTCCTCCGGATCGAACGGGGAGCCCGTGACGCACAGGTCCTCCATCATCTGCCGGATCTCGCGCTCTTTCAGCTTCCGGTTAAAGACCGAGATCTTCGTTTCCGAAGCCAGCTTCAGCTGCAGATAGGTCAGCATGAAGTTGTCCGACCAGGAACCGTCCTTTTTCTGAGAAAAACGTTTTTCCTTAATGTTCATCGGCTGAGACTCCGTTTCCTTCCGAGGTCACCGGCGTGTTATGCTCCTCGAGCCACTCCAGCGCCAGCGTATACAGGCACGAATCCACGGTGTAGCGTTCGCCGCCCGAGGACTCCACAAACGTTTCAAAGTCATTATACACGGACTCTTCGAATTTTTCGCGTATCAGCGCCGAATATACCTCGGGTGTAAGTTCGATGCCCTCATCCAGACAGATCATGTTCGCGGTCATGAAGTTTCGGACTTCGTCTTCCGCCATGCGGGCCGCCTCCGCGTTCAGAGCCTCCTCCGTCATCCCGGATGCCTGGAAGAAGGTCTCCATATCCATTCCGTAAGAGTACGCCTGCATCTGGTAATACCCGGTCAATGCATCCACATAGTAGGCAGTGGCGGCTTCGACGCGCTCCTGAGGTATCTCGGTGAACTCGCAGCGGTCCAGAACGGCCTGCCAGAGCGCGTTCCGGTACTGCTCCTGCTGTGTTTCGGCGACCCGCGCTTCCAGCTCCTCGCGGATACGGACTTCGAAATCGGCCGTCGTGGTGTACTCGCCGTGCGTAAACTCTTCGACGAACTCGTCCGTCCACTCGGGCGTGTTCGACGCCCCCGCGATCGCGGTGACCGTCACTTCGAAGACGACGCTTTTTCCGGCCAGATCGGCATTGTGATAATCATCGGGGAACGTACAGGGCAGCTCGTAAGTCTCGCCGACGGTCAGCCCCTCGAGCTGCCGGTCCAGATCGGGGATGAAGTAGCCGCTGCCGATCCGGTAGGTCGTGCCTTCGGCGCTGCCGCCCTCGAACGGCTCGCCGTCCAGAAGGCCGGTATAGTTCAGAAGGATCGTGTCTCCGGCCGCGGTGACGCCCTCCGCCACCATGACCGTGGCGCTCTGACCGGACAGGATATATTCGATGTTTCCCTGCACGAGCTCGTCCAGATCCGCCGCGGGCGGGACTTCAATCTCCAGGCCGGAGTGCGCGCCCAGGGTCATCACGCCGCTGTAATCGACCGCGCTGTAGTCCGAGGCGGTGAAGTTTACGGTTTCGGCTGCGGGGACGGCCTCGGTCTCCGCAGCCGGAGAGCCGGGAGCGCCGCAGGCTGCCGCAGTGAGCGCCGCGGCGGCGGCGAGGCTCAGGGCAAGGATGTTTCGAATGCTTTTCTTCATAATACAAATTCCTTAATACATGATCACACGGCGCGCCGGGCGCCGGCTCCGCAATTAAAGGCGGATCGCGTCAACTATAGCACAGAAACGCGAATCGGCGCCATAAAGAATCGGGCCCCGAAACGCCGGCCCGGAGAGGATTAAACGACCTGCTTTTTATAGCAATGCAGGGAAAAACCCATCGTGATTTGCGACGGAGAAAAGCGACAGGGTTCGTAGGAAATTGCATGCTGCATTGTAAAAAGTTGAAAAACTTTATAAATAATAAATAAAAATTGACAAAGGGGCAAAAAAATGGAAAATGGACATTGTAGGCTAAACTGCACATCCTGGCCGAACACGAGCAGTCCGACTGCGGCCGGGATGTAAATAATCAGGGACTGCAGCGCGGGGATATCAGGCATCCCCGTGTGTAACCAGGACTACTTAGGAGGTAGAAAAATGAAGAAGATTTTGGCACTTGCTCTTGCGGCGGCCATGGTGTTCAGCCTGGCGGCATGCGGCGGCGGCGGAAACAGCGGCGGCGGCGATAACGGCGGCGGCGCTGCGGATCAGGGTTCGGCAACGGCTGACGTCACCCCCGATGAAGGCGGCGGCGCTGCTGTGGCTACCCCTCATGCGAATGAGGACGGTTCCCCCAACCTTGATATGATCGCCTACTATGATCCGAACTATGATTATTCGGCGAATGAGACGCTGAGATCCGCCTACATCACCAGCGCTTCCGGCCCTCTGTACCAGGAAGCTGATGAGGCTTACGGCATCTGGTCCAACATGATGAACATGCAGTATCTGGGCATGTCCTCCGCTGAGGGTGACAACGACCAGTATATGACCCTTCTGCAGAACCATCTGGACCAGGGCGTTGACATCCTGATCCTCGATCCCGATGTCACCATCTGGCCTTCGATCCAGCCTATTCTTGCGAACTATCCCGATGTCCAGTGGATGGGCATGATGGCCTCCGCGGTTGACGCCGACGGTCAGCTGATCCACCCGTTCTGCGGTTTCGACCACTATGTTGCTGGCGAAATGGAGATGGAGAAACTGTTCGACTGGATGAACGAGACTTATCCGGATGCTGACTGGTCGACGGTCGGCTGCATCGCGATGGATTATTCGCTGTCTCCGCCTCTGCATCAGCGTGTTGAGGCCGCTCAGGATTACTGGGCAGCCAATGCTCCCGCTGAGGCTCAGAACAACCTGTTCCTGGCTGACTGCTCCTCCACCGGTCTGTCGATCCAGGGCGGTCTTGACGCAGCGAGCCCCGTGGTCTCCACCAACACGAACATTCAGTACTGGCTGATCCAGGGCAACATCGATGACTGGGCGCAGGGCGCTGTCACCGCTGTTGAGTCCGCCGGTCTCGGCGAGACCTCCTGCGGCGTCACCTTCGGTGGTGCCGGCCTGAGATCCCAGTGGGATGCCGGAACACAGAACTGCTGGCGTTACGCTCTGAACTGCGCGACCTTCCTGTATGCTGAGCCGATCATCGGCGCCTGCTACGCTTTCGCGCAGGGTTGGGCCACCCCCGACAGCATTTGGCCGAGCTGGGTCAACGTGAATGATCACGGCGGCCCCGACCACACCTATTCCAAGATGCTGCTGCCGACCGCATGGCTTGACTTCGATAACTATCAGCAGTACTACGAGTGGGTCGACCTGTACGCAGGCACGAACACCTACCCTTACGATGTGGAAGTCTCCCTGGATGCCTTCCCTTCGACCACGACTGATGTTCCTGAGTACTACTCTGTAGAACAGTAACGTGTACTGATCCATAGTTTTATGGAACACCGAAAGCGGGCGGAGGCCTGAATCCGCCCGCTTTTTCTATAAAGGAGCTGATTCTATGGAAGAAAGATCACTGGAACTTAGGGGAATCGGAAAGAGCTTCCCCGGCGTCCGCGCCCTGGACGACATTAATTTTAAGGCTGAAGGCGGCAAAGTTCTGGCGCTTCTTGGCGAGAACGGCGCCGGAAAGAGTACCCTGCTGAAGATCATTAACGGCGACCTGCATCAGGACGAGGGTACCGTTTTGGTCGACGGTAAAGAGGTAAACTTTACCACGCCTCAGGATGCCATTAACGCCGGCATCAGTATCATTTATCAGGAGCGGCAGCTGCTGCCGTTCATGTCCGTCATGGAGAACCTTTTCGTCGGCGACCTTCCGAAGAATAAATTCGGTATCATCGACAAAGGCAAACTCCGCAGCGAGACCCAGAGAATTATCGATGATTTCGGCCTGCCGATCTCTCCCGACGATATGGTCGGCCGCCTGAATGTCGCTCATCAGCAGATGATCGAGATCATGAAGGCATATCGGAGAGATTCTCCAATCATCGCGTATGACGAGCCGACCGCACCTCTGACTGACACCGAGATCGAGATTCTGTTCAAGATCATCCGGAAACAGAAAGAAGAAGGAAAGGTCATCCTGTACGTATCCCACCGTCTGAACGAGATCTTTGAGATCTGCGACGACATCGTCATCCTGAAAGACGGTAAGTATGTGAAGACGCTGCACACCGAAACCACGAACGAGAAAGAACTCATTACGGCCATGGTCGGCCGCGATATCGGCGATACCTACGCGAACCTCGACCGGAACACCGAGTTCGGCGATGTGGTTCTGGAGCTGAAAGACCTGAAGACGCCCTACATTCATGATATTAATATCACCGGACGCAGAGGCGAGATCATCGGTCTGGCGGGTCTGGTAGGAGCGGGCCGCACGGAGATCGCCCGCGCGATCTTCGGCGTGGACCCGATCACGGGCGGACAGCTGATCGTCGACGGTGAGGAGGTCCACTTTAAGACGCCTCATGACGCGATCAACGCCGGCATAGCGCTGTGTCCCGAAGACCGGAAGTATGAGGGACTGATCCTGTTCCGTTCGATCAAGGATAACATCTCGATGCCGGTCCTTGATAAGCTCACGTTCAGCCGTTTCTTCGTAAACTTTAAGGCGGAGAAGGAGCTGGCTGAGGAGGCTGTCCAGAAGTTCGACATTAAGACCCCGTCCATCGATAAGGTCCTTATGGAACTGTCGGGCGGAAACCAGCAGAAGGTCATCCTGGGTCGCTGGACCTCCAGCAAACTGACCACGAAGATCCTGATTCTGGACGAGCCCACGAAGGGTATCGACGTCGGAACAAAAGCCGAGATCTATCAGAACATCTGTAATCTCGCGAAGGACGGTCTGTGCGTCATCCTGATCTCTTCGGAGCTTCCCGAGGTCATCAACATTGCCGATACGATCTACGCCATCCATAACGGCCACATCACCGGCACCATCAAACGAGAAGACGCCACAGAGGAGAACGTCCTCACGATGGCGATGCTCGACTAAAGGAGGAACGTACATATGACTAATAAAGAATCCTCCAGCAGCAAGCTTAAGGCGCTCACCAGCAACCACCTGTTCCCGCTGGTATGCCTGCTGATCGCGATGTTCGTGATCTTCAGCATCTGGTCGAAAGCGGTGGGAACGAACTTCCTGCAGCTCTCCACTTTCCGGAACATCCTGCAGTCGCTGGTCGTCTCGGGTTTCCTGGCCATCGGTTCCGGCTGCCTGCTGATCGGCGGCAACATCGACCTGTCCGAGTCGGCGATCGGCGCTTTCGGCGGCATCATTCTCGCGAGTGCGATTCTGAATGCATCGCTCCCCGCGGGCGTGGCACTGATCATCACGCTGGTCGTCTGTGCCGCTCTTGGTATGGCGAACGGCCTGCTGGTCACGAAGCTGCGCTTCCCGTCGTTCATCGCGACACTGGCCATGGCTTCCATGGTCCGCGGCGTCATGTATGTGTTCAGCTCGATCGGAACCCCCAGCGGTACCGCGGCGAACATTAACTTCCAGAACGCCTTCATCGGCTTCCTGGGCACCGCTCGTGTCGGAGGCCAGAACGGCATCCCGCTGAGCGTGGTCATTCTGATCATCTTCTTCGTGATCTTCGGCATCATGATGTCGAGAACGAGCTTTGGTCAGAAGGTCTCCCTCCTGGGCGGAAACCCGATCGCGGCGACGCTGGCCGGTATCGATGCTCAGAAGATCACCATCATCCTGTTCATGCTGAGCGGCGTGATGGGCGGCATCTCCGGCATCTTCAACACGGCCCGTCTCCAGCAGGGTTCACTCCTGGCGCTGGGAACGAACCAGTTCACCGGACTTACGGCTGCCATGCTCGGCGGCATCTCGTTCGGCGGCGGCACCGGCGGCATGCTCGGTGTTTTCATCGGTCTCTGCATCCTGAATACTTTCCAGATCGGCATGAGCGCCGTCGGCCTCAACACCTATCTGGTCCAGGTGTTCAGCGGCGTGCTCCTGCTCGTTGCACTGGCCTTTGACTTCATCCAGAGACGCCGTGCCGGCAGACTTTGATGAGAGGAGGAACAGTAATGCAGAAGAAAAGCACTTTTAAGCGCCTGATGCAGAATCAGGCAGCGCCGCTGGTCCTGATCCTCATCGTGCTGCTGATCGTTACGATGATCCTTTCGAGCGGCGTTACACAGGGCGCTCCTGTTTCGGCCATGTTCACGCAGGGCTTCATGTCCAGGACGAACCTGAGAAACTTCCTCTATTCGATCGTTATTCAGATGTTCATGGCATGTGGTATCGGCATGCTGCTGATCAGCGGAAACATCGACCTCTCCGTGGCCACGCAGGCCTCGCTGAGCGTCATGATCTTCGCATGGCTGCATCAGAACACGCCGCTGCCCTGGATCGTGTGCATCCTGATCACGGTCGGCGTGGCGATCTGCATGGGCTGCCTGAGCACCTTCCTGGTCGTAAAGCTGCAGTTCCCCGCATTCATTGCCACGATCGGTATGTCGTCGATATACCGAGGATTGTGCAGTGTTATGACGAACGGTTATAACATCACGATCTCTGACGGCCCGTACCTGAGAACCGGACGTCTGATGGTCGGAGGCGTAGTGCCGCTGCTGTTTATCATCGCGCTGGCCTTCATCATCGTCTTCCAGTTCATCCTGTCCCGTACGAACTTCGGTCGTTCGGTCTTTATGACAGGCGGTAACCGCGCGGCGGCCAGACTGGCCGGCATGAACCCGAACCGGGTCATCCTGATCCTGTTCATCATCAGCAGTATCATGGCTGCCTTCGGCGGTATGGCCTGGGTCGCGAACATCGGTACTGCTTCGCCTACGTCCATCATTCAGGACGCCCCGGATATGTCCGTTATCTCGGCTTCCATCCTCGGCGGTATCTCCTTCATGGGCGGCGCAGGAAACCTGATCGGATCTCTGATCGCCATCCTGCTGCTGAACGTTCTGGAGAACATGATGAACGTTCTGGGCATCAACCCTTACTGGATCGTGTTTGCGCAGGGCGCTCTGCTGACCCTCGCTCTGGCGATCAACTTCGTCAGCGAGCAGAGAGCACGCAGAAAGCTCCTCATGCGGAACTGATCGGACGGGCGCGGCGGCAGAGATGCCGCGGCAGACAAATGAAAAACAGAGGCGGGCCGTTTCGGCCCGCCTCTGTTTTATTTATGCGTCTGTTTATGCGTCTTTTTTTCAGGATGCGGCGGAGGCTTTGATCTTCGCCTTTACCCGGTTAAAGATGATCGTAAAGACCGCCGATACCGCGATCGTCATCGCGGCCACGCAGATCTTGATCGCGATGTCCGAAGGCGTTTCCTGCACCGGCACGACCCAGTAAGTGCCCGCGTAGAGCGAGTTCGTGATGATCGTGAAGATGCTGACCGAGAGTGCGCCCCGGTTAAACAGGGCCATTTCCACCAGCATGATCAGGCCGTAATGGATGCAGAGGATCCAGAGCGTGTTCCGCCCGAGCAGTGCGAAGCCTTTCCCGAGCAGCGGGACCAGCTGGACCAGCCGTGCCACACAGATGATCCCGACCGTGCCGGTGACCGCGACCGCGAGAGCGGTCAGGACGCCGTACCATGCGCCGCCCTCGAGATATTTCACGATGACGGTCCTGGCGGAGCCCCAGAAGAAATGGTTCAGGACCAGAGAAGCGGCCAGACAGATCAGTCCGGCGGCGACGCTTTTCGCGGTGAGGTTCGCATAGAACTTCTTTTCGCCCGCGTAGGACCCCAGCAGCATCATGGCCGCACCGAATGGCGCGTAGTCCCAGAACCACCACCAGGCATCTTCGCTGTGCATTCCGTAGTGTTTGATCACGTCGAGCACCAGGGCAATGCCCACCAGGACGGCTACCAGGATCAGGGTCAGCTTCCAGCTCTCCCGGGCCTTATCTGCCACGAGGAAGAAGATGACCGAGGCCGTGAACAGGGCCACGAGGAACCACATCGGGGTGCTCATCAGCATGTTCATGCCGTCCGCGCGGAAGCAGGCGAACCAGACGGTCGAGGCGGGCGTCTGCTGCCAGAGCGGCAGGCGCGCCAGATAGTTATACAGCGGGTGCATCAGCGTCCAGAACGCGCAGAACGCGGCGTACGGGAGGATCAGTCCGACGAAACGCTTCCCGAGGTTCCGGGCATAGCCGCGGCCGGTCTTATACGTGTATCCCGCAAGGAAGAAAAATGCCGGCATAGCAAACGGGACCAGATCCCCGAAGATATCCGTGTTGGCGAACCAGGTGTGGCCGATGACCACGCAGAGGATCAGCAGTCCTTTCGCGATATCCACATGCTCCAGGCGGACTCTTTCGCCGGAGGATGTTCCCTGAAGGGGCAGAGTAGTATCCATTTTATGCTCCTGTCATAAAAACATCAGGGGCGGAGTCCCCGCCCCTGAAACCAGAACCGGTCTTTTCTGTGCTGTTAAAGCCTGCTGTTCTGCCGCGGCGGGTCAGGCGTCGTAGCCGTGTCCCATCGCGCACAGGACCATGGTCAGCGCAAAGCCGTCGAGATACTGCTTCTCCGCCTTCACCACGGTCTCAGGCTTCGGGAACGGATAATCCATCGCGACCAGCGCGTCGGAGATCAGGGTGCCGGTGCCGTGCATTTTTTCGGCGTTCAGGATGGCATAGACCATCGCGGCGCCCGCGGCTTCCTTCGGGATCAGCTTCTCGAAGCCGGGCATCGCCAGGGAGTTGATGTAGTCGTCATTGCTCCCGTCGACCGAGTCGGGGTTGATCTGGCCCACGCCGGCGGGGCAGATGCAGTTGACGTACACGCCGGTCCCCTTGACTTCGTTCGCGAGCGACATCATGGCTGCGGTCGCGCCGGCCTTGCTCGAGCAGTAGATGCTGCCGCCGATCATCGGAGGCATGAAGTGGAACTGCGTCGAGGAGAACGTCACGAAGCCGTGTCCGCGTGCGACCATGTCCGGCACGAACGCGTTCGCGCAGAGCATCACGGCGCGCGTCGAAAGGCGGTACGCCATGTCCATGTCCTCGATCTTCGATCCGAGGATCGGGCCGTTCAGGCCGAGGTTCATCGCGTTATTGATCAGGATGTCGACCTTCCCGTATTTCGCGATGGCGGCCTCCTTCAGCGCGGCAATGTCCGCCGCCTCGGAGACGTCGGTCTTCACGAAGATCGCGGCATCGGGGCCGTACTCCTCACAGAGCTCCGCGGCGATGGCCTGGCCCTTCGCCTCGTTCCGGCCGACGATGACCACGTTTCCGCCCGCCCAGGCGATAGCCTCGGCGTAGCCCAGACCGACATTGCTAGTCGAGCCCGTGATCACGGCGACTTCGCCCGCAAGGCAGCCCTTCTGCAGACATGTCTTCTCAAAGATCTCCTGTGCTTCTTTACTCATATGATTACCTCCTGGAATGATGAAACGTCTTCCGAGACGTTCGGGGTTCACGGGGTCAATGCCGCCGGGCCCGCCGTATTGACAGACTGAGCGGAATGCATCTATAATTTTAGTACATTTTTGGGTATATGAAAACATTCTCCGAGCTCATTTTCCTAAAGCCCGGCCGCAGGCGGCAGGGGCCACGGAATATGAGACGCGTCCGAAAGGGCGCCGGGGTCGTTTGAGGAAACGGAGCGGCCTTCCCTGATCGAAAAGGAGAGTTCTGCGCAGGCCGGTACAGGCCCGCGTTCGGCTCTGCTTTTGGCAGAGCCTTTTTTGATCGGCGGTATTTGATATGGCGAAAAAGCTGAGCTGGACGGAAGCCAGAGACATCCTGACGGAGCAGGCGGCGCCGGTCGGGACCGAGAGGAAGCCGCTGCGGGACGCCTGCGGGCGGATCCTGGCGGCGCCGGTCACGGCGGTGGAAAACGTCCCGCCGTTCGACCGTTCTCCTTACGACGGATACGCGCTGCGGAGCGCGGATACGCAGGGAGAGCTGCCGGTGACGCTGAACATCCTCGAGGAGATTCCGGCCGGGAGCGTGCCGACGGCGGCATTGACCCCGGGGACCGCGGCGAAGATCCTGACCGGGGCGCCGGTCCCGGAGGGCGCGGACTGCTGCATTAAGTTCGAGGAGACGGAGTTCGGCCCGGAGACCGTGACGGTCCCGGTGCGGCTGAGTCCCGGCGAGAACCTCGTTCGGGCCGGCGAGGACATGCGGATCGGGGATCTGCTGGCGGATGCCGGAAGGCGAGTGGATGCCGGCGCGGCGGGTGCGATCGCCTCGCAGGGGATCGCGGAAGTGGAAGTGTACCGGGTCCCGCGGGTCGGCGTGATCTCGATCGGCAGCGAGCTGATCGAGCCGGGCGAGCCGATGCGGCCGGGCTGCATCGTGAACAGCAGCCGGTACGCACTGCAGGCGGCGCTGGAGGCGGAAGGCCTGTCGGTCTCGTTCTACCCGATCCCGAGGGATGACACGGACGCGATCGCGGCGCTGGTCGACGCGGCCCTGACGGAAAACGACGCGGTGATCACGACCGGCGGCGTGTCCGTCGGCGACTATGACCTGACGAAGGCCGCCTACGAGCAGGCGGGCGTGCGGATCCTCTGCGGAGACCTGGCGCTGAAGCCGGGCGGAAAGAGCTGGTACGGGATCCGGAACGGAAGACTGATCTTCGGCCTGTCCGGAAATCCCGCGTCCGCGATGACGAACTTCTACGCGGTCGTCCTGCCCTGCCTGAGAAAGCTGCGCGGCGATCCCGGCGGCAGGCTGCCGGAGATGTACGCGGCACTGGCGGAGAGCTTCGGAAAGAGCGGAAAGCAGACGCGTCTGCTGCGCGGACGTCTGATCCTCGGCGAGTCCGGGCCGGTGTTTGCGGCGGCGGATAAGCAGGGGAACTCGGCGATCCACACTTTGGCGGGTGCGAACGCTCTGGCGGAGATCCCGGCGGGGACCGGGCCGCTGGAAGCCGGAGCGAAAGTGAAAATATATTACTTCGGGGAGTGAGCATTGAAAAAGGTATTGACCACGGAAGCGGTCGGCATGACGCTGTGTCATGACGTGACCGGCATCGGAAAAGATTTCAAGGGCCCCGTGTTCCGCAGGGGGCACGTCATCCGGGAGGAGGACGTCGAGCGCCTGCTGGATCTCGGGAAGCGTCACGTATTTATCTGGGAGGAAAATGCCGGCGAGATCCACGAAGAGGACGCGGCGCTGCGGCTCGCGGCGCTGACGCAGACCGACCACGCTTCGTTCACGGGCCCCTCCGAGGGAAAGATGGTGCTGACCGCGGACTGCCCCGGGCAGCTGCGGGTGAACGTAGCGCTGCTGAACGCGGTGAACTCGATCGGAGACATCACGATCTCGACGCTGCCGGATCATTATCCGTGCCATGCAGGGAGTAAGCTCGCGGCGATGCGCATCGTGCCCCTCGTGACACAGGAGGCGCAGATCATCGAGGCGGAGCGCCTCTGTGCGGAGGCGGATGTTCCGCTGCTGCGCTACCTGACCTATCAGAAGAAAAAGGCGGGCATTATCATCACCGGCAGCGAGATCTACAGCGGGCGCATCCCGGATCTGTTCGAGCCGGTGATCCGCCGGAAGCTCGCGCCTTACGACGCGGAGGTGCTCGGGTGCACGTTCTGCGACGACGATCTGGACATGATCCGCGGCGCGATCGAGGCTTATCTCGCGCAGGGCGCGGATCTGCTCATCATGACCGGCGGCATGTCCGTCGACCCGGATGACCTGACGCCGACCGCGGTGCGCGAAGCCGGGGCGGAGATCGTCTCGCACGGCGTGCCTTCGCAGCCCGGAAACATGCTGATGGCCGCCTATATCGGAGACGTTCCGGTGCTCGGCGTGCCGGGCGCGGCTGTAAAGCTGCCGACGACGACCTTCGACGTGATACTCCCGCAGATCATGACGGGAGAGCGCGTGACGAAGGAAGACCTGGTGCGGCTCGGCGACGGCGGTTTCTGCCAGAGCTGCGGCGACGCGTGTCATTGGCCGAACTGCACGTTCGGAAGATATTAAAAGGGAACGTTATTCATGCAGGATCGCTTCGAGCGGAAAATCTCATATCTGCGGCTTTCGGTGACGGATCTGTGTAATCTGCGCTGCCGCTACTGCATGCCCGAAGAGGGGATCCCGAAGCGCCCGCATGATGAGATTCTGACCTTCGAGGAGCTGACCGAGATCGTCGGGGCGGCGGTCGAACTCGGCGTGACGAAGGTACGGATCACCGGAGGCGAGCCGCTGGTGCGCCGCGGCATTACGGATCTGTGCGCCGATCTGCGCGCGATTCCGGGCCTGAAGGAGCTGGCGGTCACGACGAACGGCGTGCTGCTTCCGGAGCTGGCGAAGCCGCTGAAGGAGGCCGGCGTGGACCGCGTGAACATCAGTCTGGACACGCTGGATCCGGTGAAGTACCGCGAGTTGACCCGCTGCGGCGAACTGCAGCAGGTGCTCGACGGCATCGAAGCGGCGCGGGAAGCCGGGCTGGCCCCGATCAAGCTGAACGCGGTGCTGATGGGCGGGTTCAATGACGATGAGATCGAAGACCTCGTGGAGCTGACCCGCACGCGCGACCTGCAGATGCGCTTCATCGAACTGATGCCGGTGGGACCGGGCGCGTCGTTCGCACCGGAGGCGTTCATCCCCTGCGCGGAAGTGCTCGCGCGGGTGCCGGAGCTGGTCCCGGAGGGCCATGCCGGCGTGTCGCGCCAGTACCGTCTGCCGGGCGGCGCGGGCACGGTGGGACTGATCACGCCGATCAGCCACGAATTCTGCTCGGAGTGCAATCGTATCCGCGTCACGAGCGACGGAAAACTGAAGCCCTGCCTGCATTCCGCGGAGGAGATTCCGCTGCGGGGACTGCACGGGGAGGCGCTGCGCGAGGCGATCCGCCGCGGCGTGCTGCATAAGCCCGCGAGCCACGACATCCTGCAGCCGGGAGTGCGCACCGCGGGCGAGAGGACGATGAACGCGATCGGAGGGTGACCATGGCGATCGAACAGGATTTTACACACTTTGACGACGCGGGGAAGGCCCGCATGGTAAATGTCGGCGGGAAGGCCGAAACGCAGCGCACGGCGGCTGCGGCGGGCCGCGTGCTGGTGAGCCCGGAGACGCTGGAACTGATCCGCTCGGGCGGCTGCAAAAAAGGCGACGTCCTGACCGTGGCGCAGCTCGCCGGGATCATGGGCGCGAAGAGGACCCCGGACCTGATTCCGCTGTGCCATCCGATTCCGATCTCGGGGGCGGAGGTGCGGCTGGCATTGACCGACGATCCGCCCGCGGTCGAGATCGAGGCGACGGTGTCCTGTACGGGGCAGACCGGCGTGGAGATGGAGGCATTGACCGCGGTGAGTACGGCGGCGCTGACCGTCTACGACATGTGCAAGGCCGTGCAGCGCGACATGGTCATCGACAGGATCCGCCTGATGAAGAAGACCGGCGGGCAGTCGGGGACGTTTGAGAGGACCGAGTGACCGACGAGCGGCCGGTCCGGGAAAGGAACGTGGTTTTATGGATTATACGGCAGCCGTGATCACGGTGAGCGATAAAGGCAGCCAGGGCCTGCGGGAAGACACTTCCGGACCGGCGCTGGTGAAGATGCTGGAGGAAAACGGCTTTACGGTCGTGGAGACCGGGATCATTCCCGACGATTATGAGCAGATCCGCGGCACGCTGATCCGCCTCGCGGACGAGACGAAGGTCTGCCTGGCGCTGACCACGGGCGGCACCGGTTTTTCGCACCGGGACGTGACCCCGGAGGCGACGATGTCGGTCGTGGAGCGGCCGGCGCCCGGGATCCCGGAGGCTATGCGCGCCTTCAGCCTGACGATCACGCCGCGCGCGGCGCTGTCACGTGAGGCGGCGGGCCTGCGCGGAGACACGGTGATCGTGAACCTGCCGGGGAGCCGGAAGGCTTCGACCGAGAACCTGTCCGCGGTGCTCGACTCGCTGAAGCACGGCATCGATATCCTGCGGGGCCGCGACGCGGACTGCGGCGAAGAACACCATCACGGAGGGGAGCATCATCACCATGGTTGAGATCCTGGCGGTATGCATCAGTGAACGGAAGGGTACGGTCAAACACCCGGTCGGGGAGATCCGCCTGGTCCCGGAGCACGGGATCGAGGGCGACGCGCACGCCGGGAAATGGCACCGGCAGGTCAGCCTGCTGGCCCGCGAGAGCGTGGAGACCATGGAGGAACGCCTTTCCGCCGCGCTCGCGCCCGGGGTGTTCGCGGAGAACGTTCTGACCCGCGGTATGGACCTGAAGACCCTGCCGATCGGGACCCGGCTTCGGATCGGGTCCGCGCTCGCTGAGGTGACGCAGATCGGGAAAGAGTGCCACGCGGACTGTGAGATCCGCCGGAAGACCGGCGACTGCGTGATGCCGAGAGAAGGCATCTTCGTGAGGATCCTCGAAGAGGGGACGGCCCGGGCGGGCGACACGGTCGCGATCGCGGAATGACTTACTGAGCGCTCCTGCGCATTGAAAACAGAATAATCGGTCTCTCCGAGCCCGTCTGCCTAAGGCCGTACGGTTACGGCGCGCGGGACGAAGCGGTCCTTCCGTGGGCCCGCTTCCGGGGTGGTACGCGGAAACGCAGCCGCCTTCCTTATCGAAAAGGGGAGTATATAAGAAAACACGTGCGCATGCATGGACTGCACGCGGCACGTGGGGATCGCTCTTTATGCTCTGCCTTTTCGGCAGAGCTCTTTTGTTGCTCGGAGATATTCGTTCAGGCGGACGGCACGCCCAGGCCGAAGGCCCGGCACAGCAGGTCTGCACACCCTGCGATATCATCGATCGAAAACCGCGGAGCATCCGGAAGGTTCGCCTCCTGTTCCGGATCCGCGGGAACGTCGGTAACCAGGGCCAGCAGCGTGTCGTCCGCGACGATCCGGGGCTTTCCCTGCGCGGCGCGGCGGAACTCGATCTTCGGATAGGGCGCGTACTTGAAGCCCTCCGCGATGATCAGATCGCAGTCCCGGTAAAGGAAGCGCAGCTGCTCCGGGGAGTCAATGCCGGTGCCGAGCACCGCGAAGCGCTCCGGGCCGATGATCCCGGCCGGATCCGCGCCCGCCTCGGACAGGATGTAGGTGTCGGTCCCGGGCTTATCCATCTCGAAGCCGTGGCCGTCGTGCTTGAACAGGCCGACCCGGAGCCCGCGTCTGCGCAGCTCGGGGATCAGGCGGGAGAGGAAGGTCGTCTTGCCGGCATTGTGCCAGCCGCAGACGGCGACCACCGGGGGCTCGCCCGCGCGGGCGCGCAGGAGGTCCTCCGGGGTGTTGACATTGAAAAACAGGGACGCTTCGGCGTCCGGAAGATCGCTTACCCAGGCGCCGCAGCGGCGCAGCAGTTCATGGAGCTTTCCGCAGCCCTCGGCGAGCATGGACTCCGCCAGGGGCAGGATGCTCCGGCGGTAGACCGCGAACGCCGGCTGCAGCCCGCCTCCGCAGCGGTAGACGCAGGCATCTCCGGGCGGGACCGGAAGGATGGCGTCCTTCCTCAGGAAGGGCATATCGACGGCGCTGACGTACAGTACGTCGGCGTCGGTCTGCCGGAACGCGGCGATCAGGCCGGCCATGGGGCCGCGGCCCTCTTCGAGGTCGTACACGGCCTCCGCGCCCTCCGGCAGCGGCTCCAGATGGCCCGGCTGTCCGTTCGCGACCAGGATCCGGCTGACCCGCCCGCTTTCGCGCCAGAAACGCACGGCGCGCTCCAGCAGCGTCTCATCGCCGATCTTCAGCAGCGGCTTGTCCGTGCCCATGCGGCTCGAGCGGCCGCCGGCGAGGATAAGCGCGCAGCGGGTGAGATCTTCTGTGGAAAAACGGTGGTCCATGGCCAGACTCCTTTCTGTATGCCTCCATTATAACGGCAGGCATGGGTGAGACAAGAAAGGAATCGGCCGTTTGATCATAAAAAAGAAATGCCGAAGAGCGAAAAGAAAAGGAGAAAAAGACATGAAAAAAGTAATTGCAATGTTTCTTGCGCTCGTCATGGTCCTGGGCCTGGCGGCATGCGGATCCTCCGGTTCGGATGAGCCGGCGCCCGCACCCGAGACCGAGGCTGCGGCGTCAGAGACCCAGGCGGCGGCGCCCGAAACCGATGTGCCCGCTGCTGAGCAGCTGGCTGAGACCACGATCTACATCGACGTGGCGAAGTCCCTTGAGGCATGCTTCGAGGATGTCATCATTCCCGCGTATGCGGAAGTGCAGCCGAATGTCACCATCGTCGCGAACTACGGCGGATCCGGCGGCCTGCTGACCGGCATCGAGGAAGCCAACGGCGTCGACCACGACATCTTCTTCTCCGCCGGCAAGGCGCAGGTGACGACCCTGAACGAGACGGACGGCCTGGTCGTGGAAGGTTCCGTCGTCGAGCTTCTGAGCAACCGGCTTTGCCTGGTCTGCGGAAACGGCGTGGAGACTGCGGTCACCGGTTTCGAGAACCTGAACGAGGCCGAGAGCTTCGCGCTGTCCGACGGCACCGTGCCCGTGGGCAAATACAGCCGCATCGCTCTGATCAACCTGGGCTTCCTGGATGAGATCGAAAATGCTGCGGATTATACTTCCGACCAGATCTCAGCTGCTCTGGGCGTGACCATCGACGAATGCGCGGATGTTGAAGAGGCGGCCATGAAGGCCGTGGAGCATTCCGACGAGATCGCCACGATCTACTATTCGGACTACTATAATCATCAGGACGACCTGACCATCATCGCGCAGGATGACGGAACCCTCACCGGTCCCATCATCTATCCTGTGTGCCAGGTCGCGAACCCTGAGGCGGATGAGGCCGAGACCGCTGCCGCCGCTGACTTCCTGGCCTTCCTGCAGACTCAGGTCTGCCTGGATGCCTATGAGGAATACTGCTTTATCATCAATGGCTGATCAGGCCGTTTAGTGATATAACGTTAACAGACAGATCTTGCGGAAAGCTGAGGAATTAATGATATGAACGCTATTCTCGAAATGGCAGCCGGGTTTGACTGGAGCCCGTTCTGGATCTCGCTTAAGACCGGAATCGTGGCCACGGTCATCTGCTTTTTCCTCGGCATTTTCGCAGCGCGCAAGGTGCTGCGGCTGGGGCCGAAGGCCAGAGCGGCGGTGGACGGGATTCTGACACTTCCGATGGTCCTCGCGCCTACAGTGGCGGGTTTCTTCCTGCTGCTGCTGTTTTCGCTGCGGCGGCCGTTAGGCGCTTTTCTTTACGGAACGTTCGGCATTAAGGTGGTGCAGACCTGGCTGGGCTGCATCATCGCCGCGTCCGTGATCGCGTTTCCTCTGATGTACAGAAATGCCCGCGCCGCGTTCGAACAGATCGATATCGACCTGGTCTATGCGGCGCGGACATTGGGCATGTCGGATCTTAAGCTGTTCTGGAAGGTGGTCGTGCCTGCGGCGGGTCCCGGCATTGCCTCCGGAACCGTTCTGACCTTCGCTCGTGCGCTCGGTGAGTACGGTGCGACATCGATGCTCGCCGGGAATATCGCAGGCGTGACGGGGACCATTTCCCAGAGGATCGCGTACGTGATCAAAAACGGTGATTACGCCACCGGAGCCGTGTGGGTCGTGATAATGCTGCTGATCGCGCTGGGAATCATCATCGCGATCAATCTGCTGGCCGGCGGCAGGAGCCGCAGACAGAACAGGTGGTGATCCATGTCGATCTATGTGGATATCCGAAAAAACCTGGGTGATTTTACGCTGGACGTGAAGTTTGAGGCCGAACAGGAGACCCTGGCGCTGCTGGGGGATTCGGGGTGCGGAAAAAGCATGACGCTGAAGTGCATTGCCGGGGTCATGCGCCCCGACGAGGGCGAGATCCGGATCAACGGACGCACCGTGTTCGATTCCGCGAAGAAGATCGACCTGAAGCCGCAGCAGCGGCGGGTCGGCTATCTGTTCCAGAACTATGCGCTGTTCCCGAACATGACCGTGGCGGAGAACATCATGGCCGGGCTCGAGCGAAAAGGGCGCATGCCGAAGGACGAGCGGCGGCGGCAGGCCATGCAGTATGTGGAGCGGCTGCAGCTGGCCGGGCTCGAGGACCGCTATCCGAACGAGCTTTCCGGCGGACAGCAGCAGCGCACCGCGCTCGCCCGCATCCTGGCCTCCGAGCCGGACATTCTGCTGCTGGACGAGCCGTTCTCGGCGCTCGACGCCACGCTGCGCTGGGAGATGGAGCAGGTGGTGCGCGCCACGATCGCGGAGTTTCCGGGCACGGCCATGCTGGTCACGCACGACCGCGACGAGGTGTACCGCCTGAGCGATACCGTGGCGGTCTATAAGGATGGGCACATCGACGTCCTTGACGAGAAGTGGCATCTGTTCGCGCATCCGCAGACCGCGACCGCCGCACGGCTGAGCGGCTGCAAAAATCTTTCGCCCGCCCACCGCGAGGGGGACCGGCTGATCGCGGACGACTGGGACATCTCGTTTGCGTTTCCGGAGAGCGGGGACAATGCCGACCCCGCCTGGGTGGGCTTACGCGCGCACCGCTTCCGTCTGTGCGGCCAGGACGACCCTTACGCGTTTGAGTTCGAGGTCGTGAACCGGATCGAGGACACGTTTTCGTTCATTCTCCAGATTCGGAAGAAAGGCTCGCAGACGGAGCGCCTGATCCGCTGGGAGATCGAAAAGGCGCTGCATGTGGACGTGCCCGACACGGGATACGTCTCGCTGCCCGTCGAGGAGATCCTGCTGCTGCGGGAGTGACGCCGTGGCAGCGGGGACGATCCGCCGGACCGGCCGGCGGGCCGGCGTCCGGACGGCGCAGAGCCGCCTTCCGGCAAACGTTTCAGATGCCTGACACCATCCGCGGGAAATGTTTCTCGCGGTTGTTTCTTTCGGGGGCATCTTTTATAATAAATTTGTGGCAGTATGTGTATCATCACCTTGGGGGAGGTGACGGATTGACTGATAAATTTACACCCGAAAAGCAAAATCTGGTCAGCTACAGCCTGATGGGCCCCGAGAGCGGCGGCCCCTGCCTGGTCGACTCGAATCAGAACCGGATCACCCGGATCCGTCCGTATTTTTACGACAGAGACTACACGGATAAGCATTGCCGCCCCTGGAAGATCGAAGCCAGGGGGCAGACGTTCGTGCCGCCGGACCGCGTGACGATCACGCCGCTTGGCCTGGGCTATAAGAGCCGCGTGTACTCCGCGAACCGCGTGAAGTACCCGCTGAAGCGCGTGGACTGGGACCCGAAGGGCGAGCGGAACCCGCAGAACCGCGGAAAGAGCAAGTACGTCCGCATCTCCTGGGACGAAGCCGCGCAGATCTGTGCGGACGAGCTCGTCCGGATGAAGGAGACTTACGGCCCGGAGGCCGTGCTCTGCGAGAGCGACATGCACGGCGAAGGAAAGCGCGTGGCCCCGAGCCACGGCTGCCCGAACCGTCTGCTGGCGCTGATGGGCGGCTACACGCTGCAGATGCGGAACATGGACTCCTGGGAAGGCTGGTACTGGGGCGCGAAGCACGTCTGGGGCTGCGAGCCCGTCGGCGAGATGGCCCCGAACGCGAACCTGTATCCGGATATCGCGAAGAACTCCGACATGCTCCTGTTCTGGGGCTGCGACCCGGAGACGACTCCGCTGGGCGTGGTCAGCCACATGCCGTCGCGGCTGTGCTACTGGTTCACGGATCTCGGGATCGAGAGCGTCTACGTGTGCCCCGACCTGAACTACGGCGCGGCGGTCCACGCGGACAAGTGGATCCCGATCCTGCCGAACACGGACGCGGCGCTGCAACTCGCGATCGCCTATATCTGGCTGACCGAGGGCACCTACGATAAGGAGTACATCGCCACCCACGCCTACGGTTTCGAAGAGTTCGAGGCTTATGTCATGGGCGGGGAGGACGGCGTTCCGAAGACCCCGCAGTGGGCCTCGGAGAAGTGCGGCGTGAAGCCCTGGACGATAAAAGCGCTGGCCCGCCACTGGGCGACGCAGACCACCTCGATCCTGCACGGAAACGGCGGCTGCTTCATCCGCGGACCGTACGCGACCGAGCCCGCGCGGCTCGAGGTCATGCTGCTGGGCATGCAGGGCCTCGGGCGCCCCGGCGTTCACCAGGGAAAGATGATCGAGTGGAACATGTGGGTCCGGGATTACCCGGTGCCCTACCAGGGCGAATTCGTCCCGAAAGTCCCGCAGATCTGCGACTGCCTGCGCGCGGTCGACGGAGACCTGCCGGACGACATCGACATGCGCCGCTACGACCTGAACGATTACCAGAAGGAGAAGGCTCCCGAGCTGGTCGAGCTTTTTAAAAAGTTCCCGGCTCCGAAGCAGTTCATCCCGCGCTGCATCGTGCACCGCGCGATCACGGAGGGACAGGCGGAGTGGTACGGCCTGCACTGCTTCTCGTCGAGCCAGCAGCCGGGACCGGACGGAAGCCGGAAGCCGACGAACATCTACCAGTTCGATAAGATCGTATATCCGCGCCCGGGCTGCAGCCGGGTCCACATGATCTGGACGGACTCTCCGTGCAATGTCACCTGCTGGAATAACGGAAACCTCTTCGCGGATGCGTACCGCGATCCGTCGATCGAGACCGTGATCGCCCAGCACCCGTGGCTGGAGAACGACTGCTACTTCGCGGACCTGATCCTGCCCGTGGCGACGAAGCACGAGATGAGCGACCTGTGCAATGATCTGAGTTCCGGCGTCTACCAGTCCGTGTACATCACGGAGCCGTGCTGTCCGCCGGTGGGCGAGTCATTGACCGACTTCGACGTGTGCGTGAAGGTCTGCGAGAAGCTCGGACCCGAGTACGTCCGCGCCTACACCGGAAACGGCCTGACCGAGGCGGACCGCGTGCGGTTCTTCTACGCGGCGTCCGGCTGCGAAGACCATATGGACTGGGATGAGTTCTATCAGCGGAAGATCTTCGTGGTCCCCGTGAAGGAAGACGCGCAGGAAGTGCCCGCCGGCCTGAAGGGCTTCCATGACGATCCCGCGGCGAACCCGCTGTCGACCCCGACCGGGCTGCTGGAGTATTCGTCGACAGACATCGCGAAGTATATGCCGGACGACCCGGAACGGCCGCCGGTACCGCACTGGATCGAGAAGAGCGAGAGCCACGACGAGCGCCTGAGCTCGGAGCGCGCGAAGAAGTATCCGCTGCTGTGCATGTCGAACCACGGCCGCTGGCGGATGCACGCGCAGTGCGACGACATCATCTGGAACCGCGAGGTCGAGACCATGAAGATCCGCGCATGGGACGGCTACCAGTACGAGCCCATGTGGATCCACCCGCAGACCGCGGCGGAGCGCGGCATAAAGCATCACGACATCGTGAAGATCTATAACGAGCGCGGCATCGTGCTCTGCGCGGCCTATGTGACCGAGCGCCTGATCCCGGGCGTGGTCTATGTGGACCACGGCTCGCGGCTCGACCCGATCGTGCCGGGATATCTGGACCGCGGCGGCTGCATCAACTGCATCACGCCGACTTCGATGACCAGTAAGAACTCGACCGGCATGGCGGTCTCGGGCTTCCTCGTGGAGTGTGAGAAAGTCACGGACGAGGAGTACCGCGAGTGGTCGACGAAGTACGCGGAGGCCTGGAACCGTCCGCTGGATCCGGACGGCGGCGTCTGCCTCGCCGGCTGGCTGACGGATCCCGCGATGGACGAGGATCCCACGAACGGCATCCGCTGTCTGAAGGATAAGGAGGGGATCCCGCTTCCGGCGGTGCAGACCCCGTGGAGCAGCGTGGACTGGCGGACAGGAGAGTGACTCATGGCGAAAGTATTTGTGATCGACGTGGCCCGGTGCTCGGGCTGCCATAACTGCCAGCTGGCCTGCAAGGACGAGCACTGCGGCAATGACTGGCGCCCCTACGCGGCGCCCCAGCCGCCGACCGGCCAGTTCTGGTGTAAGGTGACGGACCACCCGCGCGGAACCATTCCGAAGGTAAAGATCCACTATATTCCGGTGCTGTGCAATCACTGCGCGGACGCGCCCTGCATCGCCGCGGCCGAGAACGGCGCGGTGTACCGCCGCGAGGACGGGCTGGTCGTGATCGACCCGGAGAAGGCCGCGGGGCAGAAGGCGATCGCGGAGGCCTGCCCTTACGGGGCCGTGTACTGGAACGAGGAGCTGGCATTGCCCCAGAAGTGTACGGGCTGCGCGCATCTGCTGGATCACGGAAGCGCGGTCCCGCGCTGCGTGGAGGCCTGCCCGACGGACGCGATGAAGTTCGGCGAGGAGGAGGACCTGAAAGACCTGCTCGCGGACGCGGTCGTGCTTCATGAGGAGTACGGCACCGGCCCGCGCGTGTATTACCGGAACATCCCGGGCTGCTTCCTCGGCGGCCTGGTCTACGATCCGGCCGAGGAGGAGGTCGTGATCGGCGCGAAGGTGATCCTGACCCGCGCGGACGGGACGACGCTGGAGACCGAGACGGACGCGTTCGGCGACTTCTGGTTTAAGGAGCTGCCCGAGGAGACCGTCAGTGTGACGATCCGTGCGGAGGGCTTCACGGAGAAAACCTTCGGCGGCCTGAACACGGCGGAATGCCCGAACCTGGGCGACGTGGCGCTGGAGCGGGAGTGAGCGCGGGAACGGTTTTTGTCTATGGCATAAATAAAGGTGCGGGAGAATGCTCCCGCACCTTTTCCGTATCTTTTAACGCGCAGAAACGGAGCCCTATTTCGCGGAAGCCTCCTTCCCCGCGCTGAAAAACGGCTCCATCCGCACCTTCGGGAACAGCTTAAACGTCAGCCCGATGAACCGCCCGGTCAGCAGGATCGAGGCGACCGAGCTGATGCCGATGCTCAGGACGAGCAGGTCGCGCGCGAACAGCCAGGTGAAGAGATTGATCACCAGCGCGGTCGCGACGTAGACCGCGTCCGCGATCATCTTGATCTTCGAGAGCGGCTTTCCGGTGACCCGGCTGATGACATTGTTCAGCTCGTCGGGCGCCGGGAGCATCATGTCGCAGCCGCTGATCAGCGCGACGCCGAAGCCCTGGATCGCGATGCCGCACACCAGCGAGACGATCTTCCCCCACAGCGGCAGCTGCGGGTGCCAGAAGTACATGAACAGGTCGACCAGATAGCCGAAGGGCACGCCGACGCACATGGTCAGCAGGCTCTTCAGCGTCACGCGCTTCTGGACCATGATCTGCAGCACCACGCAGATCGCGTGGAGCAGGATCGTGGCGTTCCCCAGCGTGAGCGGGGTAATGTTCGCGACCGCGTCGGGGACCGCCGTGATCGGCGACACGCCCCAGACCGTCCGTTTCAGCAGCACGAGACCGACCGCCATGCAGACGATGCCGATAATGTACTGCAGTATTCTTCTCGGAAGCTGTCTTGACTTCATGTATATCCCTCCGGCTGGGGTACCTTCCCCGGCACGTTCCTTTACTCTACCGGTATCCAGACTTCGAAATAGTCGGTCTCACCGCCGCCCTCCAGGACCGAAAACAGCAGCGCCCCGAAGGCGTTTCCGCAGATCGTCAGGCCGCTCTCCGCGGCGTAGTCCGTGATGTACCGGAGGTGCTCCCGCGAGAACCAGGTCCGCCCGGCGCTCTTAAACACGGAGTGAACGCATCGGCACGGCGGCAGGCGCAGGACGGGTTCCCCGCTGTCGAGCCCGAACTCGCGGGCATATTTCGGCGTGATGGCGAGCCCCCAGGAAAAGGCTCCGTTTCCGCCCCGCCCGGGCAGGTCCTCCTGCCGGATCTCGAAGCACCGGCGCACGAAGGGCATGCACTTCAGCCAGTCCTGCGTCAATGCGCCCGGGAACGGGCCGTCGTCGTAGGTGAGGTCGCGGCGGTTCATAAAATACCAGACCTCGGGGCGCTCGGCCACGTCGCACACGCCGAGCGTTTCCCGCCCGCGGCGCAGCTCTTCCAGGTGGGTCCGCAGCCGTCCGAGGATGCGCTGCTGCATCTGCAGCCGCATCTCCAGTTCCGCTTCCTTCGCAGTCAGATCCGCATACAGGGTCTCGTAATCGCTCCCGGACACCAGGCCGGCGATCTGCTCCATGCTGAAATCATAGTTTTTAAACCAGAGGCAGTCGATCAGGAGATCGATGTCCCTGGCGTCGTAATAGCGGTAGCCGTTCTTCTCGTCCTTCCGGGGATGAACGACTCCCTTCTTTTCGTAGTAGCGCAGCAGATCCGCGGAAATGCCGAGCATGCGGGAGACGTCACCGATCTTATAGTTCAATGCCGGCCCTCCTTCCCGTCCGGTCTGTCCCGAAACACCGCGCCGCCGGGAAGGGCGGAGGGGGTCCGGGGCATTGACCTTGGAACGTTTCCAATGTTTATTATAACACAGGAAACACGGGGCCGCATCACGAACCGACGGAAGCGGCCCGGAAGGCGGTGAGCGAAGATGACGTTGTCACAGATCCGATACTTCCTGGCGGTCGCGCGGGAACTGAGTTTTTCCCGGGCAGCCGAGGCGCTGTATGTGTCGCAGCCCGCGGTCAGCAAGCAGGTCTCTCTCCTGGAGCAGGAGCTCGGCGTAAAGCTGTTCGAGCGGACGAACCAGGGCCTCGAACTGACGGAAGCCGGGAGTCGGTTCGCGGTGTTTTTCGGCGATACGGAGAAGAACTTCCGGATCCTGCTGGAGCAGGTGCAGAACGAATCCGATACCGTCCACGGAACCGTACGGATCGGTTATGCCGCCGGATGGGACATCTCGGAGTTTTATCCCCGGATCACCGAGGTCCTGGCCGCGGAATATCCGAAGCTGGAGATCAGCATCATCGGCCTGGCGCTGGAAACGATCCGGAAGAGCCTGGAGCGTGGCGAGGCGGACCTGGTGGTCACGAACGAATCACTGCTCAGGGGACAGGAAAACATCTGCTCCGTGCTGCTGACGCGCCGCCGCGGGATCCTGCTGTTTTCGGCGCAGCACCGGCTGGCGGACGTGCCCGGGCTGACGCTGGCGGATTTCCGGGACGAGGTGTTCTATGTGACGGCGCCTCCGACGATGCGTGAGGCTACGGAGGAACTCCTTTCGGTCTGCTCCGCTGCGGAATTCTTCCCGAAGATCGAGTTCGTGCCGACGCTTTCGACCGCGCTCATGATGCTGTCCGGCGGGCACGGCGTGCTGCTGTGCCACGACTGGATGATGGCGCGGAACAACCCGCTGTTCCGCACGCTGCCGCTGGATATCGAGCGGGGCATCGGCATCGCCTGGCTGGCGGATAACCACTCCGCGCTGATCCCGCCCGTGGTCCGTGAGCTCCGTAATCTGCTGCGCACGGAGGAGACCGGAACATAACGGGGAAAACGTCTTAGGCTATAACTAAAAAGTTATAGCGCTTCCCAACCAAAGCCGTATTGGACGGCGGTTTTTTCTGAAAGTATTATAAAGACGGGTTTATCGGCATTTATCCGATTACCGATTCATGATAAGATAAACTGTCGGCGGAGGGCTTCCGCCGGACCAGCCAACGAAAAGGAGATCGATCATGCAGACGAAAGAAGTTGTTATCCTGGATGCCTGCCGCACCGCGGTGGGTAATATGGGCGGCGGACTGAAGCCGCTTTCCGCTTACGATATGGCCGTCGCCGTGCTGGAAGGCTCTCTGGAGCGCTCCGGCATCGCGCCGGAGGAGGTCGATGAAGTCGTGCTCGGCCAGTGCCGCCAGACTTCCGACGAGCCGAACATCGCGCGTATGGCCGCGCTGAAGGCCGGCATTCCCGAGAGCACTCCCGCATACACCGTGATGCGTCAGTGCGCTTCCGCCATGACCGCGGTCCAGCAGGGCGCGATGAGCATCATGGTCGGCCAGAACGACGTCGTTATGGCCGGCGGCACCGAGTCCATGTCGAACGCGGTGTTCTATGTCCGGAACGCGCGCTGGGGCGTCGGCACCGGCACGACCCAGTTCGTCGACGCGCTGACCGAGGGCCAGTTCCGCTCGCAGCCGCAGGAGATCTACGGCTCCTATAACATGGGCGCGACCGCGCAGAACGTCGCGGACGAGCTCGGCATCACCCGCGAGGAGCAGGACGCGTTCTCGCTGGAGTCCCAGCACAGAGCTGTGGCCGCCATCGACGCGGGCCTGTTTAAGGACGAGATCATCCCCGTGACCGTGCCGCAGGGCCGGAAGAAGCCGCCGATCGTTTTCGATACGGACGAGTTCCCCCGCCGCGACACGAACGAGGAGAAGCTCGCGAAGCTGAAGCCCTGCTTTAACATTAAGAAGGACGAAGAGGGCCGCCTGTTTAATGACAGCGCGCTGACCGGTTCCGTGACCGCCGCCAGCTCTTCTGGCCGCAACGACGGCGCGTCCATTCTGCTGCTGGCGTCGGCCGAGAAGGCAGAGGAGCTCGGCATTAAGCCGATGGCGAAGATCATCGGCATGGGCACCGCGGGCTGCGATCCCCGTCTGATGGGCCTCGGCCCGGTCTACGCCGTCCCGAAGGCGCTCGCGGACGCGGGCCTTACGATGGACGACATCGGCCTGATCGAGCTGAACGAGGCGTTCGCCGCGCAGTCCCTGGGCTGCATCAAGCTGCTGGGTCTGGAGGACCGCATGGACATCATTAACGTAAACGGCGGCGCTATCGCGCTCGGCCACCCGGTCGGTTCTTCGGGCTGCCGGATCATCGTTTCTCTGGTCCACGAGATGAAGCGCCGCGGCGTGAAGTACGGACTGGCGACGCTCTGCATCGCCGGCGGCATGGGCCAGGCGACGGTCGTGGAGCTGTGCGAGTAAGCATTGACGGTATATGACGGGCCCGCGGGCGCGGAGGCTGCCGGCGGCCCTGAGATATAGAACAGGAACCTTAAAGACGAAACATCTATCACGCATTACTTAAGGAGGAATACATTATGGCATACATGCCCAAAGACAAGTGCAAGCAGTATCTGGATGACTCCACGATGGTCAAGATCTATGACCTGTCGAATCCCTGGGGCGTCGACACCCCCCTGTGGCCCTTCCCGGGCGCACGCCAGGATCTGATCTTCCCCCGCGGACAGTATCTGGGCCGCTTCCATAAGCGCACCATGACCTATACCGGCACCCTGCACGCCGGCACCCACATGGACGCTCCGAACCACGTCCTGCATGAGGAAGAAGTCGACCGCGAGCGGAACGGCTACACCTTCGCCGAGATCCACCTGGAGCGCTGCATCGGTTCCGGTATCATCGTCGACATGCGTTACCTGAAGGACGAGTTCGAGGAGAAGTGGAACGCCGCCGAGGGTGATCCCGCGAGAATGCCCGAGGACATCTGGCACATCATCATGCCCGAGGAGTTCGAGGCTGCCTGCGCGAAGGACGGTCTGGAAGTCCGCGAGAACGACTGGGTCGTGATCAACACCGGTTTCCATCACTACTGGAGACTGAACAATGACAAGTACTACAACTACTATCCGGGCGAGGGTCCCGAGCTGGCCTGGTACCTGACCGAGGAGAAGAAGATCAAGGGTATCGCCGGTACCTGGGGCGCCACCGACGCGCCGCTGTGGCACATGCCTCTGAAGGAGCAGATGCCCTGGCTCGATAAGGCCTACACGGCCGCGACGGGCAAAGATGCCGCGGAGAAGTATCCGGACTATGAGCCCTGCCATCGTATCTACATGCAGCATGGCGTCTGCACGATCGAGAACGCGGGCGGCGACATCGACGAAGTCACCGGCAAGCGCATGACGATCGCTGCCTTCCCGTTCCGCTGCGAGATGGCCGACGGCGGTTTCGTCCGTCTGGTCGCCTGGGAGGAAGGTTCCTTCTAAGTTTTAAGAACTGCTTTTTCGGACACATGCCCTGCTTACCGGCGGGGTGTGTGTCCATGTAAACGCTTGGGGGTCTGATGAAGATCCGTCAAAAACTATTTTCGGTACAAAGGGATAATCATGAAAACGCTGAACGATATTAAGAAGATCGCCGTGCTGGGCGCCGGTACGATGGGCCCGGGAATCGCGCAGACCTACGCGATGGGCGGATACGAAGTGACGATGTGGACCCGCCGCGAGGAGACGCGGAATAAGGCGATCGCGGCCCTGAAGGCCAGCCTGGAGACTTTCGCCGAGGAAGGCGAGATCGCGAAGGAAGACGTCGAGACGATCTTTAACCGCGTGAGCTTCAGAATGACCGTGGAAGAGGCCGTCGAAGGCGCCGACTTCATTCAGGAGACCATCACGGAGAACCGTGACGCGAAAGTCGCACTGTATGAGCAGCTGGCTGCCTGTGTGGATAAGGACGCGATCATCGCTTCGAACACGTCTGCGATGAACATTTTCGAGGTGGCTCCGGAGCAGCTGCTGCCGCAGCTGATCATCTGCCACTGGTATGCGCCGCCGCAGCTGATCCCGCTGGTCGAGGTCGTGAAGAGCGAGCAGGCGCCGCAGGAGTATGCGGACATCGCCGTCGAGATGCTGACGAAGTGCGGAAAGACCGCGGTCCTGATGAAGAAGTTCATCCGCGGCTACATCGTGAACCGCCTGCAGCAGTGCCTGAACCGCGAGGTGTTCTACCTGCTGGATAACGGCTACTGCGACGCGGAAGCGATCGACCTGGCCGCGAAGGCCTCGTTCATTCCCAGAGCCTGCGTCCTGGGTCTGTGCAAGCGCGCGGACTTCGGCGGCCTGGATATGACCGCAAACAACTACAGGAACAAGTCCTACACGATGCCCGAGCACGGCGACGAGCTGCCGAAGACCCTGGAGGCGCTCGTGGACGCCGGAAACCTCGGCATCAAGAGCGGAAAGGGCTTCTACGACTATGAGGGCGTGGACATCGAAGCCCTGAAGGCGAAGCGCGACAAGCAGCTGTTCGAAGTCTTCCGCCTCGAGAAGAAGTTCCTGAACGATCCGGTATAAACCGGCTGACCACATCCGAAAGAAAGGAATATTACTGTCATGGCTAAGTCCAATAAGATCATGATCCAGTGCTGCCTGTGCGGCGCCGGAACGAAGAAGGCGCAGGCTCCCACCGTGCCTTACACCGCCGAGGAGCTGGCGGACCAGATCGTGGCCGTCGCGAAGGCGGGCGCGTCCATCGCTCACATCCACGTCCGCGAGGATAAGATCGTCGACGGCGAGATGCAGATCGGTTATAAGTCGATGAGCCTGAAGGCCTTCACCGACGCGGTCGAGATGACCCGCGAGAAGTGCGCCGAGGCCGGCGTTGACATCATCATCAACCTCACCACCTCCGGCGGAGAGTACGAGGACTTCAAGCGCCTGCAGCACCTGGGCGCGCTGCGTCCCGAGATGTGCTCCTTCGACCCGAACACCATCAACTGGGCGAACAGCTACATCTTCGAGAACAGCCCCCGCTTCCTGAACAAGCTGAGCCAGGAAGTCGTGAAGTACGACATCAAGCCCGAGTTCGAAGTGTTCGACACCGGCCACATCGACTCCGTCATGTACTACGTGAAGAAGTGGGAGATCCCGCAGCCTCCGCACATCCAGTTCATCATGGGCGTCGGCGGATCCATGCCCGGCACGACCGAGAACCTGGCGTTCCTGGTCGGGAAGCTGCCTCAGGGCGCGACCTGGTCGGTCTCCGGCATCGGCAAGGCTCACATGCCGATGATGCTGGCGGGCCTGGCGCTGGGCTGCGACGGTCTGCGCGTCGGTCTGGAGGATAACATCCTGTTCGGAAAGAACCCCGACGGCACGAAGGACATCGCGACGAACGTCAGACTGGTCGAGCGCGCGGTCGAGCTGGCGAAGATCGCCGGCCGCGAGATCGCTACCGCGGACGAGGCGAGAGAGATCCTCGGGATCACCCGCCACTGCCTGCGCGACGAGAAGACGAACCCGGTCACGATCACCGAGGCGTGATGAGGCTTACCGCGTAAGAGAGGGCTCCGGGCAGCTCGCGCGCCCGGAGCGCTTTTCAGAGAAAGGAAACCAAAAGCATGCATAACAAAGTCGTCACAGTAGAAGAAGCTATGACCCACTGCTTTAACGGCATGTCGGTCCTGCTTCCGGGATTTGTAAACTGCGGCGTGGCGCAGACCCTGATCCAGGGTCTGATGGACGCGGGCATCACGGATCTGACCGTGATCTCGAACAACACTTCCGTGAAGGGCCAGGGCATCGGAAAGCTGGTGCATGATGACCGTATTAAGAAGATCACCTGCTCGCACATCGGCAGCAACGTCGAGACCATGGAGAAAGTTACGAAGGGCGAGATCAACATCCATTTCGTGCCGCAGGGCTCTCTCTGCGAAAAGGTCCGCGCCGGCGGCGCGGGCATCGGCGGCATCCTGACCCCCACCGGCGTTCACACCCCGATGGAAGAGGGAAAGCAGCTGCTCGAGTGGGATGACGAGAAGGGCGAATATAAGTTCGTGAAGGCGGACGAGCCCCAGAAGGGAAAGCGCTTCATCCTTGAGCTCCCGCTGCACGCGGACGTGGCCCTGATCCATGCCTATAAGGCGGATAAGATGGGCAATGTCATGTATAACCACACCGCACGCAACTTTAACGAAGTGTTCGCGACTGCCGCGGATTTCGTCATTGTCGAGGCAGAGCACATCGTTGAGGTCGGCGAGATCGGCCCGAACGAAGTCATGACTCCCGGCGCGCTGGTCGACCTGATCGTACAGGCAAAAACGGAGGTGTGATCATGAAAAAACCTGAGAATGCCAGAGAATTCATCGCCTGCCGTACCGCGAAGTTCTTTAAGGACGGCGACGTCGTGAACCTGGGTATCGGCATGCCCACCCTCTGCCTGGAGTTTATTCCGGATGACGTCGACGTATGGGTCGATTCCGAGAACGGCATCATCGGTCTGGGAAGCTCGCCGAAGGAAGGCGAGGTCGCTCCCGCGGACGTCGTGGACGCCGGCGGAAACCCCTCGATGATGCGTGTCGGCGCGGCGTGCTTCGACAGCTTCCGCTCGTTCGGCTACATCCGCGGCGGACACGTCTCCACGACCGTTCTGGGCGCGTATGAAGTGGACGCGGAGGGCAACCTCGCGAACTGGATCATCCCCGGCAAGGCCGCGGCCGGCATGGGCGGCGGCATGGACCTGGTGACCGGCGCGAAGCTGACCATCGTCATGAGCACGCACACGGATAAGAAGGGCAACCCCAAGTTCGTGAAGCACACCGAGATCCCGCTGACCGGTTATCACTGCGTGGACTACTTCGTCTCCGAGCTGGCCGTGATCCACATCACGCCGGAAGGCCCGGTGCTCGAAGAGATCGCGCGCAGCACCACGGTCGAGGAGGTCCTCTCGAAGACCGGCTGCGAGCTGATCGTTCCGGAAAATGTCGGCTACATGGACTAAATTTGGTTAAAGCAGCATGAATATTATGATGTATGTCGGCCTGATCATAGCGGTCGCTCTGATCGTGGGTCTGGCAATTATCACCGGCGCGAAAAAAGGCGCCGGGAAAAAAGAAGGCATCGGCACGGGCGTGGTCGCCGGCCTGATCATGGGTACGCTGGTCGGCGGATCCTCGACGGTCGGTACCGCGCAGCTGGCCTACAACTACGGCATGAGCGCATGGTGGTTCACGCTCGGAGCGGGCATTTCCTGCCTGATCCTGGCGGTGATCTACGTCAAGCCGCTGCGTGCGCAGGGCTCCCCGACTCTGGTCGGCATGATCGCGAATGAGTACGGCCCCCGGGCGGGACTGGCGGCGTCCGTCCTGAATTCGGTCGGCACGTTCATCAACATCCTGTCGCAGCTTCTGGCGGCGTCGGCCGTCGTGCTGGTCGTGTTCCCGGACATGAGCACGGTCCTGACGATCGTCATTGCCATGGTCGTCATGATCCTGTACGTGATCTTCGGCGGCGCGAAGGGCGCCGGCAGCGTCGGCATCCTGAAGATGGTGCTGCTGTACGCGGCGATGATCACCTGCGGCCTACTGGCGTTCCGCGCCGTGGGCGGCATGAGCGGAGTGAGCGGAGCCATCGCCGCAGCGAACGCCGAGACCGGCCGGAATTTCGGCAGTCTGTTCTGCCGCGGCGTGGGTATTGACCTGGGAGCCTGCGTGAGCCTGCTCCTGGGCGTTCTGACCACACAGACCTATGCGCAGGCGGTCCTTTCCGCACGGACGGACCGCTCCGCGAGAGCGGGCGCGCTGATCTCGGCCATCCTGATCCCGCCGATCGGAATCTGCGGCATCGTGGTCGGCCTGTACATGCGCACGGTCACGGATACCGCCACGTTCGTGGCGAAGACCGCGCTGACCAGCTTCATCCTGAATTATTCGGGACTTCCGGGCATCGTCAGCGGGTTTATCCTGGGCGCGCTGTTCATCGCTTCCGTAGGTACCGGAGCCGGACTGGCGCTGGGCATCGCGACGGTCATTAACCGCGAGCTGATCCAGAAGGGTAAGCGCGAGGTGAAGATGAGTGCGGAGACGATCAATAAGCTTCTGATCGTCATCGTCCTGGTCCTCGCGACCGCGCTGGCCTGCACGCCGATCGGCGACACGATCCTGAAGTTCGCGTTCATGTCCATGGGTCTGCGCGGCTGCACGGTGTTCGCACCGCTGTGCTTCGTTCTGTGGGCAAAAGGCAAGGTCCATGGGAAGTACGCGCTGGCGTCCATCCTGGGCGGCTCGCTGGTCGCACTGATCCTGGGTGTGCTGAATCTCTTTGAGATCATCGCACTGCCCTGTGACGCGGTGTTCCCGGGCGTGCTCGTGGGTCTGGTGATCATGGTGATCGGCCTGTTCCTGACGAAGCCGAAGAGCGCCGCGGAGTCCGCGTGACGAAGAGCGCTGCGGCTCTTGTCATGAGGCGGCAGATTGTTGTAGAGTTAGTTATTGCAGAGCTCGTGCTCTGAAACAGTTTCATACCAATGACGGCCCTCGGAACCTTTCCTCTGAGCCGGCATTGAAAAGCAAATCACTAAAGGAGGAATTAAGTTATGCCGAAAGTTTATTCTGGTGATCTGACGAAGATGTTTGACATCTCCGGAAAGAAAGCTGTCATCATCGGCGGAGCGGGCGGCTTCGGCAAGGCCATCGCCGAGGGTTATGCAGCGAACGGCTGCAGCGTCCTGATCTCTTCGCGCCGCGAGGAGGCCCTGAAGGCCGCGAAGGCCGAGATCGAGGCCGTGGCGGCGCCCGGCGTGAAGGTCTGCTATTTCGCGGGCGACGCCGGCGACGAGGAGACCGTGAAGGCGATGCTCGCGTACGCGGTATCCGAAGAGGGTCTGGGCGGCTGCGACATTCTCGTGAACTCCCAGGGTATTAATAAGAAGATGTTCTCCCACGACATCGACACCGAGTTCTTCGAGAAGATGCTGCACACGAACATCACTTCCCTGATGCTGACCTGCAAGTACTTCGGCAACTGGATGAAGGATCACAACCTCGACGGCGCTGAGTATCAGGAAGTCGAGCCCGGCAAGGCGAACCCGAACCAGGGCTACGGCAAGATCATCAACATCGGTTCCGTCCGCGGCATCCGCGCCGTCAAGAACGGCGGTAACGGAAACGTTCCTTATAACACCACGAAGGGTGCTGTCGAGATGCTGACGAAGGCCTTCGCGGCTGACCTGAGACCGAACATCCAGGTCAACGCCATCGGCCCGACCATCACCTACACCCCCATGATGGTAGGCATCCTTTCGGATGACGAGGAGACCAGAAACAAGGCCGCGGCTCCGCTGCCCGCGATGCGTATCGGCCACGAGATCGACGTCGTCGGTCCCGCGATCTTCCTGGCTTCCGCTTCTTCCGACATGGTTACCGCCAGCACGATCTATCCGGACGGCGGCCTGGTAGCCACGTCGTAATTCGGCTCAGCCGAAGAAGATCCGGTCCGAAAAGACCGATTCATCGAAACGAAAAGGAGATCCTGAAGTTCAGGATCTCCTTTTTCATGGTCAAAGTTTAAAAAGAACGATTTACTTGATCAGGACCACCAGCATCTGGGTCACGGTGGTACCGGTGTTCGTCACGCTCTTGTTGCAGCCGGGGCCGCAATGGAAGGAATCGCCGGCCTTCAGGACGGTCTCGCCGTCATCGGTCTTCAGGGTCATCTCGCCCTCGAGGATGTAGTAGACGGACTCCATCGCGTTCGACTTAAAGTCGGTGCGGCCGCCCGGGACGAAATAGGTGATGCCCATGGTGATCTTACCGTCGTTCACGTCTGCCGGATCGTGCAGGCGGGTGGTGACGCACTCATAATGACCGGCGGCCTCATAGGGGTAGACCGTGCTGCCCTCAGCGCCCTTAACTCTCTGAATCTTATAGCTTGCCATAATATATCATCCTTTCTGTTCTGTTTTTCTGCGGATGCCGGGCCGAAGCCGCCTGCTCCGCGGACCTATGTGTTATTATAATCGGTAGAGGCGTTTGTGGGTAGGTTTTTTTCTCAGACCCTGCGCACAGCCGGGCGCTGCCCCGGACAGAAAACATATTTCAGGGAGGCTGTCATGAGCGATTATCTGATCAGGTCCGAAACCTGTCCGTCCGCCGACGCGTGGATCGCGGAAGCGAAGGCGGATCCGTCCGCCGGGGACGTCGGCATGTACCTGACCCACACCGGGGTGGTCCGGCGGACCGCGAAAGCCCTGGTGCGCGAGGGCGCGGCGGATACGCAGCCGGTGACGGGGATGCGTTTTTCGTATGACGGGGCCGGGGTCGAAGCCGCGATCGCGGAGACTCTGGAGCTGCCGGGGATCTTTTTCGTCCGCGTGTGGCTGAACAGCGGGGAGCTGGAGCCCGGCGACACGATCATGCAGGTGCTGATCGGCGGGGACATCCGTCCGCGCGTGATCGACGGCCTGCAGTTCCTGGTCGGGAAGATAAAAAACGAGTGCGTGAGCGAGGAGGAGAAGTATTAAGCGTCCGCAAGGGCGGGCGCTTTCCGCGCGCAGGCGTTTCGGAACCGCGCCGTTCCGGGCGTTTGCGGGAAACAGCATCGTGAGATCGTGAAGGGCTTCGGGAGACCGGAGCTCTTTTTTCGTGCAAAAACTTAAAAACTTTTCACTTTCGGAACGCTCGCGGAACACCGGCGGAACTGCCGGGGCGCATCGCTCCGCTATGATGGCACAGGTCCCGGGCGCCGCTTCGGACAGCCGGACGGGCCCGGAGACCGGGAAAACCAAACAAAAAGATTTTAGGAGGAAAAACCATGTTTGACATGATCGCGGAACTGATCGCGGACCGTATCGGCTGCGGAAAAGAGGAGATCACCGAGGAGAGCCGTTTCGACGAGCTGGGAATCGATTCGCTCGACACGGTCGAGCTGACCATGGATCTCGAGGACCGCATCGGCAAGACCATCGAGCTGAAGGAGAAGGTCGCGACGGTCGGCGAGCTCGTCGCCTATATCGGAAAGATCACGGAGGGCTGAAGAACCATGCGGTCTGAGATCTGTGAGATGCTGGGCATCCGGTATCCGGTCTTTCAGGGCGGGATGGCCTGGATCGCCGACGGAAAACTCGCGGCGGCCGTCTCGGAAGGCGGCGGCCTGGGCATCGTCGCGGCGGGCAATGCCCCCGCGGACTACGTCCGGGAGCAGGTGCGCATCGCGCGGTCGCTCACGGACAAGCCTTTCGGGGTGAACATCATGCTGATGAGTCCGTTCGCGGACGAGATCGCGCAGATGGTCGTCGAGGAGCACGTTCCGGTCGTCACGACCGGTGCGGGCAATCCCGGAAAATACATGGACGCCTGGAAAGCAGCGGGAATCCGCGTGATCCCGGTGGTGGCGTCCGTGGGCATGGCGAAGCTGATGACCCGGCTGGGCGCTTCGGCCCTCATCGCGGAGGGCGGAGAGAGCGGCGGCCACGTGGGCGAGCTGACGACCATGGTGCTGGTGCCGCAGGTGTGCGACGCGACGACATTGCCCGTGATCGCGGCGGGCGGCATCGCGGACGGACGCGGGTTCGCGGCGGCGGTGATGCTCGGAGCCTGCGGGGTCCAGATGGGCACGCGGTTCCTGAGCGCCGAGGAGTGCTCGGTCCACCCGGTCTATAAGCAGAAAGTCCTGAAGGCGAACGACCTGTGCACGATGGTGACCGGCCGGCGCCTGGGCCATGCGGTCCGCAGCCTCCGCACGCCGTTTTCGCGCGGCTACGAGAAGGCGGAGTACGGCGGCATGCCGGACGACGAGCTCGAGGCGCTGGGCACCGGCGCGCTGCGGCTCGCGGCGAAAGAGGGCGACCCCGAGCGCGGATGCTTCCTCGCCGGCCAGATCGCGGGCCTCGTAAACCGGGAACAGCCGGCGCGCGAGATCATCCGCGAGGTCATGGAGGAGGCGGAAGCCTGCCTGTGCGGCGCGAAAACGCCGGGAGGACATCATGAGTGAGAGAAAGACAGCCGTCGTCACGGGAGCTTCCCGCGGCATCGGGAAGGCCGTCGCGCTCGAGCTGGCGCGGGCCGGATATGATATCGCCGCGATCTGCGCTTCGCGGATCGAAGCGGCGGAGGAGGTCTGCGAGGCCTGCCGGGCACTGGGCGCGGAGGCGCGCGCTTACCGCTGCGACGTGTCCGACAGCGCCGCGGTGAAAGAGACCGCGGGTGCGGTCCGCCGCGACTTCGGGGCGGTCCATGTGCTGGTGAACAATGCCGGCATCACCCGCGACACCCTGGTCATGACCATGAAGGAAGAGGATTTCGACGCGGTCATCGCGACGAATCTGAAGGGCGCTTTCCTGATGACGCAGGCGTTCCTTCCGCTGTTTCTGCGCGCGAAGGAAGGCTGCGTCGTGAACATCAGTTCGGTCGTCGGCCTGATGGGCAATCCCGGCCAGGCGAACTACGCCGCGGCGAAGGCGGGCCTGATTGGCATGACGAAGACGGTCGCGAAGGAATACGCCGCGCGCGGCATCCGCGCAAACGCGGTCGCGCCGGGCTTTATCGCGACGGAGATGACGGAAGGGCTGGAGACGGAAGAGCTGCTCGCGCAGATCCCGCTGGGCCGCATGGGCCGGCCGGAGGAGATCGCGCAGGCGGTGCAGTTCCTCGCGCAGGCGGAATATGTGACCGGCGAAGTGCTGCGCGTGGACGGCGGCATCGCGATGTGAAAAGGCACCCGCGAAGCCGCGCACGCCCGTGAGCCCGCGGCATATCGGCCGCGATGAAATGAGGAGAAGACAATGACATTCGAGAGAAGAGTCGTGGTGACCGGAGCCGGCGCGATCACGCCGGTCGGAAACTCCGTTTCGGAGATGTGGGAGGCGCTGAAGGCCGGGAAAAACGGCATTGCCCCGATCACAGGCTTCGACACGACCGGTTACAGATCGACGCTCGCGGGTGAAGTGAAAGGCTTCGACCCGCTGGAGTATATGAAGAAGGTGGATTCCGTGCGTGCGGACCGCTACACGCAGTTCGCGGTCGCGGCGGCGGCACAGGCCGCGGAAGACAGCGGCATCGAGGGGACGGTCGCTCCGGAACGCTTCGGAGTGTATCTGGGCGCAGGCATCGGCGGGATCCGGACACTCGAGACCGAGCACCGGAAGCTGCTCGAGCGCGGCCCGCACCGGGTCAGCGCGCTGTTCGTTCCGATGATGATCGCGAACATGGCGGCCGGCACGGTGGCGATCCGCCATAACTGTCAGGGCCCGGCCATGCCGGCGGTCACGGCCTGCGCCTCCGGGAGCAATGCCATCGGCGAAGCCGTCCGGCTGATCCGCCACGGTTACGCGGACGCGGTGCTTTCCGGCGGCACGGAGGCCGCGGTCTGTCCGCTCGCGGTCGCGGGATTCGCGAATATGCAGGCATTGTCCGAGGCGACCGACCCGAACGAAGGCGCACTGCCCTTCGACGCCCGCCGGAACGGCTTCGTGATCGGCGAAGGTGCGGTCGTGCTCGTGCTCGAGGAGATGGAGCACGCCCTGGCCCGCGGCGCGAAGATCTACGGCGAGATCTGCGGCTACGGATCGACCTGCGACGCCTATCACATGACTTCGCTCGACCCTGAGGGCACGGGCGGCGCGCGGGCCATCCGCCAGGCCATGGACGAGGCGGGCTATACGGCGGAAGACCGGGTCTACATCAATGCCCACGGCACCGGCACGCCCATGAACGACAGCACCGAGACGCTCGCGATCAAAAAAGCGCTCGGAGACGCGGCATGGGACGCGCTGATCAGTTCGACGAAGTCGATGACCGGTCATATGCTGGGCGCGGCGGGCGCGATCGAAGCGCTGGTCTGCCTGCTGGCGCTGCGGGACCATGTGATCCCCCCGACGATCAATCTGCGCGAGCCCGACCCGGTCTGCGACCTGAACTATGTGCCGCTGAAGGCGGTGAACGCCGCGCCGACCCTGGCGCTGTCGAATTCGTTCGGCTTCGGCGGGCATAACGTCTGCCTGGCCTTTCGGGAGGTGCGGCGATGAGAGACGAAGAGATCCGCCGCTACGCGGAGATCATGCGTGACTGCGGCATCAGCCGCCTGACGGTCACCGAGAAGGGCGCGACCGTCGAGCTGGAGCGGCAGCAGCCGGCCCCCGCGGTGGTGTACACGCAGCCGGCAGCCTGGGGCAATGCTCCGGCAGTGCTCCCCGGAACCCTCCCCGGAGAGCTCGCGGCCGTGGCATTGCCCGGGGCGGCTTCCGGAAACATTTCCGCGGAAGCGTCCCCGGTCGAAGCGCCGCGTGACTACACCAGTGTGAATTCGCCGATGGTCGGCATGTTCTACGCGGCTCCGGCCGAGAACGCGGATCCGTTCGTGTCCGTGGGCGACTGCGTGGAGGAGGGCCAGACCCTCTGCATCATCGAGGCTATGAAGCTGATGAACGAGATCCGCGCGGAACAGTCCGGCGTGATTGAGCAGGTGTGCGTGTCGAACGGCCAGGTCGTGGAGTACGGGACCGAGCTGTTCCGGATCCGCGCGTGAGCCGCGGAGACGGCGGAGCCGCAGCCTTCGGCGCGGCGATATCCGTTCGCTTCGGCGCGGCGGGTCTGAAAAGAGGAGATTTATGAACAGAGACGAGATCAGGACGATCCTTCCGCACCGCGAGCCCATGCTGCTGCTGGATGACGTCACGAGGGAAGGCGATGCTTCGGTCGGGCACTACACGGTCCGGGGCGACGAGTTCTTCCTGCAGGGACATTTTCCGGGGCAGCCGATCGTGCCGGGCGTGATCCAGCTGGAGATCCTGGCGCAGTCGGCCTGCGTGCTGCTGCGGGACCGGATCGCGGAGGGCAAGCTCACGCTCTATACGGGCCTGAACAACGTCCGCTTCCGGAACCCGGTGCGGCCGGGCGACACGATCGAGACGCGGGTCGAGATCACGCGGGCGAAGGATCCGTTTTATTTCGCGAAGGGGACCGCGTGCGTGGACGGAAAGGTCTGCGTGTCGGCGGAGTTCTCGTTCGCGGTGACGGAGGCGCCTGCGCCGGCCGAAGCACCTGCGCCGGCAGCCGCAGAGCAGAAGGCCGCGGCATTGACGGAGGCGTAAGCATGTTTTCGAAGATATTGGTCGCGAACCGCGGCGAGATCGCGGTCCGCATCATCCGCGCATGCAAGGAGATGGGCATCGCGACGGTCGCGGTGTACTCCGAGGCGGACCGGGACGCGCTCCACGTGGCGCTGGCGGACGAGAGCTTCTGCATCGGCGGCCCGGAGGCTTCCGAGAGCTACCTGCAGGAGGAGCGCATCATCAGCGCGGCGGTCCTGGCGGGAGCGCAGGCCATCCACCCGGGCTACGGCTTCCTGTCGGAGAACCCGCATTTCGCGCAAGCCTGCCGGCAGAACGGAGTCGTGTTCATCGGCCCGGACCCGGAGAGCATGCAGCGGCTGGGCGATAAAGCCCTGTTAAAAGAAGAAATGGACCGGGCGGGGCTCCTCGTGATCCCCGGATCGCAGGCGGTCGGCTCGGCGGAAGAGGCCGAAGAGGCGGCCGGACGCGTCGGCTATCCGGTCATGATGAAGGCCAGCGCGGGCGGCGGCGGCCGGGGCATCCGGCTGATCCGCGAGCCGTCCGAGATCGCGGAGAATTACGCGCAGGCGACGGCCGAGGCGGAAGCCGCGTTCGGCGACGGGTCGGTCTATATCGAGAAGTATGTGTTCCCGGCGCGGCACGTGGAATTTCAGGTGCTGGCGGACGAGCAGGGCCATGTGGTCTGTCTGAGCGAGCGGGACTGCTCCATGCAGCGCCGCCACCAGAAGCTGATCGAGGAGTCGCCCTCGCCCGCGGTCACGAGAGCCATGCGCGGCCCCATGATGGCGCGCCTGGCCGAGGCGGTCCGCAGGGTCGGCTTCACCGGCGCGGGCACCGCGGAGTTCCTGCTGGACGCCGACGGCACGTTCTGGTTCATGGAGATGAACGTGCGGCTGCAGGTGGAGCACTGCGTGACCGAGATGCTGACCGGCATTGACCTAGTGAAATGGCAGATCCGCATCGCGGCGGGGATCCCGCTGGCGTTCACGCAGGAGGACATCCGGCTGGACGGCGCGGCCATCGAGTGCCGGGTCAATGCCACCGGCTGCGGCGAACTGACGATGCTGCATGTGCCGGGCGGCCCGCAGGTGCGCTTCGACACGTATCTGGTGCAGGGGACGAAGAACCCGCCGTACTACGACGCGATGCTGGGCAAGGTGATCGTGCACGCCGGCACACGCGAGGAGGCCATCCGCAAGATGCGCGCGGCGCTGTGCGAGCTGGTGATCGACGGGATCCCGACGAACATTTCCGAGCAGCTCGGAATCATCGGGGACGAGCGCTTCGTGAGCGGGCGCTACGATCTGACATTTATGGGCAACAGGTGAGAAAGATGGCGGAGTTGTTTCATTTTCTGAAGCCGAAAAACAAACTCGAAGAAGGCGGCCGCGCGGCGGCGGTCCAGCAGGACGACGGCGAGCCGGAGAAGGTCTGCCCGAACTGCCGGAAACATATCCCGATGAGTCAGCTCTGGGCGGACAAGCTCGTGTGTGACTGCGGCTATCACTTTCGGATGAAGGCCAGACAGCGCATCCGCCTGATCGCGGACCGGGACTCGTTCCGGGAGCTGTACGCGGGCCTCGAGACCGAAGATCCGCTGCGTTTTCCGGGTTACCGCGAGAAGCTCGAGACCGCGGGGCACGCGAGCGGCGAGAGCGAGGGCGTGGTCTGCGGGACCGCGCAGATCCGGAAGCAGGCGGTCTGCATCTTCGCGATGGAGCCGCAGTTTATGATGGGCAGCATGGGAAGCGTCGTCGGGGAGAAGATCACCGCGCTGTTCGAGTATGCGGCGCGGGAACGTCTGCCGGTCGTGGGATTTCTCGTCTCGGGCGGCGCGCGGATGCAGGAAGGCCTCGTCTCGCTGATGCAGATGGCGAAGACCAGCGCGGCCGTGAAGCGGCACAGCGACGCGGGACTGCTCTACATCGCGGTGCTGACGGATCCGACGACGGGTGGTGTGACCGCGAGCTTCGGGATGGAGGCGGACATCATCGCCGCGGAACCCGGCGCGACCGTGGGGTTTGCCGGCGCGCGCGTGATCGAACAGACGACGCGGAAGGCGCTGCCGAAGGGCTTCCAGACCGCCGAGTTTACGCTGCGCCACGGCTTTATCGACTGTATCATTCCGCGGAAGCGGCAGCGCGGCGCGCTGGCGGCACTGCTGGCCATGCACTGCAGATGAGCCGTTCGGGCCGTGCCGACGCCGGAAAGACCGGCGGTGAAGGAGAGACCGGAATCATGAATGCATATGAAAAAGTAATGACCGCGCGGGACGGCGGCAGGCCGACCGGAAGCGACTATATCAAAAATATCTTTACGGGTTTTGCGGAAATGCACGGCGACCGGCGCTTCGGCGACGATCCGGCGGTCATCGGCGGGATCGCGTATCTGGGCGAGCGGCCCGTGACCGTGATCGCGGTCGAAAAAGGACACAGCGCCAAGGAGCGCGCGTACCGGAACTTCGGCGCGCCGTCCCCCGAGGGGTACCGGAAGGCTCTGCGGCTGATGAAGCAGGCGGAAAAGTTCGGGCGCCCGGTGATCTGCTTCGTCGATACCTCCGGAGCGTTCTGCGGCAGCGAGGCCGAAGAGCGCGGGCAGGGGCAGGCGATCGCGGAAAATCTCATGGAGCTGTCGACCCTGTGCGTCCCGGTCATTTCGGTGGTGATCGGCGAGGGCGGAAGCGGCGGGGCGCTGGCATTGTGCGTGGCGGACCGCGTCTGGATGCTGGAAAACGCGGTGTACTCGGTCATCTCTCCGGAGGGCTGCGCCAGCATCCTCTGGCATGAGCCCGGGCGGGCTGCGGCGGCGGCCGAGAACCTCTGCCTGACCGCGCAGGATGCGCAGACGCTGGGCGTGATCGAGGAGATCGTTTCCGAGGAGGACCTCGGCGAACCGGCCTTTTACGAACGGCTGCGGGAGCGGCTGGAGGAAACGGCGGAGGAACTGTCCGCGGACCCGGAACTGCTCGCGGCGCGCTATGAGAGGTTTCGGAAGATCGGGCGGCTGTAACCCGCCCGAAAAGGCGGACGGGATTGACACCGGGCCGAAACGATGATACTCTGCACGCCTGAGGACTCGATATGAAGAAACAGAACGATCAAGACATTCTGCGCGCGCTGAGAGAAGAAAACGCACAGCTCCGCGAGGCCGTCGACACAGCCCCGTGCGGGCTGCTTTGCTTTACCTGCGGGGCTTCGCCGCGCGTCACGTCCGTGAACAGGACACTGACGGAGCTGCTTCGGATCGACGCGGAGGATGAGGAGAAACTTTCATTTTATAAGAACAATGTCTACCTGATGATCGCGCAGGAAAGCCGTGAGGCTTTCGCTTCCGCGCTGGACTCGGTCCGGCAGACAGGAAGGCCGGCGGTCGGCGAGGTCGCGGTCGTCTGTGCGGACGGGGCGAAGATCCGGCTGTTCGGACGCGTGGAACTGCGCGGGGACGGGTTCGTCTGCAGCTGCTTCGACGTGACGGAACATCACCGCGCGCAGCGGGAGGAAAAGTCCGACCGGTATCTGCAGGCATTGACCGGCGTGTATGACCTGATCTTCGAATTCGATCGGGGCGGCCGCACGATGAAGTGCCTGAAATCGCGCCTTCCGGGCGCGGAAGGGCTTTCGTCGGAGGTCGCCATGCAGGCGGACGCCGCAGTCTCCTCGTGGGTGCGCTCCGCGGTGGCGGAGGAGAACCGCGGGAGGGTCCGCGGCTTCCTGGACCGCTATGTGCTGAAGGGCGACTCGCGAAGACGCGGTCTGCCTCCGCGCACACGGTTTAAGATCCGCACGGCGGAGGGGGCGGACATTTACTGCCAGGGGATCCTTCTGGCCGCGGACGACACCGCGACGTATTTCTGCGCGCGGCATGTCGGGCCGAAAGACGTGACCGCGGCGCTGCAGAGCGAGAACACATCCCTGAAAGGGATGAATGAGAACATGCAGGAACTCGTGAAGCGCTTTACGGAGGACGTCGTCGCCTTCGAACTGACCGGCGACCTGGTCCGGCCGCTCTACGCGAGCGAGAACGTCTGCGCGTTCTTCGGCTACAGCCCCGAGGCATGGAGCCGCCTGATGAAGAAAAGGCTCACCATCCGTGAGTTCGTGGCGGGGACCGGCGTCCCTTATGACGAATACGAGAAGCTTTTTGCCACCGGCGAAGCCGGGTTTTCCTACACGGACGTGCAGAGCGGGGAGAGGAAGAACATCCGCGCCATGTGCTCCGGGAAAAACGGCGACCCTCAGCGGTACGTGGTCCTGTACAGCCTGGACTCGTCGTCGGCCGGTTCCGGGGCCGCGGCAAACGGCGCGGAGAAGCCGCGGGTCTTCGTGCGCATGTTCGGATATTTCGACGTGTTCGTGGACGGGAAGCCGATCCTGTTTAAGAACGAAAAGGCGAAGGAGCTTTTCGCGCTGCTGGCCGACCGCCGCGGCGGTTATGTGTCAGCGGACGAAGCGATCGCGACGCTTTGGGAGGACGAACCCGCGAGTTCGGTCGTGCTCTCGCGTTACCGGAAAGTGGCGCTGCGCCTGAAAAACCTGCTCGAGGAGTACGGAATTTCCGACGTCGTCGAGTATGTGAACGGAAAGCGCCGCCTCGTGACCGAAAACGTCCGATGCGATCTCTATCAGTATCTGGCCGGGGAAGAAGGCACGGAGACGCTGTTTAACGGGAGTTACCTGAGCAATTACAGCTGGGGCGAAGTCACGCTGGGTGAGCTGGACCGGCTGGCGGGCGAGTGAGCCGCGGCAGCGCGGCGGAACGGGAGCCCGGAAGCTCCGGGAGAGCCGGAAGACCGACTAAACGAAAGAGGAAGCCGTCGATGACGGCTCCCTCTTTTTCATATCCATGCAGGCCACGCCGGGCGCGCCGGCTGTGCCGCGGGATCCTCACCCGAACGTCAGTTCCGTCCGGCCGATCAGATCGTTCTGCAGCTCGGTCGACAGCTCCACGAAGTAGGCGCTGTAGCCCGCGATGCGGACCAGCAGATCCTGATAATCTTCGGGAGCCTTCTGCGCGCAGAGCATTGTCTCCTTTCCGACGATCGAGAACTGGCTCTGCATGCCGCCCTTTGCCATATAGGTGTCCATCAGGCCGATCAGGTTCTCGCGTCCGGTCTCGCCGTTCACCGCGGCGGGCGAGAACTTCCAGTTCATGATGATGCCGTTCGCGATCTGCGTGTGGTCGATCTTCGTGACCGAGTTCGCGATCGCGGTCGGGCCCTTCCGGTCGTGGCTGCAGCACGCGGTGTGGACCGGGCCCATGCAGTCGGAGAGCGGCTCGCCGGCCTTGCGGCCGTCCGGAGTGGCGGGGGTGAACATGCCGTGCTGGACGTTCGCCGTCACCGAGAACACGCCGGGCATGTACTCGCCGCCGTGCGGTGTCGGGCGGTGTCCGACGTGCGAGCAGTAGCTGTCGATCGCGAACTTCGCGAGCTCGTCGGCATAGTCGTCGTCGTTTCCGTACTGATGCATGTGGTCGCTGTTGACCAGCGCGTACAGCGCCTCATGTCCCTCCCAGTTATCGCGCAGCGCCTGCAGCAGCTCGGGGCCGGTCACGCGCTTCTCGTCGAAGACGAGCTGCCGGATCGCCGCGAGCGAGTCCGCGGTCGTGCCCATGCCGACGCCCTGCGGGCCGCTGTGGTTATAGATCGCGCCGCCCATGCTCGCGTCCATGCCCTTCTCGATGCAGCCGTCGAGCAGCAGCGAGAGGTAAGGCACCGGCTTCATGCGCTGGTGCGCGATATCCATCTTATTAATGCAGGAGATCATCAGGTCGCACTGATGCTTCATCTGCTTATCGTACGACTCGAGGACCTCGTCGAAGCTCTTAAAGGTCTCGAGCGAGCCGGTGTCGATCGACAGCTTCTTTCCGAGGGCGCCGCACACGCTCCAGCGCGGGCAATGCTCCCCGCAGTCGATGCAGCGGCCGCCGTTGATCGCGAGCTCGAGCACCAGGGCCATGTTCATCGATCCGGAGTCGTGCATGCCGTAGGTCTTTCCGGGGACCGCGGGCTCCACGCAGCCGACGCCAACGTAGTTTCTCGCGTCCGCGAGGGTCGCGCCGTAGTCCAGCATGCTCTTGATGACCGGAGCGTCGTTGAAGACCTTCGGCTCGCCGGTGCCGATGCGGATGACGTTGAAGACCTTCGTCTTAAACTCCTCGGGGGAGTTCTCGTGCAGCCGCACGCCCATCCAGGGGTTCGGGATGCGAGTGTGCGCGTGCGCGTCGAGGACCATGTAGCTGACGTCCGAGGTGATGTCGTTTCCGTCTTCGTCCACGCCGCCCACGTCCAGAGCCGTACCGCCCATGATCGTGCCGCTCGAGAACGTGATCGCGTAGGTGTCGCGGATCTTCCGCAGCTGGTGCATCTTCACGAAGAAGCACTCGATCAGCTCCTGCATCTGCGCGCGGGTCAGGGTCCCGTTCGCGATATCGCGCTCATAGAACGGCGTGAACTGACGGTCGAAGCGGCCGTAGGTCACGGAGTGGCCGTTCGACTCGATGATGATCATATTGTAAGCGAGGTGATAGAGCTGCAGCGCTTCCCAGAAGTCGCGCGGGGTTCCCTCGGCGACCTGGTGGCAGTTCGAGGCGATGCGCGTAAGCTCGGCCTTCCGGACCGGATCGGCCTCCTCTGCGGCCATCTGCTCCGCGAGGTCGCCGTAGCGGCGGATATAGCTCGAGCAGCCCTCCAGGGTGTAGAGCTCGGCCTGGTAGAACTCGCGGCGGCGGCAGTCCTCGGGGTCCGAGGTGTCGAGGCCGGCCATGGCCTCCTCGACGCGTTTCCGCATGCCGCCGAAGCCCTCGGCGAACAGGCGCTCGTAGTTCGCGCAGACGTGGCCGACGCCGGCGTAGACGAACAGGCCGGAGCGGTTGATGCCCTTGCAGATGTGTGAGGTCGCGATCTCCTCGTCGGTCAGCGACGCTTCCCAGGCTTCGCCCAGGGTCTTATGCTTCCAGAAATCCTCGATCCCCAGAATGTCGTCGCGGACCTCGTCGCTGATGATGTAGCGGTCGTTCGTGCGCTCGGCCATGCAGCCGGAGCGGAACTCGTCGCAGACCCAGTCCATCGAGAACTCGGGGTAGATCGGGGCGCTGTTCGGTTCCGCGGCCAGCTCGCCGACGATCAGCTCCTGCGGCCAGATGCGGACCGGGACGTTCTGGAAGATGTCGCGAAGGATCAGGCCCCACTTCACGACAGGGGGCTGCATCGCGTACTTTTTATATCCCTCGGTCACGATCAGCGCGCGGTGCGAATCCGCGGTGGATTCGCGCTCCTTCGTCCATTTCAGAAGGAAGTTCACGCGGGGGAACGGGGACGGATCCTGCGTAAGGCCGGATACGCCTACGCCCCACTCTTTATCAAAAGGTTCGACCGCCAGAGGCGCGGTGCTTTTTTCGGACATAAAGACCTCCATATGCTGTTATAAATAATAAATATGTCAATGCGCAAAATTCGACAATTAATATGTATCATTTTGCGGCGCGATAGTAAAGAACTGAGTAACATCCCGCGCGCGTTTCGTGCTATCCTTTTTATGAAAGCGGGCAGTTCCGCGCCGGCCGGGCCGGCGGAGGCATTGCCCGGAAAAAGACGGGGCGGCACGAAAACGGGCAGCCCCTGAGCGGAGCGGAAAGATGATCAGAGCAGAGTATAAAAACGACGTTGCGATGGACCCTTCGGGATTTGTGGTCCTGGCGGACTACGTCCCGCAGATCGTGCAGGAGATCCGGTACTACTCGACCTATAATTTCATCGGCGACCGGATCGACGGCTATGAGGAGCCCTGCGCGCTGCTGACGAAGGAGGCGGCGAGGGCATTGAAAGCCGTGAGCAATGAACTGATCGTGATGGGCTACCGCCTGAAAGTGTTCGACGCCTACCGGCCCGTATGCGCGGTGAAGCATTTCGTGCTTTGGGGCATCGAGGATCAGGACATCCGGATGAAGCCGTACTTCTATCCCGACCTGCAGAAGCAGGAGCTGTTCGTCCGGGGCTATGTGGCTTCGAAGTCGAGCCACAGCCGCGGCAGCACGGTCGACCTGACGCTGCTCGATATGAAGACCGGAAAAGAAGTCGACATGGGCAGCCCGTTCGATCTGTTCAGCGAGGTCTCGCATCCGGACTATCAGGGCGTCACGCAGGAGCAGTACGGGAACCGGATGCTGCTGCAGAAGGCCATGATGCGGCAGGGATTCGCGCCGCTGGACTGCGAGTGGTGGCATTTTACGCTGAAGAACGAGCCTTATCCGGACACGTATTTCGAGTTTCCGGTCTCATCCGAGTATCTGAAGAGATAGGCGCGGACGCGGCGCGGGAACATATCTGAAGAGGAAGAACATGGACGACGGCACCCTGAAGAAGGAAGATTATATCGAGCCCCGCTGCCCGCTGTGCGAGGAGCCTTACGGGGCGGAGCCGGCGGTGAAGCCGGTGCCGCAGCAGCGGATCGTCGAAAAGATGAACGAGTACATGAGCCGGCGCGACTACGCGGGCGCGGAGCGGCACCTGCTCTACTGGCTCGAGGAGGCGAAGCTCGGGCAGGATCTGCGCGGGCAGCTGATGCTGCGCAATGAACTGGTCGGGCACTACAGAAAGACCGCGGAGCGGGAGAAGGCGTTCGAGAACGCCGAGGCGGCCCTGCGGCTGGTCGAGGCGATGGATTTCGACGGCACGATCAGCTCGGGCACGACCTACGTGAACTGCGCGACCGCGTACAATGCCTTTGGCGAGAACGAGCAGGCCGTCACGCTCTTCGCGAAGGCGCGGGCGGTCTACGAGGCGGCTCCGCAGACGAGGCCGGAGCTTTTGGGCGGGCTTTATAACAATATGGCGCTGACCTGCGCCGCGCTCCGCCGCTTCGACGAGGCGCGCGGGCTGTACGGGCTGGCCATGGAGCAGATGGGCCGGGTCCCGGGCGGCTGTCTGGAACAGGCGATCACCTGCCTGAATATCGCGAACCTGATCGAGGACGAGCGCGGACTTGAGGAGGGCGAAGGCGAGATCTTCGGTCTGCTGGACCGCGCGTACGAACTGCTGGATCCGAAAGATGAACGGCCCGGCGATGCGCCGCGCGACGGATATTACGCGTTCGTGTGCGAGAAGTGCGCGCCGACGTTTTCCTATTACGGATATTTCGCTGCGGCGGAGGAACTGGAACGGCGGGCGGAGGAGCTGTATGCGAAGTACGGCCGGGAATGAGGCATGCGGCTCCGCCGGGCGCGGCGCCGGGAGGGAACCGGAGATCGGAGGAAGAACATGAACGGTTTGGAGCTTTCGCGGGCATATTTCGAGACGTACGGACGCCCCATGCTCGAAGAGCAGTTTTCCGGGGTGCTCCCGTACCTCGCGGCCGGGCTCGCCGGAAGCGGTTCGGAATGCTTCGGCTTCGACGACAAGGTCTCCGAGGATCACGACTTCGAACCCGGCTTTTGCATCTTCCTGCCCGTTGAAGACGTCGTCGACCGCAGGACCGCGTTCGCGCTCGAGCGCGCCTACGCGAAGCTCCCGCGCGAATTCATGGGATATACCCGCCCGCTGATGCAGCCGGTCGGCGGGGCGCGGCGGGGGGTGCTCCGGACCGCGGAGTTTTTCGCGGAGAAATGCGGCAGCCCGGACGGGACGCTTACCCCGGAGCAGTGGCTCGCGGTGCCGGAGCAGGCTCTGGCCGAGGCGGTGAACGGCGAACTGTATTTCGACCGCTTCGGCGAGGTCACGCGGATCCGCGCGGCGCTCGCGGCATATCCGGAAGACGTCCGCCGGAAGAAGCTGGCCGGACATCTGCTGCTGATGGCGCAGGCCGGGCAGTACAACTACCGCCGCTGCCTCGCGCACGGCGAGACCGGGGCGGCGCAGCTGGCGGTCTTCGAATTCGTGAAGAGCGCGGCGGCAGCGGCGTTCCTGCTGGCCCGGACGTATCAGCCTTATTATAAATGGAGCTTCCGCGCCCTGCGCGCGCTGCCCTCGCCGCTGTCGCCTGACGCCGAGCTGTTCGAGTATCTGCTCACGACGGACAATGACCCTGAGACCGCGGAAGAGAAGTACGACGTGATCGAGGGCATCGCGGCCGACGTGATCGACGAGCTGATCGGCCAGGATCTGACGAAGGCGATTTGCGGCGATCTGGAAAAGCACGCGTATTCGGTCAATGACGGGATCGCGGACGCGGGCCTGAGAAACATGCATATTCTGGCTGCTGTATAGAAGCCCAAACAGGAGATCAAACCATTATGAAGATCCACGGACTGCAGAAAATGACCCTGCTCGACTTCCCGGGCCGCGTCGCCTGCACGGTATTTCTGGGCGGCTGCGACTTCCGCTGCCCGTTCTGCCATAACTTCGAGCTGGTCATCGGGACCGCGCCGCCGGTCATGGACGACGCGGAGCTGCTGGCGTTTCTGGAGAAGCGGAAAGGCCTGCTCGACGGAGTCGCGATCACCGGAGGAGAGCCCTGCCTGCATCCGGACCTGCCGGAGCTCATGCGGAAGATCCGCGCGCTGGGCTTTGCGGTGAAACTCGACACGAACGGGTATCACCCGGAGCTGCTGGGGCAGATCCTGGACGAAGGGCTGGCGGACTATATCGCGATGGACGTCAAAAACAGCCCCGAGAAGTACGCCGTGACCTGCGGCGTGGAGAAGATGGACCTGGCTCCGGTGCGGGAGAGCATCCGGCTGATCACGGAGCACGGGGCCGGATCCGGGAGCGGGGCTGCCGCGGGCGCCGCAGCCGCGGAAACGGGCGCTGCGGACGACGCCCCCTCCTTCGATTACGAGTTCCGCACCACGGTCGTAAAGGAACTCCACGAAGCGGCGGACTTTGAGGAGATCGGACAGATGATCCGCGGCGCGCGGCATTATTTCCTGCAGAGCTTCACGGACCGCGACACGGTACCCTTCGGGGGCTTTTCCGCGCACACGCCGGAAGATCTGCGGAGATTCGCGGAGATCGTCCGGAAATACGCGGACGACGTGCAGCTTCGCGGGGTGGAGTGAGATCGGAACGGCGGAAGCGTTGTCGAACGGATAGAGGAGAAACGGCGGAATTGAACGAGAACAGACTGCAGAACGGAAGCGCCGATCCGGTCAGGGGCGCGCTGCTTAGGACCGGCGGCCGCAGCATTCCCTACATCTGGAACCTGCGCGAAGAACATACGTCGGCCCTGCTCTGTCTTCACGGGTTCGCGGGTTCCAAGGACAGTTCCGTTATCGCGGCGCTCCGGGACAGTCTGGACCGGAAAGGCATCGGGGTCGTCACATTCGACTGGCCGGCCCACGGTGAGAGCGATGCGCCGGATAACTTTCTGACCGTGGAGAACTGTCTGAGCGACCTGGATCACATGGTCGGGCGGATCAGACGGCAGACCCGCGTTCCGCTTTCGTGTTTCGCGACCAGCTTCGGGGGATATCTTGCGACCCTGTACAGAAACGGTCATCCGAACGCCTTCGAACGCCTGATCCTGCGGTCGCCCGCCCTGAAGATGAGCAAGGTCTTCCGCGGCCTGCTTCCGGACGAAGACTTCGCGGCCATGATGCGCGGGGAAAAGATCGTGATGGGCTACGAGCGGAAGATGTCGCTGGGCCGGGACTTCTATGAGAGCCTCTGCGGGCACGACGCGTTTTCCCCGGATCCGCCCGCGCCGGAAAACATCCTGATCCTGCAGGGAGACCGGGACGACGTCGTGGACCCGGCCGACACGATCGCCTACGCGGAACGCACCGGAGCCGGGATCCGGGTCTTCCCCGGCGCGGACCATCTCTATCAGAAACCGGGCGAGAAAGCCCGGATCGTAAAAGAGGCGGAGCTCTTTTTGTACAGTAACGCGAACAATCCGCCCTTATGAAAACCTCTCTCAACCACTACATCTAGTTGTTTAGAAATTTGATAGAAACTATATATTGACCTCATTTCCTCCGCGTGCTATCTTGATACTGCGCGTTTTGCAGCGCTTTTTGCTGTGCGCTTATAAAAGTATCACAGTCCGAGGAGGGTTTTCTTATGTATCAGGTAGTCAAAAGAGACGGAAAGATCGCTGATTTCAACATCAGTAAGATCAGCGCCGCGATCACGAAAGCGTTCGAGGCGCTCGGAAAGCAGTATCACCCCAGCGTGATCGAGCTGATCTCCCTGCACGTATCCGCAGATTTCGAGTCGAAAGTCAAAGACGGAAAGATCACCGTCGAAGAGATTCAGGACAGCGTCGAAAAGGTCCTCTCCGAGTCCGGTTATGCGGACGTGGCGAAGGCCTACATCCTGTACCGCCGTCAGCGCGAGAAGGTCCGCAACATCAATTCCACCCTCCTGAACTATAAGGACCTGGTCGATAATTATCTGAAGATCAATGACTGGCGCGTGAAAGAGAACTCGACCGTCACCTACTCGGTCGGCGGCCTGATCCTGTCGAACTCCGGCGCCATCACCGCGAACTACTGGCTGAGCGAGGTCTACGATGACGAGATCGCCGAGGCCCACCGCAGCGCGGCCATCCATCTGCACGACCTGTCCATGCTGACCGGCTACTGCGCGGGCTGGAGCCTGAAGCAGCTGATCCAGGAAGGCCTGGGCGGCGTTCCCGGAAAGATCACCTCCTCCCCGGCGGGCCACCTGTCGACCCTCTGCAACCAGATGGTAAACTTCCTCGGCATCATGCAGAACGAGTGGGCGGGCGCGCAGGCGTTCTCGTCCTTCGACACCTATCTGGCGCCGTTCGTCCGCGTGGATAACCTGAGCCAGAAGGAAGTGAAGCAGTGCGTGCAGTCCTTCGTCTACGGCGTGAACACGCCGAGCCGCTGGGGCACGCAGGCTCCGTTCTCGAACATCACCCTCGACTGGACCGTCCCGGAGGATATGAAGAACCTGAACGCCATCGTCGGCGGAAAGGAGATGGACTTCACCTACGGTGACTGCCAGCATGAGATGGATATGGTGAATAAGGCCTTCATCGAGATCATGATCGAAGGCGACGCGAACGGCCGCGGCTTCCAGTATCCGATCCCGACCTACTCGATCACCCGCGACTTTAACTGGGAGGAGACCGAGAATAATAAGCTTCTGTTCGAGATGACCGCGAAGTACGGTACGCCTTATTTCTCGAACTACATCAACTCCGACATGGAGCCTTCGGATGTCCGTTCGATGTGCTGCCGCCTGCGCCTCGACCTGCGCGAACTGCGGAAGAAGTCCGGCGGTTTCTTCGGCTCCGGCGAGTCGACCGGCTCGATCGGCGTCGTGACGATCAACATGCCCCGCATCGCCTATCTGGCGAAGGACGAGAAGGACTTCTACGAGCGCCTCGATCACCTCATGGATATCGCGGCCCGCAGCCTGAACACGAAGCGCAAGGTCATCACCACGCTGCTGGACCAGGGTCTGTACCCTTACACGAAGCGCTATCTGGGCACGTTCAGCAACCACTTCTCGACGATCGGCCTGATCGGCATGAACGAGGTGGGTCTGAACGCGAACTGGCTGCGCGCCGACCTGACCGACGCGCGCACGCAGCGTTTCACCCGCGACGTGCTGAACCACATGCGCGAGCGCCTGTCCGACTATCAGGAGCAGTACGGCGACCTGTTTAACCTCGAGGCGACCCCGGCTGAGTCCACGACCTACCGCTTCGCGAAGCATGATACCGAGGAGTTCCCGGACATCATCACCGCGAACATGAACGGCACGCCTTACTACACGAACTCCTCGCACCTGCCCGTGGGCTACACCGAGGACGTGTTCTCCGCGCTGGACATCCAGGACGATCTGCAGACCCTCTACACCTCGGGCACCGTCTTCCACGCGTTCCTGGGCGAGAAGCTGCCCGACTGGAAGGCCGCCGCGACGCTGGTTCGGAAGATCGCCGAGAACTATAAGCTGCCTTACTACACGATGTCCCCGACCTACTCGGTCTGCCGCGACCACGGCTACATCACCGGCGAGGCGTTCAAGTGCCCGATCTGCGGACAGGCCACCGAGGTCTACAGCCGCATCACCGGATATTACCGCCCGGTCCAGAACTGGAACGACGGTAAGGCGCAGGAGTATAAGGACCGCAGAGTGTATAACATCGGACGCTCGACGCTGACCCACGCCGGCCCGAACCCGGCGCCGGCCGACGAGATGACCGCGGCAGTGGCGCAGGCGTTCTCCGAGCCCGCGGTGGCAGTGATGGAAGCCCCTGCGGCGCCCGCGGCGGAAGCCGAGCCGATCGTGGTCCCCGCGGCCAATGCCGTCTCCGCGGAAGCCATCCTCGAAGCCGGCGCGGAAGCCGCCTCCGAGTCCGTAGTCGCGCCCGAAGGCGACGCGATCTTCCTGTTCAAGACCGCGACCTGCCCGAACTGCAAGGCCGCCGGCGCGCTCCTAGACCGTGCGGGCATCGCGTACACCGCGCTGGACGCGAACTCCGAGAAGGAGATGGTCGAGCACTTCGGCGTGAAGCAGGCGCCCACGCTGGTGCTGGTCCACGGCGACACGTTTGAGAAGTACCGCGGCGTCAGCGACATCAAGGGCTGGCTGAAGACCCGGTAAACAGCATTTGAAAGAGAGGACCTTACGGGGCCGCAGATCTGCGGCTCCGTAATACTGTCAGAGCCGGGAGGCATTGCCCGCCCCGCGGCCCGGAAGGAGAATACCATGTACGATATCATCGTCGTCGGCGGCGGCCCCGCCGGAATGACCGCGGCGCTCTACGCGCAGCGGAACGGAAAGAACGCGCTCGTGATCGAGAAGACCGGCTTCGGCGGGCAGATCACGCACTCCCCGAAGGTGGAGAACATCCCCGGTTTCGCGTCCGTGACGGGAAATGAATTTGCGGACGCCATGCTCGACCAGATCCTGGGCCAGGGCGCCGAGATCGAGTTCTCGGAGGTCACCGGCGTGCGCGACGAGGGCGATCACAAGGTCGTCGTGACCGAGGACAGCGAGTTCGAGGCGAAGGCCGTGATCATCGCGGCGGGCGTGAAGCACCGCATGCTGGGGCTGCCCGGCGAGGACGACCTCGTGGGCGAGGGCATCTCGTTCTGCGCGGTCTGCGACGGCGATTTTTACACCGGGAAGAAGGTCTGTGTGGCCGGCGGCGGAAACTCCGCGCTGCAGGAGGCGGTCCTGCTGGCCGAGAAGTGCAGCGAGGTCGTGATGCTGCAGGATCTGGACTTCTTTACCGGCGAGGAGAAGCTGCAGGAAGTGCTGTTCGCGCGCGATAACGTGAAGTCGTACGCGGGCGTGAAGCTTACGGCGCTGCACACCGCGGGGAGCGACGCTGCGGGTGCGGCCGCGTTCACCGGCGCGGCCGGCGGTGAGATCGGGACGGACACGACGTTTACCGGCGTGACCATCGAGCACACCTCGGGCGTCAGCGGCGCCCCCGGCTCGCAGGAGCGCATCGACTGCGACGGTCTGTTCGTGGCGATCGGCCTGATCCCCGAGAACGATCCCTTCGCGGAGCTCTGCGACCTGAACAGCTACGGATACTTCGACACGAACGAGACCTGTGTGACGAAGACCCCCGGCGTGTTCGTCGCGGGTGACTGCCGCTCGAAGACCGTGCGCCAGGTGACGACCGCTGCGGCGGACGGCGCGATCGCGGCGCTGGCGGCCTGCAGGTATGTCAACGGACTCTGATCCGCCATTTCCGGGGGCATGATCCCCGCGAATCAGTGAACCGGGGGCTTCGGTGAGAGATCGCCGAAGCCCCTTTTTTGTGCTTTCCCTTGCAAAATCAGACTCCAGAGGGCAAAATATAAGGGCGTATGTCCCGCGTTCGCGGCATTGCCGCGGTGCAGCTCCCGCATGACCCGCGGATACGCGAAAAGGACCGCAGAAAACGCGTGCCGGTACGGAACGCGATATCGAAGAAAGAAGAAGACACACCATGATCTGCAATGACATTCTTGAGGCGCTGGGCAGCACGCCCATGATCCGCCTGAACCGCATGAATAAACCGGGCAATGCCGAGGTCCTCGTAAAGTACGAGGGCCTGAACGTCGGCGGCTCCGTAAAGACCCGCACCGCCTATAACATGATCCGCCAGGCGGAGAAGGAAGGAAAGGTCGGGCCGGACACGATCATCGTCGAGCCGACCAGCGGAAACCAGGGCATCGGCCTCGCTCTCGTGGGCGCGGTGCGCGGCTACCGCACGATCATCATCATGCCCGACTCGGTCTCCGAGGAGCGCCGGAAGCTGGTGCGCCACTACGGGGCGGAGGTCATCCTGGTGCATGATGATAATGATATAGGAAAGGCCATCGACGAGTGTCTGCAGATGGCGCTGAAGATGGAGCAGGAGGACCCGCGCGTCTTCGTGCCGCAGCAGTTCGCGAACCCGAATAACACGAAGACCCACCGGAATCACACCGCGCTCGAGATCCTTGAGCAGGTCGCGGGTCCGATCGACGGCTTCTGCTCGGGCATCGGCACCGGCGGTACCATCACCGGCATCGGCGAGACGCTGAAGAAGCTCTACCCCGACATGGTGATCTGGGCGGTCGAGCCGGAGAACGCGGCCATCCTCGCGGGCGGCACGGTCAGCACGCATGTACAGATGGGCATCGGCGACGGCATCATCCCGCCTATTCTGAACCAGAACATTTACGACGACATTTACATCGTGACCGACGAGGAGGCCATTCAGACCGCGCGCGACCTCGCGCGGCTCGAGGGCATCATGTGCGGCATCTCCTCCGGAACGAACGTGGCGGCGGCCCTGAAGCTCGCGGAAAAGCTCGGCGAGGGGAAGACCGTCGTGACGATCCTGCCCGATACGGCGGAGCGGTACTTCTCGACGGTGCTGTTCGAGGAGTAACCGCGGGGAGAGACCGGCAGGACTTTTCAAAGATCCTGTGCTGTGCTATATTGGAGCGCGAAAGACCAACCGAATAACCTGTGTTCATCGGAGGGTGAAGTCATCAGAGGAATGACGAGCCGGATAAGATGACAGGCTGAGATGCCTGTTTTTCTGTCCGGCTTGTTTTTTTGAAACCGTGTGGAGAGTGCACTATGGAAAGAACCATGAATTTTACCGAAGGAAAGATCCTCGGGCCCCTGATGAAATTCGCGGGCCCGGTCTTTGCTGCGATCTTCATTCAGTCGCTCTACGGCGCGGTCGACCTGCTGATCGTGGGGCGGTTCGCGCAGCCGGCAGACGTTTCGGGCGTGGCGACGGGTTCCTTGCTGATGAGCACCCTGATGGGCATGATCAGCGGCCTGGCCATGGGCGTGACCGTATATCTGGGCGAGATGATCGGTCAGAAACGCGAGCGCGAGTGCGGCCGCATCATAGGCAGCGGAAGTATCATGTTTCTGGTGATCGGAGTGGTCATGATGGTGGTCATTGCAGCCGGAGCCGGTGTGATCTCGCGTCTGCTGAACGCGCCGGAGGAGGCGATGACCCAGACGATCTCCTACATCCGCGTCTGCGGACTGGGGTATGTGGTCATCATAGCCTATAACCTGATCAGCAGCGTGTTTCGCGGACTCGGTGATTCGCATACGCCGCTCATCACGGTCGTGATCGCCTGTGTGTACAATGTCGCGGGCGACCTCCTGCTGGTGGCGGGTCTGGATATGGGTGCGCGCGGAGCGGCTATTGCGACCGTGGCGGCGCAGGGCATCAGCGTACTGCTGTCACTTCTGATGATCCGAAGGAAGAAGCTGCCGTTCCGGCTGGAGCGGGCGCATCTCCGCCCGGAGAAGGTCATCATCCGAAAGATCGTCCGGATCGGGGCGCCCATTGCCCTTCAGGATATTCTGACGAACGTCACGTTTCTCGTAATACTGTCCCTGATCAATGGCCTCGGCGTCACGGTCTCAGCCGGTGTGGGCGTGGCGGAGAAGGTCTGCTACTTCATCATGCTGATTCCGCTTGCGTTCATGCAGTCGCTGGCAGCGTTTGTCGCGCAGAACCGCGGAGCCGGAAAACCGGAGCGAGCAACGCGCGGCTTCGTCTATGCGGTGATCGTATCGACCCTGATCGGCGTGGCCATGTTCTGGCTGGCGTATTTCCACGGAGACATTCTGGCGAGCATTTTCGCAAGTGATCCGGGGGTCATCGCCGCGGGCGCGGAGTACCTGAAAGCGTACGGCATTGACTGCCTGCTCGTGGGCTTCGTGTTCTGCTTCATCGGGTATTTCAACGGCATGGAGTGCACACGGTTCGTTATGATTCAGGGCATCCTGACAGCGTTTCTGGTGCGGCTTCCGATCTCGTGGATCATAAGCCGGCAGACGCCGACCATATTGTTCCACATCGGGCTGGCGGTGCCGGCATCTTCCGTGGCGGGGATCGTGCTATGCGTGATCTATTTTATCGCGCTGCAGAGGCGCCTGCGGCGGGAGCGGGCCGTGTAGCGGCGGGCCATGCCGCGGCGGGTGCACCGGCTTCCTGCAGCAGGCCGTAAACGCTCAGCGCTCCCTGAAAGACTAAGATCTCACACATAAGAAAAACGAGGGCACCGCTCGAATTCGACGGGAGATCCGATGATTTCCCGCCTCAGTCGAGCTGAAATGTTTGTGCGGATACAAACATTTCTCCCTCGTTTTTCCTGTGTGTATCGATCGGTCTTTCATGGTCGCGCTTCGATGCTTTCGCCCCTGCCGCAGGGACCGGTGCGCTGTGGGCCGCCGGCATTGCCGGGCGGACGATATTGCCCGCAGGTGCCGGCAGGGCTGGCTGTCCGCGGAAAAACAGTGCTATACTGTAGCTCGAAGAACATCGTGATGGGCGCGCGGCGCGCCCGGAGAGGAGCGGCATGAAATACACGTCGGCGGAGGCCGGAAAACTCATAAAGAAGCTCGAGGACGAGATTCGCAGACTGCAGGAGAACGAGCAGAAGAGCGCCACGTTCCGCGCGGCCTCGACCGAGGACCCCGAGACGCTGCGGCCGGCGTACGATTTCGCCGAAACGCAGGCGAAGATCGCGGCCCTGCAGGAGCAGCTGCGGACCGCGAAGCACGCGGTGAACGTTTTTAACACCACGCACACGCTGCCGGGCTTTGACGGCCTGACCATCGACCGGGCGCTGGTGCTCCTGCCTCAGCTGAACGCGCAGAAGGAGAAGCTCCGCGTGATGGCCGCCCGCCTTCCGAAGGAGCGCGTCCTGGGCTATAACACCGGAAACATCATCGACTATACCATCGCGAACTACGACATTGCGGCGGCGGCTGACGCCTACCAGGAAGTCTCCGCGCGCCTGTCTGCGCTGCAGCTCGCGCTGGACGCGGCGAACACCACGGAGACGATGGAGATCTGAGGCATCTTTCCGGGCGCTCTGCACGGCCCTCCATTTTCCGATCCCGCCCGTCGGGGCGGGGTCACCAAAGGTCCAAAGTCTGAGTTTTTCCGTTATTTTTCTGTTATCTGTTATGAGTCAACGTTCAATGACGCGGAACAGGAAGGATCTTACGGGCGGGCAGGCGCCGAAAACTTGTCAGTGCCGGCGGCGGAAGTACGGTTATAAGCCGCCGGGCATCTGAGACGGACCGCAGCGGAAGAGAGGATTGATCATGACCATCCGTGAAGCGATGAATATCTGCAGGGATTTTGACCGGAAGACGAACCCTTCCGAAGAGGAGGCCTTCCTCTTCACCGAAGCCGCGCGTTTTCTGATCGAGGAGACGAAGGACCCGCGGGCCATGATGCATCTGGGCGGCTGGTATTATGAGCAGAAGGATTTCGATCTGGCCCTGAAGTATTATGAGCTTGCCGCGGAATATAACTATGAGCCCGCGCTCGAAGGCCTGGGCTACATCTGGTACTACGGCCGCACGGGCACGCGGGACTACGAGAAGGCCTTTCATTATTACGAGAAAGCTGCGAAGCAGGGAAATCCGGTCTGCACATATAAGCTTGCGGACATGTATCGGAACGGCTATTACGTGGAGAAGGACGAGGCGAAGTACCGCGAGATCGTCGAAGGGCTCTATGAAGCCCGCCCCACGATCTCGGACATGCGGTACTATCCGCTTCCCGAGATCTATACCCGCCTGGCGCGCATCCGTAAGGAGGAGGGGTGCCTCGCGGAGGCGGAAGGCCTGCTGCTCGAGGCGAAGGACGATCTGGCGAACCGCATCGTTTATAATCCGTTTTTCGGAAATCTCAGCCTTATGCGGGGACTGATCAGGGATCTGTACGAGGTGCGCGAGACGCTGATACGCGAAGAGTACGGGTATGAGGGACGCGCGGACGAGCTGCCTGCCGGCCCTCTCCCCGCCGCAGTCCTCACGGAGGGGATGATCGACCTCTTCGATCTGTATCAGCTGCTGGAGACGCCGGTAAAGATCCGCTTCTGCTATGAGATGTTTGCGGACGCGGAAGGCGCGCCGTATGATCCGGAAGGCGGTTTCGCCGGACGTGAGTACACGGTCGAGGCCCTCGAGGAGGACGGCGCCGTGGTGATCCGCTTCGACAGCGGGGACGGGGAGCACTGGTACCGCTCTGTCGGCGAGTTCTTCGAAAAAGCGGAGATCGGGGGTGAGCGGATCGTGACATTGTATTATGACCTTTATGATTTTGAGGTGTGCGATGGATGAACTGATCCGTGAAAGCGGCGGACAGACCGAACGCTACGAGGAGCTGATTCTGGAGCGGGACCGGCTCGAGAAGGAGGCCGTCCATATCGGCAGGCTTTACACATGCGAATTCGGGCAGCTGCTGACGGACATTTATGAGGAAAAGATCGAGTGCATCAAACTACGTAAGATGATCGCGTTCTGCCAGGCGGCCGCAAACCGCAGCGAAGAGCCCGATCAGGATGTCATGATCGAACAGCTGCAGCGCGAGATGGCGGAGTATTACGCGAACCTGCAGGACATGATCCGGAGAAACGAAGCCGCGCGGAAAGGCCGCATCCTATCCGAGTACGAGGAGAAGCGCATCCGCGACCTCTACCGATGGATCGCGAAGCAGCTGCACCCGGATACACACCCGATGACCGAGGAGATCCCGGGGCTGATGGATCTGTGGAACCAGGCGCTCCTCGCGTATCGTGCGAACGACCTGAAGCGCCTCACCGAGGCGGCGGCCCTGGTCAGGAAGGCGCTCGCTGATCTGGGCGGCGAGGTGCCGGCGGTGGAGATGCCGGACATTGCCCTGCGGATCGAGGAGCTCGAGAAAGAGATCGATGAGATCCGCACGACAGAACCGTACACCTGGCGTATGCTGCTGGAGGACGAGGATGCCTGCGAAAAGACGAAGGCGGAGCTCCGGAACGGGCTGCGGCAGTACCGCGAGTACCGGCGGCAGCTGGAGGATGTGCTGGACGGGCTGATGAACGTGTGAGCGAAAAGCCCGATGCCGGTTAAAAGTCCCATGCCGGTTCGGCGGAGCCTGCGGCGCACCGGAGCGCGGCGGGAAACGGAGGCGTGATATGGCGGACGAACTGTCATTGAACCGAAAACAGGATCTGATCGTTCAGGCGGACGGGAACGGGATCGGCGAGCTGCTGCAGCCGCTGATCCGCGAGGTGCACCTGTTCGACTCGTATATCGCGGGGACCACGCACCTGCAGGATCCGTCCGTGCTGGACGCGGTCGCGGTCGGGGATAAGCTCACTCTGCGCCGCGAGGATAACAAATTCGACGAGCATGCCATCCTGCTGCTGGCAGCCGACGGGCGCAGGGTCGGATATATTCCGGAAAAGGACAATATCATCTTCGCGCGCCTGATGGACGCCGGGAAGGCGCTCTGCGCGAAGATCACGAAGATCGAAAAGAGAGGGTCATTCACCCAGATCTCGATCGGGATCTGGCTGGTGGATTT